>JAAVIA010000001.1 GCA_014799405.1 Lachnospiraceae bacterium
TGTATCATACCTACTGTAAAAAACATTTTATCAATTTTTTTAGTTTTTTCATTATCTAACTGTAAATATGCGTTAACAACCTTTTTTTCAAAAATCTGTTTTACACCAATACAAACATATACCAGTCTGCCTAAATGAAGCTTGTTGAGGAACTGCTTTAATTTGCTTCGTCCAACTTCTTCGCAGATTGCCGCATCATAGCCGATACCAGAGCTGATTATAAAACGCCTGGTGTTTTTTTCTCCTGATGTGGTTAAATATGTGGCTTCACCATAGTCAAGTTTATATTCCTTCGGAGAATTTAGTAAATGGAGTATATTTTCCTCATAGTTTTTCGGTATATTCATATTTCTTGCAAAATCATTGCCAGAACCAATGCGAATGCAGGATAACAGAGTATGTTCAAAATCCACAATTCCCTGCAAAACGGCATTAATAGTTCCGTCTCCGCCTACAACAACAATATGTATATCCTCATTCAGGTTACTGGTGAGACGGGACACTAAAAGAGTGGCATCGTCTGCGCTATCCGGCAAGTATATCTTATAATCAATCTGCTGCTCTTTTATAAAGGACAAAATATTGCCCCATATGGTTTTGCCCTTATCTGAACCTGAGTGTGTATTGACAATAAAATGATATGTTTTCATATTTTCTTCCTTATCTGCTGTAATTTGATACAATTTATTATATAAGAAATTTGACTATATTCCAATCATATTTTTCCTCAGAAAGCTGTAATGCTTTTTATGGAGCCTGAAATAGATGCTTTTGTACAAGGTCGTTTACAAATTATGTAACATTTTCTGATTGGTTAGGGGATAAATAAAGAATAAAAACTTGCATTTATTTCAAGTTTATTTTAATTCTTGCAAACTATTGATTTTACCCCGTAAATTGCATAAAATAAGGAGGAATGGTATGGGTAAAAATATTGCATATCAGAACAAGGATATTACAAGTAAGATTTTTGCGGACAATTTTAAGGAAAAGTCTCTTTCGGTATATGGGCTTGATATTCCTAAAATTGTAAAGGAGTGGATTAGTATGACGCAGGTTGGAAGACTATTTGCAGAGGAAAAAGAGGAGGCGGTTAGGGAAGTCGAAATGAAAGCTGCGCAGGAAAAAAGGGAAGCGGCATTAAAACTCTTAAAAAAGGGTATGTCAGTAGATGACATTGCAGATGTTTTAACGGTTTCTACAGATGAAGTCCTTGAGATTGCTCAAAATCTTATAATGTGAAAACAGCATGGAACGGATAGGCGATATATAACGTCAAATTAAACGCTATAAATTTTAAAAACCCCTTGACAAATACGTCAAAGGGGTTATAATATAATCAAACATATGAATAATTGTTCATATGATAAAACGAGTTAATAAAAAATATTGAATAAGCGAGGTATAATATTATGAAAAAAACTTACAAAATTGAAGTGGACTGTGCAAACTGTGCAAACAAGATGGAGGAGGCTGCGAAAAACACGGCAGGGGTTAAGGATGCAACCGTTAATTTTATGACACTTAAAATGAATGTGGAATTTGATGAGGGAAGCGACCCGAAGGTAGTTATGAAGGATGTACTTAAAAACTGCAAAAAGGTTGAGGATGACTGTGAAATATATATCTAAATAATAGGAGATGATATATTATGACTAAAAAGCAGAAAAAGGTTCTTATCAGAATTATAGTGGCAGCGGTCCTTATGATTGGTTTTTCGTTTCTTCCCGTCTCCGGCTGGCTTGCATTCGGACTTTATATGATACCCTACATAGTTATTGGCTATGATATATTAAAGAAAGCATTTAAGGGTATTTTAAACAGACAGGTTTTTGATGAGAATTTCCTTATGGCTGTTGCAACCGTGGGAGCCGTATGCCTTGGCGAATATAAAGAAGGCGTGGCCGTTATGCTGTTTTATCAGATTGGTGAGCTTTTTCAAAGCTATGCAGTGGGAAAGAGCAGGAAGAATATAAGCGCACTTATGGATATCCGACCTGATTACGCAAATATTGAAAGAGACGGAGATATCGTGGCAGTTGACCCTGATGAGGTTGCTATAGGTGAAATTATTATAGTAAAACCGGGTGAGAAAATCCCTATTGACGGAATTATAGTGGAGGGAAATGCATCCCTTAACACAAGTGCGCTTACAGGTGAGAGTGTTCCGAGAGATGCTAAACCAGGCGATGAAGTTATAAGCGGATGTATAAACATGTCCGGAGTGCTTAAAATAAAAACCACAAGGGAGTTTGGAGAATCTACGGTTTCAAAGATTTTGGATTTGGTGGAAAATTCAAGCTCCAAAAAATCAAAATCAGAAAATTTTATTTCCAAATTTGCAAAATATTACACACCTGCTGTCTGCTACAGTGCTCTTGCACTTGCGATTTTACCGCCTCTTGCAAGAATGATATTTATGAGTGCTTCGCCACAGTGGGGCGTATGGGTATACAGGGCGCTTACGTTTCTTGTAATAAGCTGTCCGTGTGCTCTTGTAATCAGTATACCGTTAAGCTTCTTTGCAGGCATAGGTGGCGCCAGCAGACAGGGAGTGCTTGTGAAAGGCTCAAATTATCTTGAAACATTGTCCAAGGTAAAGTATATTGTATTTGATAAGACAGGAACGATGACCAAGGGTGTTTTTGAGGTTGCAGGAATCCATCACAATGAGTTGGAAAATGAAAGGCTTATTGAGTATGCCGCACTTGCGGAAAGCTATTCCTCCCATCCTATAAGTAAAAGCTTGCTTTTGGCTTACGGAAAGCCTGTTGATAAAAACAGGGTAACTGATCTTGAGGAGATAAGCGGTCATGGTGTAACGGCAAAGGTGGATGGTATAAGCGTTGCAGCGGGCAACGGCAAGCTTATGCGAAAGCTTGGTATAGAATATAAGGACTGTCACCATGTGGGGACAATCGTGCATGTTGCTGTAGATGGAAAATATGCAGGACACATTCTCATTTCTGATATGATAAAGCCTAATGCAAAGGCTGCAATAGACGGACTTTACAGGGCAGGCATCAAAAAGACGGTTATGCTTACGGGAGATGCAGGGGCTGTTGCAGAAAATGTTGCAAATACTCTTGGTATATCGGAGGTTTACAGTGAGCTTCTTCCTGCCGATAAGGTGTCTAAGGTTGAGGAGCTTTTGGATAAAAAGGGCGAAAAGGAAAAGCTGGCATTTGTAGGTGACGGAATAAATGATGCACCTGTGCTTTCAAGAGCGGATATAGGTATTGCAATGGGGGCGCTTGGCTCTGATGCCGCTATTGAGGCAGCAGATATCGTGCTTATGGATGATGACCCTCTTAAGATACCTGTCGCAATTGGAATTGCAAGAAAATGCTTAAGAATAGTATACGAAAATATTTATTTTGCAATAGGAATTAAGCTTATATGCCTTGTTCTCGGAGCATTGGGAATTGCTAATATGTGGCTTGCAATATTTGCCGATGTGGGAGTAATGGTTATTGCGGTTATAAATGCCATAAGGGCATTGTTTGTGCGGACATGAGCATGTAATAATTGTTACGATTCAATAAACGAAAGGATGATTATGTGGCAGAAGTAAAAAAGATAGAATGCTGTGATACGGTAGAGGTACACGACCATCTCTTAAAAATAGTAAACGAAAAAATGCCCCCTGAAACGGAGCTATATGATTTGGCGGAGCTTTTTAAGGTTTTTGGGGATTCCACAAGAATACGGATATTGTTCGTTCTTTTTGAGGCTGAGGTCTGCGTCTGTGATTTGGCGGAGGCGCTTAACATGACCCAGTCGGCAATATCTCATCAGCTCAAAATTTTAAAGCAGAATAAGCTTGTGAAAAGTCGCAGGGAAGGGAAATCCATTTTTTATTCTCTTGCGGATAACCATGTACGGACAATAATTGCTCAGGGCTGCGAGCATATTGAGGAGGATGATTGATGAAAACAAGCTTTTACAGTGAGGAAGAACTGAAGGAGATAGGACTCTGTGCTTATGGAAAAAATGTGTTAATAAGCAGAAATGCAACAATATACGGAGCGGACAAAATCAAAATCGGAGATAATGTGAGAATAGACGATTTCTGTATTTTAAGCGGAAATATAAGCTTGGGAAGCCATATTCATATTGCTGCATATTGCGGGCTGTTTGGTGGTGAGGCAGGCATTATTATGGAGGATTTTACTACATTATCATCTCGTTGTGCCGTATATGGAGTAAGTGATGATTACAGCGGAGAGTCTCTCACAAATCCCATGCTTCCTGATAAATTTAGAAATGTGATAGAGGGAGCAGTCACAATAAAAAAGCATTCCATCATCGGTACAGGGTCAACTATATTACCTAATGTAACAATAGGTGAGGGTTGTTCTGTGGGCAGTATGTCTTTGGTAAATAAAAGTATTGATGCTTGGGGTATATATGTGGGAATCCCATGCAAAAGAATAAAAGAGAGGAAAAAAACTTTGCTTGAGCTTGAAAAAGAATTTTTGAAGGAAGAATAAAAATGTTATAAAAATTAAATTTTTCCGTTTATTTTCATGGCTAATTGGTGTAAAATTAGCCATGAGCTTTTTTATTTAAAGCGCTTCAATCTTTCCAAAACAAAAAGTTTTTGTGAGGCATTATATGAGAAATATTATTCTTGCATCCCAATCACCACGGAGACGTGAGCTTATGGAGCAGGCGGGATACACCTTTGAAATTATACCTTCATATGCAGATGAGGTAATTGCTGATAAAGAGCCTGAAATAGTTGTACAAAAGCTTTCCATGCTTAAGGCATGTGATGTGTATGAAAGGTATGCAGAGAAAATAGCTCAATGCAAAGATGTCAACTGCAATAATGCATTGGAAAATATACTTGTCATAGGTGCTGACACGATTGTTTCCATAGGAGGAAGGATACTTGGAAAGCCTGCTTCGACTGATGAGGCAGTGGAGATGATAAAAAGCCTACAGGGAAATACACATGAGGTTTATACAGGGGTTTCTTTTGTGTGGTATGACCCGAACGCTACTGTATGCACACACTGCTTTTGTGAGTGTACAAGAGTTACATGCTATCCCATGACAGATAAAGAAATTGAGGATTACGTTGCGAAAGGGGAATGCATGGACAAGGCCGGAGCATATGGAATACAGGGGAGCTTCGGTGTATACATAAAGGATATATGCGGAGATTACAATAATGTTGTAGGATTGCCCATTGCAAGGCTGTATCATGAGCTTGAAGCATTGGAACTTTAATGATATATAAAATTAATTTATTGGGAGTATAGAGATGGCATTAGATTTAAAGTTCGGTTTTAAAAAACCGAAGGTAAAAGTAAAACAGGAAAGTCTTGCCATGTATAACTTATGCTATCGGCGTGCCGTAAGCATTGGAAGGGCTGAGTATGTCCGTACTGAGGGAAGGGTTGCGTTAGAGGAATCCTACAGAACGGATATGCTTAATTTTCTTGTTTACCTTGCATATTCTGACGGCGTGCTGTCAGATGATGAGATAATGTACATAAACGAATTTTTTAAAATGCCATACACAGCTAAGGATTTGTCAAAATATGCGGACAGGTGGGATTTAAAAACTGAAAAAATTAAAGAGAGACCTCCCATATCTCTTGAACCGTTTGTAAGGTCAAACGTGGGACCTGAAACGGGAGAAATAAGCAATCAATATTATGATTTGATTATGCTGTATGTAACTACATTCAATTATGTAGGAAATGATTTTATTTCATGTAATGACGAGGTAACTGCCAATGAGGTAGCTGCACTTTCCGGATATATAATGATGCTCCGTGAAAATATTGATATTATTCAGGGGAAAATTATGTCCTTTATGCCTACAATAGAATTTAAGTCAGGCAGCAAGGTTAAGCAGGAGGTTGTGAAGTACGGCTATGACGACGCAGAGTATAGTGAGCCGACATATGATGAAATACAGGATTTGGTAAGTACTGATAGGGAGCGTCTTGATGAGAAACCGCATAACTTTTTCTTTAACTCAAACAGGGATGTATATACCCACAACATGCCTGAAGCAAGTGGAACTCTTGATGCGGACATAACTCCTTCACAAGAGGCAGAAAGTAAGGATGAGAATAAATTTATAGGTAATATAACCGAGGCGGAGGAAGCGGTGAGTCTTGAGGAAATGTTAAGCGAATTAAACGACCTTATAGGCATGCTGAGCGTAAAAAAGGAGGTAAACAACCTTGTAAACCTTCTTAAGATATGCAAAATACGACAGGAAAAGGGCTTAGAGATTCCGCCTACAAACAATCACCTTGTATTCCTCGGTAATCCAGGGACAGGTAAGACAACAGTGGCAAGAATTCTTGCAAAAATATACCACTGTCTTGGAGTTTTATCCAAGGGACAGCTTGTTGAGGTGGATCGTTCCGGTCTTGTTGCGGGATACATGGGACAGACAGGTATAAAGGTTATGGAGGTTGTGGAAAAGGCAAAGGGAGGCATTTTATTTATTGATGAGGCATATGCTCTTTCAACAGGACAGGAGGGTGACTTCGGAAAAGAAGCCATTGATGTGTTAAATAAGGCAATGGAGGATTTCCGTGATGACCTTATTGTAATTGTTGCGGGTTATCATGATGAGATGCAGGATTTCCTTGATGCAAACCCGGGTCTTCGCTCCAGATTTAACAGGACGATAGAATTTCCTAATTACAGTGCATCAGAGCTTATTACAATTATGCAGAACAGGGCGGCAAAGCTTGACTATGCCATTACTGATGAGGCTGTGGAGCATATAGAGGAATATTTTAATGAAGTACTTGAGTATCCGCCTGAAAACTTTGGTAATGCCCGTTCCGCAAGAAACTATCTTGATAATGCCATAAATAATCAGGCTAACAGACTTGTAAATATGTCGGATTTTTCAGATGATGAGCTAACAATCATCTCGCTTGCCGACGTGGAGGGGCTGACGTTGTCGTAGATATGGCAGACAGCTGTAATATAGGGATGAGCAAAACGTGCCATTGCGAAAATACAGTTGTACAATATAGACAATATCGTAAGCAAGGCATTGGGGAGCCGTCGGTACTTAGGTGTCGTATTTGGACACCTTATGTACCGTTACGTGCGACACATAGCGAAAGCGTGCCTTGCGATGATTTGTCTATATTATACAACGGATGTCTGCGAAAAATAAGTTTTGCTCATCTCTAGAGGTAAGGAGCATAATTACATTGGAAAAATATATTGTTAATGGCTTACAGGCATATATTGATGGACAAAACTTCCCATGGCACATGCCCGGGCATAAAAGAAAAGGGTTTAACTTTAAGGGCAGACATGTGAATGTAAGGTCGGTTATATCTGAGGTTTATGGAATGGATGTAACGGAGGTTTATGGTCTTGATGACTTACATATGCCAGAGGGAATGATAGACAAGTCACAGAAGGAGCTTGCAGGGGTGTATAACACATTTGCAAGCTATTATCTTGTTAATGGGGCTACTTGCGGAATTATGACGGCAATTGCGGCTACTCATGCAAAAAAGCTTATCGTGGCAAAAAACTGTCACAAGTCCGTTATAAATACAGTACAGCTTTTAGGGCTTGAGGCTGTTTACATAGAGCCCGAGAGGCTTGAAATAGTGTGCGGTGAAGACGGCGGACATAAAAGTGAAATTTATGGTTCAATTGATATGGGTGAGCTTGAAGCAATATGTGCAAAGCAGGATGATATCGGGGCAATGGTTATTACAAGTCCTACATATGAGGGAATAATATCCGATATTTACTCTATAAGTAAAATACTTCATCGTTACGGAATCCTGCTTATTGTGGATGAGGCTCACGGCGCTCATCTGCCGTTTATGTATAAGAATGACGGGTTAAGCGCTATACCATATGCGGACCTTGTCGTACAGAGCCTTCATAAGACGCTTCCTGCCATGACGCAGACGGCGTTGCTGCATGTTATAAATCCGCTGTTGGACAAGGCGGTACAAAAATATAAATCCATATTTATGTCATCCTCGCCCTCCTATGTTATGCTTTCCAGCATGGAGCTTGCGGTGGATTGGGCCTGCTCTTATGATTATGGGGGCTACCTTGATGCTTTGGCGGATTTTAGGCAAAGGGCGGCGGGGCTTAAAAATATTGTATTGTTTCCTGAAAGCTTGAAAAATAGGGACATAGCATATGACAGTACACGCATCGTTTTTTGCACAAAGGAATACGGAACAATTGTTGAGGAAAAGCTTAGACAGCATGGCATAATATGCGAGATGTCAGGAATACATCATATTGTGCTAATATCAACACCCTTTGACAGCGTGGAGGATTTTGATTATTTATATGAAGTATTAAAAGACTTGGACAAAGATACACAGGTAACACCCGGGTACAGTGAAATAGAATGGGAAACTGAGAAGATAAAGGGGCTTCTGGGAACCTTTGCGGAAGATGATATATATGTGTATCCGCCGGGGAGCTGTATAGCTGTTAAGGGTGAAGTTATAGAGCAGGAGGATGTGGATATTTTGCTTTCCTACTATGAGAGTGGTAAAATAATCAGGGGATTGTAAATATTTTGCAGTTATTTGACAATTAATACTATACGAGGTTTCATATGAAAGAATTAACAAAGGGAAAACCATGGAAAGTTATTTTGCTTTTTGCAATACCGATCATGTGCAGAAGTGTTTTTCAGCAGTTTTACAATTTTGTGGACAGTAAAATAGTAAGTACATATATAAGTACAAATGCATTTGCCGCAGTAGGCGCAACAACTGTTGTGTCAAATACAATAATAGGCTTTTTGAATGGATTTACACAGGGCTTTGCAATTTCCGTAGCCAACAGCTATGGTGCAAGGGATTACAAAAGAATGAGAAAGTATATTGCAGGTGCGATTGTACTTGCATTTTCCATTGCGGTAATCCTTACGGCAGTAAGTCATTTCTTTATTGACGATTTGCTTAGAATGCTTGCAACTCCTGAGGATATCATGGAGGATGCCCTTGCATATGTGAAGATAATTTTGTCCGGCATTATATTTTCTGCCGTTTACAATTTGTGTGCAAACATACTGATGTCGGTGGGTGACAGCAAAACGCCGCTTTACTGCCTTATTGCGGCGCTTGTTATAAACACCGGACTTGATTTTTTATTTGTAAAGGGTTTATCCATGGGAATAAAGGGTGCCGCTTATGCAACTATAATTTCACAGGCAATTGCAGGAGGGCTCTGCGTGATATATATTTTCGCAAGGTTTAAAGAGATTATACCGTCCAAAGAAGATTGGAGACTTGAGAAAAAGCAGTATCCGGAGCTTTTCACAACCGGTCTTTCCATGGGACTTATGGGCTGTATAGTAAATGTGGGAAGCATCGTGCTTCAAAATGCCATAAACAAGCTTGGCACTGCATATGTTGCGGCACATACGGCCGCAAGAAAGCTGTTTGACATGCTCACAATATTGATGTTCTCAATAGCAGTTGCAATCACCACATATGTGAGCCAAAATATGGGTGCCGGAAAATTTGCACGTGTGAGGCAGGGAATCCGTCAGGCAATATATATGACTATGATTACAACGACATTTCTTATTTTTGTGTGCTATACCTTTGGCGAGGGAATTTTGAAATGGATAACAAGCACGGATGATGCGACTATTATATCGGCAGCAGTTATGTACATGAAGATAAGCATTGTATTTTTCTATGTGCTTGGACCGCTTCTTATATTGCGGTGTGCACTTCAGGGAATGGGGCATAAGATAATGCCGCTTTTTTCAAGCGGAATGGAGATGGTTGTGAAAATTGTGTCTGCCAATTTGATTGTTCCCGTGTTTGCATATAAGGGCGTTGCCTTTACCGAACCTATAAGCTGGATACTTATGACAATCATGCTTACCGTGTCTTACATGATAGCAAGGCCTAAAGGTGACGGGGAGTAAGAAACGAAAAACATATGTGGAAGCTGGCGGAGTTAATTGTGTCTGTGTTCCTTCAGTCGGTTTATTAAATTAAGGATTAGAAGCAGATCCTCATCCGACAGCTCATTCATGCCGTCTACTGCCTTTTGTATTAAGCCCGGATAGTGTGCCTGCTCTGTAAAAAATTCAGCGGGAGTAATATTAAAATAAGCACAAATGGAAAGAAATTCATTCATAGGAGGTAAACATTTGCCGGAGGAGATATTATAAATATATCCCCGACTGTGTCCTAAATCGTAACTCATCTGATATTCTGATACGCCTTTTAACAGGCGTAATTCTGTAATTCTATCCCTGATAAAAGAATTGTCCATACAATCACCTCACAACTTTGAGCGTCAGCTTATTTCGGATTTGTCTTTGGCATATATAAATCAAAATTCTATGGGTTGACATCGTGTCTCGGTGGCTTTCTCACCGGACATACTATATGTCAAGTTTTGCCCTCAAAATCTGATATAATTTCTATGATAATAAAACATTAGCATTATGCGTCAAAAGAAATATGTTGTTTTTTGTTGAAAAGACAATATATATATGTTATAGTCTAAGTGAAAATGAGATAAAAGAAAAATATAACTAGGAATACAGGACAGAAACAAGGATTTTTGGACTTTGTTAGAAAGTTGTGGATAACAAAATTGAAAAGCTCAGGGGCTTGTAAATAATGTGTGAGGAAGTATTATGGTTTTCACTAGTAGTATATTTGTTTATGTGTTTATGCCGCTTTTTTTGCTACTATATTTGTTTGTGAATAAATTATCCGAGAAATTTTATTTTTTTAAGAAAATTCGTATAATAGATATTTTATGTTTAATAGCAAGCTTTATATTTTATATGTGGGCTGGCTCTTTTAATATAGTTTTTTTGTTGTATATGATTATTTCTGCATATATTTTGGGTGTTATAATTAACAAAACCAAAGATATTTCGTTTAATATGGGAATTAAATATATTATTCAGTTTTTCAGAGAATTGTCAGTCGGACGTTTTTTTGTTGCTGTAGGTGTGGTGGCTGCTGTTTTTCTTTTGTACAGGTATAAATATTTTGGCTTAACATTAATAACGTTTCCTAATATTTCAAATATAATGACACCCATAGGGGTTTCTTTTTTGATATTTTCGCTGATTTCCTATCTTGTTGATGTATATAAAGGAGCCGATGCCGGAAACTTAATAGATGTGGCTCTTTATATAAGTTTTTTTCCAAAGGTAATTTCCGGACCAATTATACTTTGGAAGGAATTTTCTGAAAAATTAAGAACAAGAGAAGTATCAATAGAAAAAATTTCATCTGGCATTTGTAAGCTTGTCTATGGTTTTGCAAAAAAAGCAATCATTGCAGATTATTTTGGATCTGTTATTTTGTTGATTCAAAAAACTAACGGAACTGTCATAGATATTCCGACTGCATGGCTCATTTGTATATTATATATGTTTCAGATATATTATGATTTTGCGGGTTATTCGGACATTGCAATTGGGTTATCGAAAATTATGGGTATGGAATTTGATGAAAATTTTAATTTTCCGTATATATCGACTTCCATATCCGAGTTTTGGAGAAGATGGCATATATCACTTGGGGCATGGCTCAGAAAGTATGTTTATATTCCGTTAGGAGGAAATAGAAAAGGAAAAAGGCGTATGTTGCTAAATTTATTTATTGTAATGGTGGTTTCAGGAATTTGGCATGGAGAGGGAGTGGCATATTTATTGTGGGGCGTTATGCACGGAATATGTATTGTGTTTGAAAAGGTTATGGGCAATAAAAATTGGTATAAAAAAATTCCTGATATTCTTAAGTGGCTTCTGACGATGTTTATTGTGATGATGGGATGGGAGGTGTTTCGACTGGGAAATTTTTCCAGTGTAATAGAATTTTTGGGGATTTTGGTGGGAATCAATAGGGCGGAAACGGTTACCTGTACTTATCAGTATTATATAACTGTTAAGTTGATTGTAATGCTGATTATTGCTTTTACAGGAGCTGTAATATTCGGTTTGATTTCTAAAATGGAATTGTTTGGGAAACTGAAAAACAAACCTCCTGTTTTAATTGGAGAGTATATTATATCTATTGCCCTTTTTATAGTTGCATGTGTTTGCATTACCAATGGAACATACAGTCCATTTATTTATTTTCAGTATTAGAAGTAGGAGTGATTAAGATTTTATGAAACAAGTAAAAATTATATTTATAGTGATATTCTTTGTAGTGTTATATCTGCCAATGATTTTCTTTAATCATCAGAAGAATGCTGTTTCTGAAATTGATAATAAAGTATTAACCGAAAATCCCCTTAGTGCAAATGCGAAGCCCGTAGATGATTTGACAAACGCATTGGAGTCTTTTGTGTCAGAAAGAATCGGCTTTAGAGATGAGATGATTTTAGGTTATACTATTGTAAATGATTGGTTGTTTGGAGAAATGGTACATCCGAGTTATATGTATGGCAAGGACGGATATGTATTTATTAAGGTAAAACAAAATAAGGAATATGGAGCATATCATGATGCATTTGTAAATATGCTTTGTGAAATCCAAAAATATTGTGATGACCGTAATATTGCATTTGTTTTTATATATCAACCATCTAAAAAGGATGTTCTAAGGGAAAAATTACCAAATGGATATAATTATAACAATGACTGGGTAAGTATTTTTTTTGATAAGCTTGACGAAAACGGAATCAATTATGTCGATAATTCGGCTCTCCTGAAACGGTGTACAGAGGAGGGTATTCAGGTTTTTAATGTTAAGTATGATGCAAACCATTGGAATGCTACAGGAGCATTTTATGGCGTAAATAACGCATTGAGCAAGTTAAAGGAAAGCAATCCGCTGGTTCATGTGAATACCATAGAAGAATTCATTATCGATCAAGAATTACGTACAACTTTACACGAACAGGTATCCAAATTCCCTATCAAAGAATATGTACCTGTTTTCTATTTGGTGGATTCAGATAAAATTGAGAACGTGACAGATGATTATAATGATGAAATAGAAATTGATACACAGCATAAACATTTTTCATATTTTAGGAATAGAAAAAGACTTGAAGAAGATGCACCAAAAGTATTAGTTTTTCAGGGAAGCTATATAAACGGAAAAGGATATAAATATTTTCAAAACAGCTTTGGAGAATATATTGGAGTTCATTCGTATAACAATATAATTAATTTTGATTATTATGTTAATATTTTTAAACCGGATTGTATCGTGTTAGATTGTGCTGAACAGGCTTTTTCAGATTCGTATTTTAATAGTGACAGTATGAGCAGTTTTAAATTAAATCCGTTGCTTTCATCTTTTGACGACTATAAAACGATACAAATTGATGGAAACATGGAGTTGCAACAAGGAACATCATTGACACAGATTAAATTGTATGATGCGATTGACAGCGATTGGGCATATGTTGTTATTAACGATATAGTGTTTGATATGAAAAAATGTATTGATGAGGAAACACACGAAATATATTATACAGTAACAATTATAAATGATAATTATAATGCGGAAAATATTTCTTTTATATTAATTGATACCAAAGAACAGACAAAAAGTATTTTGCATATAAATTAGAGAGGAAAAACAAATAAGTGTCGCTGTCAAAACGGCTAAAGGGTTTTAAATAAGAGCTTTCGGAGACTACGGGGGATCTGGCAGCTCTTTTTATATGCTTGTTATAACTTTAAATTTGTTTTTTAATATAAGTTAAACAAAAGAATTTACTGATTATTGAAGATATTGAAAACAGAATCAACTTATAATATTGCCCTCGATGGGTGCAAAATTATAAAATAGCGTTAGAGCATACAGACATTGAAAAATCTATATGCTCTATTTTTGCCATAGACTTTAGAGACTATGAGCTTTTCCATATTGATAAAACAGGCTGTACTGTGGTATAATAATTTTTATGGGTAAACCTGCGATGCGGGTATATGTAATGCGATTTTGAAATGGGGGTTTTCGCTTGGCAGAATCAAAGAAATTAAAGGTTAAGAAAGCAAAAAAGCCTAAAAAGGTAAAAGAGCCGAAAAAGGCAATAAAATACAAGCTTACAAAGGAGCAGAAAAAGCTGCTTAAGGAGGCGGTTAAGCACAGGAAGGACATTCAAAAAAGCATAAATAGGGCAATCGGTGTGGTTGCCGTGATTTTGTGTATTATATCATCGGGATTGGACGTGTTGATAAGCAAAAGGTCACGATGAATGTAATAAATGGGTAAGACATTATGCTCTGCCATACAATAAAGAAAGGTTAATCGCCTGTTAATAAGCGATAGAAAGGAAAATGACAAATGAACAATTTTGAAGCATTATTGGAAAAGGTAAAATCATGCAGCATGAAGAAGCTTGCAGTTGCAGTTGCACAGGATGATGCAGTGCTTGAGGCAGTTGCAGCAGCTAAGGAAAGAGACATTGCAGACGCCATTTTGGTTGGAGATGAGGACAAGATAAAGGAAATAGCTGCAAGCTTTAATATCGATATAAGCGGCTTTGAGATTATCGATGTCAAGGATACAACAGAGGCAGCGCTCACTGCTGTTAAGCTTGTACATGACGGCAAGGCTGATATGTATATGAAAGGACTTATCGACACAAAGGGATTTCTTAAGAGTGTGCTTGACAAGGAGGTTGGTCTTAGGACAGGTAAGCCTCTTTCACATGTGGCTCTTTTTGAGATTGCGGGATATGATAAAATGTTCTTCCTTACGGACGTTGCATTTATTCCTTACCCTACGCTTGAGGACAAGATAGGCATAATAAACAATACCGTTGAGGTCGTTCATGCATGCGGTATCGCCAATCCTAAGGTTGCTCCACTTGCAGCAGTTGAGGTCGTAAATCCTAAAATGCCTGCTACGGTTGAGGCAGAGCAGCTTACAAAGATGAATGAGGCAGGGGAAATAACAGGCTGTATAATTGATGGACCTCTTTCCATGGATCTCGCCATTGACCCTGAGGCGGCAAGACATAAGGGTGCAACAGGAAGAAAGATAGTCGGAGACGCTGACATTTTACTTTTCCCTGATATACATGCAGGAAATATTACATATAAGACGTTGGTTCATACGGCAAACACAAAGAACGGATGTATTCTTACGGGAACAAAGGCTCCTGTCATACTTACATCACGCTCAGATACATGTGAGACAAAGGTTAACTCCATAGCGCTTGCGGCAGTTGTTGCAGCGGCAATGGCAAAATAAATAATCATAGAAAGGAATTATGGAAATGGGATATAAATCACTTATTATTAATCCGGGTTCAACATCAACAAAGATTGGTGTGTTTGAGGATGAGACATTACTTTTTGAGGAGACCTTAAGACATGCAACAGAGGTTATTGCGCAGTATGACAGCGTTGTTGCGCAAAAGGATTTCCGCAAGGAGGTTATTACAAATGTACTTGCAGAGAAGAATTTTGACATTAAAACGCTTGATGTGGTTGTCGGACGTGGCGGACTTTTAAAGCCTATTCCGGGAGGAACATATGCTATCTCTGATGAGCTTATAAAGGATTTGACAGAGGCAAAGAGAGGAGAGCATGCATCAAATCTTGGAGGTCTTATTGCAAAGGAAATAGCAGATGAGCTTGGAGTTCCTTCATTTATTGTAGACCCTGTAGTTGTTGACGAGCTTCAGGATGTTGCAAGACTTTCGGGACATCCGGAGCTTCCAAGAACAAGTATATTCCATGCACTTAACCAGAAGGCAGTTGCAAAGAGATATGCAAAGGAAGTTGGAAAGAAATATGAAGATCTTAACCTTATTGTAGTTCACATGGGTGGCGGTGTATCCGTTGGGGCACATAAGAACGGAAGGGTTATTGACGTATTTAACGCTCTTGATGGTGATGGTGCATTTTCACCTGAGAGAGTTGGAGGAGTTCCAAATGGCGAGCTTGTAAAGCTCTGCTATTCAGGAAAGTACACAGAGAAGGAAATGATTAAGCAGCTTGTAGGAAAAGGTGGTTACAACGCCTACCTTGGAACAAATGACGCAAGGGATGTTGAGGACCTTGCATTTAACAAAAAAGATGAAAATGCAAAGCTTGTTCTTGATGCATTTTCCTATCAGGTTTGTAAGGACATAGGCGCACAGGCAGCAGTTCTCGCAGGCAAGGTAGACCAGATTATACTTACAGGTGGTATTGCTTACTCAGCATACACAACAGGCAGAATTAAGGAAATGGTATCATTTATTGCAGACGTTACCGTATATGCAGGAGAGGATGAGCTTCTTGCTCTTGCACAGGGAGCCCTTAGAGTTCTCAATAAAGAGGAGGAAGCTAAGGTATATTAAAAGGAGAGATATTAATGGATAATAATTTTAATAACGGCATGCCACAGCAGGTAACTCCAAATCCTGAAATGGCACAGCCGGATATGAATCAGCAGATGTATGGGCAGCAGGTACAGCTGGAGATTCCACAGACCGATACAGTTCAACCTGCACCATATGGAATGCCTCAGCCTGATATGAACCAGCAGATGTATGGACAGCAGGTACAACCCGACATGAATCAGCAGATGTACGGACAGCAGGTACAATCTGACATGAATCAGCAGATGTATGGACAGCAGGCACAATCTGGTGTGAGCCAGCAGATGCCTCAGGCAGTACCTGTAAATGGAGGAAATGGAGGTGGAAAGCCGCCGAAGCCTCCAAAGGTTAAGAAGCCTATGACAGGCGGAACGCTTGCAGGAATTATATGCGGTGGAATTGCTGCCGTTGCCGCAATCGTCTGTGGTGTTATATTTATACCGAAGCTTTTTAAGACTCCGAAAGAGGTCGTTATAGATGCCTTTGAAGCAACACTTAATACCAACACGGAAAACGTTTATTATGATGATGTTTTGGGATTATCGGATATTCAAAACAAGTTTCGGGAGAGCGGCGGAACGGTTCATATGGATTTTGGTATTGCTGACGTTGAGCTTGAGGATGTCAACATGAGCTTTGTGGTTGACGAGGTTTATAATCCTGTTGATAAGCTGGTTGAATATTCCATGGAGATGATTGCATGTGATGACAGGATTATTAAAACTAACTTCTTTGGCGATGAGGTAAATACCTATGTGGAGTTTGAGGATATCATTGACGGTTATTTTATGATTCCTAATGATGACCCTATGGGAGCCTTGTGCAGCTCGTTTTTAGGTGACGAACTGGATGCTACAGAGGTAACAGCCATGAGCGGTCTTTTACAGCTTGATTACTTTGGCTATAATTCTTCTGATGAAAATACGATGAATATTAATTCAGGATATGTTAATGCCGTTGAGGAGCTGTGGGATAAAGCAGAATTTGAAAAGCAGGGAAACGCTAAGATTGATGTAAATGGAAATACGGTTACTGCAAAGGAATATACGGTTACCTTAAAGGAAGAAAACATTGAAAGTGCATTTGTTTCCATTTTTGACGGTGTAAAACAGACATATGTAGACGACCCTTCCCTTCTTGAAGATTCGGGAATGGATTATGCAACCTTTGACGCAACCATAACACAGGTTCAGGCAATGATACCTTCACTTGTAAGCGGAGATTTTGTTGTAAAGGTATATATAAAGGATAAAAAGGTAGTTAAGGTTACATCCGCAGACAAAATTTCACTTTACGGCGTGAGTATGTCATATGACTTTTTCCTTGATATGGATGACAATGATGTTCAGGGTGCATTGAATTTTAATGTTATGGAAGAGGGAATGGGTATTTCTTTCGAGGCGCATGATTTGAAAGGAAATGCAAATGGCAAGGTGGTAATGTCAGCAGATGGAGAGCGGGTAGAGATGGTATATAACTCCACAGTCGATGATACCGATGCTGCCAAAAATGTTACATTTAATTTTGACATTCTTGAGGATGGAGACAATATTTTTTCTGTTGCTGGCGAAAAGAAATTTAATAAAGCAGACAACTCATTTAGTGCAAACATAACAATGGGTGATGGTATAGAAGATTTGAGATTTAATGTTTCCGGAAAGCTTACAGATATAAATAAGGGAATATCCTTTAAGTTTGTTGTTGATGAGATAACGGTTGTCTCAGATGAAGATACCGTGAAAATGAATATGGAATATGTCATCGATACATCTGCAAATACGCCAGGAAAATATGACAGCAGCAAGAAGGTGTATGAGCTTGCAACGCTTACGGAAACCGAATTTGAGAGTATTTTAGAAGAAAATGACAGCCTCATTATAAATTGGTTGCAGAAGCTTATGGAGAATGAATTTTTTATATTTATGAATTCTACTACTATACCGGAGCCTCCTATGGGTGAGCCTTTGAATGGAGAGCCAAATGAGCCTGTAGCGACAAATCCTCAGGGTGATATGATATTAGAGGATGGAGATGTCAAGGTTCGCATTCTTGAAAGTCTGCCGGGGCTTAAATGTACGTACGAGGGAGTTTATTTTATAACTTTTGAGGATGATAATTATAATTATGAGGTAGACTATTCCATTTATACAGATATGACGCCAGAGGTGGCCGTAGAGTTGTACTTCTACCCGGATGAGGAGACTGCAAATGATGAGGGAGCTGTGGACGAGGTTGATTCCGAGCTTACTTTATCGGATGGCTCTAAAGTTTGTTATTCATTTTCAAAAAGAGGAACGGATACAAACAGTTATGACTGTCAGGCTATTTATGCCAAGGATTTAGGCAATGGAGCATGTATTGTTGCTGAAATATATGTATATGGACATGATGTAACCTCCGCAGAGCTTGGAGAGGCATTGTTAGACAAGAATTTTGAGCGTATTCAGTAAGGATTAATGTGTCATGAGTTTTGTTGAGATTAAAGGAAAAAAAATCGGCGAGGGAAGTCCGAAAATCTGTGTGCCCGTTATGGGGCACACAGATGAAGAAATATTACGGCAAATAAACATGATAAATGCTCTGCAAAATAATCAGATTATTGATATGGTCGAAGTAAGAGCTGATTATTTTCAAGGACTTGGAATCCCTGACGAGGTAGAAAGGCTTATGACGGCAGTACAAAGAGAGCTGTCGGAAAAAATAGTGCTTTTTACCATAAGAAGCGAAAAAGAGGGCGGTAAGAAGCTGTCATCTGAAATTACGGATATTGACGGGATAAACAGGCTGGTCATAGCAAATAAGCTTGCGGATATTGTGGATGTTGAGCTTTCTGACGGAATTCCATCAAAAAGGGAGCTTGTAGAACTGGCGCATGATAATGGCGTTAAAATCATTATGTCGTATCATAATTTTGACACAACCCCTGAGCAGGAATTCATGACAGGGAAGCTGGAAGCCATGAAAAATATGGGCGCTGACATAATAAAAATAGCTGTCATGCCAAGAAACATACATGATGTATACAGACTTATGGAAGCAGCCTTATACACAAAAGAAAAGTTTAATGTACCCATTGTTGCTATTTCTATGGGAGCATTTGGTGCAATAACAAGAGTATCGGGAGCGCTTTACGGAAGCGACATAACCTTTGGGGCACTGGAGCAGGCTTCAGCGCCGGGTCAGATACCTGTGTCCGATTTAAAAAGGATGATGGATGATATTGAACGATACTGCATGTAAAATATAGGGCTGTCGCACGAAAGTATGAGCGTACGGCTCGCCTGCGACTGTCACTGCTGCTCTATCTACACATAAAACACGCTTTCGCTCGTCTCAGACGTAGCGGTACTAAGAGCTCGGATTTCAGTTGTATAGGTACATGGCAAATAAAAACCGTTTGAAGACGTCGGTACTTAAATTGCCGGTCTAAGATTCCTTGATATGGGGGTATCTTAAACCGGCAATTTTTAGTACCGTTACGTCGGAGACGAGCGAAAGCGTGTTTTTATATGCCATGTACCTATGGAACGAAACCCGAGCTTAAGTACCGACGTCTTCAAACGGTTTTATGTGTAGATAGAGCAGCATGTAGCAGCCGCAGGCGAGCCATACACTCAAATTTTCGTGCGATAGCCCTATATTTTTATTCCATCGGAAACTTTATCTTCCACGTATCTCTTAAATAATCAAGAAACTTCATTGTATTTATTAAAAGCTCCTGTGGCTGGTATGGGTCCTCAATTTTTCCTATAATTATATTGTCTCTGGCAGTAAGAAATTCAAACTCATATCCTGATATTTGTTTTTCAGGTAATTTTGTATCATTAATAAGCTGTCCGTCACCGTTATAAACACGGAAGCCTGTAGGGCAGTTTATATTATCAAGTTCAACATAACCACGTTCACCATATATAACCGCATTATTGTCAGCCTTATACATGGCGGTTACAAAAACGGAAGCTGTCTGCCCCTGTCCAAATCGCAGCTGCAAAACCTCCTGCGCATCCACATTCGTTGGAAGCTTGGCACATTCCGAAATAACTGAGGTTGGAAGCGTGCCGTAAATCATCTGAAGCATATTTATAGGATATACACATAAATCAAGCAGGGCACCACCGCCAAGTGAAGGCTCCTTAATACGCTCCTTATCAAAAACCTTGTAGCCGAGGCTGCATGTAACATGGTGAATGTCCCCGATAATGCCCAGCTTTAGATTGTAAATCAGTCGGAGATATATCGGCAGTGAACGTATCCACATGGCTTCTGCCGCATATAAATTTTTTTCCTTCGCAAGCTTTAAAATTTCTTCCGTAGTTTTTGCATTATAGGAAAAAGGTTTTTCAACCAAAACCGGCTTACCTGCATTTAGGGCAAGACGGGCGTGCTCTGCGTGAAGCGAGTTTGGAGTTGCAATGTAAATAAGCTCAACCTCAGAATCATTTACAAGCTCCTCGTATGAACCGTAGCGCTTAAATATATTATACTTTTCACCGAAGGCTTCTGCCTTTTCTATATCTCTTGAAGCTACGGCATATGCCTCCACGCCATCTAATTTTTCTAATGTATCTGCAACCTTGCCAGCAATGTGACCGGCACCTAAAATTCCAACCTTAAATCTAATCATAAAAAACATCCTTTCAATCACTACATAAAAACTATCATACATTATACTTTAAAAAAAAATAATATTCAACTCATGTAATGCAAAAATAAAACAGTAATTAAAAGGGGTTAAAAACCAGCTTTCCATTGACATATAAAGGTAAATTGGTTTATACTTAAAACTTGGTGAGTACTAGGTTTTAACAAGAAAGGAAATACAAATATGTATGAAAAGGTTTCTGCTAAACTGAACTTTGTTGAGCACGAGGATAAGGTGCTTTCCTTTTGGAAGGAAAATAAGGTATTTGAAAAAAGTATCGAGGAAAAAAAGGATTTGCCAACGTATACATTTTATGATGGACCTCCTACAGCAAACGGAAAGCCACATATCGGTCATGTGCTTACCCGTGTTATAAAGGATATGATTCCAAGATACCAGACTATGAAGGGACATAAAATTATAAGAAAAGCAGGATGGGATACACATGGTCTTCCTGTTGAGCTTGAGGTTGAAAAGCTTCTCGGAATAGATGGTAAGGAGCAGATAGAGGAATATGGACTTGATCCATTTATTACAAAATGTAAGGAATCTGTTTGGAAATATAAGGGCATGTGGGAAGAGTTTTCCGGTAAGGTTGGATTTTGGGCCGACATGGATGACCCGTATGTTACCTACGAGAATACATTTATTGAATCAGAGTGGTGGGCTCTTAAAAAGATTTGGGAGCAGGGACTTTTATATAAGGGCTTTAAAATTGTACCATATTGTCCAAGGTGCGGAACACCTCTTTCAAGCCATGAGGTTGCACAGGGATATAAGGCTGTTAAAGAGCGTTCGGCAGTAGTGAGATTTAAATGTATAGGTGAGGATGCATATTTCCTTGCATGGACAACTACTCCTTGGACGCTTCCAAGTAATGTTGCACTCTGTGTGCATCCGGATGAGACATACTGTAAGGTTAAGGCGGCAGACGGAAATGTATACTATATGGCGGAAGCACTTCTTGATAAGGTGTTGGGTGGACTTGCAGCTGAGGGTGAGAAGGCTTATGAAATACTTGAGAGCTATAAGGGTTCTGATCTTGAGCGCAAAGAATATGAACCGCTTTTTGAGTGTACCGCTGAGGCAGTTAAGAAACAAAATGGGAAAGGACATTATGTGACATGTGACACATATGTAACGATGTCAGATGGTACGGGAATTGTCCATATTGCACCTGCATTTGGTGAGGATGATGCCAATGTGGGAAGAAATTATGATCTTCCGTTTGTACAGCTTGTAAACGGCAAGGGTGAGCTTACCGATGACACTCCTTATGCGGGAATGTTTGTAAAGGACGCAGATCCAAAGATTTTAGTTGACCTTGATGCAAAGGGCCTTTTATTTGATGCACCTAAATTTGAGCATGATTACCCGTTCTGTTGGAGATGTGATACACCTCTCATTTATTATGCAAGAGACACATGGTTCATCAAAATGACAGCAGTCAGGGACAAGCTTGTAAAAAATAATAACACTGTAAATTGGATACCGGAGAGCATAGGAAAGGGACGTTTCGGTGACTGGCTGGAAAATGTTCAGGATTGGGGACTTTCCCGTAACCGTTATTGGGGAACACCTCTTAATATATGGGAATGTTCATGTGGTGAGAGGCATGCTATAGGTTCTATAGAGGAGCTTAAGAGCATGAGCAAAAACTGTCCTGACAACATAGAGCTTCACCGTCCGTATATTGATGAAGTTAAGATTTCCTGTCCGAAGTGTGGCGGTGAGATGAAGCGTGTACCTGAGGTTATTGACTGTTGGTTTGATTCGGGAGCAATGCCATTTGCACAGTGGCATTATCCTTTTGAAAATGAAGAAATATTTAATGACAATTTCCCTGCTGATTTTATAAGTGAGGCAGTTGACCAGACAAGAGGCTGGTTCTATTCCCTTATGGCTATATCAACGCTTATATTTGACAAGGCTCCTTATAAGAATGTTATTGTGCTGGGACATGTTCAGGATAAGGACGGACAGAAAATGTCCAAGTCAAAGGGAAATGCGGTTGACCCTATGGAGGCGCTTAATAAATACGGGGCAGATGCAATAAGATGGTATTTCTACAGTAATTCGGCACCGTGGCTGCCAAACCGTTTCCATGAGGATGCGGTTGTCGAGGGACAGCGAAAATTTATGGGAACTCTTTGGAATACCTATGCATTTTATGTGCTGTATGCGAATATAGATGAATTTGACCCAACTAAGCATAAATTGGAGTATGATAAGCTTTCGGTTATGGACAAGTGGCTTTTGTCAAAGCTTAACACGGTTGTTAAGGCTGTTGACGACAATCTTGGTTCATATAAGATACCTGAGGCAACAAGGGCATTGTCGGAATTTGTGGATGACCTTAGCAATTGGTACGTAAGAAGGTGCCGTGAGCGCTATTGGGCAAAGGAAATGCCGCAGGACAAGATAAATGCATATATGACTTTGTATGAGGCACTTGTTACCCTCTGTAAAATTGCAGCGCCTATGATACCGTTTATGACGGAGGCCATTTATCAGAATTTAGTGAGAAGCGTGGATAAGGCTGCGCCTTTAAGTATTCATCTCTGTGATTTCCCTGCCGTAAATGAGGCATATATCGACAAGGAGCTTGAGGCCAGCATGGATGAGGTATTAAAGTGCGTCGTATTCGGACGTGCCGCAAGAAATACCGCAAACATTAAGAGCAGACAGCCGATTGGCAAAATGTTCATAAAGGCTGACAAAAAGCTTGATGATTATTTTGTGGAGATAATTGAGGATGAGCTTAACATAAAGAGTGTTGAGTTTAAGGATGATGTTTCCGCTTTTACCACCTACAGCTTTAAGCCACAGCTTAAAACAGTGGGACCGAAGTATGGCAAACAGCTTGGCGGTATCAGGGAGTATCTTTCATCGGTGGATGGAAATGATGCAATGAATACCCTTAAAACGGAGGGGGCACTTAAATTTACTGTTGGCGATGTGGAGGTAGCTCTTGCTGAGGAGGACCTTCTTATAGATGTTGCCAAGATGGAGGGATTTGTGTCTGAGGGTGACAACTTTGTTACTGTAGTTATTGACACAACTCTTACGCCTGAGCTTATTGAGGAGGGCTTTGTGAGAGAGATTATTTCCAAGGTGCAGACCATGCGTAAAGAAGCAGACTTTAATGTAATGGACAAGATTAAAGTATATGTATGTGGAAATAATAAAATAACTGACATTATAGGAAAAAATGCGGAGGAGATAAAAACCGTCTGCCTTGCAAATGAGTTTGTAATTGAGGAAAAGACAGAAAATTCTAAGGAGTGGAATATAAACGGAGAAAAGGTTACGCTTGGAGTTTGTGTTGATGCCTAAGAATTTTATTGACTTTGTGACAAATAATGTCTAATTTTGGGTTATTATAGGTTAATATAACGAAAAAATATTAAATTATTGTACAAAACCCGAATGTTTGTTAAACTTATAGTGTTTGACTAAATGTTTGCGGCAAAGCCGCATTGTTCCATTAAGATATGAAGCGTCGCTGTTTGGATGTTGTGACGTTTAATAATAAGGAGGATAAAGTATGAAAAAGATAGCTGGATTTGATAAGGAGGGCTTTAAAAAGGAAGTCATTAACAACGTTAAAGTATTGTTTAGAAAAACCATTGATGAAGCAACTCCAAAGCAGGTATTTCAGGCCGTAGCATATGCAGTTAAGGACGATATTATAGACCGTTGGATTGCTACACAAAAGGAATATGAAAAGAAGAATGTAAAAACGGTTTATTATCTTTCCATGGAATTCCTTATGGGTAGAGCACTTGGAAATAACCTTATCAACCTTACCTACTATGATCAGGTTAAGGAAGCACTTGATGAATTAGGCTTTGACCTTAACTTTATAGAGGATCAGGAGCCTGATGCAGCACTTGGTAACGGAGGTCTTGGAAGACTTGCAGCATGTTTCCTTGATTCACTTGCAACACTTGGCTATCCTGCATATGGCTGTGGCATAAGATACCGTTATGGTATGTTCAAGCAGGCTATTAAGGATGGTTTTCAGGTTGAAAAGCCGGACAACTGGTTAAAGGATGGAAATCCATTTGAGGTAAGACGTTCAGAGTATACAGTTGAGGTTAAGTTTGGCGGATATGTTCGTGTTGAAAACAGAGACGGAAAAAATGTATTTATACATGATGGATACCAGTCCGTACGTGCAGTACCATATGATCTTCCTGTTATCGGCTATGGAAATAATATAGTTAATACACTTAGAATTTGGGATGCGGAGCCTATGCAGGAGTTCAATCTTGACAGCTTTGACAAGGGTGAGTACCAGAGAGCTGTTGAGGAACAAAACCTTGCAAGAAACATTGTTGAGGTACTTTATCCAAATGATAACCATTATTCAGGTAAGGAGCTCAGACTTAAGCAGCAATATTTCTTCGTATCAGCATCTGTACAGAGAGCAATACTTAAGTTTAAGGAAAATAATGATGATATTCATAAGCTTCCTGAAAAGGTTACATTCCAGCTTAATGATACACATCCTACAGTAACAGTAGCTGAGCTTATGAGAATACTCGTAGATGAGGAAGCTCTTGAGTGGGATGATGCATGGGATATCGTTTGCAAAACATGTGCATATACAAATCATACAATCATGGCAGAGGCACTTGAAAAGTGGCCGATAGACCTTTTCCAGAGACTTCTTCCAAGAGTTTATCAGATTGTAGACGAGATAAACAGAAGATTTGTTGCTCAGATTGAGGATATGTATCCGGGAAATCAGGATAAGGTTAGAAGCATGGCAGTTCTTTATGATGGCCAGGTTAAGATGGCTCATCTTGCAATTGCAGGAAGCTATTCAGTAAATGGTGTTGCACAGCTTCATACAGATATTCTTAAAAAGAGAGAGCTTAAGGACTTCTATGAGATGAAGCCTGAGCAGTTTAATAATAAGACAAATGGTATTACACAGAGACGTTTCCTCCTTCATGGTAATCCACTTCTTGCAGATTGGATTAACAAGAAGATTGGTAATGAGTGGATTACAAATCTTCCTGCCATTGAGAAGCTTAAGCCTCTTGCAACTGACAAGAAGGCTCAGAAGGAGTTCATGGACATTAAGTATAAGAATAAGGTTCGTCTTGCTGAGTACATTAAGGCTAAAAATGATATAGACATTTCACCTGATTCAATTTATGATGTTCAGGTTAAGAGATTACATGAATACAAGAGACAGCAGCTTAACATTCTTCACGTAATGTACCTTTATAATGAGCTGAAGGCTAATCCTGATATGGACTTTACACCGACAACATTTATCTTTGGTGCAAAGGCAGCAGCAGGATACATGACAGCAAAGCTTACGATTAAGCTTATAAATGCCGTTGCAGATGTTGTAAACAACGACAAGTCAATAAAGGATAAGATTAAGGTTGTCTTTATTGAAAACTATAGGGTTTCAAACGCAGAGATTATATTTGCGGCAGCAGATGTAAGTGAGCAGATTTCAACAGCTTCAAGAGAGGCTTCCGGTACAGGTAACATGAAGTTCATGCTTAACGGAGCGCCTACACTTGGAACTATGGATGGAGCAAATGTTGAGATTGTTGAAGAGGTTGGTGAAGAGAACGCATTTATCTTCGGTATGTCAGCAGATGAGGTTATGAAATATGAGCGTGAGGGTGGATACAATCCTATGGATGTGTACAACTCAAACTCAGACCTTAGAAGAGTACTTGACCAGCTTGTAGACGGAACATACTCACCTGATGATAAGGAGAGATTCAGACCATTGTTTGACTCACTTACTAAGAAGGATGTATATTTCACCCTTAAGGATTTTGATTCTTACAAGGCGGCACAAAAGAGAGTCAATGAGGCTTATAAGGATAAAGAGAAATGGGCTAAAATGGCTATGCTTAACACAGCATGCTCAGGTAAATTCACCTCCGACAGAACAATTGAGCAGTATGCTCAGGAGATATGGAAGCTTGAGAAGGTTCAGGTTAAGCTGTAAATACTGAAAAGAGGCTGTCACACTAAGGAATCACTGTATCGTATGGCACACTGGCGGTTGTCATTTGCTGCTATATATGCCAAAAACGCGCTTTCGCTCTTTACAGACGTAGTGGTGCTAAGAATTGCCTGTACGGATACAGCCTATACAGTAACGAAAAACCGTTGGAAGACGTCGGCACTTAAATTGCCGGCTTAAGGTAGAATATCTTAAGCCGGCAATTTTTAGTGTATGCGGACTTTTACCACATGCCATGCATATTATGTATTTTGGCATTATAAAATATATGGAGGGTTTTTTAAATAATTTGTGGGGGGTGTGTATGAAGGATAAGCTTCTTAGCTCGGTTTTGGCGGGTGTGCTTTGTCTTATAATTCCATATTTAATGACGGTTGTTATAAATGGAGGTACAAGAGGAGATGACTCTAAAATTACAAAAATCAGTACAGGAAAGGATGTCATAGTACGGATTGACGGTCAAAATAAGCTTATTGATGTTGAACAATACATAGTAGGTGTTTTGCCGGGGGTAGTATCGGCAGACGCGGATGCAGATGTTATTGAGGCACAGGCAGTTGCAGTTCGTACAAAAATATATCATTCCATGGGCAATGATACAATAATTGATGCGGGCAAGCTTGACTTTACATATTTCAGTGAAAAAGAATTAAAAGAAAAACTGGGAGAAAAAAATTATAACAGGATAATGTCAGTGTATGAAAATGCAGTTGAAAATACCGTGGGTAAGATAATGTAGTTTTTTTGAATAAAATTTACCACCTTTGCCAATAATATCAGCATAGTTTAACTAGGAGGCAAAGAGTAAATGAAAAAAACATGGAGTTTCTTTAGAACAAAAATATTTTATGTTGCACTTGCTGTAGGTCTTGTAGCTTTTGCCAGTCTTGTGGCAGTGTATAATTATCGGGATGCAAAGGAAGAACTTAATCAGGGACAGGCAATAGATTTAAATCAGCCTGTTGATAATAATTTAAACTTAGATACGGCAGTGGGACAAAATGATGAGTTGGACTATTCCAAGGAGCCTGTTACGCAGATAGGAAAAATAAGTGAAAGTACGACAGAGGCAAAATCTACGGAGGAGACAACAGAGGAAGTAACGGAAGATGTGGCAGCCGAGGAAAATGAGGATGACACAGCACCTGTATCAAGCAACAGTGCGTCCGCAGCGCCACAGCTTAATTATAACGGTGAGCAGGAGCTTGCCTGGCCGCTTATTGGCGACGTAATTCTTCCATTCTCCATGGAAACAACAGTATACTATCAGACCTTAAATGCATATAAGTGTAACCCGGGAATGTTAATAAGAGGTAACGAGGGAGCAAATGTATTGTCTGTATACGAGGGAGTAGTGGCAGACATTTATGAGACAAAGGAACATGGAACGGTAGTGGAAATAGACTTAGGAAACGGATATAGAGCAACCTATGGACAGCTTATGAATGTGTGCGTAAATGTAGGGGATAAGGTATCAATGGAACAAAACATTGCTGAGCTTGGACCTGTAAGCAGCTATTACACAGAGGAAGGCACACACCTTTACTTCCAGATAACAAAGGATACAGAGCCGGTTAATCCGCTTACACTCATAAAATAATAGGAAAATGAAAGAGGCTGTCGCAGTAAGGATTTAAAGAGTATATTTCCTTACCTGCGGCAGGCCTTTTTTATTTTTGCTTTTCTATTGTTTATAGTGATAATTTATCCTTGACTGCATGCATCACAAATTCCGGAAAACAGTACAGACGCTTCGTCAATGAAAAATGCTGAATGTTTTTTTGCAGACTCAATAAGTGCAGGCAGTGGCTGCATCTCCATGTCTTTTACGGCGCCGCAGCATTTGCAGAAGAAGTGATAATGAGGTGTGGTTGTAGCGTCAAAATGGTCAGTTTTGCCATTACAGTAAAGCCGTACAATAATACCTGCATCTGCCAATTGATTAAGATTTCTATACACCGTTGCAAGGCTTATGTTAGGTAGTTCCTGTTTTATATCCTGATAAACCATCTCTGCCGTGGGATGGTCATAGCGTGATTTTAAATTGCTTAAAATTGCCTCCCGCTGGTGACTATACTTAATAGGTACGGACATAAATAATCTTCCTTTCAAACTGATAACAATTATTATTTTCAGTATATTCATAAACCCTTAATTAGTCAATATACAATAATTGGAATGTAGAAATTTTTTTATTTTCTATTTATTTTGTGTACAAATTGCATAAAAGTAATTGACATTAATCTTTTGTGTTGGTATATTTGTTTTATATACTGTTTTTTGTGCTATGGTAAATATAGGAGCTTTTAAATTATGAATTTTGGTGAAATTAGAGAAGGTTTGGATGTTGAAGGTACAAAGCATGTTATAGACTCCATTTTAAATGCGGGATTCAGTGCTACAATTGTTATCGACAGAGCCAGCTTTGAAATTATATATGAGAACAAAAAGGCAAGAGAGCTTATTGGAAGTAAGGTTGGTTCTGCTTGCCATGAGGTATTTTGTACAAAAGAGGTACCGTGTCAGGGATGTCCTATTGTAAGCCTTGATAACACCTCGATTCTGATATCAAAATATGAAGAACTGTTTGACGAAAAAGCAACATGGATTTTTTCAAATATTCAGTGGTTTGATGGAAAAGATGCAATTATGGCAACATTGGTCAAACTGGAGGACAAACAGAATATATCCATAAGCAATGATGTAATAGAACTTACTGAAGATAAAATAAATCTTCGTAAAAATGAAATAGACAGCCTGACGAACATACCGAATTACGCTAAATTTTACATAGATGCAGAAAGCACAATAAGAAGTAATTTAGATAAGCAGTATGCCATAGTCGTTTTTGATATTGATAGATTTAAAAACATAAATGATTTATATGGAATGTCAAAGGGCGATGAGATTTTAAAATTTGTGGGTAATGTACTTAGGGATACATTTGGCTATAGTGAAAACTATGCAAGAATGCATTCGGATATGTTCTCATTTTATATGGAATATGACAGAAAGGTTGACATTATCCGTGTTATAGAGAAAATAAGAAAAAAGATAGGTTCAAACAGTGTGGACTGTGATCTTAATACGTCATTTGGAATTTACCTTGTTCAGGACAGGGGCGTTCCGATTAACCTTATGTGTGACAGAGCGATGGTTGCAAGCAAAACCACAAAGGGTGACGTGGTGAGATTTTGTGCATTTTACGATGAGCAGTACAGGGAGGATATGCTCAGAGTCAGTGAGATAGAGCATGATATGAACAGAGCCTTGGAGGAGCGTCAGTTCCAAATGTATTTGCAGCCTAAATTCAGGCTTGATACGGAGGAGCTTTGCGGTGCAGAGGTACTTACAAGATGGCTGCATCCAAGCAAGGGAATTATTCCACCTATGGATTTTATACCACTTTTTGAAAAAAACGGATTTATATTAAAGCTTGATGAGTATATGTGGGAGGAAGCCTGTAAGACGTTGCGTGGCTGGATTGACGAGGGCAGGGAGCCTATACCTCTTTCCGTAAATATATCCAGATATCATATAAAACATAATGACCTTGAAAATGTACTTATGGGACTTGTGAAAAAATACGACATAAAGCCGGAATATCTCCACTTGGAGATTACGGAGTCTCTTTTTCTGGATAATCCTGAGGAGCTTAACCGTGTGCTTGAAAGACTTAAAAAACTGGGATTTTTCTTGGAGGTTGACGATTTTGGTTCGGGATTTTCATCCCTTAACCTTATAAGAAACATAACAGTTGACACAATTAAAATCGATAAGGACTTTTTGGACAACGAGATTGCTTCTGAAAAAGGACAGATAGTTGTAAACCATACGATAGACATGGCAAAGGATTTAAGGCTTCAGGTTATAGCTGAAGGTGTGGAGACAAAGGAGCATGTGGATTTCCTTAAAAAGTCCAGATGTGACATCGCTCAGGGCTATTATTTTGCAAAGCCAATGCCGCTTACCGAGTTTATGAAGTTTGATTTTTAAAAAAATAAATAACAATTCTTGACATATATATATAGCTGTTGTATATTGAAAAACATAAGAAGCTGGTAAGGCTATCGGATTTATAATATAAAAAGGAGATTATAAACTATGTTAGAGAAAATGAAAGAAATTATTGCTGAACAGTTGGGAGTAGATGCGTCAGATGTAGAGCTCTCAACATCCTTTAAGGATGACCTTGGTGCTGATTCACTTGACCTTTTTGAGCTTGTTATGGCACTTGAGGAGGAGTTCAACTGTGAGATTCCTTCAGATGATTTAACATCAATTGCAACTGTGGAGGATATCATCAAGTATCTTAAGGATATGGGTATCGAGGAGTAGCTTTAGCTGCTACACCATTGTATAAATACAGTTTAAAAACAGATTTATAAAAAAGAGGCTGTTGCAGTAAGGATTTGAGGTTTATGATATGCTCCATTCTAGATAGACAAGTGAAATAATAAAAACTTGTCACTTAGAAGGGAGCATATTTATGTGTCAAAGAAAATATTTGATGAAGAGAAACGGCGGCAGGTAAAACAGAGGGATGTAGCGGTACTAAAAATTGCCAGCTTAAGACATTCCTATATAAGAATATCTTGAGCTGGCAATTTAAGTACCGACGTCCCCAAACGGTTTTTAGTTACTATATAAGCCGTGTCAGACAGGCAATTTTTAGTATCGCTATATCCTCAAACGATTAGCCCATTACTACTTCAACAGTGTGAGTCTGTCCGTCTCCCGCAACAGGGATAACATTTCCTTCAACGGTCTTTCCGTCTACAACAAGGCTCTTAACACCCTTGTTTACGTGATTTGGATTAGTAACCTTAATATCGTAAGTGTCCCCTCTGAACTGACGTGTTGCAGTAAGTCCGTCCCAAGCGGCAGGAATTGAAGGGTCAATCTTAAGTCCATCCCAATCAGGCTGAACACCTAAAATGTACTGTGAAATTGCTACCATATTCCATGCAGCAGTACCTGTAAGCCATGAGTTCTTGCCCTGTCCAAAGTGGTTGCCCGGCTTTCCGATATCAGAGCCTGCATCCTTACCACCAATCATCTGACCATATACATATGGCTCTGTCTTATGGATGTCAGAAGTCTCCTCAGTGAAAGCAGGAGCAATCTTTGAATAGTATTCAAACGCCTTATCTCCACGTCCTGCATAAGCCTCGGCACAGATAATCCATGCATTGTTATGAGTAAATATTCCGGCATTTTCCTTGTAACCGCCCGGATATGTTGAAATCTCACCATACTGGATGTAATACTTGGTAAATGCAGGATTGTTAAGTACAAGACCAAAGTCTGTGTTAAGGTATTTATCAATAGAGTTAAGCGTCTTTATGTCAGCGCCTTCCTCCTTGCCAATCTCTGACATAACTGCAAAGCCCTGTGGCTCAATAAATATCTTACCTTCCTCGCATTCCTTAGAGCCCATCTTAGCGCCTGTTGAGTCGTAAGCTCTCAGGAACCAGTCGCCGTCAAATGCATGCTCCATAACATTCTTCTTCATCTTGTCAATCTCTGCCTGAGCAGCCGCAGCTTCGTCATCCTTACCCAAATGCTTTAAGATAGCCACATAGTTCGGTCCGGTATATGTAAAGAGTGTAGCAACCATAACTGATTCGGCAATCTTTGAGTATCCTCCCTCTGCTGCAAACTTAGGGTTTGTATATGTCTGGAAGCTTTCGCCCGGTGTATCTGAGAAGCATGAAAGGTTGATACAGTCATTCCAGTCAGCTCTCATAGCAAGCGGAAGTCCGTGTGGTCCGAGATTATTTACTATTTTGTAGAATGAAACCTTAAGGTGGTCAAGCATTGGCTTAGCCTTTGACTCGTCATTGTCGTAAGGAACCATCTCATCAAGAATAGCCCAGTCGCCTGTTTCCTTGATATATGCTGACACTGAAAGAATCATCCATAATGGGTCATCAGAGAAGTCTCCGCCTATATCTGAATTACCCTTCTTTGTAAGAGGCTGGTACTGGTGGTAGCAGCCACCGTCAGGAAGCTGTGTGGAGGCAATGTCGATAATTCTCTCCCTTGCACGATCCGGAATCTGATGAACGAAACCGAGAACGTCCTGGTTAGAATCACGGAAGCCCATACCACGACCGATACCGGACTCGAAGTAGGAAGCGGAACGTGAAAGGTTAAAGGTAACCATACACTGATACTGATTCCAAATATTAACCATACGGTTAACCTTATCATCAGGAGTGTCTACTGTTAAAATGCCAAGAAGCTTGTCCCAAGTTTCCTTAAGCTCTGCAAGACCGGCAGCAACCTTCTCAGGCGTATTGTACTTGTCCATCATGGCAAGTGCCTTAGTCTTGTTTATTGTCTTGCCGTCAGCTTCAAATTTTTCGTCAACAGGCATCTCAACATAGCCGAGAATAAATACTAAGGTCTTTGTCTCGCCCGGAGCAAGAGTAATCTTCTTGTAGTGTGAAGCAATTGGTGACCAGCCGTCTGCAAATGAGTTGTTAGCTGCAGCTGCTTCAACCGCCTGTGGATTATTAAATCCGTTGTAAAGACCAATGAAGGCATCCCTGTCTGTGTCGTAGCCGTCAATCTCGTCATTTACTGTGTAAAAAGCGAAATGGTCACGTCTGTCTCTGTATTCTGTTTTGTGGTAGATTGTTGAACCTGCAACCTCAACACGACCTGTAGAGAAGTTTCTCTGGAAGTTTGTACAGTCATCCTGTGCATCCCACAAGCACCATTCAGCAAATGAGAAAAGTGAAAATGTCTTTTCGGTTGCACCCTCGTTAGTGAGAACGAGCTGCTGAACCTCACCATCATAGTTTTGCGGCACGAAGAATGTAACCTCTGCCTTCAAATCATTTTTCTTACCGGTAATAATAGTGTAACCCATACCGTGACGACACTCATAAGCGTCAAGCTCAGTCTTAACAGGTGACCAACCCGGATTCCAGATTGTACCGTTCTCGTTGATATAAAAATAACGGCCACCCATGTCAATAGGAACGTTGTTGTAGCGGTAACGGGTAATTCTTCTAAGACGAGCATCTTTGTAGAAAGAGTATCCTCCGGCTGTATTGGAAATCAGTGAAAAGAAACCCTGTGTGCCTAAGTAGTTAATCCATGGATATGGAGTCCTAGGCGAAGTGATTACATACTCTCTTTTGGAGTCATCAAAGTAACCAAATTTCATGTAATATACCTTCCTTTCATAAAACACTGCCAACATTATATAATAAAAATGCCCAAAACACAACAAAAATTGTTGGGATTATGGGTATTATTTCACAAAAAAAACAGGGCTGACAAAACAGGCTGTAAAAGGTTTGCATTGACTATACGATGTTGTAATATTCGGTACAATATGATAAAATCAGCAAATATGGAATGGTTGATGTTCAAGGTGAGAGGAGAAATCATATGATTTTATATATAGATCCCGGAACGGGAAGCATGCTGTTTACAATTCTTATCGGTGTTATTGGAACAGCGGTTTATTCCCTGCGGATGCTTTTCATAAAAATACATTTTAAACTTACAGGTGGCAAGGTTACGGTAAATCAAAATAAAATACCATTTGTGATTTTTTCAGATAATAAGCGGTACTGGTCAGTATTTGAGCCGATTTGCCGTGAAATGGACAGGCGTGGAAAGGACATTTTATATATAACGGCATCTCCTGACGATCCGGTGCTTGAATGCCCGTACTCACATGTTACGGCGGAATGTATTGAAAATAATAATAAGCTTTTTACAAGATTAAACTTTTTGAATGCTACAATTGTTTTGTCCACCACACCAGGGCTTGAGGTCTATCAGTGGAAACGCTCCCCTGATGTGGAGTATTATGTGCATATTCCTCATACGGCGGGTACGCTTATTCTTTATAGGATGTTTGGAATTGACTATTATGATGCAGTTTTGCTTTCAGGGAATTTTCAGGAAAGGGATGTACGTAATCTTGAGAAGCTCCGTTCCCTGCCGGAGAAGGAGCTTGTAAAAGTTGGTATTCCGTATATGGATGAGATGGCAAAACGGATTGAAAAAAGCGGATTGGCATTTGAACATGAACGAACTGTATTACTGGCACCATCATGGGGAAGTAGTGCCATATTTGCCGTGTATGGGGGCAGAATTATTGAGGTGCTTTTGAAAACGGGATACCATGTAATTGTCCGTCCTCACCCGCAGTCTCTTACGTCAGAGAAGAATATGATTGAAAAGCTGATGGAGGAATATCCGGAGCAGGAGAAGCTTGAGTGGAACAGGGATACGGATAATTTTGAGGTTTTACGCCGTGCGGATATACTTATTTCTGATTTTTCGGGTGTTGTGTTTGAGTTTGCCTTAGTATATGATAAGCCGATTATTTATACGAATCCTGATTTTAACCTTGACCCTTATGATGCATGGTGGCTTGACAATCCTGTTTTGACAACTACCGCATTTTTTCCAAAGCTGGGCTGTGAGCTTAATGAGGATAATATGGAATCGCTAAAGGAGCTTATTGACTCCTGTATAGATGATGAGAAATATGCTGAGGGAAGATGTGAGGTAAAGAAGGAAGCATGGGCATATTTTGGTGAGGGATGCAGCCGTACTGTTGACTACTTGGTAAAAAAGTACGAAGAAATAACCGCTTGTGATAAAGAGGAGAAGGGGATATCATGACTTTTTTTGAATTATATATTTCTTGCTGTTAGGTCCGTTAAAGTTGTTTTTGAGATTATATATGAGGTTGCAACAGGTATGTTCAAGAGTGCTTTCAAGAATTGTGATAGTGGTAGGTTTTAAGGGAGATACCAAGATATATCAATAGTTTAACTAAATATTAAAAGCAATAATATGGAAAGAGGTTTATTATGAAAATCATATCATTTGACAAAATTAAAGAATTGAATATTTCTCCATTGACCTGTTATAAGTGGGTATCCGATGCAATTGTATTAAAAAAAGAAGCATTCCTTCCTGCAAAAATCAGCCTAAAGCCACATATACAGGGTGTGTTTTACAATACAATGCCGGTTATTATTCCATCTGCAAATATAGGAGGGGTAAAACTTGTTACCCGGTACCCGGAAAGAAAGCCGAGCTTAGATAGCGAAATTCTTCTTTATAATCTTGAGACAGGCGAGAATATAGCACTTATGGATGGCAATTGGATTACAGCTATGCGTACCGGTGCGGTAGCTGCTCATTCAGTCAAGCTTTTTGCAGTTGAAGATTTTAAGGAAATAGGAATTATTGGGCTGGGTAACACGGCAAGGGCGACGCTTAAAGTTTTATTGGCAATTTACCGGGAACGGGAGCTGGTTATAAAACTTAAAACATATAAAGATCAGCATGAAAATTTTGCACAAGAATTTTCCGGGTTCAGCAATGTTAAATTTGTGTATTGTGATACCTATGAAAGGACGATAGAAAACTGTGATGTAATTCTTTCTGCAGTGACAGTTTTTGAGAACGATATCTGTCCGGATGACTGTTTTAAGGAAGGTGTACTAGTAGTTCCGGTTCATACCAGAGGATTTACTAATTGTGATTTGTTTTTTGATAAGGTTTTTGCAGATGATACGAACCATGTAAAAGGTTTCAAATACTTTGAACAATACAAATATTTTGCCGAGGTTTCCGATGTTGTCAACGGAATGAAGCCTGGCAGAGAAAGCAACAAGGAAAGAATTCTTGCCTATAATATCGGTATTGCATTGCATGATATCAATTTTGCAGGAAAAATCTATAAGCTGGTAAAAGATACCTGTGAGGAGATTTCTCTAAATGCACCTGTAGATAAGTTCTGGGTCTGATAAGTGGATGCAAGTTGTTACAAATTATTCTTGACGAGTATAAATTTTCAAATACAATGATGGAGGAATAAATTAAATGACTTTTTTTCAAATAATATATACATTATTCATCGGACCACTGAAGCTGTTCTTTGAGTTTATATTTGAGATTGCCAACAGATTTACTTCACATCAGGGGCTTTCGATTATCTTTTTGAGCCTCATTATGAATATACTTGTACTGCCTCTTTACAGACGTGCGGATGCCATGCAGGAGCAGGCGAGGGATATTGATGCAAAGCTTAGAGATGGTGTGACACATATAAAGAAAACATTTTCCGGCGATGAGAAAATGATGATGCTTCAGACATACTATAGGCAGAATAACTATAAACCGACAGACGCTTTGAAGGGCTCTGTGTCACTATTGCTTCAAATTCCGTTTTTTATTGCGGCATATCAGTTTTTGTCGCATTTAGAAAGTCTTACCGGTGTATCATTAGGACCCATAGTGGATTTAAGCAAGCCTGACGGAATGCTTGTTGTTGGCGAATTTACTATAAACCTGCTGCCTGTCATTATGACATCCATAAATATAATATCATGCTCTCTTTATTTAAAGGGCTTTCCTGCAAAGACTAAGGTGCAGCTTTATGGCATGGCTCTGTTTTTTCTTGTATTTTTATATGGCTCACCATCGGGTCTTGTATTTTACTGGACGCTTAACAATGTGTTTTCGCTCGTTAAGACAATTTTTTATAAGCTGAAAAATCCTAAGAAAGTGCTCCGTGTGATGCTGGCACTTATCGGCACGCCGCTGCTTATATATTCAGCCTTTATATACAACACGCCTTCACTTAAGAAAAAGGTGTTTCTTATTTTGGTGGCATTGCTTTTTATATTGCCGCTGATGCTCAATATAATTAAATCAAGTGTAAATATAAATAAGATATCAGGAAAATTGGAAAATCTGTTTGGTAATGTGCGGGTTTCGGAGTATGGTCAACCAAAATTATTTTTTGTGGGAACCATATTTCTTACCGTGCTTGTGGGATTGCTTATACCGTCAAATTTTATAGCAGCATCTCCACAGGAGTTTGTCGATATTACATATTTTCATAGTCCTATTTGGTATGTCGTCGCCTCTCTCGTAATGGCAGCAGGCACATTTTTAGTTTGGCTTCGTGTGTTCTACCTGCTGGCAAGCCCAAATGGAAAGGTGTTTTTTGAAAGGCTTGTCTGGATTATGTGCGGACTTATGCTTGCCAACTACATGTTTTTTGGCACGGAGCTTGGAAGCGTTTCCTCCACATTGCAGTACAGCAGTAGTATGGCTTTTTCAAGAAAAGAACAGCTTATAAATATGCTGGTGCTTATGGCGGTAGCTCTGATTATGTACATTTTAATATTGAAATTTTACCGCATGGCAGTTTCGGTGCTACTCATTGCATCCATTGCTCTTGGTGTCATGTCGGTTGCTAATATTTCCACCATCAAATCCTCTGTGGATAAGGTTGTTGTAGAAAATGTTTCTGATGAGTTGACCTTCAGAATGAGTACGTCAGGTCAAAATGTTGTGGTTATTATGCTTGACAGGGGAATGGGAGAATACATACCATATCTTTTTAATGAAAAACCGGAACTTATGCAGCAGTTTGCAGGTTTTACATACTATCCCAATACAATATCCTTTGGCAACTCTACGAATTTTGGGGCACCGACTCTGCTGGGAGGATATGAATACACCCCTGTAGAAATGAACAAAAGGGCAGACGAGCCTTTGGCTGACAAGCACAATGAAGCAATAAAGATAATGCCGGTTTTATTTTCAGATAACGGATATGAAGTTACTGTCTGCGACCCTGTTTATGTAAATTATCAGTGGATTTCTGATACATCAATTTTTAATGAGTATCCGAATATCAATGCATGTATTACAAAGGGAAGGTTCAGCTCACCGCAGACAAAGCAGCAGAAAATAGATAATAATGAACGCAATTTTTTCTGTTTCAGCATTATGAAAACAATGCCACTTATTGTACAGCCTACAATATATGCCAATGGTACATATAATCAAAATCAGTCTGAGAGCAGTGGAATACAGACCGCCGATGGCATACATAAGGCGGAGGGATTAAGCTCGTTATTTATGGACCCTTATAATGTACTTGACAGTATGCCTTTCATGACGGCTGTGACAGAGGAGAATGTAAACACATTTTTATATATGACAAATAATGTTACCCATGAGCCTATGCTGCTTCAGGAGCCTGAATATATTCCTGCGGAAGAAGTAGACAACACAAAATATGATGCGGAAAATATGGACCGGTTTACGGTTGACGGCAGGACAATGAAGGTGGAGGATTATATGCAGATGGCCCATTATCAGTCAAACATGGCGGCACTTCTCAAGCTTGGCGAATGGTTTGACTTTTTAAGAGAGCAGAATATATATGATAATACAAAAATAATCATAGTTTCAGACCACGGAAGACATCTTGGACATTTTGATGAGCTGGTGATGGGCGATCAGGATGTTTTTAAAAATGTAGAAATGTATTATCCTCTGTTGCTTGTTAAAGATTTTAACAGTACAGAGTTTACCGTGTCGGAGGAGTTTATGACTACGGCGGATGTTCCGACCATAGCAGTAAAGGATTTGATTGATAATCCGGTTAATCCGTTTACGGGAAAAGTAATTACTAATTCCGAGAAAACAGCACATGAACAGTATATTATTATGTCGGACAAAAATGATACGAATGTTAATAACGGCAATACCTTCCTACCTGCAAGATGGGCGAGGGTAAAGGATGATTTGTGGAATAAAGAAAATTGGGAATTTTATGACGAGGAAATTGTGCTCGATGAATATGCATTCCCGACAGACACCGTAAGATAAAACTTAAAAGGGGTTGCACCAAGGAACGGGCTTTCCTGCGGCGGCCCCACTGTTGCTATATGCTCAGAAAACCGTTTGAAGACGTCGGTACTTGAGCTGGGGGCTCATACGTCTATGGCATATACAAATACGCTTTCGCTCGTTTCCGACGTAACGGATACTAAAAATTGCCGGCTTTAAGGTATTCTTATATAAAATAGGAATACCTTAAAGCCGGCAATTTAAGTACCGACGTCTTCAAACGATTTGTATATGCCATAGATGCATGAGCCCCAGCTCTTAGTACCGCTACGTCGGAAACGAGCGAAAGTGTGTTTTCTGAGCATATAGCAACAGGAGCCCGCCGCAGGAAAGCCCGTTCCTTAATGTCACAGCCGCCCCTTTTAAATTTTATTCTGTATAAATATGTTCCGTCAGAGTTTTTGCCTCTCCCGGTGCAAGCTCCACATAACCCGATTCGTCAGCAGGAATAGGCTGGTTTGGAGCATCAATAATCCATGTACAAGGCTCAGGACAGAAATATCCTTTGTCGCCGTGGTCATTCCATATAATCCAAAACTTAAAGTCCTCACATACCTCATAAACAATTCGTTTGCCCGTAGCGTTATCAGTTATAAGAGCACCGTAAAATTCCCTGTCATCTATGGAACCCTTCTCCGCAAAGAAAACATCATTGTCAATGTCATGCAGCACAGGAACCTGCGAACCGGTAATGTACTGTCGGTCATGATTGGTCATAGGAAGAAATTCTCCTGTAGGAATGCAGTGCTTGTCAAGCTTCCATTTGTCTCCGACAGGAATGTAAAGTCTTGTATCAAGACCATTTCCTCCTGAAGTAAAAGGTCCGTTAATTGTAGTATGATTGCACACTCCAAAAGGAAGCTGCTTGTCTGAGGTGTTTGTGATTGTAAAGGAATAATCAAGTCCCGATGATGAAAGTGTAAACTTAAAGGAAGCCTTAAAGCTTACAGGATAATACTGATAAAATTCATCCTTATCATCATAAATATATTCCGTTTTTGCAATTGCCTTATCCCCAACAACCGTTGTGGAAACTATACTGTGCTCCCTCTTATGAAGGAATCCGTGAATGTGGTTACCCAGAGGGTCATTTACAGGTAAATGATATGTCGCATCAGAAACCGTAAGAACGCCGTTTGCCAGGCGGTTTGGAAGGTAAAGTGTCGGAAGTCCGTAAACCTCAGCAGATGCTTTAAGCTCATCTACGGTAAGTTTCTCATCATATCTGAAAACCTCTATATTATTTTGTGTGTCCTGCATCCTGATAACATTACTGCCTAAAAACGGAGCTATAACCGCCCTGTATTTTCCGGCAACTAATTCTATGACATCCTTGCCCTTATAGCTTGTAACATTAGCTGAAATACTCATAATCCTACCTCCTGTTTGGAACAAAAACAACTTACTTATTATGACAAATAATAGCATAGTAGGAGAATTATGTCCAGCGATAAAGTTGACTTACATGATATTATTAAAGCTGTTTTTTCTATATTAAAGTTGATTTTTCCATAATGAGATGATATAAATATTGTTAGAAAAAAATAGTTGGATTTCAAAAACATAAAATACGATAAATATTTAAAGGAGAATTACAAACATGAAAAAGAAATTTTTATTTATATTGGTGCTTGCCGTTGCGATGATGGCTTTATTTACAGCATGCGGAAAGGATAAGGGGGATGCGGGAACCCAGGCTGAGGCTAAGGATGTAAAGACTCAGGAGGCGGCTGATGCAATACGGACTCAGGGTGACTTTAAGGATCAGCTTGCGACGGTTCACAATACAACTGCACTTACAAGACTTTATGTTTTAGATGAAGCAAATATTGAGGAGGCAGCATTTTACACTAATTCAAGCTCAACCGCTGAGGAAATTGCAGTTATAAAGGTAAAGTCACAGGATTATATTGATACGGTAAAGGCTGCGTATGAAAAGCGTATTGCAGATCAAAAAGACGCATGTAAGGATTATCTTCCTGATGAAATGCCGAAGCTGGATTCAGCAGTTATATATGTAAATGGTAATTATGCCGTGCTCTGTATATCAAATGATAACAGTAAGATGGAAGGAATTATAAAGGGAATTTTTGAATAACAAAGGACAGGCTGTTTGTATATAGTATAATATAAGTCCATGCGACCTATATTCACCATATAAACAGCCTGCCCTTTTTCTTTGTTCTTCTAATAAAATACAATTTCTCCGGTTGCATGTTTATATAAATTATAGTTTAAACTTAATCTTAACGGGTTCACTAAGCTTCTGACCGCCCTTTGACTTAACGTCGGAGGTAATAATGAGAAAATAGTATTCATTGGTTGAATACGGCTCAAGCGGTTCAACCTCAATAATCTCATCCTCAGTTTTATAATTGATTTTTGTCCGCAGCTTTTGATTTTGAGAGTTTGCAACGTACATTGTATTCGGATTGACAGTCTTTGGGTCTAATGGAGTGCTGAAGCGGACTCTCCATACAAAATTTCCTGTCTTAAACTTCAAGTCCTGCTTAACCTTATTTGAAAGGCTAGGTGGAATTTCTTCAATATCTATCAATGCTTTAGCCATAATACACCTCTTAAAAATGTAAATGAATAAGTTAATCATTAAATGTAAATCATTATTAAGTGTACCATATATGAAGGGCTTATACAAATATTTTTTTTGTCGGAAAAATAAAAAAATTGCGACCAATAGGGGCTTTACATCGTCAAAACGTAATAATAAAATCTGATTATTACAAAAATGTTACAAATAAATTACACAACAACCAAATTTCGAAACAAAAAAGTAACCTGTTAAAAATTATGAATGAATTGTAAGGAGATGATAAAATGAAAAATTATTTTAAAAACTCCTACAAAAGAAAAAACAGACAGACATATGGTGCAAATTTATTTATCGCGACAGTTACAATGGCGGTTGTATTGGCTTTGTCATTTGAAAGATCTCTTGCAGCCGGTGAAATAGTACCTTGGAAAAATATACAGACAATGTCAAAGGTATCCTCCTACTCGGAGCCGGTATATAAGGAATGTGTATATGTATACGACGATACTCTTGAGGCGGGAAAACGTGAAATAGACCAGGAAGAGATTGTGGGCAGCCGAAAGATTACGGTTATGCAGACATATTACAAGGGTATGGAAATGGAAAATAAGATTATAGACAGTCAGGTGGTAAAAGAACCACAGCCAAAGGTGATTCGCATAGGAACCTATGTGCCGCCTGAATATATAGAGCCGGTATCGGATTACTTTATTACCTCGGAATTTGGACCAAGGTGGGGAAAAAACCACAATGGTGTAGACCTTGCGGTATGTATGGGAACTGAGGTAAAGGCAACTGCCGATGGAGTTGTAGTAAGGGCTGACTGGTACAGCAACTATGGAATATGCGTGGATATTGACCATGGAAATGGGGTTATGAGCCGATATGCACATTTAAGCTCCGCGCTTGTTTCAGAGGGACAGTATGTATCTCAGGGAGAATGTATTGCCCTTTCAGGAAGTACGGGCTACAGCACGGGACCGCATCTGCACTTTGAGCTTCAATTTGACGGCACGGCAAAAAACCCTTTAGATTACATGGAGCCTATTGACTTATAGGAACGAACTGCCAACATAAATTATCAATTCAAGTTTTTGAATAGAAAGACCGATAAATAAAATATAGTTACAGGAGTATATTTATTAAGGGGTCAGGTGCTTAGTATGACAAACATGATTGATAATAATTTGATGAAGGCGGAGGCTGCATACACAAAGGGAAGGGAAACCGGAGCAAAGGACAAGTCGGCAATGGATGCGCTTTCGTTGGGCAAGGCTGATGAAATAAACGGCTATGTATACGACGGTAAGGAGGCAGGTGACAGGCGGGGCATTGACACCGCAGACCACTTTGCCGATTATCTGGATGCCCAAAGAGAGCGGGCAAAGGAGAAAAAAGAGGATGTGCGCTCCAAGGAGGAGCAGGAAAAGGAAGCCGCAAAGGAGATTAGAAATAACCTTTCCTCCGAGGAGATAAAAAAGCTTAAAATGATGGGAATCGATATTGAGGGAGCAACCCTTTCCGACCTTATGGGCGTTATAAATACCATGAGAGGCAATGCCCATAGGGAAGAAACTGCACAGCTTTTTGCAGACATAAAGGCAGACAGCGGTGATATGGGGGACCTTAATATTGTGGGCGGCAGCGTAAAAGTTGCGGGAACGGACATAAAGGTAGACGTATCCGTAGTTGACGTGGTTGCCGAAAAAAGCAAAGAGGAGCAGGCTCCTGATTTTGATATAACAAATAATGAGCTGGTCTATCTTATAAAAAATGATTTGGGTGTTTCAAGGGAAAATATTTATAAGGCTCATTACAGCGGAAGCAGACAGAATGACACTCAGGACTCTGAGACATTGGTGGAGCAGATGAGGCAGCAGATTGACAGAGCTATAGAGCAGGCGGGTTACGAGCCTTCTCCTGAAAGCTACAGAGCAGCCCGTTTTATGATGGACAATCAGCTTGCAGTCACTCCGGATACAATAAAAAAATATATAGAATTTCAAGACCTTGTTGGTCAGTCTGTAAAGGAGGCAGATATGCCTGCCGATGATGAAGAAATGGCTGACCTTGAGGCGGAGGAACTTTATGTAAAAACAAATTCCGTAACAGCGGAGGCTGTGTACGAGCTTGCCATGGAGGATAAGGAAATAACGATTTCTGCGGCGTATACAAAAACCGTATCTTTAAGGCAGAGAAAATCCAAGCCGAAATATGAGGCGGAGGAGTTAAACAAAATTTTGCAGGGCTACGGTGAAAATGGAACCGAGGCACAGCGAAGGGCAGTTACCGCTATAAGACAGATGGAAGAAATAAGGCTTTCCATGACCGTGAGCATGGCGGGAAGACTTGCAAAAATGAATATGAGCATTGACACCAAGGAGCTTTCCAAGGTTGTTGACACACTTAAACAGATAGAAAATCAGATGATAGAGGAAAAGCTTGGTACGGCGGCGACACCTGAAAATGTAGAGCTATATAAGACATTAAATGAGCATATGGAATCTCTTGCCGAAAGCCATATGGGAGTTTTGGGAACGCCTCTTAAAGGAGCGGAATTTACCGTAAGAGGACTTTATGACGCAGGCGCAGAAGCAGCCTTTCATGATGCTCAAGAAGGCGTAGAAAGTACAGAGGCGGCCTCCTTTGAGAGAGTGAGAAGAAGCTATGAGGCAGTCGGTACCGCACCAAGAAGCGATATGGGCGACAGTATAACGAAAGCATTTTCAAATGTTGACGATATAATTGCGGACCTTGGCTTTGAGGTCAATATTGAAACGCAGAGGGCCGTTAAAATACTTGGCTATAATTCCATTTCCATCACGCCTGAAAACATAAATCAGGTAATGGAATATGACAGGCAGGTAAATGAGCTTATGGATGCATTTTATCCGGAGGCGGTTTTGGGAGCGATAAAAGATGGAATAAATCCTTTGGATGTCCCGATAGACGAGCTTGTGGATATGGTGAGAGCCCACAATTACAATGAGGGCGTAACCGAAGCGGAAAACTTCGCCACATATCTTATGGATGTTGAAAAACAGGGAAACATAACCAAGGAGGAGCGGGAGAGCTACATCGGTATATACAGGGCTATGGATAAGCTCGCCAAATCTAAGGATAGGGAAGCAGGCTGGATATTTGCAAACGGAAGCAGACTGACCGTGAGAAACCTTATTTCGGCAATGAGAAGCCGCAGGACGGCAGGTATCAGCTTCGGAGTTGATGATAGCTTTGGCGCTTTGGAATCAGGCGGAATAGAAAACAGTATTACCGACCAGATTGAAAGTGCGTTTAACAGCATTGAAAAATTCAATTCATTGGATAAAGCCGTAGAAAGATATATTGAGGAAAATCAGATTGAATACTCCATGACGAATGCATTTGCGGTTGATACAATGCTGAAGTCAACGGGCGGCATATATCAGATGGTTTCGGAAATTATGGAGAAGCTTAAATTTTCCACTAACGTAAAGGATGAAATGATTGACACTGAAACAGAGAATATGGCTGATTCCCTTTCAGGTGAGGAAATAGAGATAGCGTTTACGATGGAAAGTATGTTGGAGCATATTGAAAATAAGTCTGATATTTCACTTACATATGACGATATAAGGAATCGTATTACGGAGCTTATGTATAGTGCCGGTGCTGCGGGGATTATAACCGCCGCTGACATTTCTGCAATAAAAACTGTAAATGCGGGATTAAATATTGCAAGTCACATGGCAAAAAACGACAAATATCAGATTCCTGTTGACACGAAGGATGGGGTTAAGGTTATGAACCTTACAATAAAATCCGGTCAGGGCGACAGGGGAAGCATAAGCGTATCCATTGAGGGAAATGAGATGGGTATGATAAGCGCAAGAGTTTCAGTCGTAAATGAAAATACGCTTGCCGGCTATATTGAAAGCGCTACAAGCGAGGGCAGCCTTGCCCTTAGTCAGGCGGCAGATGATTTTAGTGTACATATGAGGCAGCTTGGATTTAATACAGACAGAGTAAGGGTAGGCGTTGGAATCACAAAATCACAGGTACGTGAAAAGGAATATACAGGAGACGGAAGAATTATATATTCTGCGGCAACGGCGGTGGTAAAATCCATTGCAAATATTCTTAAGTAGCACTTTATCAAAAGATACAAAAAGCCGATAAAAAATATAGTTGTATATAATGCGGTGATTACAGGAGGTACATATATGAGAATCAATCACAATTCACTTGCTTTAAATGCCAGTGACCATTTTGCAAAGCTTAATGCAAATATATCAAAGTCTATGGAGAGACTTTCATCAGGAACAAAGATTACAAGTCCGGCTGATGATTCGGCAGGATTGGCGATAGCTACCAGAATGGATGCACAGATAAGAGGTCTTAAGAGAGCATCATTAAACTCAAATGACGGAATATCCGTCATACAGTCTGCCGAGGGAGGCTTAAATGAGATACACAGTATACTTGCCAGAATGAGGGAGCTTGCGGTAAAGGCTGCAAATGATGTGGAATATGAGGAAGACAGAGATACCATACAGGAGGAAATTGATTCTCTTGTTGAGGAAATCGATCAGATAACCGATGTAACTGCATTTAACGGACAGAAGCTTTTGAACGGTGATATGGCAAGACGTTCTCTTTCCAGTGAATATAGCATACAGGCTACGTATATATCGGAGGAGGTAAGTGTTGGAGTTTATGAACTCGAGGTTACTGCCATTGCCACACAGGCAATATATTCAACAGGCTTTTCCTATTCAGGTGCAACCATAACTGCTGATGAAGTGGGAACAGTAAATATTAACGGCTTCAGCGTATCAATAACGGAGGGAATGACTGCAACAGAGGTTTACAGTGAGCTTCAGTCCCATCTTTATAAGATAGGAATAGACGTTATGGCATCTACTGACGGTGGTGTGACGGAGGCTGATTTTGCCACAGGTGCACCGGTTTATTTTAAGACGCAGCAGTATGGCTCAAATGAGAAAATAGAAATAAAAGTGAGCAATGATGATCTTGCTGCATTCCTTGGTATTACAGATGGAGATTCGGTAAGCGGAACGGATTGCGAGGCAACCTTAAATGTAACCGATGATGGATTTTCAGCTACGGCAACATTGCTTACCGATGGCAATGAGATAAGTATTGTTGACAGAAGCGGATTTAAGATGACGGTTGAGATTGACCCTGACATTGCTCCGGCAGGTGGAGCTACTGCAACCATAGAGGTTCTCTCTGCGGGAACAATGGTTATACAGACAGGCTCAAATCAGGGAGAACAGCTCTCCATAGATATACCTGCGTTGGATGCAGAGGGTCTTAAGGTTGATAATCTTATCATGTATACTCACGCACATGCATCTAAAGCGATAGAGCTTATTGATGAGGCGGTAAAAAAGGTATCCTCCATACGCTCAAAGCTTGGCGCATATGAAAACAGATTTGAGGATATATTTGACAACTTAGAGATTCAGAATGAAAGTCTTACAGGTGCATACTCAAGAATTATGGATACGGATATGGCGGAGGAAATGACAAATTATACACAGCTTGACGTATTGTCACAGGCAGCTATTTCCATGATGCAGAGGTCGAATGAAAGACCTGAATCCATATTACAGCTTCTTCAGTAGTTATTATTAAGTGAAGCAGAATCAGAATATGGTGATGGAGGGCACAGGGTATGACGAAGGAACAGATACAGGAATATACACTTAAAACAAGTCAGGCAAATCACAGCGGACTTATGGTTATCCTTTTTGATGTGGAGAGAATCCATACAGGTGATGCCTTAAGCTCATATAAAGCGGGCAATATAGACCAGTATTTAAGATATATTGAACTTGCAAAAAGAGCCCATAATGAAATCATGGCGGGCGTAAATCCTGCAGATAAGGCCGGTGCAGGTATGCTTAAGGTGTTGAGATTTATATATGCAAGACTTGTAAAAAGCACTGTGACGAGAAAGCCGGATGAACTTGAAAGATGTATGGCTATGATGGATAAATTTAAGGCCTGTTTTGAAGAACTTCAGCAGATAGATGACCCTGAGCCTGTTATGAAAAATACTCATCAGGTTTATGCAGGACTTACATATGGACGTGGAACGCTAAATGAAAGCGTTGACGTACAAAATTATGGAAGCAGAGGATACAAAGCGTAATTGTTACGGAGGGTAAAAAATTGAAAAAGGATGATTGTATTTTTTGTAAGATAGCAGCAGGTGAAATTCCATCAACAACTGTTTATGAGACAAATGAATTCAAGGTGTTTTTTGATATTGCACCTGCCAGCAAGGGTCATGCGCTCATAATTCCAAAGGAGCATTTTGACAATGTTTTTTCCTTGGATAGTGAGACGGCAGGCAAGTTGTTTTCGCTTGCAACGGTTGTTGCCAGAGCGCTTAAGGAGGAAACGGGCTGCGAGGGAATGAACCTTCTTCAAAATAACGGAGAAATAGCAGGACAGACCGTTCATCATTTCCATATGCATTTTATTCCAAGATATGAGGGTGACGATATTAAACTTATACCTGCACCCCACGAAGCGGATAAGGATTATCTTGCAGAACTTGCCGAGAGAGTTAAGAAGCATATATAGATTTATATATTGTAATTTGAGGGGCTGTCGCACTAAGAATATTTATATTATGGTATAAATATTCTTAGTGTGACAGCCCTTTTATACGTTATTAAAATAAACTATAATAATGCCATATAGATTAAATATAGAATCGTAAGATGTAGTGGATAGTACACATAAAAAGCATATTTCATGGATGGCCCCTTTTTGCCATTGTGCAATGCTATCGGTATTATTGATATAAGTGCAAAAAGCTCCCGTGGATTTTCAAAAAGCACTATACATATAAGCATTGCAATGGAAATTTTTACTGGATTGTCACGGAATATGTAGAAAATAAGTATGAGCAATATGCCGAAAATGCTGTAGTCCGTGTTAAGNAGAATCGATAATGCNGTTATACCGACAATNCTTATAAAAGCAAAAGCTGTGTGGGTAGGCGACGTGTGCCTGCTTTCCAATAATATTATACATATAAGCCCCATGCACAGTGTGAANAATACATTCAGGCTTGAAAAATAAAAGGGTGTTTTATGTGTCGCAAGTGAAAAGGGAATTTGGGAAATAAGNGCAAAANCAAAAAGCCGNAAGGNATANTTCCATACATTTCTCGTATGATAATAGCCCTCCACAATAAGATAACAGAATATAGGGAAGGCAATTCTTCCTATGTCTCTTAAAANCCANTAAAAATCGGCTTTGAAAGCTCCTGATAAATATATCTTGCCATCCACATATTCGGTCCCTACTACGGCACCGATATGGTCTATTGTCATACATATTATTGCAATAAGCTTCAGCGTAAAAGAATTTAAGCATTTGCAATTTTTTAATTTTTGCTGCTCTGACATAAATAAGCCTCCGAGAAAATAGTTACTTAACAAATTTTAGCANAGTATTNTTANNGGNGCAATTTGTTTCTTGTTATTTGTAATGCGAAAAGTTAGGGTATAGCTGAACAGCCCGAAAACAGGTACACAGCGGAAAAAGAAATTGATTTATGAGTCAAAAAATCACAGCATTGTATGAACGTTTCATTGTGATTGAATCGTGTGTGTGCTATAATTTCAACATNANTGATGATGGCAAGCTGATATTTCGGAGGATAAATTTANAATGGAAACNGTGATATATGAGGGTATTCCCAATTATGCAAAAGAAGTCAGGCAGAAAGTATTTGTAGAAGAGCAGGGATTTCATAGTGAATTTGATGATATAGATGAGACAGCTACACATATTGTAGTGTTTGACGAGGATAAAATACCGATTGCAACTTGCCGTATATTTTGGGACACAGTGATGAATACATATATATTAGGCAGACTTGCAGTTATCAAAGAGTATCGCNGCAAAAATATAGGTTCTGTTGTCGTCAAAAAAGCAGAAGAATATATTCTAAAAAGTGGTGAAAAAAATATAGCTTTACACGCCCAATGTAGAGTAACCGCTTTTTATAAAAATTTAGGNTTTACTGAATTTGGNGATATAGANGATGANGAAGGNTGTCCTCATATTTGGATGAAAAAAANCCTTTAAANANAATAAANTTANNCTATCATACAAAAACAAAATCTTGACAACGATAATGTAAAGGAGTATTGTATAAGCACAATAATATATCTCTCTTATTCAGAACGGTGGAGTCATAGGGGACTATGAAGCTGTGGCAACCCCATTTTTAATGGAAGGTGCTTTCCTGAGCGGGAATCATACATGTATATGATAATCGAGCAATAAGAGGATTTTAATAAAAAGTCCTTCGAGTCCGGTTATTATAATCGGACTTATTTTTTTGAGAGATATAGCATGGGACGGTATAATAATGCCTGTTCCAATTCTATCAAAAAGGCTGAAAGCCTAAAAAACGGAGGTAACGTACAAATGGAAAAATTATTATTCACTTCAGAATCAGTAACGGAGGGACATCCTGATAAAATTTGTGACCAAGTATCAGATGCAATACTTGATGCATTGCTTGAGCAGGATCCTATGAGCAGAGTGGCATGTGAAACAGCGGTAACCACGGGACTTGTGCTTGTTATGGGAGAGATNACCACAAAGGCACAGATTGATATTCAGAGCATAGTTAGGGAAACGATACGTGAAATTGGATATGACAGGGCAAAGTACGGCTTTGACTGTGATACATGCGGCGTCATAACTGCACTNGANAAGCAATCGGCAGATATAGCAATGGGTGTTGACAAGGCGCTTGAGGCAAAGGAAAATACTATGAGCGACGAGGAGATAGAGGCAATAGGAGCAGGCGATCAGGGAATGATGTTCGGCTTTGCAACAAATGAGACGGCAGAGCTTATGCCATATCCTATAGCACTTGCCCANAGACTTGCGCTTAAGCTTACTGAGGTCAGAAAAAACGGAACACTTTCATACTTAAGACCAGACGGAAAGACACAGGTTTCAGTGGAGTATGATGAGAATGGAAAGCCAAGCAGGCTTGATGCGGTTGTGCTTTCCACACAGCATAGCGAGGATGTTACTCAGGAGCAGATACATGCAGATATTAAAAAGTATGTTTTTGATGCGGTGCTCCCACAGAACATGGTAGACGAAAATACAAAATTTTTCATAAATCCTACGGGAAGATTTGTAATCGGCGGACCAAATGGTGACAGCGGACTTACGGGAAGAAAGATTATCGTGGATACCTACGGCGGATATGCACGTCACGGCGGCGGAGCATTTTCAGGAAAGGACTGCACGAAGGTTGACCGTTCAGCNGCATATGCAGCAAGGTATGTTGCAAAAAATATTGTTGCAGCGGGACTTGCCGAAAAATGTGAGATACAGCTTTCCTATGCAATCGGAGTTGCAAGACCTACCTCCATAATGGTTGATACATTTGGAACGGGTGTGCTTTCAGATGAGAAGCTTGTTGACATTATAAGGGAAAACTTTGATTTAAGACCGGCGGGCATCATAAAAATGCTTGACCTTAGAAGACCTATATATAAAAAGACGGCGGCATACGGACATTTTGGAAGAACGGACATAGAGCTTCCTTGGGAAAAGACGGATGTGGCAGATAAGCTTGCAATGTATAAAGCTTAGGTATTGATTAAGAAAGAGGTGCACATAATGAAAAATATGTTGAATTTTAAAAACTTTTCTGCCGAGGAGCTTCAGGGCATACTTGACCTTGCTCTTGACATGAAAAAAAATCCTGAAAAATACAGCGAGGCGCTTAAGGGCAAAAAGCTTTATACCCTGTTTGAGAAAACATCAACGAGAACATTTTTATCCTTTACGACAGGTATTACGGAGCTTGGAGGAACATATTACAACCAGCTTTGGAAGGATTCCAATTTTGTTCTCGGTGAACCTGTAAGCGAAATAAAATATGTATGCAGAAATGTTGACATAATTATGGCACGTCTTGTAAAAAATGAAACTGTGGAGCTGTTTGGTAAGAATGTTACAGTACCGTTTATAAACGGCTGTGACAATTCCTACCATCCATGTCAAATACTTGCGGACGCCCTTACAATTATTGAGCGCTTTGGAAGTCTTGATGTTAAGCTTATGTATATCGGAGCAAAGAATAACGTATTTAATTCACTTGTAGAGTTTTTCTCAAAGATGAAGATAGGAACAATATATGGACTTACTCCACTTGTGAATGACACTGTCTGTGGGGAGGACTTCTTTGAGGCAGCTAAGGCAACGGGACACTATGTTGAGCTTGACCCTGCCATGTCCATTGAGGAAGCAAAAAGCCATGTAAAGGATATGGATATCGTTTACACTGATACATGGGTAGACATGGAGTTCTTCAACAACCCTGAATATGCAGGCAAGAAGGCACAGGTAATGGCAAAGATGATGCCATATCAGTTAAACGACGAATTTTTGGAGGGAAGTAAGGCTATTGTCATGCATGATATGCCTATGCATGAGGGCTTTGAAATTGCACAGAGTGTAATCGACAAAAATCTTGACGTTATTTTAAATCAGGCAGAAAACAGGAGACATGCTGAGAAGGCGGTAATGGTAACATTACTTAAATAAATAGGCGATGGTGCTGTAAATGGATGTTTGGATTAATGTATTAGGATTTGTATTTTTCTTAGGCTTTGCCACGGCAGCCTATGTATGTATACTTGCCATTAAAAGGCAGGAAGGGATTGTCATAAAAAGCAGGCTGCACCACAAGGTAAATAAATCGGAGGTCATATATGCAAATGTCGGCTTGGTCATATTTGCGGTGCTTATGTATTTCCATTACTTTGTGTTTGCGCCTGCTGTGCTTGCCTTTGTGCTTTTCATTGTTCTTTCCACCCGTATACAGAGTGGTGTTACGGAGGAGGGGGCACTTGTTGGAACAACATTTATAGAATGGGAATTCATGAAAAGCTACAAGCTTGTTGATGACCCCTCTGACAGCAATATCATAATATTAAAAATCAGAGCCAACAGAAGGCAGTATGTTATGGTGTGCGAGAGAAGGGACAGATTTGAGATAGCAAAAATATTTGATGAGCATGATGTGGATGTCACACATACCATAGCCAATTCCGTGACGGACGAGGAGGCTGCTACGGAGGAAGCCGTAGTAACGGAGGCAGTTACTGCTGCGGATACAACGAAAAAAACTGTGACCATAAGACCGATGATTGACGAGGAGGTTTAACTTGACAAGCAGGGGGTCAAGCGTTTATCATTTAGACAGTTGTATGTAAGAGGAGGAGCCTGATGAAACATCTAATTGACCCAACAGATTTAAGTGTGGCGGAGATAAACGATATACTTGATTTGGCACAAGACATAATTGAACATAAGGAAGAATACAGTGAGGTATGTAAGGGAAAAAAACTTGCGACTCTATTTTTTGAACCAAGTACAAGAACCCGTCTCAGCTTTGAGGCTGCAATGATGGAATTAGGGGGTAATGTACTTGGTTTTTCTTCTGCCGATTCCTCGTCCGCAGCAAAGGGCGAAAGCGTGGGAGATACCATAAGGGTTGTGGGCTGTTATGCAGACATCATTGCAATGCGGCATCCCAAGGAGGGTGCTCCACTGTTTGGTGCAGCGGTTTCCTCTGTTCCCATAATAAATGCAGGAGACGGAGGACATAACCATCCAACACAGACACTTACGGACCTGCTTACAATAAGGAGAGAAAAGGGAAGGCTTGATAATTTTACAATAGGACTGTGTGGAGATTTGAAATTCGGCAGGACGGTACATTCGCTTATAAAGGCGCTTTCCAGATATGAAAATATAAAATATATTCTTATTTCACCAAAGGAGCTTAAACTTCCGGATTATATAATCACAGAGATATTTGAAAAGAATAATATAGAATATAGAGAGGTTACCACAATGGAGGAGGTCATGGATGAGCTTGATATCATTTACATGACCCGAGTGCAGAAGGAAAGATTTTTTAATGAGGCTGATTATGTAAGACTTAAGGATACTTACATTCTTGATGAAAGTAAGCTTAAGGCGGCAAAAAAAGATTTGGCAATTATGCATCCCCTTCCAAGAGTTAATGAAATATCAACCAAGGTTGATGAGGATCCGAGAGCCTGCTATTTCAGACAGGCGGAAAATGGTAAATATGTCAGAATGTCACTTATGATAAAGCTTTTAAATGAGGCGGGAGCAGGTATTCCTGTTCCGTTTGATGAAAGGTAAAGGTAGGTGCATAATATGAAAATAGACAGCATACAAAACGGAATCGTTCTTGACCACATTACTGCGGGAAAGGCATTGCAGGTATATAGGGATTTGAAACTTGATAAGCTGGATTGCAGCGTTGCAATACTGCAAAATGTAAAAAGCAATAAGATGGGCAAGAAGGATATTTTAAAAATTGATAAGGAATATGACCTTAATCTTGATGTGTTAGGATATATTGATCCGGGTATAACAGTAAGCATTATAAAGGATGGGGAGACGCTTGAGAAGAAAAAGGTTGCGCTTCCCACAAAGCTTATCAACATAAAAAAATGCAAAAATCCACGCTGTATTACCTCTACGGAGCAGGAAATACCACATATTTTTAAACTTACTGATGCTGAAAACCGAGTATACAGATGCATATATTGCGAGGCAGATAAATAGGATTAGGGTTTACATTTTTTCTCAATGTGGTATAATCTATTAGACTATGTAAAATAGGCGCAGAGGTGTGTAATGGAAAAGTATGTTATAAAAGGCGGCAACGTCTTAGAGGGAGAAGTGACCATAGCAGGCGCTAAAAATGCGGCTCTTGGCATTTTGGCGGCGGCTGTACTCACGGATGATGAATGTATTATCGAAAATGTACCTTATGTTGAGGATACGAAGGTACTCCTTCGAGCGATAGAAGCTATCGGTGCGAAGGTTAAATATATTGACACGCACACAGTTTCAATATGCGGAGGCACAATTGAAAATGATGAGGATTTGTGTGTCACGGGAGAGTACATAAGAAAGATAAGAGCATCCTACTATTTGTTGGGAGCCCTGCTTGGAAAATTTAACCGTGCACAGGTTGCACTTCCGGGAGGCTGTGAGATAGGACTCAGACCTATTGACCAGCACATAAAAGGATTTGAGGCGCTTGGTGCCAAGGTTTGTATAGATAACGGAGGAAATATTGTAGCCAAGGCGGAAAGGCTTGTAGGAAGCCATGTATATATGGACGTTGTGACAGTTGGCGCAACCATAAATATAATGCTTGCAGCAGTTCTTGCCGAGGGAAAAACAACAATTGAAAATGCGGCAAAGGAACCGCACATAGTTGACGTTGCCAACTTCCTTAACAGTATGGGTGCCAACATAAAGGGAGCAGGAACTGACGTTATCCGTATAAGAGGCGTACAGAAGCTTAAAGGAACAGAATATTCCATTATACCTGACCAGATTGAGGCAGGAACATTTATGACCATGGCTGTTGCCACAAAGGGCAACATCCTTATTAAAAATGTTATTCCTAAGCATTTGGAGGCTATTACCTCAAAGCTTAATGAGATAGGCGCACATGTAATAGAATATGACGATGCGGTAAGGGTTATGGCGGATGGAAGGCTTAAGCCGACACAGGTAAAAACACTGCCTTATCCCGGATTTCCTACCGACATGCAGCCACAGATGGTTACAACGCTTGCACTTTCACAGGGAACAAGTGTTATAACTGAGAGTATATTTGAAAACCGATTCAGATATGTGGCTGAGCTTGCACGTATGGGAGCTAAGATAAAGGTTGAGGGCAATTCCGCAGTTATAACAGGTATGGAAGGATATAAGGGCGCTGACCTTGTTGCGCCGGACCTTAGGGCAGGGGCTGCCCTTGTCATAGCGGCTTTGGCTGCTGAGGGCTTTTCCACTGTGGAGGATATAAAATATATTCTTCGTGGTTATGAAAATTTTGATGAAAAAATAAGAGCGTTAGGCGGAGAAATACAGGTTGTTGATTCAGAAAAGGAGCTTATGAAATTTAAGCTCAGAGTAGGATAAATATGGGTTCAAAAGAAGGGGGTATTTAGGAGATGGCTAAGAAACCGTATTACATTACAACAGCTATTGCATACACGTCAGGAAAGCCTCATATAGGCAACACGTATGAGGTGGTTCTTGCGGACAGTATTGCGAGATACAAAAGATTTGTGGGTTATGATGTAAGATTTCAGACAGGAACAGATGAGCATGGACAGAAAATAGAAATCAAAGCATTTGAAAATTTATCAACTCCAAAGGAATTTGTAGATGATGTGGCAGGACAAATTAAAAGCATATGGGATTTGATGAACACGTCATATGACAAATTTATAAGAACTACTGATGAGGACCATGAAAAGCAGGTTCAGAAAATTTTTAAAAAGCTTTATGACCAGGGAGACATATACAAGGGGGAGTACGAGGGAATGTACTGTACTCCTTGTGAATCTTTCTTTACGCCGTCACAGCTTGTGGACGGAAAATGTCCTGATTGTGGCAGGGAATGTCAGCCTGCCAAGGAGGAAGCATATTTCTTTAAGCTGAGCAAATATGCGGACAAGCTTATAGAGCACATAAAGGCAAATCCAGATTTTATACAGCCTGAGTCAAGAAAAAATGAAATGATGAACAATTTCCTTTTGCCGGGCTTACAGGATTTGTGTGTGTCAAGAAGCTCCTTTAAGTGGGGCATTCCTGTAGAATTTGATCCGGGACATGTTATCTATGTATGGATAGATGCACTTTCAAACTATATAACCGGACTTGGATATGATGTTGATGGAGCAAGCAGCGAGCTTTATAAGAGATATTGGCCTGCCGACCTTCATCTTATTGGCAAGGATATACTTAGATTTCACACAATATATTGGCCTATTATGCTTATGGCGCTTGGACAGCCTTTGCCAAAGCAGATATTTGGACATCCGTGGCTTCTTCAAAGCAGCGGCAAGATGAGCAAGTCCCGTGGAAATGTTATCTATGCAGACGACATGGTAGATTTATTCGGAGTGGATGCGGTAAGGTTTTTCCTTCTCCATGAGATGCCGTTTGAAAATGACGGTGTTATTTCATGGGAGCTTGTAATAGAGAGAATAAATTCAGAGCTTGCCAATACGCTTGGCAATCTTGTAAACAGGACAATATCCATGTCCAACAAATATTTTGGCGGAATTGTAACAAATACAAATGAGGCTGCACCTGTTGACGAGGAGCTTAAAAATCAGGTGATTGCCACAAGGATTAAGGTAAATGAGTGCATGGAAAAGCTCAGGGTTGCCGATGCAATAACCGAAATTTTTGCACTATTCAAAAGATGCAACAAATATATTGATGAGACAACGCCTTGGGTGCTTGGAAAAGACCCTGCACAGGCGGACAGATTAAATACGGTTCTCTATAACCTCGTTGAGAGCATTACGGTGGGAGCTACACTGCTTGAGCCGTTTATGCCGGAAACTGCCGAGAAGATTTTAAAGCAGTTAAACACTGAAAAAAGAAGAGTTACGGAGCTTGCCACATTTGGTCTTTATCCATCAGGCAATCAGGTTGCAGCAGAGCCAGAGATGCTTTTTGCAAGGATAGATGTGCCTGCCATGCTTGATGAGATTGAACGGAGATTCCCTTCAAAGCCGGAGGAACCGGAGGAGGAAGAAAAACCAAAGAAAAAGGGAAAGACAAGCGTTGAAATACCTACCGTGGACACAAAGGTTAAGGAAGAAATTACAATAGAAGAATTTGATAAAATGCAGCTTCAGATGGGAGAGATTATTTCCTGNGAGGAAGTGCAGAANTCAAAGAAGCTTTTATGTTCACAGGTACAGGTNAACGGAAGGGTTCTCCAGATAGTATCAGGTATAAAGAATTATTATACACCTGAGGAGATGGTGGGCAAAAAGGTTGTTGTCATTACAAACCTTAAGCCGACAAAGCTTGCAGGAGTGGAGTCCGAGGGTATGCTTTTATGTGCGGAGGACTTTGAGGGTAATCTNGCACTGCTTACCGCTGAGAAGGATATGCCTGCGGGGGCAATGATAAGTTAATAATGAAATAAAGCGGGGCTGTCACAGTAAGGATTTAAGGCACACATAAAATTACACTGACAAGCCCTCTTTTATTTTGTATTTTTATAGTTNCCGGCTATCTTTAGCATATTGATATTTTGTCTTTTCTATTATGTGGGGCACGGACTGTTGTCTGAGTGCACAGCCATGCTGCTAACTGGTATGTGTATTTAGAATTGCAACTTTTAAGACCGCAAGAATACCTCACATTTGAAATTTGCAATGTTTGATTACATGCTGCTTAAGCGAAACTCGCTTCGCTCAGACAGCGCTNCGCAGCATGTTTCATTGCAAATTATCAAATGTGGGTATTCTAAACGGTCTTGTTGTCAAATTCAAAATACACATACCNGTTGGCAGCATNGCTGTGTACGAGTTCAAGGGAGTGCCCCACAAGCCATAATAGAAAAGCAAAATATCTNAATATGCTTAGATAGCACAGGTTNTAAAAATACAAAATAAAAGAGNNCTTGTCCTGGGTAAANAACTATGTGCCTTAAATCCTTACNGCGACAGCTTTTTATTCTTTACTTNCATNTNCNNNGCATGTTATAATAAATTGTCTGTTTGTATGGAGGAAGCAGATTTCGAAAGGTTAAGAACCTTAGCGCCATGTACCTAANTNNGTTGNGANTGTCTGNGTGACGNCNCTCNCATTTTAGGTCGACGAGGTAAAGAGTTATCGAAGTATTCGGCGGATGCTCTTTCGCGCAGCTGAGCGTGTTATGTAAGGCGAAATATGAGGGTAACCTCAAAACAAAGCCAANCAGTCAGCCGTAGCATATAAGCTTTCAGTGACCTGTCAGCATATGTGCTTTCGTTAATCATTCTTTGTTCCTTTATAGGAAATTTGAATAATATAAGGGCGTANNGCATATGATGTTTTATAGTTTTTTAAGCTTTNAAACAAAATATGGTCAATCTGTTGTCATATATGATAAACATAGGATAAGTGCGTCTTAAATTAAGTATGATAGGAGAATTAATTATATGTGCGGAATAATAGGTTTCACCGGCAGCAAGCCGGCAAAGGATATAATAATCGACGGATTGGAGCAGCTTGAGTACAGAGGCTATGACAGTGCGGGACTTGCGCTTTTGCATGATGGGAAAATTACCGTAAAAAAACGTACGGGCAAGGTTGCTGAGCTGAGAAAGCTTTGTGAGGAGGATGATAACCCTGCAACCTGCGGAATTGGACATACAAGATGGGCGACCCATGGAGGGGTTACGGATGCAAATGCCCATCCACACAGATGCGGTCAGGTAGTGCTTATACACAACGGAATTATTGAAAATTACAGACAGCTTATAACNGAATTCGGACTTGGNGGAAAGCTCATATCAGAGACTGATACGGAGGTNGTTGCNGCNCTTCTTGATACATTTTATGAGGGNGACCCNNTAAAAGCCATAAAGAAAACCGTCAATGCCCTTTCAGGTGCATTTGCACTTTGTATCATGTTTCAGGATATACCGGACACTATATTTTCCATAAGAAATGTAAGCCCGCTTATTGCGACGGCTTCACCGGAGGGCGCTGTAATCGCATCAGACCTTACGGCTGTGATTGCATTTTCNAAGGAATATTTTGTGGTGCCTGAATATCACATACTTACTCTCACAANNGATGGAATNGANGTAAGGGACATGAAGGGAAANGAGGTAAAGCCNGAGATNCTNTCAGTAAACTGGGATATAACCAGTGCCAAGAANGGNGGNTATCCNTTCTTTATGNTAAAGGAAATTTACGAGCAGCCGGATGCAATAAGAAATACTGTTGCACCGAGGGTAAGCCAGGGACTGCCAGATTTTTCCACAGATGGTATAGATGACGAGGTATTAAGTAGCTGTAAGAGAGTTACTGTAGTTGCATGCGGAACNGCAATGCATGCAGGAATGGTAGGAAAGCACGTTATAGAAAGTAAGCTCCGCATACCTGTGCAGGTAGAAATAGCGTCAGAATTCAGATACAAAAATCCGATTATTGATNAGGATACGCTCACGATAGTGTTATCCCAGTCGGGAGAGACTATAGATACCCTTGAAGCATTAAAGCTTGCAAAGAAAAATGGCTCAAAGGTCATATCAATCGTAAACGTAAAGGGCTCAACAATAGCCCGTGAAAGCGACTATGTGCTCTACACACANGCCGGGCCTGAGATAGCTGTTGCAAGTACAAAGGCATACACGGTACAGGTATCGGCAATGTACCTTATTGCTTGTAAAATGGGAATGGTAAAGGGAATACTCAGCGAAGGGGATGCAAAGCATTTTATGACAAAGCTTATAAATGCCCCTAANATTATTGAGGACACCCTTAAAATGGCAAATGACATAAAAAGNATAGCAAACCACATTAAGCTTGCNCCNAATGCCTTTTATATAGGCAGGGGACTTGACTACACCATGAGCCTTGAGGCGGCNTTAAAGCTGAAGGAAATTTCCTATGTACATGCGGAGGCTTATGCAGCAGGAGAGCTTAAGCATGGTACCATTGCACTCATAACGGAAAATGTTCCTGTAATAGCGCTTGCAACTCAGGAGGATGTATACAGCAAGGTTATATCCAACATAAGAGAGGTAAAGGCGAGGGGTGCATACGTTGTACTTGTCAGCATGGATGAGGAGGTAAATGACCCTTCAATATGCGATAAGCACATCCGAATACCAAGGCTTGAGCCGGAATTTACTGCCTTTGCAACTGCGGTGATTTTGCAGCTTATAGCATATTATACATCTGAGGCAAAGGGGCTTGACGTTGACAAGCCGAGAAACCTTGCCAAATCAGTAACGGTAGAATAAAAGAACAAAATAAAGGATGCGGCACTTTGGTTGTATTGTGTCGCATCCACTTTTTGTTTATGTGGATATTTTACTACAAAAATCGCCATTTTAATGAAAATTAAAAAAACATATGCTATAATGAAATACAAATTACATTCCAAAGGGGAGAGATAATATGGAACTTGGGGAAATAGACGGAAAAATAATTAATCCGGTAAAATTGAAGGAACAGTGTGCATTGATTACACAAAATTATGATTATCAAAATGCGTCGTATATTCTTTTGTCAGATCGTGTTAATAGGTTGTGCCAGGAAAATGGATTAAATGGTAACGCCATTGCAGGCTTTAAATCCCAGATGAGTAACTACAAGTCAGTCTTTGATGCATTATGTTATGCAAATGAATTGGATAAACATGATATCAATACACTTAATGCAATCCTTGATTCCGAACTTGGAAGCAGTATTTTGGATGGAACGGAGATATTGGATAGGATAAAACAGGCGGAGGCGGATTATGAGAGAAATTCTTGGCAGAGAGGATACTGGCATTCTGAGTATATGAATGCCAAGCCGCATCAGATAATATATATTGATTTATGTTATTATACATATAAACACTATGAAAATCTTGCTGATGATGCCGTTGAAGATAAAGCGTATTGGGAAAGGCGTGGCGAGCTGTTGCTTAGTATAGCTTCAAAGTTGAGTGGATTATTTGTAAATGGTAATGAATTCAGAGACCATGCAAATAAAGGAATAAATCAAATTGCTACGGCTTTTAATGCTGATACAAATACATATAATGAAGGAAATGCATCATGGAAAGATGAATTGTTATCTTTTATAGGTGACAGTGTTTATAAGGAATCAGGAGAAATTAACTGGGATTTGGTTAGACAGATTCTTTCAAAGGATGCAGATTTTATTTCTGATACGGAATATATGCTTGCAGCATATGCATATATGAATGCGGACGAGAATGAAATGAATGATTTTTTTATGATGTGCAGAGTTCCTGAAAATGTAGACCGGCTTGCATGGCAAAAATTGTTTAATGCTAACAAAGTAGATAATTTGACTTTTGGTAATAAACGTATGCTAACACTGGATTCGGCAAAAGTAGATGGAGTTTGCAGACAGGCAAATGTTTATCAGACAAATCTGCTTGCCATGCTTCGATATGGAAATTTGGATGACGCATCAAGAGGTGCTTTAAGGGATGAAAGAGACAATATTATTCAAAAAATAACCATGGCTCAAACATTGAATGAAATACATTCCTTTTATGGCTCGCGGGATGAAAACGATTTTTTTAATCTTGAGTATTGTAGTGTGGACTTTGGTCCTGCTGCTGAGTTGAAAGCTACATACAATTCCCTTATGTGTGCCACTGATGCTTCTTTGGCATCTTTTGAGTCTCATACAGTAATGGTCAGTAATACACTTAGATGCAATGACCTTAATGCAAGTTTAATTGAAACATTGAAGTATGCTTCATTTAAGGAATTAACATCATATTCTACGGCTATTGTAGGAGACAATGTTGGAACGCAAGCCGTTGATGTTGCCTTTGGAAGTATACCCGGCGTCAGTTTTGCAGTATTCGGATTGGGGCTTGTGGAGGATATTTATAAAAATGAAAGAAATTACGTGTTTATCAATGATACGTTTGAAAGCCTTGAAATAGGGCATGCTGCATATATATTTGACTGTTGTGGGAGCATAGTTTTGTATGATGATAACAAGATGAGTGTTTCAATATATGAAGATACAGATACCGCTAGAATAACAAAAGATATTGGAAATTTAATGGGTAACAGTAATCTGGATTCGAAGTATTTGCTTGAGCATCCGCTGGAAGTATTTCAGGAGTATTATGCGTACGATTTGGAACATGGAGGCAATGATATTCATGAAATTATACATGGTAATTAATATTAGTTGGGGAGATTGAAAATATGAGCGAAGAAAAAAATAAAAAGAAAATCTGCAAAACATCCGTGCGTAAGTATCTGATATTAATTGGTGCCCTGATATTGCTACTGATTTATGTAGTGATACCCCGTGTGATGGATTTGAGGCGGAGAATTAATATAGCAAAGGATTTGGAAAGCGTCTACCCGGGTTGTAAAATTGTTGAAGTAGAATGTGAGAAGAAGCCGACTTACAAGTCGGATTTAAGAAAAAATGGCTATTTGTTTAATAACGCTTTTCCGGAAGAGGGTTTGTATCATTTTTGGGTTTTGGGTGCAGAAAATCCTCATATGTCAGATGGATATGCAACAAAGGATGGAACGGTCGTTTATGACTCATATGCCGACCTGTACTATAAGGATGCGAGCGTTTCGTATTTTGAAGCCATTGTAGATTTTGAACATAATTTTCCCGGACTTGACTATTATATTTCGAAAAAAAATTTGAACCAACTCATGTATGTACAGACACATGAATGCACAACCTTTGAGGAATATAGAAATGCAACATCTGAAAATGAAAAATTGGGAGGGTATGTGTTTGCCCGTGTGCGCACTTGCGGATATCCGGCATTATATGTAGGTATTGTTGATGGAAATGAGGAAACTGTTGAAGAAATAAAGAAAATACTTCAGGATGCGGATTTTGATATGTATGTTGACTTTCTAGATATGCGTGCTAACGCTGAAGGCGAATATGATGAATATTCTTTCGAGGATCGTTTGGGAGATTATATCCCCTTTGAGTAAGTAAGGGGTAGAAATTATGATTTAGGAAACGGTGATTAACATTATTGGGGGAAATTGAAAAAATGAGTGAAGAAAAGAATAAAAAGAAAATCTGCAAAACATCCGTGCGTAAGTATCTGATATTAATTGGAGCCCTGATATTGGTTCTGATTTATGTAGTGATACCGCGAGTAATGGATTTGAGACGGAGAATTAATATAGCAAAGGATTTGGAAAGTGTCTACACGGGTATTGACATTGTCGAAGTAACATGTGATAAGAAGCCTACTTACAAGTCGGATTTGGAAGAACGTGGTGAGTTCTTTGGCGATGCTTTTCCTGAAGAGGGTTTATATTATTTTTATGTTTATGGTTCAGAAGATGATTATCCTTGGATGCAGGGATATGGAACAATGGATACAAAAACTTTTCTTTTTGCACAGGGATATGCAGCAAAAGATGGAACGGTTATTTATGACACATATGCCGGTCTGTACTATGCTGACGAGAGTGCTTCGTATTTTGAATCCGTGGTTGATTTTGAACATAATTTTCCTGAGCTTGATTATTATATCAAGCAAGGAAATAGTAATATATCCAGATTTGTACAGACACATGAATGCACAACCTTTGAGGGGTATCGAAATGCAAAAGTGGGAAGGAATATGATAACTACTGTTTTCACTTATGGATATCCGGAATTACGGGTAGGTATAGATGGTGAAAACAAGGAGAGGGTTGAGGCGATGAAGGCAATAAAGAAAATACTTCAAGATGCGGATTTTGATATGTATGTATCTTTTTACGACTTGAGGTCGAATGCTTCAGGTAAATATGATTTTTTTTCTTTGCAGTATAAAGAGATAGTATATGAACCCTTTGAGGATGGATTTGGGGGAGATATATTGGAAGATAGATTGGAGGAAAAATTAAATGAGTGATGAAATTTCTTTAGATGCAGGTCTTATCGAACAACATTATGAAAGTCTTGTTTCGGGAGTGGAGCAATGCTTGGACCCTATATCGGTTGTGTATGATGATGAAACGAATATATCGGTCAGGGATAATTCAAAAAGTGCATATGAAAGAGCAGTAAATATGGAAAAGCTTATTGAGCAATGCATTGATACCGATGCAGAGCATTTGAAAAAGCTTGGAGAGACCTTTTTTACTATGGACGATAATTTATCTGCAGATATAAATAATTTATTGTCTTTTAATTAGGGGGAAAAATGGAAAAGAAGAATGAATTGGAACAGAGGCTTTACGATGCAAAAAAGGAACGAGACAGAAATTATGATTTAAGAAATGAATTATCAAGAAAAGCCAATATCCTTGGTGAGGATTTGGAAGAAAGAATCAGACGAATTGATCAGTATCTTTCTTCCAAAAGTATGCCTGAAAAAGACAAACTTGTGTATGCTGAAAAAAGGCTGACAGCACGAAACAGGTGTATGGATTTTGAAGACCTGATGGATGATTTAAAAAAACGCATTAATAAGCAATGTGAAGAATCCGATTATAAAGTACACAAGCTTGAGTATATGGTCAGGGAAATGAGTGAAAACGATGAAGAAATGGATGAAACAAGCATATAACGCGTTTTCACAAATGTAAGTTTTTGTCCCCTGTTTTATTCCTCTGCGTCCGTGTCTGTAGCAATACCTCCGTCAACAATCGTTGCGGTAGAAATCATTGCCGCATCAATTGCCATGAAATCATGTTCGCCTATGTAAAAGGTGTTGTCCTCCGTAATAATTGTAACGGTAATCGTCACAGGCTCTCCATAGGTCATGTTCATACAGCCGTCATTTAAGATGTCAAGCATACCGGAAGAAAATTCGGTTTCGTATTCATTCATTGTATAATTGTTATATATTCCGTTTGCAACCTCGTGATTAAAATGATCTACATATGCAACCACATCGTAGGAGGTTTGTGCAAAGATATTCATGGGATATACCGTAACGTCGACAAAATACTGCGTTCCTGACTTGTACGCCTTTGAAACCTTATAGTTTGCCTTACTGTAAATGTTTTTTGCAAGCTCCACATATTTCGGATACATATCAGGGGCTTCTGATATTTCTATGCTGTAGTAGGAAAGAATGCTGTCGGCAAGATATTCTGCATTCGCCTCATAAAGAGCTTCTGCATCCGCCTTGTTTGCGCCTGTGGCTTTTATATAATCCTCTGTAGCTCCAAGATAGTTGATGGCAATAAGGCTCTTAACATAATTTTGGTAACGCTTTTCTTGCCTGTTTTCACATCCTGTCAGGGATAAAATTAAAATCAGAGAAAGGAAAAGCGACATGTATTTTTTAAAATGATTTCTAAAAGCTGATTTCATAAATGAAAAACCTCCGGTTGTAATAAGAATATTTATTATGCAGTTATTATCATATAAAGAAATATAACACAAATAAGTAATAAATGCGATATAAAATATACCATATTTTATGAAAAAATAATTTAGAAGAAAGTTACAGTCAAATAAAGAAAAAAATAAGTGCATACTGTCGTTATATGTGGTATAATATGCAAAAAAGTACATTATAATTTGCTATAATATAATTATCATGATTTATTGTGAAAAGTATTATGAAAGGGGATAATTATGGAACCACAGTTTAAAACAGCCTCATTTGGCGGATATGATAAAAAGGCAGTTGACGTATATATAGAGGACATAAGGTCAAGACATGAAAAAGAGGTATCAGAGCTCAAGGCAAATATTTTAAAGCTCAGCGAGACGGTCAAAAACCTAAATACCATGAGGGAGGTAAACCTTAACGAATCATCAAGTACCATAGATAACCTCAAGAAGGTAAATGATGAGCTGCAAATGGAAATTACCCAATTCAAAAATCAGCTGGAAACCTACAGAACGAGAGAGGATGAATCTGCAAGCAGATATGAGTCCATTTCAAGAACACTTCTTGAGGCAAGGGAAAGTGCAGACATTCTTATCAATGATACAAATGCAAAATGTGAGCGACAGCTTGCAGATACACAGGCAGAGTGTGAGAGAATGAAGCAGGAGACAGAAGAATACTGTACGAGTCTTCATAATGAAACGGAAAATGAGTGTCAGCGGCTTGCAACGGAGACCACTGCAAATTGCGAGAGAATGCGTGTGGAAACTACAAGTGCATGTCAGGAGATGAAAGACACCACATATGCAAACTGTGAGGACCTTAGAAGAAGAACAACGGAGGAAACAGATTCATTACGCACACAGACACAGGAATACTGTGATAATTTGAGAAAACAGACCGAGGATGAGTGCGAGGAAATTCGCAGTCAGGCAAGGCTTGACGCATACAATGCCCGTATGGCGGTTAAGAGAGAGTGTGAGAATTTAGGAAGCTTCATGACAGAGCTTATTTCATCTGTGGATAATGTCGTAAAGGCATGTGATCAGACCAAGACGATTGCGGCACAGCAGTTTCCGGATCTGTAATACATGGTTGTCGATTCAGAAGGTTTAATATGCACATAATGAAACTGTTTTACATGTTTTAAGCAGTTTGTTATTTGCATATTGCGCATTTTGAACCGACAGCCTTCTTTTTTTCAATGATGGTGTATAAGGGGGTGTTTTTATGGTATTGGAGAATATTTATCTGAAAAAAGCCTTAGCTAAGGTTGGTTGCGTTGTAATTGTAAAAACATGTGGGAAGCAGGACAGAAAAAGTAAATTGGAATATATTTCTCCAAATGCATCCACAATAGGTATGAATGTTGAGCTTATCAATAAGGGATTGAAGCTTACTGAGGACTATATCCATCCTGAGGACAGAGAAAAGGTTATAACGACGGTAATGGAGGCGGCAAAGGCAAAGGTGGAAAGCTATGTCCATGAGCACAGGATGGTTGGAGACGATGGCAGCCTTTTTAATGTGTCAAATGACATATGTATTACTGAGGAAACGGATGAGTCATTTAAGGTTGAAATGTACATTATGCCCGTCCAAAATAAAAACGAAGCCGGGGATGATGTGCCGGAGGCAAAATCACATGACTTTGAAAAAAAGGATTACAGCATTATGGGTGAAAATAAAATCCTTGAATCCTCCATTAATATGTTTGCTAAGCTTACACAGCTTTATTCCACATTTGTAAATTTGGAGGGGAAGGTTGTAGTTCCTCCTGTAGGACCGGATACAAATTTAGGGGATTTTTATGATTTATTTGAAAAGCCCGCATATAAGGAATACTATAAATCGATTGAACACAATGCACTGTCCAGTGAGAGCCCGGTTATTATGGACAGGGAGGAAGGCGGATTGGGCAAACTGTGCGCCGCTCCAATTTATGTTAATGGAGAAGCGGTAGGGCTTTGGATTTTGGGTTCATACACAAAGGAAGAAACGGAAAAATTAAAAAGTGTGTATAAACTGCAATGGTCTTTGGCGGGCATGATAACGGATTATATCGAAAAGGATATGTGCAGCACGGTGGAATCTGCAAAGGCGAGAGGAGCAGGAGTAAGGCTTAGAGAGGAACTTGCAAGGCAGAATATAATTAATGAAGCACTTTCTAAGGTCAACAGCAATCTTATGGATTCAGTGGATCAGGTTATATCAGAGACTATGCGTGACGTCGGAGTAAATATGGACGTTGAGAAGGTAATGCTTTACTTTGCCCCAAAAGGGAATCCGGACAAGTATATGCTTAATAATTATTGGGATGCAGGCGGAGCTGTGCCGGGAAATGAGCTTAAGGTCGGTGTTTCAAGAGGAAGCTATATTGTGCAGAATGAATTTAGAAATGGAAAAGAGAATTTTGTTATAGATAGTACCAACATGACAGCAGAATACAAGTTGGGGCTCATGCATTACGGAATGAGGGCGATTATTGTTCAACCCATATTTATGAATAATGAAATACGGGGTATACTTTTATTTGCGGAATGCAAATCGGAACGTGTATGGACGAAGGAGGAGCTTAGATTTTCAAAGAGTATTACACTTGTAATTCAGAATATGCTGGATATTGCATATGGTGATGACAATGTAAGAAATGTAAATAAACAGCTTATAGAGATATATAATACCTTCAAAGTGGGAATATTTGTAAGAGATACACATACAGGAGAGGTGCTTTTCTCAAATAAGGTAATGAACGAAATGTTGGGATATGACTTCAAGGGAAAGGACAGCAGGGGACTGATTATGGATTTGCATGACAGGTTTGACAGCATTTCTGGAATGAGAAAACCATTTCTTACAAAAAATAAGGAAACCAGTTGGCGGTGTTATATTCAAAAGCTTGACGCAATCATGGATATAAATGAGATAAAGATGGAGTGGCTCAATGGTCGGTCAGCATCCTTTGTTGTGCTTCGAAAGGCAAAAGACGGACAAATTGACAACTAGTGTTAAGTTAAAATAATTAAATGACGATATAATTTGTAACGGGAAAGGAGACGTTATGGCAGGTTCGGATATAGGCATAGATTTGGGAACAGCCAGTATATTAGTTTATGTTAAAGGCAAGGGAGTAGTTTTAAAGGAACCTTCCGTTGTAGCATACGATAGAGATACAAGTACAATAAAAGCGATTGGGGAGGAGGCAAGGCTGATGCTTGGCAGGACGCCGGGCAACATCGTTGCAATAAGACCCCTGAGGCAGGGAGTTATCTCCGATTATAAAATAACGGAAAAAATGCTTAAATATTTCATAGAAAAAGCAGTTGGAAAAAGCTTTTTCGGCAGAAGACCAAGAATAAGCGTATGTGTTCCTTCCGGTGTTACCGAGGTAGAGAAAAAGGCGGTTGAGGACGCTACCTATCAGGCAGGAGCAAGAGATGTTTATATTATTGAGGAACCGGTGGCTGCCGCTATCGGTGCAGGCATTGACATTTCAAGACCGTGTGGTAACATGATAGTTGATATAGGCGGTGGAACTACTGACATTGCAGTTATATCCTTAGACGGAATCGTAGTTAATTCTTCCCTAAAGGTGGCAGGAGATGATTTTGACGACGCCATCGTAAGATTTATGAGAAAGAGACATAACCTTCTCATAGGAGAAAGAACTGCTGAGGAGATAAAGATAAACATAGGAACCTGTTATAAAAGACCGGAAAACATTACAATGGATATACGTGGACGTAACCTTGTAACCGGACTTCCGAAAACTGTTACGGTATCCTCGGATGAGACCGAGGAGGCTTTAAGAGAGGTCACCGCACAGATTGTTGATGCAGTTCATTCTGTTTTGGAGCGCACACCGCCGGAGCTTTCGGCGGATATTGCCGACAGGGGAATTGTTCTTACAGGAGGCGGAGCGCTTCTTCACGGCTTAGAGGACCTTATTGAGGAAAATACCGGAATTACAACCATGACAGCGGAGCAGCCACTTACGGCAGTCGCAGTAGGTACAGGAAAATATATTGAATTTTTAAGCGAAAAGAGTTAGGAGAAAAGAAAATGGTAAGAGCTTTGTTTACAGCATGGACAGGAATGCGCAACGAGCAGAGGCGTATGGACGTTGTCACAAACAATATGGCAAATGCAGATACAACAGGCTTTAAGAAGATTGATGTAACGGCACAGTCCTTTGACAGACAGCTTGCCGTAAAAATCAATGACGCTACCGAGGGTTTGGACGTTATTCGAGGCATAGGCGGAATGACGCTTGGCGTTAAAATAGGTGAAACGTATTTTGACATGAGTCCGGGTAACTTCAGGGAAACGGGAAGCCAGTACAATTTTGCATTATCTGACAGAGGCTTTTTTACCATCAGCACAACTGACAAGGGTGGAACCGAGCATATACGTTATACGCGTGACGGAGATTTCACTATAACCAGGGACGGTTTTCTTGTAACAAAGGATGGAGATTTTGTGTTAGGTGATGGTGGGAACCGTATTCAGATTCCCGGAGGAAACACAGTTGAGATAAATGTCAATGAGCTTGGAGAGATTTATGTGGGTGAAAATTATGTTTCCACATTACAGGTAGTGGATTTTGATAATTATGATGCCCTCTCAAGTTATGGCGAGAACATGTATGAGCCGGTGGCAGGAGCAAATATTATTGCTTCAAATGCAACGGTAACACAAGGGTATATAGAGATGTCCAACGTAAATATGGTAACCGAGATGGTTGACCTTATAGCGATTACAAGGGCGTATGAAACAAACCAAAAGATGATTCAGACGGTTGACAGGTCGCTTGATAAGGCTGTCAACGAAATAGGCAGAGTATAAATTGGAGGTACATTATTATGATGCGTTCATTATGGACTGCTGCTTCGGGTATGAGGGCACAGCAGACAAATGTAGACACAATAGCAAACAATCTTGCAAATGTTAATACGATAGGCTACAAAACACAGGAAGCGACCTTTAAATCGCTTCTCTATCAAAATCTTCAGTCAACCTCAACAAACAATGCAGGTGAGAATAAACCTGTTGCGGCAGAGGTAGGACTTGGTACGAGAGTTGCCGCAATTACGGCAGATTTTCATCAGGGTAATCTTACTGCATCAGAGCTGCCGTTTGATATGGCTATAGAGGGAGATGGATTCTTTCAGGTGAGAACGCCTTCAGGAGAAATACAGTACACAAGAGATGGAAGCTTCAACATTTCTCCTATGGCTACAGGAAATCTTTTTTGTACGTCTGACGGATATCCTGTACTTGACCAGTTTGGAAACAACATTGTACTTCCGTTAGATCAGGTTGCAACAAATTTGCAGGTTTCTAAGGAGGGAGTATTCGGATTCCCGGGTGAGGACGGAAACATTGTGCCTATTATGGGAACGAATGCGCAGGGAGTACAGTATCAGGTGACGTTTGGACTTGTACAGTTTAACAATCCGGCAGGACTTGGCAAGGAGGGCGGCAATAACTATTCAGCAACAGTGGCCTCCGGAGCTCCGGTACCTGAGGGAACAGGAAATGCAGAACCAAGCATGGTACATCAAAAATACATAGAAGCATCAAATGTTAATGTCGCAGATGAAATTGTAAATCTTATCGTAGCACAGAGAGCATACGAGATGAACTCAAAGGCAATACAGGCATCAGATGAAATGATGCAACAAGCGAATAACTTGCGAGGCTAAAGCAATGCACAATATTTTAAATATGTAAATGCAAGCTTGCTTGCACATTTGCATATTTGAAATATTGTATAGTGCGCAGCACGACACCGAGCCGGCAGGCGAGGTGACATTGCTTAAAGCAATGTAAGCTTTGGTGGCATTGCTTAAAGCAATGTAAAGCTTTGGTGGCATTGCTTAAAGCAATGTAAGCTCTGGTGGCATTGCTTAAAGCAATGTAAAGCTTTGGTGGCATTGCTTAAAGCAATGTAAGCTCTGGTGGCATTGCTTTAACGAACGTCCGTTGTATGATATTATCTATATCGTACAACTAGGTTCTGTAAAAAAAGGAGGATTAAATATGGACATGTCTATAAGCGGCGGTATAAACGGTTCGGATTACGCATCGGTTATACAACAAACACAGAACTCGGCCCTTGAAAATAAATTAAACAACAGCAAAGATAAAATGACAGATGTGGAGGCTATGGCAGCATGTAAAGAATTTGAGGCATACATGCTTGAGCAGATATATAAATCTATGGAAAAAACTGTCATGAAGGCTGACGAAAAGGAAAACCTTTATGAGGATTATTTCGGTGGCATGATGATTCAGGAATACTCCAAAATTGCTGTGGATCAAGGCGGTATAGGTCTTGCAGAGTATCTCTATGAATCTATGAAAAACAACAATCAGATAAAAATAACTGGTGAATAATGATATGACGCGAGAAGGCTACATAGAAAAAATTATATACAAAAATGAAGAAAACGGCTATGCCGTTTTTTCTGTTGAAGGAATAGATGGAGAAGAAATATTTGTTGGAAATATTTTTGGTGTTGGGGAAGGGCTTTATATAATTGCCGAGGGGGATTATGTAAACCATCCTCAATATGATATACAGTTCAAATTTACATCATGCGAGATAAAAATGCCGGAGGATATAATAGGCATAGAAAGGTATCTCGGTTCAGGTATCATCAAAGGAATCGGCCCGGTTCTTGCAAAAAAAATAGTCAAAAAATTCAAATCCGAAACTCTTACAATAATTGAAAATGAGCCTGAAAGACTGGCAGAAATAAGTGGAATTTCCGAGCGTAAGGCAAGGGCCATAGCTACGTCTTATGCCGAAAAAAGAGAATTTCAGGAAGTAGTTATATTCCTGTCACAGTACGGCATTTCCGTCAATATGGCAATGAAGATATACGAGGAATACGGCGACAGAGTCTATGAGATTATAAAGGGTAATCCGTATAAAATAGCGGAGGACGTATCGGGAATAGGCTTTAAAATAGCCGATGAAATTGCAAGGAAAATGGGTATAAATCCGGATTCCGAATACAGATTAAGGTCCGTGCTTATATATGTGCTTACAATGGCTGTGGGGGAGGGACATATGTACCTGCCAAGGGATATATTGATAAAAAAATCTATTGAACTTATAAGAAGTACATCTGACAATGAATACGGGCAAAGCTACGGATATGCGGAATATGAAAGTGCAGACAGTGTAAGCTCTGTTTATGAGCAGTACATGGAAAAGCTTGAGGAGCAGCTTATGGAGCTTTCCATAGAGAGTAAATGCATTATAAAAGAACATGAGGGAGAGGTTATCGTTTACAGTGCCGTAAATTATTTTACGGAGCTTAACATAGCAAAACAGCTTACGGATTTGCAATTAAGATATGAAATGCCCGAAAATGAGCTTGAAGCTGCCATAGGCACTATAGAAAAAGATGAGAATTTTGTTTTAGATGAGCAGCAACGAAATGCGGTACGGGCTGCCATAACTGCGGGGGTTGCCGTGGTTACAGGAGGTCCGGGTACGGGAAAAACAACAATTATAGATACAATAATTAAATATTTTACCGCTCAGGGTATGGAAGTAAAGCTCTGCGCTCCTACGGGACGTGCGGCAAAAAGAATGACTGAACAGACGGGATGGCCTGCACAGACGATACACAGGCTTCTGGAATTTTCGGGAGTGCCTTCCGATGAACGGGGTAATCAGGTGTTAAAATTTGGCAGAAATGCAGAAAATCCCTTGGAATGTGACGCAGTAATAGTAGACGAGATGTCTATGGTTGACTGCTTTATTTTCAATTCGCTTCTTCAGGCTGTTGTATATGGCACAAGACTTGTTTTGGTTGGGGACATAAACCAGCTTCCCTCTGTAGGACCGGGAAATGTTTTAAAGGACATAATCGCTTCCGACTGCTTCCCTGTTTCGGTGCTTACAAAAATATACCGTCAGGAGGATGGCAGTGACATTATAATGAATGCCCACAAAATAAATAGGGGTGAGCATTTGGAGATAATGAACAAAAGCAAAGATTTCTTTTTTATACCGAGAAATAACTCTTCTGCCATAATTTCGGAAGTTAAGGAGCTTATACTTAATAATCTTCCGAATTATCTTTCCATAAATCCTTTGGATATACAGGTGCTTACGCCAATGCGCAAATATGACGTGGGAGTTGAAAATTTAAACAGAAGTCTTCAGAGCCTTCTCAATCCTTATAGCAGTGAAAAGTCGGAAAAGGAGAAAAATGAAATCATCTTCAGGGAAGGCGATAAGGTGATGCAGATAAAAAACAATTACAGGCGGGAGTGGAAAATTTATTCAGATACCGAGAAAGCGAAAAACGGACAGGGCTATGTAATTGATGAGGGCGTGGGGATTTTTAACGGCGACATGGGTATCATAGAGGAAATAAGCCATTATGACGAGGAGCTGAAGGTGCTGTTTGACGATGGCAGAATGGCGGTATATACATTTGCTAATCTTGATGAATTAGAGCATGCGTTTGCGGTTACAATACACAAATCACAGGGAAGTGAGTATCCTGCTGTTGTAGTACCGCTGCTTACAGGAACAAAAAAGCTCTTAAACAGAAATCTCCTGTATACGGCAATTACAAGAGCGAAAAGAATGGTTGTCATAGTAGGAAATATCGGACTTGTAAACCAGATGATTGACAACATGGAGGAGCAGAAAAGGTATACGACGCTTGCATACAGAATACAGGAGCTTTACGGATAAGCTTTACAATATTCTCAGACATCCGTTGTACAATATAGACAAATCATCGCAAGGCACGCTTTTGCTATGCGTCGCTCGTAACGGTCTATATCATTATTTTGCGGAGCAAAATGATGATCAAAAAGCGAAGCTTTTTAAGTACCGACGGCTCCCCAATGCCTTGCTTATGATATTGTCTATATTGTACAACTGCATTTTGCTCATCTTTATTAAGAAAAAAGGAGAATGTAATTGGAACATAGATTAAAAGGTATAATTGATAAAGCTTTAGGTTTTATATATCCTCCCACATGTGCCCTGTGCGGCGATTTACTCAGCAAGAATGAGAGGTATATATGTGCATCTTGTGACGTGTTGCTGCCGCGTGTAACGGAGCCGGCATGCTTTAAATGCGGCAAGGAAATTTCGGATAATGAAGCTGAACTCTGCGAGGATTGTTCAAGATATGAAAGAAGCTTCGTGTTGGGCTTCCCTGCAATGAATTATGACGAGACGTTTAAGGAAAGCATAGCAGCATTCAAATATCATGGCAAAAAGGACTATGGAAAATATTTTGCCTATGAGATTGCAAGAAGCCGAGGTAAGGATATTATAGAGGCAGATCCTGAGGTTCTTATCCCTGTACCACTGCATAAAAAGAAACTTAGAAAAAGAGGCTACAATCAGGCGGAGGTTATTGCAAGGGAGCTTGGGATGCGGCTTGATATACCTGTGGATGACAAAATTCTCATAAGAACCGTTAATACTCTCCCTCAAAAAAAATTAAGCGGCATTGAAAGGGAGAATAATATAAAAAAGGCTTTTCATTCTCAAGAAAAGCGTGTAAAATATAATAAAATAATGCTGGTAGACGATATATATACTACAGGTGCTACCGTAGAAGCGTGTACAAAGGTATTGCATGATATTGGAGTAAACGATATTCACTACACAAGCATATGCATAGGAAGGGGATGTTAAAAATGGAACTTAGAAATTGCAAAAGCTGTAAAAGACTATTTAACTATATGGGGGGAGACCCTATTTGCCCTAAATGTAACGAGGCTCTTGAAGAAAAATTTCAGGAAGTAAAAAAATATATATATGATAATCCTGGTCAATCAGCACCTGTGGTCGCTGAGGAATGTGAGGTTTCATTGAAACAGCTTAAAAAATGGGTGCGTGAGGAGAGGCTTTCCTTTACAGATGATTCTCTTGTTGGACTTGAGTGTGAGAGATGCGGCAAGATGATACACAGCGGAAGATTTTGCAGTGAATGCTCTAGTGGACTTGCAAACTCGATGAACGATGCATTTAAAAAGCCGCAGGTAACCTCAGTCAAAAAACCGCAAACCTCTGCTACCGGTAAGATGAGGTTCCTGGAATAATGACAAGTTGAAAGTTAAAAATTGAATTTAGGAATAAACAGGAGGCTGTTGTACTAAGAATTGCCTGTACAGATACAGCCTATACAGTAACGAAAAACCGTTTGAGGACATCGGTACTTACATTGCCGGTCTGGGAATCCTTATATTGGACTATCTCAGGTCGGCAATTTTTTTCCCGTTTAAGTGTTATGTTATTTCCAAAACAACCGATAAAATAATTGAACAAATATTTTTCAAGGAGGGATTATTATGCGAATTGGTACTTATAACATGGTTAACCAGATATATGGAAATAGTTCGGCAAAGAAATCAAATACAGCAAATGGTACCAGCTATGCAAACTTCAAGGATGAAGTATCTTTTTCCGCTACAGGTAAAGATATGCAGGTAGCTAAAAACGCTCTTGCGGCTACACCGGATGTAAGGGAAGCACGTGTAAACGATATTAAGTCAAGACTTGAGAACGGTACTTATGAAGTTAGCGTTGCAGACTTTGCTGCGAAGCTTATGGACACATTTTCTGCAAAAGCATTATAAGCAGGTAGTACATTAGGAGATTGTTTATGGCAAGCTTGATTGAGAATTTGATAACCGAGATGAATGAGGAATATGCAGTGTACGAGAAACTCCTTGCTACGTCACAGGAGAAAACATCCGCCATAGTTTCTAACGATTTGGACAGACTGCGGGAGGTTACCGACAGGGAACAGCTTTTGGTCGATACAATTACCGGTATATCAGTAAAAAGACATGAAACTATGGATAACATTGCTGTTGTTCTTAACATGAAAAAGGATGACCTTAAGATAATTGACATTGTTAATTTCCTTGAGCCGCAGCCGGAGTTCAGAGAACCTTTGGCACGTATAAATGAGAAGCTTTCCAAGCTTGCAAAAAGACTTAAGGAAGTTAATATGCACAATCAAAATCTTCTTCAGGAATCTCTTTCTATGTTGGAATACAACATTAATTTATTGCAGAATCTTAACAGAGCGCCAGAGACGGCGGAATATTCAAAGGATATGTTTAAGGGGCATGACGGATATGCCGGAGCAGGCGAAACGTCAGGCAAATTTGACGCAAAACAGTAGGAAAGGATAAGCTTATGGCTGGAACAATGGGAAGGTTGACAGTTGGTGTTTCGGGCTTACAGACAAGTCAGTATTCGATCAACACCACGGCTCACAACCTTATGAATACACAGACGAACGGATATAGCAGACAGCAGGTTATGCTCACTGACCTTATGTATAACAAGGTTGTAAGAGATAATGGAGTAACCTATAAGGCAGGACTTGGTGTTGTTACTGCAGAGCTTAAGCAGGCAAGAGATAATTTTGCGGATGTGTCATATAGAGAGGAATACGGACGCTTAAATTATTACAAGGCACAGTATGAAACCGTTGAAGAAGTAGAGGGTTATTTTGGAGAGACTGAGGGAGAAGATTTTAATACTACCTTGGATGCTTTTTGGCATGCACTTCAGGAATTGCAAAAGGAATCAAACAGTATTGTTACAAGAAGTTCTTTTATATCTACAGCCCAGTCTTTCTTGGATCGTGTTCAGGGGATAAGAAGGAGTCTTGTTAATTATCAGAGAAACTTAAATAGTGAAATACAGAAGCATGTGGATAGAATCAATGAATTATCAAAGACGATATTGGAATTGAATGGTGACATTCTTATGGCGGAGGCATCCGGCATAGAGAATGCTAATGATTATAGAGATGCCAGAAATATGGCTATAGACGAGCTTTCCGGCATAGTCAATACAGAGATTGTACCAAATAAGGATGGTACGGTTGAGGTTTACATAGAAGGTAGAATTCTTGTTACGGGAGGAAAAGCATATCAACTTGCCTCCATGAAGGTAATCGATAACGAGAAATATGAGCAGCAGTTTGATTTTACGGGGGATGCCACTGATTTTGAGATGCCTGTATGGGCAGATGATGAAGCTCCGCTGTTTGACATCAAAAAGCTTCCATCCACAGAGACGGATACTGATATAGGAGCACTTAAAGGGCTGCTTATGTCAAGGGGATATTTTATAAGCAATTATACAGATATGCCTATTAAGCCTACGAAGCCGATTGCTTCTGACTTTGCAAATGATGCAGACTATCAGACAGCACTTACAGCCTATGAAACGGCTTCAAATCAGTATATGCAGGAAGTTGAATATTACAATAAGTATGTGGAGCCATACACGATTACAAACTTAAATGCACAGTTTGATACTCTCGTGCATGCCATTATGGTAGGCATGAATGATATTTTGTGCCCTAATAAGGAGGTTACCCTTAACGATGGCACCACAATTAAGATATTGGATGAGGAAGCAGCCGGTATCGGTATGGGAAATGGAAATGAATATGCAGGAACGGAGTTATTTGTAAGAGGAACAATGCCGAGATATACAACACAGACAATAACTCTTGCAGACGGCACTACGATGCAGGCAAAGGTTTATAATGAGGAAAATCCGGATGATTACTATACACTGTATACTATAGGTACAGTTACGGTAAATGCGGAACTTGCCCAAAATCCATCACTTCTTCCATTGTCACGTGTTTCAGGCGAGGAGGCACAGATAGTAGCCGACAAGCTCCTTGATTTGTGGAACAGTAAGTTTGCGGCAGTGAGTCCGAACTCCCTTGTTGATTGTAATTTCAAAGACTTTTATGCAGGAATGATTGATGACCTTGCAGACAGAGGCTATATGTACAACGGCATGGTGGAGACCCAGCAGCAGACAGTGGTCGATATTGATATATATAGACAGGAGGTTGCAGGTGTATCCTCTGATGAGGAGCTTTCAAATCTGATAAGGTTTCAGCACGCATACAATGCTGCGTCAAGATATATTACTACTGTTTCGGAAATGATAGAGCATCTTATAGAGAGGCTTGGAGCTTAAGGCTTTATAGAAAAGTGCAAAAAACTTTCCTATAAAACAAAAAAGAGAAAAGGAGTGGTTACATGCCATCAACATTTTTAGGATTAAATACAGGATTATCGGGACTTAATTATTTTCAGTCGGCACTTAATACAACCTCACACAATATATCCAATTCAAACACAAAGGGATACAGCAGACAGCAGATTTTGGCCACTGCTTCAAATCCTATCAGATATAACCGTACATACGGAATGATGGGTACAGGAGTAAAGGGAGTGTCCATTGACAGACAGAGAGAGGTTTTCTACGACAACAAATATTGGCAGGCAAGCAGCAGATGCAGCCAGTACGAGGCACAGTATGACAGTCTTTCAAATCTTCAGATGTACATGGATGAGATTGGAAGTGAATCGGGATATACAAAATGGATTTCACAGATATCCAATGCGCTTCAGGATATAGCGGATAAGCCTGAGGATTATACTACAAGAATTTCATTTGCTCTTGTAACAGATGGCTTTACAGATGTTGTAAATGAGCTTTCAACCAGCTTCCAAAATGAACAGAAATCATTAAATGACCAGATTGAACTTGTGGTCAGTGACATTAATACGCTTTCAAAGCAGATATTTGAGCTCACAAAGCAGATAATAAACGTGGAGCTTAAGGGTGGCGCTGCAAATGACCTGAGAGACATGAGGGATGTGTGCATAGACAGACTTTCCGAGTACTGTACGGTTGAGGTAAATGAGCGTTCCATTATGTATGGAAACGGAGTTGAATCGGTTCCTGCAAATGCAACGACCTTGTCAGTATATATAAATGGTGAGCTTTTAGTTGACGAGATGGGATATAAGGAACTTATGGTATCTCCGAGACGTGAAAAAATAAATCAAAATGATGTTGACGGACTTGTGGATATATATTGGATGTGCGCAGATGGAACGGCAGGCGAAGAATTTTACACTGCAAGATATAACGGAAAGCTTACAGGACTTCTCAATGTGAGAGACGGAAACAATGGAGAGGTATTTTCCGGAACCATAACCTCTGTGAGTGAGAATCCGTCATCCGCAAAGGTAGAGTTGGCGAAGTCCATACATGTAGATAAATTAAACATACCGGAACAGGGAACAATCACATTAAACGGACGTGATTACCTCTATGATGGATGGACGGCAGAATATGATGCTGACGGCAATCTTAACAATTTTGAATTTCTTAACATGACAATGATAAATAGCAATAATGTTGAGGTGCCTGCAATGTTTCCTATGGGTATGGAAGGCCGTACGGCTAAAATCGGTGAGAGTAATATGGTAAAGGGTATACCATATTATCAGGCAAGACTGAATGAGTTTGTAAGAACCTTATCAAAATACATGAACGATATAACAACATCGGGAGTAGATGAGAATGGTGACCCTGGTCTTGATATGTTTACTGCATTACAGGCAACCGGTGGTGACTATGTATTAAAGGGAACGATGCAGGGAACAGGCAGCATAATGTCAGCGGATTCAAGCTACTACAAGCTGACGGCAATGAACTGGGAGCTTAACAGCAGTTGGAAGACGGATCCTGCAAAGGTAGTTGTTTCTTATGACAGGGACGTTGAGCAGGGTAATGTGGCTGCAAAGCCTATAATAGATAGAATTATGTATGGAATGACAGACCAGACCATGTTCCAGCAAGGAAGCTTATCACAGTTTTTACAGGCTATGACTACAAATCTTGCAGTTGATATTAAAAAGATGGAAATATTTACGGCAAATCAGGATGACATAAAATACACCATAGACACACAAAGAAAATCAATATCAGGAGTAGATGAAAACGAGGAGGCATCCGATCTTGTAAAGTTTGAGAATCTTTACAATCTTGCATCCAAGGTCATATCAGTTTTAAATGAGGTATATGATAAGCTTATAAATGAAACAGGATTATGATATGTTCGGTGACGAAGTCGCCAGGACTTGAAGGAGGTAACCGAAAATGAGAATAACGAATCAGATTGTATCAGGCAATTCACTTAGAAATATGCAGAAAAGTATGCAGGAGGTAAATAAAAGAACCCAGCAGCTCACAACGGGAAAGAAGATTTCCAGAGCTTCCGAGGACCCTGTTATAGCCATAAGGGCGCTTAAGCTTAGGACTACTGTAACCCAGCTTGAGCAGTATAAGGGTAAGAACATACCTGATGCAACCTCATGGTATGAGATTACACAGACTTCCCTTGACACTATAACAGACAAAATTAAAGGAATAAACGATTACTGTGTTCAGGGTTCTACGGATTCTTTCGGCACCTCGGACAGAAGTGCAATTATTGACGGATTAAGGCAGCTTCGGGATATGATATTTGCGGAGGGCAATGCAACCTATGCCGGAAGATATATCTTTTCAGGCTACAAGACTGACAGAAGTCTTGTGTTTGTTACTACGGAGGACAATAAAAAATATTCCTACGATATAACGCAGCATTTTACTGCTGATGATTTGGATACTAAAAACACCGTGTGGAATGAGATTGATTACACAAGGGTGGATGGATACATTGACGGTACGGACACTTATGTGCAACCGAACCCTGAAACCGTGTACAGACTTAACCTTGGATATGACCGCATAGAACAGTTTAACAATGACGGCGCTAATGTACTTTCTCTTAAAGCAAAGGATGCGGCGGGAGCTGATATTGATTTGTCAGCATTTTCTATAACGGTGAAAGAGACTAGTGACATTGATACATACTATGAGGTTGGACCTGATGATATAAATATTATAAAGGAAACAGGAGAAATTATTTTCGGTGAAAATGTATACAATACGTTAAAGACGGCAGATGATATAGAGGTGACATATTCAAGAAAGGATTTCAAGGCAGATGAGTTAAGACCTGAGCATTTCTTTGACTGTATCCAGTACACTGAGCAGTCGGACGGTACGGTAAAGACCGTGCAATATGAGCAGCCACCAGAGGGACAGGCGATATATTATGAGGTAAACTTTAATCAGAGCGTTCAGGTAAACACCGAAGGCAATAAGATTATAAACACTAAGGTTGGCAATGACATAAACGACCTTATATATGCACTTCAGGATATGGAGGATGCAGAAAAGGCCCAGAAACAGCTCAAGGCCATGCTTGAGGACCCGCAGTATGCAAATGATGATGCGGCAGTAAACAGGATTAATCAAATGCTTTCTGACCTTGATGTTGAGCTTGCAGTTAAGAAGGAAAACATGCAGAAGAAGTTTTCGCAGAATATAAAGAACTTCCAGGATTATATGAATCAGATTACAGCGGTTCAGTCGGATTTAGGAAGTCGTATGACTAAGCTTTCAATGATTGAGGTAAGGGTTAAGGAACAGTATGCATCTTTTAAGGAACTTAAGAGCATTAATGAGGATACAGAGACAGATTCGACAATCATCGACTTTAACGAGGCGGGACTTGTGTATGAATCTGCGCTTGCGGCAACAAGTAACATTATGAGAAAGACTTTGCTTGACTATATCTAAAAAATTGTTCATAATATATCCTAAGGAGGGGCTCACGAAGTGGGAGGATTCCTTAGGATAGAAGATAAAAAGAGTATTGCTTAGAAAAGGAAGGTGCATATATGAAAGCGGAAACAAAATTTTTTGGAACAATAGATATTGAGGATGATAAAATAATCCATTTTCCAAATGGAATAATTGGATTCGAAAATCTTAAAAACTTTGCTTTGATATATGATTCGGAGAGGGAAGAACGCTCGAATATAAGCTGGCTACAGTCTATGGAAGAGCCGCTTATGGTGTTGCCTGTTATAAATCCTATTGATATAACAGAAAGCTACAATCCGCTTATTGAAGATGAGCTGATGAAAAATATCGGTGATCCGGCAGATGCGGATATACTTATACTTGTTTCCATGTCCATTCCGTCAGACCTCACAAAGATGACTGCAAACCTTAAGGGTCCATTTATCATAAATACGGTTGAACGTAAAGCCATGCAGGTTATAGTTGAAAATGAAGATTATAGCGTAAAATATAACGTGTATGATGCTATCGAGAGACTTAAGGCAAAGGAGGGTGAGTAACATGCTGGCACTTTCAAGAAAACAAGGCGAATCCATTATGGTTGGAGGCAATATAGAACTCACAATCCTTGAAGTAAAGGGTGAACAGGTGAAGGTTGGCATATCTGCACCGAAAAGTGTTCCTGTGTACAGAAAGGAAATATATATGCAGATTCGAGAAGAAAATAAAGAAGCTGCACAAAATATTGATATAGAAAGCTTGAAGAAATTGCTTTAAAGGTGTAAACTATTTGTATCGATTTGACGATACACTAAATAGAGTATAAGCATTTGGCGTCCATAAGGTTAGTGTAGTTATATACTCGGACGCTTTTTGCAGTTGTTTACTAAATGTTTTAAAATCACATGGAGGTGTATGAACATGGCAAGAATTGATGGAATTTCTGGCGGTGCAGCAAGCACTGTGAGCCAGACAACAAGCAGACCACAGAATAAGGAGATTCGTGTGTCTGATGCAGTACCAAGGGAGCAGATTAAGTTAGAAACTCCTGTTGTTACTGCGCCGGAAGGAAAGAGCGGTTCCCAGACAAATGATAGGGATGATGAACTTTTCGGACAAAACGTCTCTCCTGAGCGTGCAAAAGCAGCTGTTGAGGATTTGAACAGGCAGGTTAGCCAACCGAAAATAATCAAACACACACAGCTGAGCTTTAAGTATCACGAGGAAACAAACAGAATCAGCATTACTGTGACAGACAGTGATACAGATGAGGTTATCAGAGAGATACCACCTGAGAAAGCGCTTGATATGCTTGCAAAGGCATGGGAGATAGCAGGTCTTTTGGTGGATGAGAAGAGATAGGAGGGAAATTAAATGGGAATGAGAATGACAGGTCTCATATCCGGTATGGATACTGAGAGTATGGTTAAGGAATTAGTTAGTGCTAGTTCTGGTAAGGTAGATAAAGTAAAAAAGGAAAAGCAGATTCTTCAGTGGAAGCAGGAGGCATGGCAGGGTTTAAATACTAAGCTGTATAATTTCTTTAAGACAGAGGTTTCATCCCTGCGTCTTGCAACGTCTTTCAAGGCAAAGAAGGCAAGCTCGAGTGATGAGTCTAAGGTTACAATCAAAGCAGGAAGTGCATCGGCAAGCGGTTCACACCGTGTATCTGTTAAGCAGATTGCGTCATCTGCGTATCTTACAGGTGTAAATATTAAGTCTCGTGGAAATAGCTTTACTACATATGCTGAAGCTACAGCAAGCACGAAGTTTGCTGATATGACGGATGATTTAGGAAACAATCTTGGCCTTACAGGACAGACGATAACAATAAAGGCTGGAAATGATACGATATCTGATTTGACATTTGAGATTGGTGGAACAGGCGATAATGGTGTTGCAAGTCTTGAGGAGCTTAATCGTAAGCTTGCAGCTACACCGGGATATGAAAAGCTTACAGCAAGCTTTTCAGAGGGAAAGCTTACATTTACCAATTCGTCAGCATCTACAGATGATGATGGAAATACTGTAGGAGAAATTTATACGGTAGAAAGTACTGCATTTGGAATATCAGGAGAGGTTGGATTTAAGTCTGACGAGACTACAGGAGATAAAAATACTCTGGAAGGTAGTTTAGAACTTCGTTATGAGAAGAACTTTACAAGCAGCGATATTACTAAATTTACAAAGCTTGCAGATATTGGTATCAATGTGGGAACAAGCTTTACAGTAAATGGCAAGGATTTTGTTGTAGATAAAGAAACTTCGATTTCTGATTTTGTTAGTGGACTTTCCAAATTGGGAGTTTCAGCAAGCTTTGATGAAAATCAGGGTAGGTTCTATATCAATTCTGCAGAAACTGGCTTAGATTATAATTTTGAGTTAACTTCTTCAGACAGCAATGCTCTTGATATACTCGGACTCAGTGCTGCTGCAGGAGCAACAAAGGTTGAAGCACAGGATGCCATTATTGATTACAATGGAGTTGAGTATATTGGAAGCAGTAATACGTTCGAGTTAAACGGACTTACCATTACTGCAAGAGGTGTTACGGGAACATATGATGCAGCAACAGGCAAGCTTACAAATGATTCTCCTATCAACATTGAAGTGGAGAATGATGTAGATAGTATATATGATACTATCAAGAACTTTGTAACGAAGTACAATGAGCTTATAGATGAGATGAATACTCTCTACAATGAAAAGAAACCAGAGTATGAGCCTCTTACAGACGAGGAAAAGAACTCACTTTCAGATACGGAGATAGAAAAGTGGGAAAAGAAAGCTAAGGTAGGTCTTCTTAGAAGAGATGACACAATAAACAGTCTCCTTACTTCTATGAGAAGTATACTGAATAAGGCTGTAACTGTAACTGATAAGGATGGAAATGAAAAAACTTATTCTCTTGCCTCACTTGGAATTGTGACAGGCGATTATTCAGAGAGAGGCAAGCTCCATATTATGGGTGATCCTGATGACCCTGATTATGCAGCAGAGGACAATAAGCTTAAGGCTGCACTTTCAGCTAATCCTGAGATATTCTCCCAGGTGTTTGTAGGTGATAAGGAAAATCCAGGAATTGGTTCACAGCTTTACAGTTCATTACAGACTGCTATGAAGCGTACAGAAACAAGCCGTTCACTGACATTCTACAATGATATTACTATGGAAGAAGAGTTGGAAGATAAGGATGACGAGATTGATAAGTGGGCTCAGAAGTTGCAGGATTTAGAGGATAAATATTATAAACAGTTTGCAGCTATGGAGAAAGCTATGGCTTCCCTTCAGTCACAGCAGTCATATCTTGCACAGCTTATGGGTTCTGCTTCATAGACAAGAGATTAGGAGGCTAATTTGTTATGGCATATAATAATGCGGCAAAGGCATATGGTGTTAATAGGATTGCCACAGCATCACCTGCTGAGCTTACGCTTATGCTTTATGATGGTGCAGTTAAATTTTGCAATATAGCGGTCGCTTCATTGGAAAAGCAAGATTTTGAAACTACAAATGTTAACATTCAGAAAAGCCGGAACATTATTGTGGAATTAAATACAACATTGGATCATAAGTATGCTGTGGCAGAAGATTTTAAGCGTATGTATGATTATATATATGCCCTTCTCGTTGAGGCAAATATGAAGAAGGACATGGAAATGTTACAGAGAGCACTTGATGAGATACGCGGCATGCGTGACTTGTGGAAGGAAGTCATGACAAAGGCAAAGGAACAAAAGTAGATTTAATGTAAGTATGTGTGGAGAGCGAGGGGCATTATGAATCAGACCGGTACGTATGTGAATATTATGCAGGAGTCATTAATTCGCAAGAAAAAGTACCTCCTGGAAATTTTGGAGTTGACAAAACAACAGGAGCAGCTCGCAAAGGCAAAAAAGTTTGATGAGGATGCCTTTGGTGACACAATTGACAAAAAAGAAGTACTTATAAATAATGTTGAAGAGATTGACAAAGGCTTTACTTCTGTGTATGATAGAGTCAGGACAGAGATTATTGAGGAAAAGGATTCTTATAACGATGAGCTTCTTAGCATGCAGACTCTCATTAAAGAATGCGTTGACTTAGGTATGCAGATAGAAGCCTTGGAGGAGAGGAACAGGGCGAGCCTTGAGCGAGCTTTCTCTACCGGCTTCAAGGGTATAAAGCGTGCAAAGCAATCAAAACAGGTGGCAAATAAGTATTACAAGTCTATGTCAAATGGTGTAGTTAACGACTCTATGCTGTATGACAGAAAAAAATAAAAATTTTTTAAAAAAAATAAAAAATAGGGTTAAGTATTGGAAATGAATTCCGATATATAAAATGTAAGCAACAAGGAAAGAGTTACTTACAGTAAACATGGTAATATCTCTTCGGAGAATTACATAAATCAAAATAACGCCGGCATGACCGGTAGTACATCTTGCAAGGACGCAAGATTATATTCAAGGAGGAATTTATTATGGTAGTACAACACAACATGCAGTCTATCAACACTAACAGAATGTTAGGACAGAACGTTAAGGCAGTTAGAAAGTCAACTGAGAAGTTATCATCAGGATATGGTGTTAACAGAGCAGCAGATGATGCAGCAGGACTTTCAATCAGTGAGAAGATGAGAAACCAGATCAGAGGACTTAACCAGGCTGTTAAGAACGCTGAGGATGGTGTATCACTTATCCAGACAGCAGAAGGTAACATGAATGAGATTCATAGCATCCTTCAGCGTATGGGCGAGCTTGCTACTAAGGCAGCTAACGACCCTAACGCAGATGAGGATCGTACAACAATCTCTGATGAGATTACTGAGCTTACAGCAGAGATCGATTCTATCGCTAAGAAGGCATCATTCAATGGTACTAAGCTTTTAACTGGTTCTTTCACTGGCAAGAATCTTCAGGTTGGTGCGGTTGCAGGAGAGAACATGGTAATAAGCATTCAGAGTATGTCAGCTTCAACACTTGGTGTTAGTAACCTTTTGGTTAGCTCACACTCTGCAGCTTCAAACTCAATGTCTCTTATTACTTCAGCAATCAAGCAGGTTTCTGCAGCTAGATCACTTCTTGGTGCTAAGCAGAACAGACTTGATTACACAATCAACAACCTTGAGAACTACGCAGAGAACTTAACTTCAGCTGAGTCACAGATCAGAGACACTAACATGGCTACTGAGATGACTAACTACACTAAGAATAACATTCTTCAGCAGGCTGCACAGTCAATGCTTGCACAGGCTAACCAGTCTACTCAGGCTGTACTTTCATTACTTCAGTAATCTAATTATTGACAAGATAAGTCGGTTCCATTGCGGACCGGCTTATTTTGTTTAATAGGGAAGAAAAATCGTTGTATAAAGCTTAGTTTTTTGCTATTATATAATTAATTATTGTTACATCAACCCATATACTTAAAGCAAATTGGCAATGGATTGCCGTACAATGAAAAGGAGGGTAATATGGATAAAGAAATTTTAGATGGTTTGAAAAAAAACTTAAATGATATTGCAGATATTCTTTACAAGGGAGATACTATAGAAGGTATTGCCCATATGAGTAACGTGATTCCTGATATAGCGACTATTGCATCGGACATGCCTGACGAGGAAGCAAGACAGGAAATGATTGACAATGCACTTATACCGCTTCTTGATGCTATGGAGCAGGAGGATGGAACACTTATGGCGGATATTATCAGCTATGAGCTTATTCCTTTGTTAGACTAATTTTATTAATTTGTCACATATGGTATTTAGGAGCAGGACAATGAGTATATATAATAAAAATTTAGAAGCACTTTCAATTAATAATCAATTTCTATATGAATATTTACATAGTGGCAAATCAACAGACGTTGATCATGTAAAGGTTGAATTTGCTAAAAATGGAGACATTATAATAAACTCGCATAATGTATATCTTAATTCCAGATATAATCCATCAGCAGAAGCTGAAAAATATATGCAGGACATGGAAAAGCTTCCAGATGAAGCGATTCTTGTTATGTTTGGCCTGGCAAATGGAGCATTTGCTAAGGCTTTTTTGCAAATGAACAAAAAGAATACTCATTGTCTTGTTGTGGAACCGGATATAGAAATTTTTGTGCAGGTCATGAAAAATATAGATATAACAGATTTACTGACAGATAACAGATTTCAGCTTATAGTCTATGGAATTAATGACAGAAATCTTGAACAGGTTATGTCTGGACTTCTTAAATCCTATAATAAAAATACCAATCAACATATTGCAGCGCCTAAGTATGGGCAGTTATATCCAGATAAGCTTAATGCAATGATTACTGTTCTGAATGAACAGTATGACAGACAAAAAATAGAATATAACACTTTAATTCAGAATGGAATAAAAGGTTGTAAAAATAGCTTTTACAATGCCAGATTTTTTGAGAATTGCAGGAGTTCAGATGATTTGATTGGTAGAATTCCTGTGGATATGCCGGCCATTGTTGTGTCAGCAGGCCCATCATTAGCAAAGAATGTACATTTACTTGAAAAGGCAAAAGGGAAAGCATTTATTATATGTACAGATACAGCAATTAATGCAGTTCTTGCAACAGGAATAAAGCCAGACATGGTTATCGGTGTGGATTATGAAAAACCTTTGGAATTATTTATGGCACAGGGATTAAGTGATATTCCTTTTTTGGCAGATACAGATTTTAATACAGAGGTTTTAGAATATGTACAGCCTAAAAATCTGTTTTTTTCCACCAGTGATGAGAGAACATGGCAGAAGCTTTTCCTAAAGGTGGGCAGTAGTTTTACAAGTATTGATGCAGGAGGGTCCGTAGCTACGGCGGCAATAAGCAGTCTTGTTAAATGGGGAATAAAAAAAATAATACTTATAGGGCAGGATTTGGCATTAACCGGAAACAAAGAACATGTTGGCGATGTGGAGGAAGTAACCGAGTTTGACGAAAGACATTATAAATTTATAGAGGGAATAGACGGCGATATACTGCCGGTACGATTTGATTTTTTAATTTATCTCAGATGGATAGAGGAGCTTGCTTTTAACAATAAAGACATAGAGATAATCGATGCAACAGAAGGTGGAATAAAAAAGAGAAATACTTCCATTATGTCATTGGAAGCTGCTATAGATAAATTTTGTGGGAACATTTATGATATAGATGGAATATTGGAATCAGTTCCAAGGTTGTTTACAGGAGAATCAAGTAGGCTCATTGTTGATGAATTGCAGCAGATGAAAAATAATCTGAAACGCTTTATAGATGATTTTAGTAAAGTAGTCGAATACTGCAAAGAAGGAAGTGATATGCTTACCAGAGGTTGCTATGACATAAAGAGGTTAAAGGAAATTAATGCATTTATGGGGGAAGTCGATGACTTCTTTGTGAATTCTGACGAAGCACTTTTTGTCAATAAATTTATGGGGCAGGCAGAGGAACAAATGGCTGATGATTTTTATATTGAAGAAGAAAATGAAATTGATGAGGCTGTTCGAATGTATAATAAGTCAGCATCCTATTATAAAATGCTGGCGGACGCAATACCTGAGCTTGTAAGTATATTAGAGGAAACTGAGAAATATTTAACGGATAAGAAGGAGTAGCCCTTACATGTTGTATGAAGACAATTTATCAGTGCTCAAAAGTAAATATAAGAGAGTTTATGATGCGATAGGTATGGGATTAGATGTTTCTATATCGGATAAAATATCTGTTGAAGATGCTCGTAAAGCTGGACAGGTAGTAGTGTTTCATATACGGGGTAGGGATATTTATTTAAACTCAAAATATGATTCTGAAAATGAAGCAAATAAATATATGGCGGAATACTTTGATATGCCTGATGAGTCAATTCTTTTTATGTATGGGCTTTCAAATGGCAGTTATGTAAGGGAATTTATTCGAAATACAAAAAAAAATGTTAAATGCATTGTATATGAACCGTGTGTTGAAGTGTTCATGCAGGTGATTAAGAATATAAATATTAAAGATATACTTGAGTCGGATAGAGTGCATATTGTAGTTAAAGGCATTAATGATGAGGATTTTTCCCTTACTGTAGGACAGTGGCTGCAGTTTTATAATAAAGATACGAATAAGATTATAGAAGCGCCTAAATATATAGATTTATTTAATGAAAAATATACATTATTTATACAGGAAATAAAAGAACTGTATGAAAAATTCTATATTTGTTCCTATACGGATATCGAATTTGGGAAAACATATGTAACGAATGGTTTGCGCAATATGGAATTTCTTGCAGGCTGCCGCAGTGGAATGGTATTAAAGGGAAAATTTCCTGAAGATATGACAGCTGTTGTTGTGTCGTCTGGACCATCTCTTGAGAAAAATGTTGCCCTTCTTAAAGATATAAAGGGAAAGGCATTTATATTTGCTACTGATTCGGCTGTACAGCAGATACTCAATATAGGAATAAAACCGGATGCAATGATATCTATTGACCCTAATAAATCTGTTAATCTCTTCAAAGCTGATGGGATAGAAGATATACCATTTTTTGTGGAAATGTATGCAAATACGGAAGTGTTGAAATATGTTAAAGCGAGGAATTTGTATTTTTTCTCATCAGATTCGGTTGTATGGAGTCGTTTATTTGAAAAAGCGGGAAGCGAAATTTTAAGCATTGGAACAGGAGGCTCTGTAGCAACAGCGGCAATTGCTAATTTAATTTTATGGGGGTTTAAAAGAATTGTTTTGATTGGTCAGGATCTTGCTTTTACGGGGAATCGTATGCATGCAGGGGAAGATGCCATTGAAATTAGCGAAGATGATAATCGGTTTATGACAATAACAGATATCAATGGAAATGACGTTTGGATAAAAAAGGATTATTATGTATATCTTAAATGGATAGAAAATGTTGCACTCAGATATAGTGATATTGAATTTATAGATGCCACAGAAGGTGGTGCACGCAAAAAAAATCTTAAACAAATGACATTTAGGGAGGTTATAGATAAATATTGCACATCTGAGTATGGTAATATTTTAGATATTTTATTATCTTCACCTCGGTTATTTATGAGGAAAGATATACAATTAGTTTGGGATGCTCTTGAAAATATGAAGCACAATTTTGAAAATATGCAAGAACGTCTTTTGGCTTGCAGGGATGATTGTGTAAAAGGAAAAGCAATTTTAGAATCTGGGAAATTTGATATTGATGAACTTAAACGTATTAATACAAACATAAAAAACACAGATGAGCTTATTGAGGATTCTGATGAGATAGCGTATTTAAAAAAATATATAGCGGAATCTGAGGCAGATATGATGTCAGATATGTATCAAGAGGAAAAGGACGATATAAAAGAATCTATTCGTATGTATGAAAAAAGTAGGAAATACTATGATTCTTTAATAAAAGTATTACCGGAACTGATAGATTTGGTAGGGGATATTATTTTACAGGTAAAAGGAGAAAGAGTATGCTAAACGATAAATCAATATTGATAACCGGTGGAACAGGATCCTTTGGTAATCATTTTGTTAATTATATTTTTAAACACTATAATCCAAAAAAGGTAATTATATATTCGAGGGACGAATATAAGCAATTTGTGATGGCAAACAAATATAAGGAGCATGCAAAGAAATTGCGATTTTTTATTGGGGATGTCCGTGATAAGGAGCGCCTTAGCAGAGCATGCAGTGACGTGGATTATGTTATACATGCTGCTGCAATGAAGCAGGTTCCTGCATGTGAATATAATCCGATTGAGGCTATAAAGACTAACATAAACGGGGCAATGAATATTATCGATGCAGTATTGGATTCTGCGTCTGTGAAACGTGTTGTGGCCCTTTCCACAGATAAGGCGGTAAATCCTATAAATCTTTATGGTGGCACGAAACTTGTATCCGACAAGCTGTTTGTTGCAGCAAATGCATATGTGGGCAGCAGGGATTTAAATTTTTCTGTTGTCAGGTATGGAAATGTAGCGGGCAGTCGTGGTTCGGTTATTCCTTTTTTCCAAAATATTATAGATGGTGGCGGCAAAACTCTGCCAATTACTGATTATAGGATGACTAGATTTTGGATTGATTTGGAACAGGGGGTTGAGCTTGTTATAAAGGCACTTGCTGAAGCGAGGGGTGGTGAAACCTTTATATCAAAAATACCATCTTTTAAGATAACAGATCTCGCCCGTGCTATGCTTCCCGATTGTGATATGCCTGAGGTAGGGATACGTGAGGGTGAAAAGCTGCATGAGGTCATGATTACCCGTGAGGACTCGTTAACTACATATGAATACGAAAAGCACTATATTATTTACCCACACTTTGAGTGGTGGAATAAAGAAATTATTCCTGGAGGAAAACGGGTTGAACAGGAATTTGAGTACAGTTCGCAAAACAATACGAAATGGCTTGGAGTAGAGGACTTGCAGAATAGATTATCTAAAATGAACAAAGCTTAGGAGGATGGCAAATGTTTAAAACAGAGCAGGAGCAATTTTGGGCAGGAAAATTTGGTGACGATTATATTGAAAGAAATAAGTCTTATTCAATTATTTCCTCCAACATTGCACTCTTTTCTGAAATATTCGGAAAAAATATGTCAAGAAAGGATGTAAACAGTCTTATAGAGTTTGGCTCTAATATTGGTATGAATCTTAGGGCAATCAATCTGATAAGACCGGAAATGAGCCTTGCTGCAATTGAGATAAATGAGAAAGCAGTGGGTATACTGAAGGAGCATTTTAAGGATAATGTTAAGGTGTATCAAAACTCCATATTGGAGTGTGAAATAGAGGAAAAATATGATATAGCACTGATTAGCGGTGTGCTCATACATATCAATCCTGATGAGCTGGATACCGTATATCGAAAGCTTTATGAATGTTCCAATAAATATATTATTATTTCAGAATATTATAATCCAAAGCCTACAGTTATAGAATATAGGGGAGAAAAAAATAAATTATTTAAAAGAGATTTTGCAGGTGATATGCTGGACAAGTATCCGGATTTAAAACTGGTAGATTATGGCTTTAAATATCACAGGGACAATATGTTCCCAATGGATGATTCAACGTGGTTTTTGTTAGAAAAGTGTTAGGATAATGAGGAGATAATATTTATGTATATCCCATATGGCAGACAATCAATAGATGAAAAAGATATACAGGCAGTTGTTGATGTTCTCCGTTCAGACTATCTTACAACAGGACCTAGGATTACGGAATTTGAAAACCGTGTGGCAGAATATGTGGGAGCCAAATATGCAGTTGCGGTAAACAGTGGTACGTCAGCACTTCACATAGCGTGCCTTGCGGCAGGAATAAAAGAAGGTGAGGAGGTTATTACATCACCGATTACATTTGCTGCTTCCTCAAACTGTGTCCTTTATTGTGGGGGAACTCCTGTATTTGCCGATATAGATGAGCATACATATAATATTTCACCTACAGAGATTGAAAAGGCTGTAACGGAGCATACAAAAGCAATTATTCCTGTACATTATGCCGGCCAACCTTGTGATATGGATGCAATAATGGATATTGCAAAGAAATATAACTTATTGGTCATAGAAGATAGTGCACACGCGTTAGGAGCATCATATAAGGGACGAAAAATAGGCAGTATAGCAGATATGACCTGCTTCAGTTTTCATCCTGTCAAACCAATCACCACGGGAGAAGGTGGTATGGTGGTGACAAATAGTGAAGAGTTATATAAGAAGCTTGTTTTATTTAGAAGTCATGGCATAACAAGAGACGAGTCTGTAATGACAGAACAGCAGGGAGATTGGTATTACCAGCAGTTGGAGCTTGGATACAATTACCGGATAACTGATATTTCCTGTGCTTTGGGTATTAGTCAAATGGATAAGCTTGATAAATTTATTGATAGACGCAGACAGATTGCCAATCGGTATAATGAGGCATTTAAGGATATCGATGAGATAAAAATACCTACACAATTAAGTGGTTGTGAAAGTGGATGGCATTTATATATGATTCAGGTTCCGGCTGATTGCAGAAAGATAATATTTGACAGTCTGAGAAAAAGTGGAATAGGAGTTAATGTACATTATATTCCGGTTTATAAGCATCCATATTACCAAAAAAATGGTTTTGATGGAGTGTGCTGCAAAAACGGAGAGGCATTTTACAGCAGAGCTATAAGCCTGCCTATTTTCCCACTTTTGACGGATGAACAGCAGAATTATGTGATTGAGCAGGTGTTGAGGATAGTAAAAGAAAGTACATTGTAGATGGGGGATTCTGTACTATGTGGGAAAAAATGTGCAAAAAGCTGTTGCAGAAATTATCTGAGGGGATTCTTGATTTTAAATTATTTGAAGATTTGTTTGAACTTGCAAAAGATGAGTCTGAGGCTGAAAAAAGTGAGCTTATTGAACACCTATTTTCTTATATCGGAATAAATATCTGGCAGGACATTTTTATATATTCATTTGCTTTGAAGCTTAGTCCTAAAGAAAAAATTTTATCTGATTTTTTATATCTTTTATTATCTGACAATTGCCTTGATTGGAAACAGATGAATTTCCTGTATTGGCAAATTGGTACGGCTATTTTTATGACCCCCGAGATAAATAATATCAATACTGTTAAATTAAGTTGGAAGCTTCTCCAAAAAGTATTTTGTATGTGTAAAAAAGCATTGGAATTAGACTTGAATCCAATTCCAAAGGAGGAAAGAAACAAAGAACTTGCAGTTGTAATTACGGGACAGTTTTTAGGAGAGGAACATGGACCTACAAAAACAGCCTTGGACAGATGTTATGTATTACAAAAACAATTAGGAAAAAGGGTATTACTTATAAATACAGCAGAATTATTAACCATGCAGGGAAGGCTTCCTTTTTTTGGAACAATGGAGGGAAACTATATTCCGCAGTTACTTGAAGAACAGACGGTAAATTGGAAAGGGGAAACCTTTCAGTATTATCAATGCGAAAATATAATGCCGAACGAAGATGAAATTATTAGCTTGATAAATGCGGTTAAAAGACTAAAACCATCTGTGGTTGTGGAGATAGGAGGAAGCAGTTTAGTAGTAGGGTTAATTAATGAAATGATACCAGTGTTAGATGTTGGAACCATTCAGTCCGGGTGTTCCCAGACATTAGCGAAGTATCAGATTATTAACGATAATATGTTGGAGTATGCCAATAGCCTCATAGAAGCTATGAATAAGGACAAATCTCATATTATTCAGGGAAGATTTACATTTTCTTTGAAAAAACAAACTGAAATTGTTAAACGTGAGGATTTTGGAATAAGTGAGGATGCATTTGTTATGGCAGTTGTAGGAGCACGGCTGGATGAGGAAATGGATGAAAGCTTTATGCAATTTCTTGATGATACTCTAAGAGATAATATGCTTATAGCAGTTATTGGCAAGTGTGATTCTTTTGAAAATAAGCTGTCAAGGCATCAAAGATTAAAAAATTATATGTTTAATATGGGATTTTGTTCTGATATTTTGTCCCGGCTTGAACTTTGTGATTTGTACATTAATCCTACGAGACGAGGCGGAGGAACCAGTGTAGTGGAGGCGATGTTTAAAGGGAAACCTGCAATTACTGTTAACTTCGGAGATGTTGCAGGGATAGTAGGAGATAGATTTTCTTGTAAAGATTACAATGAAATGGGAAAACTGATTGAAAGATATTATGAAGATAAGGAATTTTATGAGGAACAATCAGGGTATGCACGTCAGTTGGCCTATACTTACTTAGATTCTGACAACGAGTTTGTACGGATTGTCAGGGAGTATGAAAGCAGAATAAAAAGTTAATATTAAGGAGATTATATATGCTGTCAGAAAGAAATAAAGAGGAAATGAGATTGTGGTCTGAACATAAAGAAGTAAATGAAATTAAATATCCCAGTGAGCCTGTGATAAGATATTTACATAATAATTTTCCTATAGGAAAAGACAATAAAATTTTGGATTTTGGATGTGGGACAGGGAGAAATACACTTGTGATGGCAGATATGCAGTTTGACATATATGCTGCAGATTACAACGAGATATGTCTGGAACGTACAAAAGAGAAATTGGAAAAAATTAATTATCAAAATGTAATATATATAAAAAATGACAGGACAAGTATTCCTATTGAATCAAGCATTTTAGATTGTATTGTGGCATGGGGTGCTTTATTTTATTGTAATGCCGCAGACAGAAATCTTTTATTTTCGGAGCTAAACCGTATATTGAAAATAGGGGGATGCTTTTTAAGCGATTTTAGAACAAAGGAAGATTATTTATATGGGAAGGGAAAGGAAATAGAAAAAGATTACTTTATTTTAGAGGAATATTTACCGGGAATGAACTATTGGTTTTGTGATGAGAAAGCAATTAGAGAGTTATATAGAGAGCATGGATTTGAAATTGTAAATCTGGAGAAGGCGGACTTTTACAGAGATAATATGGAAAAAAAGGTGTCACATTATCACGTTTGGGCGAAAAAGGAGAGAGAACAGTGTGTAAAAATATAGCAATTATTCCGGCAAGAGGCGGAAGTAAACGTATACCAAAGAAAAATATAAAAGCTTTTTGTGGAAAGCCAATTATTTCATATTCAATACAGGCTGCTATAAATAGTAACATATTTGATGAAGTAATGGTTTCTACAGATAGTGAGGAAATTGCCAATATTGCCATGACCTATGGTGCAAGAGTTCCTTTTTATAGAAGTGAAGAAACATCTGATGATTTTGCAACAACGAGTGATGTATTGTTAGAGGTTTTGAATGGATATGAAAGGATGGGAAAAACCTACAAATATGCATTTTGCATATATCCTACGGCTCCATTTTTAACGACAGATTTGATTTTGGAAGCAGAGGCATTGATGAAAGCTAAACAACCGGATGAAGTTGTAACGGTAGTTGAATTTTCTTACCCACCGCAAAGGAGTTATATTATTACGGAAGAAGGGACACTAAAATATAAATATACGGAATATATTAATTCACGTTCACAGGATTTAGAAAAATGGTATCATGATGTTGGGCAGTTGTATGTTTACAATGTTGAGAATTTTCGTAAAAATAAAGGCAGTATTAAAGGGAAAGTTATGCCAATTATAGTGTCTCCGCTTGTTGCGCAGGATATTGACACGGAGAATGATTGGATTTTAGCGGAAGAGAAGTACAAGCTGATGAATAAAATTGGTGGAGGGGTATCATAGGTAATATGAAATCAAATGACTATAGTATCATAGACAAAAATCATGTATTTATCATTGCGGAAATGTCGGCAAATCACATGCAGGATATAGAACGTGCTAAAAAGATAATTTCAGCGGCAAAAAACTCGGGCGCCGATGCTGTAAAAATACAGACATACCGACCTGACACCATAACGGTAGACTGTTATGGCGATGAGTTTTTATGTACTCCGGGTAGTCCATGGGAGGGAATGAATCTATTTGAATTATATAAAAGTGCATATACACCATGGGAGTGGCATGAGGAGTTGTTTGATTATGCAAATAAAATTGAAATTCCAATGTTTTCCACACCATTTGATTTAACAGCAGTAGATTTTTTGCGTAAGTTTGATATGCCTGCATATAAAATTGCATCATTTGAAATAAATGATATACCATTAATAAAAAAGGTTGCCACAGAAATGAAGCCCATTATTATGTCCACAGGGCTGGCAACTTTAAGTGATATTGAACTTGCAGTTAATACATGTAGGGATGTTGGAAATAATCAGATTATATTATTAAAATGCGTATCAGAGTACCCTACCCCATATGAGGATATAAATCTTAGAACCATGGCTAATATGAAGGAAACCTTTGAATGTGAAGTTGGTTTATCTGATCACTCTTTGGGTAGCAGTGTGACTGTTGCAGCAGTCGCATTAGGTGCTAAAGTTATTGAAAAGCACTTTACACTTAGCAGGGCAGAAGGAGGTGCAGATGCTGCGTTTTCGATGGAACCTGAAGAATTCAAAAAAATGGTCGAAGATGTAAGAAACGTGGAAAAAGCACTTGGAAATATAACATATTCTTTAACAGAAGGACAACAAAAAAGTAAAGAACGTTCCAGGTCTTTATACATTGTTGAAGATATAAAAATGGGAGAAGAGTTAAACGAACATAATATGAAATCAATCAGACCGGGTTATGGATTACATACAAAGTATTATGAAGGCCTTTTGGGAAGAAAAGTAAAAAAAGATTTAAAAAAGGGAACGGCCTTGGATTGGAGCTATATTGAAGATGAATAGTAGCATGAATATACTGATATTAAGTGTAGGGACAAAGTGTAAGCTGGTAGAGTATTTTAAAAATGAAGGTGCATTTGACAAGATAGTAACAACAGATTGTGCCGAACACGTGCCGGCAGCATATATTTCTGATATGCATTACCTTGTTCCACCAATAAAGTCTGCGGATTACAGAACAACAATAAACGAAATATGCGAAAAAGAAAATATAAATGTTATCTTACCGTTATATGAGGATGAGTTAGAACTTATAGCTACATATAAATCTGAGTTTGAAGATAGAGGTATATTAGCTGTTATATCTGATGCTGCTATAATACGAATGTGCAGGGATAAGTATGCCTTATATAAAAACCTTGTGAAACATGGTATTTCTTGTATCGACACATATGATTTTGACACAGAGCAGGATTTAATATCAAGGTTACCGCTTCCTGTGATTGTAAAACAGCGAAAAGGCGCAGGCAGTGTCGGAATGTTTAAAATTTGTGATGAAAGCCTTATGGATTATCTTACAAAAAAAGAGAAAAATTTAATTGTTCAGCCATATATTGAAGCGGAAGAATATGGCATAGATGTATACGTGGATTTAATAGGAGGTCATATTGTTGAAATATTTGCAAAGAAAAAGCTTCGTATGAGGGATGGTGAAACAGAAATATCAAGGGCAATAAAGGATGATGCCCTTTTTGAATTGGTAGAAAAAATAGTGAGAGTTATGAATTTCGCAGGGCCAATAGATATGGATATTTTTAAATATAACGGAGAGTATTATTTGCTTGAAATTAATCCACGTTTTGGAGGAGGGTATCCGCATGCTTATGAATGTGGGGTTAATTTTATGAAGTATATTGCCAACAATGCACAGGGCAAAATGAATCCTCCTCAAATTGGAAACTACAAAACCGGTAATATATTGCTAAAATACAAGGAGGTAATGCTGCTTAATGAGGAGGAATCAAATGAAAAGATTTCTTAGCCTTTCCAATCCTGAATACGTTCAACAATGTACTGAAGCTGTTTTTTGGTATACCTTTGATCACATGGAATTGACAGCAAATGTTCTGACAGGTAATTGACATTTTTTTTGTCAGTCAAAAGCCGCCAATGAACGCTACAATAAATATCATGCTCAATAAGGTATTTTAGTAAGTCATCACGTTTGTCACATTTTATAACAAGCATCATAGGTGTAGTATTCTTGCTACGTGGACAAAGACACATGCTCTTGTCTATATCGGAAATTTGGTTATATAAAAAGTCGTAGTTTTGCTGCCGTATTTCCCGTATTTTTGATATGTCGATATTAGCCAGATAAACCCTACTTATATGGGACATAGTTCTAATTGTATAATCAGTAAAAATATCTTTTATGGAGAGATTATAGTACTCAAGATATAGTTTTTTTAATTCAGAATCCCTGTATCCATTTTGAATATATTCACGTTTTAAAGTTTGCGTTAATAAGTAATAGCTTGTATATATGCTGGTATCTTTTGATTCTTCTATGTTAAGTTCATTTGCTGAAAATAAAAATGCGCCATCAGGGATTGCAAACCATTTTCTCAGACTACCGATGATATAGTTTCCGAAACCTATTCTGTCAGTACCAAGAAGATTTAAGGTTACATCTTCAATTATGGTAATGCCGTTTTTTTTCCAAGTTTCAAAAATAATTATGTCATCGTCGTTGAAACGACTATCAAATAAATGTGCAATGTAAACGTATTTGAGATTTAATTCCGTGATTTTTTTGTTTATTTCACGTGTGTTGATTTTCATATCTTCATATACAGTGTATTCAATATATTCCCAACCAGCTCTGAGAATGGAATCTTTGACAGTTTCGCATATAAAGTCAGGTACAAAAATAACAGCATGTTTATTATGCAACAAAAGCATTAATGCCTCAATTGCATTGCGACCGCTCTGAAAAAAATACTTTTTAAAAAAAGTGCCATATGCCAAATCAATATTATGAATTGATTTGCCACAATCTATATAATATTTATTTTTGTCCAGCTCAATAACACTACCAAATTCCATTATATTTCTCCTGCCATCATAATTATATTTATGATAAAAGAATAAAGCTTTTGTGGATAAATTTCAAGAGACAAAGTTTCTTGATGTTACAAAAGGGTTAGTGTATAATGTTAAATAGGGGCAGTATCTAGCTGAGATGGTGGTGTATTATGATAGGATTTCGACTTGATGCAAATGAACAAATTGCAACAGGGCATATGATGAGGTGTATAGCTATTGCAAAGCAGTGCCGATTGTTGGGGGAAGATTGTATATTTCTGTTAGCAGAAAATAAAAATACAGCATTTTTGGAAGAAAATCAACTTGAATACCATGTATTAAATATTGATTGGCAAGACTGGGATAGCAGTATTCCCAAAGTAATTGAGGCAATTAATAAATACCGAATTCGTTGTTTGGTTGTGGATTCTTATCAGGTAACCTCGGAATTTTTTAAAGAATTAAATACTATTACAAAGCTTTTTTATATGGATGATTTGTGTAGAGAAACATATGCGGTACATATGGTATTACATTATTCCCAATGGGGGGATGAAAGAACAATTGAGGATTTGTATTGCAAAACAGATACGGTTACATATTCAGGATTGAAGTATGTACCTTTAAGGACTGAATTCTTACAAATAACAGAGAAACGAAAAAAAAAGCAGATTCTAATTGCAACAGGTGGAACGGATCCGTTACATTTCACATTAAGACTTTGCAAACAGTTGTTGAATGACGCAGCATTTGATATATATGATATATGTGTTGTACTAGGTAAAATGAATGGTGATAAAGATGAAATTGATATGCTTGCAAAGAATAATAAAAGACTGAAGGTGTATCAGAACATAAAAAACATGAGTACGGTGATGGCGGAAAGCGTGATTAGTGTTTCAGCGGGAGGTATGACAGTTTATGAACTGCTTGCCTGTGGTGTGCCGGTTGTATGCTTTGGATTTTCTGACGATCAGGTTGTTATGGGAGAAAAAATGGATAAATCTGGGATGGTCATATGGGCTGGGGATGCCAGAACAGACATTAATAATGTAATTGTAAATACAATAGATGGTTTAAAAAAATACATGATTGAGGATACAAGAAATTTGTCATTAAAGCTAAAAAGTATGGTGGATGGCAAAGGATGCGAAAGAATAGCAAAAATTCTAAGGGAGAGTACCATATGACATTGTATGAAAAAAACATGCAGGAATTAGAAAATAAATATCCGGTAATATATGATGCAATAAAAGCTGTTGGTACAGATGATATATCTGATATTGTGCGTATTGAGGATGCACGTAAAGGCGGTCAGGTTGTCGTGTATCATGATAATGGAAACGACGCATATTTAAATTCAAAATATGACCCTGAAAATGAAGCATTCAAATATATGGAGGATACATTTGAAATGCAGGATGGTGCACTGCTTATTATGTATGGTTTTTCCAATGGATATTATGTCAGGGAGCATATTAAGCATGCAAAAAATAATACAAGATGTATTGTGTTTGAGCCGAGCAAGGCTGTTTTCCTTCAGGTTCTTTCAAATATTGATATATCGGAGCTTATTAAATCGGATCGGGTTTTCTTTATAGTGAAGGACGTGAATACGGAGGACTTTTCTGCAATTGCCGGCGAGTGGCTTGATATGGCAAATAAAGATGCAAATAAGATAATGGTAGCACCTAAGTATACAGATTTGTTTCGTGATGGTTATGAGGATTTCAAGCAAAATTGTATTGATATGTATGAAAAGCTGCACGTAATTGCAAATATTGCAGAGGAGTATGGGGAAAAGGAAGTAAAAAATGAAATACACAATATGAAATATCTTGCAGGATGCCGTTTAGGAACAGAGCTTAAGGGGATGTTTCCTGATGATATGACTGCAATCATTGTGTCTGCAGGTCCATCCCTGCAAAAAAATGTTGAACTTCTAAGGGAAGCAAAGGGGAAGGCATTAATATTTGTGGTTGACTCTGCTATCCCAAAGGTAATGGAGCAGGGAATAAAACCGGATGCAATAATATCTATAGATTGTATTAAGGGAATAGAGTCATTTGACTTTGATGGAATAAGTGAGGTGCCTTTTTTTGCACATACAAATTCAAATATAGAGGTTTTTAATTTTGTCAATCCACAAAATTTATTTTTCTTTTCCTCAGATTCCGCAGTGTGGAGCAGCCTGTTTAAAAAGCTGGGAAAGGATATACCTGCCATGAATATGGGAGGCTCTGTGGCAACAGCAGCAATGGCTAACCTGATTTCGTGGGGGATAAAAAGAATAATTTTAATCGGGCAGGATTTATCTTTAACCGACAATCGTGTGCATGTGGGAGAAGATGCCATTGAGATTAACGAGGAAAACAACCAATATAAGGTGGTAAAAGATATCAATGGTGACGATGTTATTACAAGAAAGGATTTTTATTATATTCAGAAATGGATGGAGGAGGCTGCACTCCACCATAGTGATATTGAATTCATAGATGCTACAGAGGGCGGTGCTTTAAAGAAGAATTTTATAAATATGACTTTTAGAGAGGTAATAGATAAATATTGTAAGAAAGAGTATGATGTTGAAAAAATTATGCTGTCTGTTTCACGTATGTTTGAGGGAGAAGAGCGTCAATTTATAATTGATGCACTTGAAAAAATGAAAATAGATTTCGGAAACATGAGAAGGCAGCTTCTCAACTGTAAAACTGATTGTATAAGATTGAAAAAACTAATTGAAAGCGGTGCAGGTAATGTAAAGGAGCTTAAACGTATAAATAATAACATTGTTAAAACCGTTAGTATGATAAAAAATTCAGATGAAAGCACCTGTATATATAAATGGACGGCAGAGGCAGAATTTAACATGTTAAAGAAAGATGCAGACGGAAGAAACAGCGAAGAGTCAGCAATTGCTCAATGCGACAGAAATGTAAAATATTTTGAGGAATTAGCAGATGCCATGCCGAAGCTTATGGTTATAGTTGAGGAATGTCTTTTGAAGTTGGAATTATAACGGCAGATGTGCAATGTGTGGGAGGATAGCAGTATGACCATATATGAGAAAAATATGGAGGCCTTAAAAGAAAACTATTCAGTGATATATGAAGTTCTAAAGAATATTCGTGAGGATGAATTATCGGATATTGTACATATTGAGGATGCCCGTAAGGGTGGTCAGGTTGTTGTATATAATGATAACGGAAAAAGTATTTATTTTAATTCAAAATATGACCCTGAAAATGAAGCTTCAAAGTATATGGCTGATACCTTTGAGATGCAAAATAATTCATTGTTAATTATGTATGGTCTTTCAAATGGCTATTATGTGAAAGAACATATCAAGTATGCGAAAAATACAAAATGTATTGTTTTTGAGCCAAGTATGGATATTTTTATGCAGGTTATTTTGCATATTGATATATCGGAGCTTATTCAATCGGAGCGTTTTTGTCTTGTAATAAGGGGAGTTAACACAGAAGAATTTCTCATCACCATTGAAAAATGGCTTGATATGGCAAATAAGGATGCAAATAAAATAATGGCAGCTCCCAAATATACAGAACTGTTTCAGGATGGTTATGAAGAATTTAGAACGAGCTGTATGGATATGTATAAAAAACTGCAGGCAGTTACATATGCCGGTCTTGACATGGGGAAAAACGTAGCAAAAAATGAGATTTATAACATGTTGTTTCTCGAGGGCTGCCGGAGTGGGGATTGCCTGAAAAATAAATTTCCAAAAGATATGCCTGCCATTATTGTAGCAGCGGGACCATCACTTGAAAAAAACATGGACCTTATAAATGAAGCAAAGGGAAAGGCATTTATCATAGTTGTTGACACGGCTGTTGCAAGGGTCGTAAAAAAAGGCATAAAGCCTGATGTAATAATATCTATGGATGGGGAAAAGCCAGTAGATATGTTTAAAATCGATGGAATCGGAGAATTCCCATTTTTGGCAGAGGTAGGTACAAACAGAGAGGTTTTAGAACATGTCAGACCAAAGGATTTGTTTTTCATATCATCTAATTCTGGTATATGGAAGGAAATGTTTAAAAAAGCAGGGAGTGGAATTTCTGATCTTGAATCGGGACTTTCTGTTGCAACAGAGTCTATAGCTGCTGTAATATCATGGGGGTTTAAAAGAATTATTTTTATCGGGCAGGATCTTGCCTTTACAGGCAGCGATGTAAATATGGCTGATGATGAAAGTGGAAATTATTTATGCGTTAAAGATATTAACGGGGAAGATATTCTCACACGAAGAGATTACTACATATATCTGAAATGGATGGAGAATGTGGCATTTACAAATAAGGATGTTGAATTTATAGATGCCACCGAGGGTGGTGCCGCAAAGAAGAATTTTACGCGTATGACTTTTAGGGAAGCAATTGATAAATATTGCACTGAGGAATGTGATGTTGAGGATATTTTGTTATCTGTTCCAAAGCTGTTTGATGGCGATGACAGAAAGATTATATCTGAAACTCTTGGAAAGGTAAAAAGAAATCTCAGAAATTTAAAAAAGCAGCTTGTAAGCTGCAAGGCGGATTGCCTGCGTGGTAAACGAATACTGGAAAGTGGAGAGGGCAATGTAAAAGAGCTTGGACGAATTGGCACTAATATTGATAAGCTTATAAAAGTCATAGAAAGCTGTGATGAAAGGGCACTTATATATAAATGGACAGTAGCTTCAGAAATGGGTGTTTATGAGAATATAAACAGAGAAGATGATGTGATAACGGCAGGAATACGTGCATTTGAAACCAATGCGAAATATTTTGAGGAAATTGGAAATGCGATTCCGGAGCTTATAGAGATAATTGACGATTGTCTTTCAAAGATCATATAGTGAGGTGGAGTGTATGAGTTACACGGATTATTGCATAGATGTGTCCTTCACAATAAAGGATGCAATGAAGTGTATTGAAATGGTAAAACCTAAAATTGTATTTATTATTGAAGACAAGAAACTTAAGGCATCCCTTACGGATGGAGATGTCAGAAGATTTCTGCTTGCGGGAGGGGCATTATCCGATTTTGCAATTGATGCAGGAAATAAAAATACCCTTTATGCAGAAAATATGGCTGGGGCAATGGAGCTTTACCACCAAAAGAATTATGTTGCCATACCAATATTAAATGACGAGAGAGAGCTTGTCGATATTTATATTGGTGAAAAAAACCGCGTAGGAAAACAGGAGCCGTTAAATATTCCGGTTGTAATAAATGCAGGAGGCAAGGGAACCCGTCTTGAGCCGTATACAAAAATATTGCCAAAGCCTTTGATTCCTGTAGGTGAGATGCCGATTGTTGAGCATATTATGCAAAACTTTATGGAATACGACTGTGAACAGTTTAGCATTATTGTAAATTATAAAAAGGATTTAATGAAGGCATATTTTTCTGATTGTGATAAGAAATATGATATTACATGGTATGATGAGGACAAGCCACTAGGAACAGGGGGCGGACTCTGCTATTTAAAGGGGAAAATAGACACAACGTTTTTCTTTACAAACTGTGATAATCTTCTTCTTTCAAATTATGGAAGTATGCTTCGGTTTCATAAAGAGAATAAAAATGTGATTACAATGGTTTGTGCATATAAAAATATAGTGATTCCATATGGCGTAGTTGATATGGGAATCAATGGCTCAATCAATTCTATGGAGGAAAAGCCAGAGCTCTCTTTTCTGACAAACACAGGTGTCTATATTGTCGAGCCTGAGGTTCTTTCTGATATAGAGGATGAAACGCCCATCGGCTTCCCTGATATTGTCAAAAACCAAATGGAAAAGGGACGGAAGGTTTCCATTTATCCGGTCAGTGAAAATGAATGGTTGGATATGGGACAGCTGTCAGAACTGGATAAAATGAGAGAACGATTGTATGGAGAATAGAGGTGGCGGCTATTTTAAAAATATATGATAAGCATGATGCAGTAGCTTGGAATGACTGTGTAAAATCCTTTGAAAATTGGGATATTTACTATTTGTATGAGTATGCATATTCCTTTATGCTGCATGGTGATGGAGATATTTTTCTCATTTACTTTGAAAACGGAGAAGAAAGATTTTGCTATGTAGTTATGCAGCAGGATATTGCAGCGTTTAATAAGTTTGAGGGTAAGCTAGAAAAGGGAAAGCTGTTTGATTGGGAAACTCCATATGGCTATGGTGGTCCATTGGCGGACATGACAATATCAACGGAAACCCAAAGGCTGTTTATGAAAGAAATATCATCCTACTGTAAAGAGAGTAATGTTGTTTCCCAGTTTGTAAGGTTCCATCCGCTATTGGGTAATCATGCGACCTTGCCTGAAGTTTTTGAAACGCAATATTTAAGGGATACGATTTACATAGATACATTGGACAAAGAGCTGATTATGAGCAACATGGATAGCAAAAACCGAAATATGGTGCGTAAGGCAAAGAAAAGTAATGTTGTTGTCGTACGGAAAGATATAAACGAAATAGATGATTTCATTTCCATGTATAATGAGACCATGAAAAAAAATGAGGCAGAGGAATATTATATTTTTGACAGAAAGTATTTTGATTACCTTACAGCTTTAAAAGAAAATGCAGGTATATTCTATGCAGTTTATGATGGACAACCAATCAGTGGAGCCATTATGTACTATAACGCTAACTATATGCACTATCACCTGGCAGGGTCAAATACGGAATACAGAAAATACGCTCCAAATAATTTGCTTTTATATGAAGCGGCACGCTGGGCGTGTGAACATGGAATTAAAAAACTCCATCTGGGTGGAGGAATGTCGCCGGATGACAGCTTGTTTGGATTTAAAAAGCAGTTTAACCTACATGGCAGATGTCCGTTTGTGGTAGGACGGACGATTTTTAACCTTGAGGGATACAATAAATTACTTCAAATACGAAAACAGATAAATTCGGAATTTGATATAAATAACGGACTTATGATTCAATATCGGAGGTAATGAAATGGGTGTATATATAATTGCAGAAGCAGGAGTAAACCACAATGGAAGTGTGGAGATAGCAAAGAAGCTGTGCCTAGCAGCAAAAGAGGCAGGAGCAGATGCAGTTAAGTTTCAGACATGGGTTACCGAAAAAATAATAACAAAAACTGTTAAACAGGCTGATTATCAAAGCCAAAATACAGGCAGTGAGCAGTCCCAGTTTGATATGCTTAAGGAGCTTGAGCTCTCTTATGATGATTTCAGGGAAATAAAAGGCTACTGTGATGAAATAGGCATTTGCTTTGCCTCAACAGCAGATGAGCCGGATAGTCTTGATTTTTTGGTGGAGCTTGGAATTCCGTTTATAAAAATAGGTTCGGGTGAGATAGGAAATCTGCCCTTTTTACGGTATATTGGCAGTAAGAAAATGCCTGTCATTCTTAGTACGGGAATGAGTACGCTGGCTGATGTGGAAGAGTCATTAAGAGCTCTCCGACAAGGGGGAGCAAAGGATATATCGCTGTTACACTGTACCACAAGCTACCCATGTCCGTATGATAAGGTTAATTTAAATGCTATGGACACACTCCGCAGGGCATTTGGTGTAGAGGTTGGTTACTCTGACCATACGATGGGGATAGAGGTTCCTATAGCAGCAGTGGCACGTAATGCAACGATTATTGAAAAGCATTTTACACTTGACAGAAGCATGGAAGGACCTGATCATTTGGCCAGTACGGAACCGAATGATTTTAAAAAGATGGTTGATTCAATCCGAAATATAGAAAAAGCATTGGGAAGCGAAACCAAACAGCCGACAGATGAAGAAATAGAAATATCACAGGTGGTATTGAAGCGTATTGTGGCAAGGCGGGTGATTCCGGAAGGAAAGGTTATTGATGAGCAAGACCTGATTGTTAAACGAAATGATTTGGGAATTCCTGCGAAATTTTGGGATTTGGTAGTAGGAACAACAGCGAGAAAAAATTATGAAATTGATGAGGCGGTAGAATTTTAATGGAAGGTAGGAGTGACAGCAAATATCAGATATGTGTAATAACAGGGACCAGGGCAGAATACGGTTTGCTGAGGGAACTGTTGTTTAAATTGCGTGATGATAGAAGATTAGAACTTACGCTAGTCGTTACAGGCAGTCATCTTATTGAAAAATTCGGGAATACACAAAAGGAGATAATGGAAGATGGTTTTGCGGACTATATTAAGGTTCCGATTCCATTGGAGGATGACAGTAAACCGGGGATGGCAAGGGCAGCAGGAATAGCCATGGAAAAATTCGGTGAGTTTTTTAACGGTTACAGACCTGATATATGTATTGTTTTGGGAGACAGATTTGAAATTTTTGCGGCGGTATCTGCTGCACACCTTATAGGAATACCTGTGGCACATATATCGGGAGGTGATGTGACGGAAGGTGCGGTAGATGATGCCATGCGACATTGTATTACGAAGCTGAGTAGTCTGCATTTTCCGGGATGCGAACAATCGGCAAGGCGAATTGTTCAGATGGGAGAATCACCCGACAGGGTTTTCAATGTCGGAGACCCCGGAGTGGAAAATTGCCTTAAGGTTAAATGCTTATCACGTAACGAGCTTGCACAGGATATAAATTTTGATGCCATAATGGGTGATTATGCGGTTGTAACTTTCCATCCTGTTACGATGGAGAACAATACTGCAATTTCACAGTTGCATGAATTGATTCATGCGATGGATGAGTTTCCAAATATGTCATACATCATTACAATGGCAAATGCAGACGCAGACGGAAGAAAAATAAATGATGTATGGGTAATCGAAAATGAAAACCACAGCAATTGGAAGCTGGTTTCTTCATTAGGTGTAGTGAGATATTTATCAGCAGTGAAGTATGCAAAAATGGTTATTGGGAACTCGTCAAGTGGTATATATGAGGCACCACCAATGGGAACTCCAACAGTAAATATTGGGGATCGTCAAAAGGGAAGAATGATGGCAGAAAGTATCGTGTGCTGTCTGCCAGAAAGAGAAAGTATTATAAATGCTATTAGGACTGTTTTAAAGGATGACTTTCAATGCAAATCCCCAAATATTGTTTCACCATTTGGTGATGGGACAACATCTGAGCAGATTGTAGAACATGTTATAAAATATTTAAATCAAAATCATGAAACTATAAAAAAAGGCTTTTACGATATTGATTTTGTTTTGTGAGGTGGAAAATGAAAAGTATTGCTGTTATTCCGGCAAGGAGCGGTTCGAAAGGACTTCCGGATAAAAATATCATGGACTTAAACGGACAACCCTTGATGGCATATACAATTGATGCTGCATTGAAATCAGGTTGTTTTGATGAGGTTATGGTATCAACAGACTCGGATTACTATGCGGAAATTGCAAAGAACTGTGGGGCAACTGTTCCTTTTTTGAGAGATAAGGCTACCTCGGGTGATAATGCGGGCTCATGGGACGTTGTAAGAGAGGTTCTTTCAAGGTATGCGGATGATAACAGGGAGTTTGACTATGTGGCACTTCTTCAGCCAACATCACCTCTAAGGAATGAACAGGATATTTTAGGGGCTTTTGATATGCTGAAAAATGAGGATGTACATAATGTTGTAACGGTAACTGAGGTTGATCATCCGGTACAGCAGTGCTTCAAAATGCCATCAAATGGTTCAATGAAGGAAATGGCAGAGTCGCCCTACAGTTATGCCAGAAGACAGGATTTGGAGCCATACTATAGAGAAAATGGTGCAATTTATCTGGTTGATGCAAAAAAAATAATGGACAAGGATTATAATTTTTATGCAGATGCCTGTCATGGGTATATTATGCCACGTGAAAGGTCTGTGGACATAGATACAAGAATAGATTTGGAAGTTGCTGAGGTTATCTTGAAATCATATATAAAAAAATAAAGAGGAGGTAAATACGTGGGTAAGGAGAAAATTGTACTTGTAGGAAATGGTCAGCATGCCAGAGTTGTTTTATACAATTTAAAAATGCAGGGTTTGTATGATGTGGCGTGCTTCACAACCCATGATTCTGAATTGGTCGGAAGTGTTTATGAAGGTTATGAAATAGGCGGCACAGATGCTGATATAGATATGCTACGGGAAAAATATCATACAAATAAATTTTTTATTGCTTTTGGAGACATGAAAAAAAGAAAAAAGGTTTATGAATATTATGTTTCCAAAGGATGGGAAGCAGTGAATATTATTCATCCTGATGCTGTGGTGTCAGATGAGGCATTATTGGGAAAAGGTGTATTAATTGAATGTGGTTGTCTGATTACACCAAATCCTGTAATTGGAAATAATGTTGTAGTAAACACAGGATCTCAGGTTAATCATGATAACATAATCGAAGATCATGTGTATATAGCATCGGGAGTAATCCTGTCCGGGGGAGTAACCATAAGAGAAAATACACTTTTGGACGATGGAGTTATAGTGACGTTGGGGCATACGGTAGAAAAGAATTGTTTGATTGGAGCCGGAGCCGTTGTTACCAAGGATATTCCTGAAAATGTAATAGCATATGGAAGTCCGGCAAAAATGATAAGGGATAATGACTATTAAGGAGAGAAAATATGGAAAAAATAACTTCAACAATTAGATTAAGAATGTCTGCGAAGGATGCACATTATGGTGGTAATTTGGTGGATGGGGCACACATGGTTCATTTGTTTGGAGATGTAGCGACAGAATTATTGATAAAAGCAGATGGTGATGAAGGGTTATTTTGTGCATATGATGAAGTCACTTTCCTAGCACCAGTGTATGCCGGAGACTACATAGAGGCATATGGGGAAATCACTGATTTTGGTAATACATCAAGAAAGATGAAATTTGTGGCAAAAAAGGTGATTGCTGCGAGACCCGACATAAGTCCGTCAGCAGCAGATTTCTTAGATGAACCTATAATTGTCTGTACTGCAAGCGGAACTTGCGTTACGCCTAAGGATTGTAAGCGCAAATAAAAGCCAAAAAAGGAGGATTTATATATATGAAATCTTTTCATGAAGGATGGGAAAAAATTCACGCAGAAAATGAATGGGGAAAGTACCCTTCCGAGCATGTTGTACGATTTGTAGCAAGAAATTATTATAAAAAAGACAGGAAAACGGTTAAAATATTGGATTTTGGTTGTGGTGCCGGGGCACATACATGGTTTCTTGCCAGAGAAGGTTTTGATACATATGCCTTTGATGGCTCAAAAAGTGCTGTGGAAAAGGCGGAGAAGTACCTTGAAAACGAGGGGCTTAAGGCTGATTTTAAGGTAATGGATGCATTGGAACAGGGATATGACAATAATTTTTTCGATTGTGTAATCGATAACGTCACCATATATGCAAATAAGCTTGATGCCATAAAGCAGATGTATCAAAATATATATAATATGTTAAAGGATGGCGGAAATATACTAACTGTTGTATTTTCAAAAAATACACAAGGGTATGGTGAAGGTGAGGAAATAGAGAAGGATACATTTATCGGTGTGGAGTTAAGCAAGACTATGACGCCTCTGGCACATTATTTCGATGAAAGCAGCCTTATCGATATACTTTCTGAAATTGGATTTAAAGACATCTGTAGTTCCATGAGCCGTTATACAGATAGGGGAAATACAGTTGAGCACATTATTGTTTCGGCGCAGAAGTAATAATTTTGTAAATTACAGAAAAAGATAAGCCAAGGAGGGTTATATGAAGGTCGTAATTTTAGCGGGTGGTTTTGGAACAAGAATATCCGAGGAGTCAGAATATAAACCGAAGCCTATGATTGAGATAGGCGGAATGCCCATTTTGTGGCATATTATGAAAGAGTATTCTGCATATGGCTTTCATGAATTTATAATTTGTGCAGGGTATAAACAGCATATGATTAAAAAATGGTTTGCGGATTATTTTCTTTATACGTCTGACATGACCTTTGATTTCACGCAGGGAAATAAAATGACGATTCATAATCAAAAATCGGAACCGTGGAAGGTAACAGTTGTCAATACAGGACTGCACACGATGACAGGCGGACGTATAAAGCGAATAAGACCTTATGTAGAGAATGAGACATTTCTTATGACATATGGAGACGGTGTGTGTGATGTTAATGTTTCTAAGCTGGTTGAATTTCATAACAATCATGGAAAAATTGCAACCCTTACATCAGTTATGATGAGGCAGGAAAAAGGCGTGCTTGATATCGGTGGAGATAATGCTGTACGTTCATTCAGGGAGAAAAGTATAACTGACGGAGCTCCTATTAATGCAGGGTATATGGTTTTAAATCCGGAAATTTTTGATTACATCAAGGATGACAATACTGTCTTTGAGCAGGAACCTTTAAGAAAACTGGCAGAGCAGGGAGAATTAATGTCATATTTACATAAGGGATATTGGCAGTGTATGGACACAAAACGTGAAATGGATATATTAGAACGATTATGGGAAACAAATCAGGCACCATGGAAGAAATGGGAGGATTAATTATGTTTCAGGATAAGACAGAACAGCAGGTAAAGGATGAAATATTGAATATGGTAAAAGCGTATTGTGATACCTTCCATAATCAAAAAAAGACGTTTAAGCCGGGGGATAGAATTGCGTATGCTTCAAGAGTGTATGATTCGGACGAAATGTGCAATTTGGTTGATTCTGCTCTAGAGTTCTGGCTGACCTCCGGCAGATATACAAATGAATTTGAGAAAAAGTTTTCTGAATATTTAGGAGTAAAGTATTGTTCATTGGTTAATTCCGGTTCTTCAGCAAATTTAATTGCGTTTATGGCACTGACATCACCACTTTTGGGAGAAAGACAAATACGTCCGGGTGATGAAATGATTACGGTAGCGGCAGGATTTCCGACTACAGTGACTCCTGCCATACAATATGGTGTAATTCCTGTTTTTATTGATGTTACAATTCCACAATATAATATGGATGTGAGTATGCTTGAGGCCGCATTGTCTGATAAGACAAAGCTTGTGATGGCGGCGCATACGTTGGGAAATCCGTTTGACTTGAAGGTGGTTAGGGAATTTTGTGATAAGCATGGACTTTGGCTGATTGAGGACAATTGTGATGCNNTNGGAANCACATATGAGATAGACGGAGAAGTTCGCTATACAGGAACAATNGGTGATATCGGAACGTCATCCTTTTATCCNCCGCATCATATGACAATGGGTGAAGGTGGTGCTGTCTATACAAATAATCCACTGCTCAATAAGTGTATTCGTTCTTTTAGGGATTGGGGCAGAGATTGTGTATGTAATTCGGGACAGGATAATATGTGTGGAAATAGATTTAATGGAAAGTATGGAGAGCTTCCTGAAGGCTATGACCATAAGTATGTTTATTCGCATTTTGGTTATAACCTTAAAGCAACAGATATGCAGGCNGCTGTCGGATGTGCGCAGCTTAAAAAGTTTCCTTCCTTTGTTGAGCGNAGAAAAAAGAATTTTGTACGTTTGAAAGATGGATTAAAGGACTGNGAGNATAAGTTGATATTACCTGAGGCCTGTGAAAACTCTGACCCGAGCTGGTTTGGATTTTTGATTACCTGTAAGGAGGGTGTTAACCGAAATGTACTTGTTCCTTATCTTGAAGAACGGGGAATACAGACACGTATGTTATTTGCAGGNAATCTGATTAAACATCCTTGNTTTGACCAGATGAGAAANTCAGGAANCGGNTANCGNGTAGNAGGTGANTTNACNAATACAGACCGTATTATGAAGGATTCCTTTTGGGTAGGGGTATATCCGGGAATGACGGATCAGATGATAGATTATATGGCTGAAACTATAAAAGAGGCTATTAGGAAATAAGTATGGATAAGATTAAAGTTGGAATTATAGGAACAGGAAATATCGGGACAGATATTTTGATGAAATTGAAAAGATCAAGTATATTGGAATGTGGAATTTTTGCCGGTCGTAACCCCGATTCAAAGGGAATGCAGCTTGCAAAGGAAATGGGTGTGCCGACATCGACAGAATCAATTCGGGNAATTGAGGAAAATCCGGATTGTTGTGAAATAGTATTTGATGCAACTTCAGCAACAGTACACAAGCAGAATGCACCTATTCTGAGAAGGCTGAAAAAGTTTGCAATTGATTTGACACCGGCACATGTGGGGAAAATGTGTGTTCCTGTATTGAATTTGGAAGATTGTCTTATGTTAGATAATGTCAATCTCATTACCTGTGGTGGGCAGGCAACAATTCCTATTGCAAAGGTTATTAGTGATGTGCATCCGGAAACAAGCTATATTGAAATTGTTGCAACTATTGCGTCTAAGTCAGCGGGCTCAGGAACGAGAAATAATATTGATGAATTTACACAAGCAACAAGAGATGCATTGTCAGAGTTTACAGGGATTGAGCATACGAAGGCCATTATTGTATTGAATCCGGCAGAGCCTCCTATTACGATGCATAATACNGTATATGCATTGATTNATAACCCAAATATGGATGAAATCAGACGACGTGTACGTGAGATGGAAGCGAAAATCAAAAAATATGTGCCCGGGTATTCAATTTTGTTAGAACCAAGCTACGAAAATGGGCGTGTCACAACGACGCTTCAGGTTGTCGGATTGGGAGACTATTTGCCAAAATATTCAGGTAACTTGGATATTATTACTTGTGCCGCCATTGAGATTGCGGAGTATTATGCACGGGAAAAGCTATTAAAGAGGGGATGATAGAATGAGTAAAATCAAAATATTTGATTGTACACTGCGGGACGGAAATCATGCCTTGAAGCATCAATTGACGAAAGATAATATTGAGGACTATTGCCTTGCGATGGATGGAACTGGCGTTTATACAATTATGGTAGGACATGGAAATGGTTTAGGTGCTTCTTCTTTGCAGGTAGGANTGGCACTTTTGGATGAACGTACAATGTTGCAGACAGCAAGAAAAAATNTGGAAAGAGCAAAATTGGGCATATATATGATTCCCGGGTTTGGAACTATTAAGGATAATNTTGAACCGGCTATACAAGATGGTGTGGAACTGTTTGAGATAGGATGCCACTGTACGGAGGCGGATACAACGAGAGAGCATATAGAGTATTTGTGTAAGCGTGGTCTTGAAACATATGGAGTTTTGATGATGTATCATATGGCATCTCCTGAAAGAATTCTGGAAGAAGCACAAAAAATGCAGTCATATGGAGCAAAAGGTGTAATTCTGATGGATTCAGCAGGCGCCTCAACACCAGAGATGGTTCAGCGCGTTATTGCTTTGCTGGTAGATAATTTACACATTGAGGTTGGATTTCACCCACATAATAATATGGGACTGGCTGTTGGCAATGCATATACAGCAATTTGTGAAGGTGCCACAATTATTGATGGAACCTTGCGTGGATTTGGTGCGGGAGCGGGAAATTGTCAACTTGAAGATATTGTTGCGGTACTCGAGAAAACGGGGAAACGGACGGGTATTGACTTGTATAAAATGTTAGATGCCAGTGATCAGGTAATGCCCGATATCATGGGAAAAGAATTTGGACAGGATTCTATTAGTATTGTCAGTGGGCAGGCAGGTGTATTTTCTGCATTTAAGATTCATGTGCTGAATGCGGCAAAGGAATTCGGGGTAGACCCAAGAGATATACTGAAAGAACTTGGAAAAAGAAAAGCTGTTGGGGGACAGGAAGATATGATTGTGGAGGTGGCAGAAAAACTATCCTCTCCAATGGGTTCAAGAAATAGTAATGTAAATTATCAGTTGGAATCATTATTATAGATAAATAGGAGGTTATATTAATGAATGTTTCGGAATTTATTTTTGATTTTTTTGCCCAAAAAGGAATTGACACTGCATTTATGGTGACAGGTGGGCAAGCGATGTGGTTGAATGATGCTATCGGAAAAAGTGGAAAGTATAATATTATTTGTACACATCACGAGCAGAGTGCAACTATGTCAGCAGATGCTTATGGAAGAATTAAGAATAAACCTGCATTGGCACTTGTGACGGCCGGTCCGGGTAGTGTGAATGCAATGAATGGAGTAGTAGGCGGATATACCGATTCATCACCAATGATAGTTATTTCCGGACAGGCTGCTCTTTCATTTGTCCAATATCAGGAGGAAACTAAAATACGTCAGCATGGAGTGCAGGGAATCAATATCAAACCGTTGGTAGAGAATGTTGTAAAATATTTTATAACAATAGATGATGCACAAAAGACCGAATATTATTTGGAAAAGGCATATCAGGAAGCCACAACCGGACGTCCGGGACCGGTATGGGTGGATGTTCCGTTGGATATTCAGAATACACAGGTTGATTTGAAATATATGGAAAAATATGTTTCTGAAGAAGAACCTGAAAGCAGAATTGGTGTATTGCAGGCGGTAAAACAAGCATATAAGCTTTTGGAGACGGCAAAAAGACCGGTTTTTCTGGTTGGGCAGGGGGTTAGTCTTGCAGGTGCCAGAGAAATATTTTATGAATATGTCAACAAGGTTAGAATACCGGTAATTACTGCCCGGTTAGGTATTGATCTTATTGAATCAGATAACGATTTATATGTTGGCAGACCCGGCAACTACGGAGAGCGAGCAGCTAACTTGGCTATTCAAAACGCAGATGTTATTATTTCCGTAGGCTGTCGTCTGGCATCATCCTTGGTAGGTCATGCTCCGAAAGAATTTGGTAAGCATGCATATATCTATGTGGTTGACATTGATCAGAAGGAATTGGATAAACCGGGTGTGAAAATTGATTATAAGGTAAAACTTGATTGTAAGGCTTTCTTTGAAGGGATGAGTAGTAAGCTGGAAGAACATCCTCTGCCATCATATGAAGAGTGGGTTCAGGTGACTCAAAAATGGAAGAAGAATTATCCTGTATGTGACCCTGAATATAAGAATCAGAAACCTGTAAATTCATATTATTTTATTGATAAATTATCACAGCTTGCAAAAGATGATGCTGCGATTATGGTAGATACCGGTTCCTGTTTCCATGTAGCATGTCAGACTTGGAAAGTAAAGAAGGGACAAAAATATCTGACTACAGGCGGGCTTTCCTCTATGGGTTATTGGTGTGCAGGCATTGGGGCATGTATGGCAAATGATAGGAAGGAAACAATCGTAATTACAGGTGATGGAAGCCTTCAGATGAATCTGCAGGAATTTGCAGTTATCAAACATAATAATTTGCCGATTAAGACATTTGTACTTAATAACAATGGGTATCTGTTAATCCGTCATACGCANCGCAATTTTATGGAGGACCGATTTGTTGGTGAAAGTCCTGNTTCAGGTGTTTGGTGTCCGGATACGTTAAGGATTGCTGAGGCATACGGAATTAAGGCAGTTCGTATAGAATCTGTTGATGAAATAGAACAAAAAATAAAGGAAGTTTTAGAGTACAGCGGACCTGTGGTATGCGAGGTTATGACTCCGGAATGGCAATTGTTGATTCCAAGAATTGCCTCAGATAAGCTTCCGGATGGAACACTTCGTTCCAGGAATTATGAAGATATGTTCCCTTATCTTGATCCNGAAGAATTGAGAGCTCAGATGGTGGCTGAGAATGAGAAATAAGGATAAAGGAGTGGTGGTGACGGGTGCAACCAGTATGATAGGAATTGCACTCATTGAAGAATGTGTAAAAAATAATATTCCTGTCGCTGCCATTATACGTCCACATACAAAACGTATCAGTCGATTACCTAAAACAAATTTAATCACCATATATGAGTCGGAACTGTCGGAATTGTCAAAGGTTGATATACCTTTCGGTTCATGGGATGTGTTATATCATCTTGCATGGAGTGACACAGAAAAAAATACAAGAGATAATCCGAATTTGCAGGAAAAGAATATAAAGTATACATTAGATGCTGTAAATCTTGCAAAAAAGCTGGGTTGTACTACATTTATTGGTGCTGGTTCGCAGGCAGAATATGGACCGGTGGATGGGGTGATTTCTCCGGATACAAAGACAAATCCTGTTATAGCATATGGGATGGCGAAGGAGGCTGCCCGTATGCTTAGTTCAAGGCTATGTGATATATATGGGATAAAACATATTTGGGGGAGGATATTCTCTGTTTATGGGCGCTATGATAATGAGGGAACAATGCTTGTTTATGCAATAAAAAAATTACTATCAGGGGAAATGGCTGAATTTTCCACGGGAAGCCAACCATGGGATTATCTCAATGAGTATGATGCGGGAAGAGCTTTGTATCTGTTAGGCAAAAGTGAGAANGCAAAAGGAACATATTGCATTGCCTTTGGTAAAAGCAGACCTTTAAAGGAATATATTTTGGAATTAGGAAGACAGCTTGGAGCCGTTGATAGATTAATATTTGCTAAGCAGGGAGAAAAAAAAGATGTGGGGATTCAGGCAGATATTGATAAATTGAAAAGGGATACAGGGTTTGTACCGGAGGTATCTTTTTCGGTTGGGATTCAAAGGATGATAAGNGCGTATAAGGAAAATACGTAAAAAGATATGTATTTTAAAAAGATTGTATAGATAAATAGAATGAATATAGGGGTGCTTTATGGATAATGGTGTAGTTGAAAAATATGAACAGGGAATCGCTCTTTTTGAGGAAGGACGTTATGAGGAGGCAGTTGCATGTTTTATTTATGCATATGAGAGCGGCTATATGCAGTCTGAAATTATTCAGGATGTTTATAGCTGCTTTGTCACACCTAATATTCAGGAATTTCAGGATAATTATAATATGACAGGTGTTGAACGATATGGCATTAAATGTGAGGACNCCGCTATTGATTTTATTCCTGTTGCGGAATATGCATTTTATATTTGGCATAAAAAGCAGNAAAAATTTTTGGGATTGCTTGATGTNGCAGATATTAAAAGGCCTGTAAGCAAAAGCTTTCAAAGTCTATTTATAGAAGATGGATGCAATATTGAAGATATGTTAGACCTGTTNATGCAGAAAAATTGGAGTAATGTATATATATTGCTTCNGGGGCNGGAATCAGAGCTTCTGTCTTTTTGTAAGTTACCGCTTTTCTTCAAACAATATTTAGAGGATGCTGTTTTTTTTAAGTCAGAGGAAGAATTAAGGTCATATTTTAAAAATNGTGAAAATTATCTTCCANNNNAAATNTGNACNNNTNATNNACAATATTNNAATGATTTNTTTGAAGAAATACATAATGAAAGAATTAACGAAGTGGGTGGGGAGAGAACCAATATATTCCTGTCTATTTGTATTCCAACNTGGAACAGAGGGCGTTCGGCACTTCATGTAGTGAAANATATACTGTCATCCTCATATGATGCTGAACTTGAGGTTGTTGTGTCAAATAATGGTTCNGATAAGACAGATGGGTACGATGAGCTGAANGAAATTAAGGATTCCCGTCTTAAATATTNTGAATTTGACAGCAACAGGGGNTTTGCCTGTAATTTCAGAAATGTACTTGGCATGGCAGGAGGAAGGTTTGCCGTTACGTGTAGTGATGAGGATTTGTTATGNTTAGATGAGTTGCCGAAGTATCTTGATGTTCTTTTTAATAATATGNATGTCAGATTTTTAACTACCAGTGGNGNNGGANCNAATTTNANNGATNNNGAAAGCTGCATTTNCTCAACCNGNAATTGANNCNAATNTTNNTGCAATTAANGCAAATTATATTACGGGTGCTACATNTAATATTNANTATATGNGNGAAAATAAAATATTTGANANGTATGATGAGNTGAGTGNATTGTCATTTATNNATTGGTATGCNCAATGTGTTATGGCNNCNNTTGCAACAANGGGTGGAACAGCAGGCTTCTNCAATNTCAAGTTATGGCNGGNAGGAGGAANAGATGAAGAAACAGGCATGCTGCAATATATGANGNTGGANAANNGAATTNAACAGCAAAATGANGCTGTTGAATTTTGNANTNTNCTTTATAATGATGATANNGAAATNTTNNTANNNATGATGNTTGANCGNATGTNTAAAACATANCTTTTGNTNAATNTGGGATTTTNCTGNTTNCCNAAAGAATTTATGANNGANTACAAATGGNCGGATGTATGNTTGACAATTTATAAAAGNCATTTGGANNTGNTTNGTAAATATTCGGNTAAANNTGAAGNATATATAAAAAGANTAAAAGAAATNNTTTTTAATGACTTTNGCGANTNTGTANTGANNAATCCNGTNAAANNNTATCAGACAGAGCAGGAAAGNCTGCTTCAGGAAAAANTNTCACTGGCAATANNGGAAANAATAANGCANGGTATTATGCCTGATGATATTTCTACAAAAGAGCTTGAAGAAACAATAAAAGCAAGTTTATAAACAGCTGTTTGCATGAGCCGATATTTAATTGTTTGTGAGGATAAGAAATGGATAGGAATTTTTTTAAAAATAAAACGATATTAGTGACGGGACATACAGGATTTAAGGGTTCATGGATGTGTAAGCTGTTACAAATGCTTGGTGCAAATGTGATTGGTTATGCTTTGGATGCACCTACATCGCCAAGTATGTTTGATTTGTGTCATGTTGCGGATGGCATGACTTCAATTATAGGGGATGTACGAAACAAGGAGTTGCTTAATGAGGTGTTTCAAAAGTATAAGCCTGAAATTGTGATTCATATGGCGGCACAGCCAATCGTGAGAGAGTCGTATGTCAACCCTGTGTATACATATGAGACAAATGTAATGGGGACGGTGAATGTTTTGGAAAATGTACGAATGACGCCGTCCGTGAAGTCGGTTGTAAATGTTACAACGGACAAGGTATACAAAAACAGAGAGTGGCATTGGGGATATAGAGAAGACGATGAGTTAAATGGTTATGACCCGTATTCCAATTCAAAATCCTGTTCGGAGCTTGTGACAAGCAGTTATATTAATTCATTTTTTTCGGAGCGGGATATCGCAGTTTCCACTTGTAGGGCAGGCAATGTTATCGGCGGTGGCGATTTCGCAGTAGATAGAATTATCCCTGACTGTATACGTGCAGTTGAAAATAACAAAAATATAATTGTACGAAATCCATATTCTACACGTCCGTATCAGCATGTGCTTGAACCTGTTGTGGCATATCTCATGATTGCGAAGAAGCAGTATGATGAGCGAACGTTGGCCGGATGTTATAATGTGGGACCATCTGATGAGGACTGCTACACAACAGGGGAGCTCGTTTCTTTATTTTGTGATGAATGGGAAAGACAGACAGATATAAAGCCTATATGGGAAAACAGAAATGAGGGCGGACCACATGAGTCAAACTTCCTAAAGCTTGACTGTTCGAAAATAAGAAATACTTTTGGATGGAAGCCTGTATGGAATGTAAAACATGCCATGGAGAAAATTGTTGAGTGGAATATGAGCTACCTGAATAAGGGTGATGTGACGGAATGTATGGAAAAGCAGGTTAAAGAGTATTTGGGAAATGTAAATATATAAATTAGAAGGAGACGATATAATCATGGAAAAATATATAAGCATCATTGTGCCATGCTACAATGCAGTCGCCTACCTGAATAGATGCGTGGACTCCTTACTTGCACAAACAATAGGCTATGAACATTTGGAAATGATATTTATAAATGATGCCTCCACAGATGATACCTTAGATGTATTGCTTGGTTATGAAAAGAAATACGAGGATAATATTATTGTTATTAATTGTGAGAAAAACGGAAGACAGGGAGCTGCAAGAAATATAGGCATCAGATATGCAAGCTGTGATTATATAGCTTTTTTGGACGCGGACGACTTTGTTCATCCGAATATGTATGAAAAATTGTATAATAAGGCAATAGAGTGTGATATTGATGTTGTGGGCTGTCGTTCCATGAAGGTTATGTGCGAAGATGAGGCGAAAAATCCTGTAAACGGAGGAAATGACCAGTATTATATTGTGAATGACCAAGAGGCAAGACGGGAGCTTGCCGAAAATTGGAATATGGATGGTATTTGGGCGAACATATATCGTAAAGAAATTATATTTAATCATGATATATGGTTTCCTGAGGGTGTGATGTATGAGGACAATTATTGGGGAGGCTTGCTCAAATTTTTCGTAGACAGTGTATATGTCATGGATGAAGCCATGCATTACTACTTTCTTCATCAACTGTCAACGACAGGAAGCTATAATTCAAAATGGCATTTTGACAGATTGATTGTTGAAGAATTATTGCTTAAGGAATATAAGGATAGAAATCTTTATGATACATATACGGAATACATTAATCGGAGCTTTTTAGAACGATATTATTTTAATTCATTGTTTATGTTTTTTACGAGATTTAGTGAGGTTCCGATTGGCATATTTAGGAAAATGGTTGAGGGCATAAAGAACAACATACCAAATTATAAGGATTATATACATGAAAATGGTGTAAATGAAATCCTTGTACAATTTATTGAGATGGATTTAACACAGGAAGAATTAAATCAAATTCAGAAAGCTTATGTTGAGGGATTTGGTTTATAATGTGAGGGAATATAGCAAAATGGAAAAGTATATTAGTGTAATTGTGCCATGCTATAATGCAGCTGCATATTTGGATAGATGTATAAATTCTTTGCTTAACCAAACAATTGGGTATAAACATTTGGAAATGATATTTATAAATGATGCATCAACAGATAATACATTAAGTTTATTGCTAGACTATGAAAAGAAATATGAAGATAACATAATGGTTATTAACTGTGAGGAAAATGGAAAACAGGGAACCGCAAGAAATATAGGATTACAATATGCAACAACAAATTACATATCATTTTTAGACAGTGACGATGAATTGCATTCGGATGCATTAAAGTGTATGTTTGATTCTATGCAAAAAAATTCTTGTGATTTTGTGAAGTGTGACTATAAACAGGTATACAGTGGAGCTGATAAAAGTAATGCATTGCATGCAGAAGAACAACACATGGATATGTCTGATATAGGTATAAAACGTAGGTATATCTTGGAGCATGGTTGGCAAACTGCAGTGTGGGGAAAATTATATAGCAAAGATTTTTTAGAACAGCATGCCATATTTTTTCCGCAAAATATAACTATGGAGGATATTTATTTCTCCGAGCTTTGCATGCTATATGCAACAAACATTACATATATACCTATTCCATATTATTATTACTATTATAACCCGAATGGTACAATGTTTTCTGATACAATGTTATCATATTATATGGACACTCCGAAGGTGCAAAATATGATAGCAGAAAGAGCCATTGAAGAACATATGCTGGAGGATTGTATATTAGAGTTCGAGGTACTGCATTTTGTGAAAGCCTGTGTCGAACCTTTAGATAGAATGTTGACAGATAAACGCTATTATAATGAGGGTAATATTAAATACATACGAGAAAAGATAAATATATATTTTCCGAATATTGCTGAAAATCCATATTTGTTACAAGATAAATCTCCGAAAGTCCAGCATTATTTGGAAATTATAAGAGAGGGGAACCTATGAAACTGGACATATTAATAGCCGTTGCCCAAAAAGGCGGTGTTGAAAATGTAATAAATGATACTACGCCTTATTTGCAGCAACAAGGTGTACTGGTCCGTATTGTTCAGGTTATATGGGAGGGGGCATCATGGGCAGATGCAGGAATACCATTTTATCATCTGATAGATGAAAGGGATATAAGTACGAAGAGAGATATGATTAATTCATATAAGCAATTTCTTCAAAATACGTATGTTCCCGATACAATTTTGGCTACGGCATGGCCAATGATGAGTGAGGTGGGAAAAAAAGCTGTATCTGAGCTTGGGTGTTCATATGTGAATATTATTTCATGGTTACATCATGCTCCGATTATAAATTATGAGCTTTCCGGCTTTGGCGGCTTTGAGGAGCTTAAGATGGCAGATGGCCATATTGCAATAAGTGAGAAAATATATACTGAAATAACAAATAATCTGCCTGACGCACAGATATGCAAGGTTAATAATCCTGTTGAGATAGAAAAATATTCATGCAAGTTAAAAACAACCATAAGTTCTGTATACAAGCTGTGTTATGTGGGACGTATCAGCGTGGAAAAAAGGTTAGATATAATAATAAGGGCATTGGAGATATTAGGTTCCTCATATGAGCTTGCTATTATAGGGGCAGATTCCGATGAATATGCAGATGAGATTAAAAAGCTTGCTTCGGATTGTGGTGTTGAAGACAGTATAACATGGTACGGCTGGCAGGAAGAACCATGGGGTATTGCACAAAAATCAGATATTGTCATAATGTCGTCGGATGCTGAGGGATTTCCGTTAGTTGCCATTGAAGCTTTGGCAAATGGGTTGCCCGTTGTGGCTACACCGGTAAGTGGGATTCGGGAATTGATACAGGATGGGGAGAATGGGTACATATATCCATTTGGTGATTATGAAAAGCTGGCATGTATCATAAAAGATATTAATGATGGAACAAGGAGTGTACCAGCTTCTGACAGGTGCCGACAAAGTGTACAAAAATATGAATGCAGCATAGCGGTAAAAGGTTTTTTTGATGAATTGAATAAGCTGATTGCTAAAATTGAACCTCAAAAGGCAGCCATTCAGGCCGAACGACAGCGAATGGCAGTTTCAGAATGGAATAAAAAATATTTAGATGCGGAAAAACAATATATAAATCGTGTTAATAAATTAATAAGTGAAGGCACACAAGATGCATACGAGAAAATATGTGAAATGTTTGAGGGAACAGAGGGAATGACCGATGATGAAATGATTGCCATTGGAAAAATTCCTCTTAATGTGTTCAAAGGAAGAACAGAAATGTCTTACCTTATTCAAGCTGTCAACATATATTACAGGGAACAGGACGCAGAGGCTTCGACTACTATTTTTGATCATGGTGATAGCCTTTCGGATATTATAGATGTAATGAATCAGGTGAGACTTTTATTGCTGGAGTTGGACTTTTTTAAAAGTGACGAGGTACTTGTTGAGTATGTAAAAAATAATAAGATATCACACCAAATGTTATCCTATTTAGCAGATGCAAGTATTGGAGAGCTCCGTAAGGTTAAAACCGATGTATGCTATGAACGATCCAATAGGGATTTAAACCGTCATGCAGGAAAAAAGGTGGCATTTATCCTGTGTGTCAACAATGATGTTTATATGCAGGAGGCATTATATTTTATAAATAATCTTGAGGTTCCATATGGCTGTGAGGTAGAGATTTTTACAATACAGGATGCTCATAGTATGACCAGCGGTTATAATGAGGGCATGGCTGCATCAAGTGCAAAGTATAAGGTGTATTTACATCAGGATGTGCTTATTATAAATCCATATTTTATATATGATATACTGGATATATTTGAGAATCCTGATGTTGGAATGCTTGGAGTGGTTGGCTTTTCCGAGATTTGTGGTATAGCTGAAAATCAGGTAATGGGATTTTCAAAAGAAATAGGTGAAATTTATAGTGCAAATGCTTATGGAGTAGGATTATGCAAATTCAGGGAAACGTCTGCCGAATATGAAAATGTGGAAGTTCTTGATGGATTGTTAATGGCTACCCAGTACGATATACCATGGCGTGAGGATTTGTTTGATAAATGGGATATGTATGACATGTCCCAAAGTATTGAATTTCATAGGGCAGGCTATGATGTGGTTGTACCAAATGTGAAGCTGCCGTGGTGCTTACATGATGAAGGCTTTGTAAATATGGTGAATTACTATGAAGAGTTAGACAAATTTAAGAACGAATATTATTCTAATTGAAGTTTATTTTGAATGTGAGGAAATAGCAAAATGGAAAAGTATATTAGTGTCATCGTGCCGTGTTACAATGTATCATCTTATTTGGACAGATGTATAAATTCTTTAATTAACCAGACAATCGGATATGAGCATTTGGAGATAATATTTGTCAATGATGCATCGACGGATAACACATTGGATGTATTACTTGGATATGAAAAGAAATATGAGAACAATATAATTATTATTAATTGTGAGAAAAATGGAAGACAGGGAACCGCAAGAAATATAGGAATAAGATATGCAAGCTGTGAGTATGTTGTTTTTTTGGATGCGGACGATTTTATTCATCCTGCCATGTATGAGGAATTATACAATAAGGTCATAGAGCATGATCTTGATGTTGCAGGCTGTCATTCCATGAAGGTTATGTGTGAAGATGATGCGAAAAGCCCGGTGAACGGAGGAAACGACCAATATTATCTTATTAATAGCGAAGAAACGAGGAAATATTTTATTGAAAATTGGAAACCGGATGGGATTTGGGTGAATATATATCGTAAAGAAATTATATTTAATTATGATATCTGGTTCCCGGAAGGTGTGGTGTATGAGGATAATTACTGGGGTGGGTTACTTATGTTTTGTGTAAACAGAGTATATGTCATAGATAAAGTCATGCATTATTATTACTTTAATGCAGCTTCAACTACTGCAAGCCGCAATGCTAAACAACATTTTGACAGACTGACTGTCGAGGAGCTATTGTTGGCGGAGTATAAGAAAAGGGGCATTTATGATACATACAGTGAGTATATTAATCGGCGTTTTTTTCATTGCTATTATATTTCTGCGTTATTTATTTTCTTTACAAAATTTGACGAGGTGCCAATAGATATATTTAGGCGGATGGTTCGAAATGTTAAGAAATATATACCGAATTATAAGGACTATATATATAAAAATGGTGTTAATGAAGTTTTTGCACAATTAATTGAGATGGATGATTTAACGCAGGTGGAACTAAACCAAATTCATAAGGCTTTTGATGAGGGCTTTGGTTGGAAATAGAAAATCTGATGAGGGAAGAAATCAGAGTATGAATATTAATTGAGATAAAAGAATACTTTGTATGACCGCTTAAAGGCTATCATTTTATAAAAACAAGGTCGGATTATAAGGATTATTCACTGATTAAACAGCATGTTCAAGTAAAATGGACGTTGAGGGTGCAGAAAAAGAGGCACTGGAGGGTGCAAGAAATCATATAATGCGAGCAAAACCAAAGCTACTCATATCTGCATATCATATTCCGGAGGATATTTTTGATATTCCGAAGATGATTACAGATATGAGAGATGATTATAAGTTGTATTTAAGATTTGATGGACAGCCGGGGGTCATCTGGCCTTGTGATTATGTTTTATATGCGTTATGAGAAGCTCTTATACTATTCTTGCAATAATCTGGCTCTCATAAACGGAATCCGAAAACTCTGCGACAATATTTCCTCCCGCTACCTCGTTGTTATATTTGCCCTCTACCTGTGTCCTGCCTCCGGTTCCGCGATTCATCCACTCATATTCCATATCAATATGACCGATATCAAGCGCATGGAAGCCTGACTTTGCTAAATCGTAGGCAAGTACAGTTGCGGTCATGCCAAGTGAAATAAGTACCAGTCTATCCTTATCGCAATGCAGGGTAAACTCCAGCAGTTCATCATACTTGTCAAATGCATTTTCGGCGGGAGCCAGAATACGTTGTATATCTTGAGCATTGTTAAACAAATCATTCCCAATGCCCATACGTGTTTGTTCGCCTTCAATGATGAGTAGCTTTTGCTTATCCCATATACGTTTTAAGCTTTCAAAACGTTTCTGCGGTGCATCTGTCATATTGTCTGCCCACATTGCATATGGTCGTGTCAGATATGTATTGCAATATGTACGGTTCATATCGAGTAAAGCATAATGCTCGTTACGGATTTCCTCTTTCAGGTAGGTTCTGATTTCAGCTTTTCCCTGATTGTTATAGTTTGACAGATCTCCGTAATTATCTGCAATTGCAATCAAAATCCGGTCGTCATTTGAGGTCAAAACCTCTTTAAGTCGTTGGGCAAGCTTTTCATTGACAGTTTGGAACTGTTGCCTGTAACGCTTGGCAATCATATCAAATTCTCCGTCACCAAAGCGGCAAATGGATTTTTTCTCATTGATAATTTTTTCTATTGTGTCATTAAACGGTTCAATTTTTGGACACTCAACAGTTGTAAGACCACCAATCTCATATTTTAAATTATTCACTGTACAGTTCATAATGTATTGATCAGTCAAAATCTGGTTGATTCTGTCCGATATCTGCACCATGGCATTTTCGAATACACTCTTGTCTGCATATGCGTCAGTATGTGTCTGCATATCCGTCTCATTGCAGTGAATCATATTCTCTGCCTCAAACTCATCAAAAATCGGAAGTCCGACACCCGATACTATTTCAACGCCAAAAAGCTTCGCTATATCCATATATGTTATATTCTCTTTGCTGCGGGTTGTGATATATGCATTTACCTGCGATATTAGGCTTCGCATGTCTTCGACCATACCTACATGAAGATTGATATAGCAGTTATAATCCTCGTAATGTGAAAAAACATCTTGAAGCTCTGCAAGCCGTAATTCTGTATTCTCATCTTCACAGACATATATGAGTAGTTCATAATTTGTATCGGAATATGATTTTGCAAAGGCATCTATAACATTTTGCCATACCGAGTAATCCTGTTCAAAATCAGGAATCAATAAATATATTTTTTCCTCGCCGTTATTTTTCTTGAGCACAGAGTTAATGTCAATTGGTTCAAGAGCCTGAATTTCCTTCACGGCCGCAGGGGCACATAGACGCAAAAAGCTGTCTGTATTACTACAGAGAAGATTTGATTTTTTAGCAATTTTTTCACTGCTCCAATTCCACCATTGGATAAAATTAAACACTTCGATTTCCTCATTTGTAAACCGCCAGCCTATTACCTTTGCGGGATTTCCGGCAACAATGGCATAATCGGGCACATCTTCTGTAACAACAGAACCGCATGTGACAAGTGCGCCATTGCCGATTGTCGCCCCTTCTGAAATGATTACGTTAGATTCAATACAGCAGTCATTCATGATTATGACCTGCCTGTTTTGTTTGGTGCAAAACGTATTTTTTTGCTGATTTATGTTGAGCCTAAGAGTCTGCGACGGGCATTTGTAATCCGAAGCAGGTTTCATTACGATATGTACATCTGAACCAATGGAGGTATATCGGCCGATCTGTAAAAGATACAGAAGCTCATATCCTATATCTGCTGTAACTGAAAGACTACCCACATGGCTTCCCCTGCCGATTGTATATATGGGAAAAAATTTGTTTTGATGCAATATATCTTCATAGCATACATAGTCATTTTCATAAGAGCAGTTTTTTATTTCAAATTGAAAAGCGCACATTTTTTTCCTCCGTTCAATTAAAACTATGGAGAGCCTGTTTTTTTGCTATATCCTTATATGCAGCAATATAATCTTTTTTTGTTGCATCATCAGCTTGTTGTAGCAGGATACAAAAATATTCGAAGCCTATACAGTAAGGATTTTCGTTGTACAAAAGCCATGATACCATCTCGTCAAGCCACTGACGCAGGCCGAAATGTTTACCATATACTGAAAGCCGCAGTAAATGAGAAATTCGGCTTTGCTCTATTAGTTCTTCTGAAATATATTCTGAGTTTGCGATTGATTCCATTGCTTCAATTAAATCAGGAAAAAGCTCGTATGAGAGAGATAACATTTCGGCAATTTCATTACAAAATAAAAGCTCCTCCAATTGGTTAATAATGTCTGCTCCGTTTACATGAACAGGATTCATGTATTTGTTACGACAGCGTCCCGTACAAAGTGCAGGAATGCCAGATATAACATTTATCATTAATCGGCTGGAAATGTAATGCAGGTCATCATCCAATGAGTTTGAAGTGTTGTGTGAAGAAATATTTTTTACACCCTGCCACTGAATCGCGGTACGATTTTGAGTTATATTGTTTAGCCACCAACCGACGGTTTGTGATGTATTTTGTGTAAGAAAATAAACAATGCCATCAATAGCAATCATTTTTTCTGCACGAAGCATAGCTTCCGTCATTCCCCCGCAATCACCATAATAAGGGTCAAAAAAGTCGATATTGTGTTTCTTTAAAAAGTATATTTTCATATAATGAAAAAACGAATTATAGTAAATATTTCTCATGATTTCTGCAATTGTATGTATGCGGTTGTTATCAGAAATCCACGTGTTTTTTTGAGGGATACGGTAGCTGGTTACAGAAAGTTCCCCCTCTTTATTATATTCAGTGCCACATACTCCTACCCATAATACATCAGGTGCTTCTGTTTCTAGAATTTCACTCATGTAGCTTAATGCAGTATCATTGATGCAATCATCAGCGGCAAGAAATGTGGTATATATTCCATTTGTATGTTCAAGGCAGATAGAAGCGCCCTTTGCCCATCCGACATTTTGGTCACTTTTGAAGGCATGTATTCTTTTATCCGCATACATGGCATTTTCAAGCATTTTCCATACATTATCATTTTTGTCACTGTTATCTAAGATAATCAGCTCCCAGTTTGTATAAGACTGTTTTAAAAGGGAGTTAATAGCAGCATTGATAAGTCTGTCGTCGTTATATGTTGCCATCATAAATGAAAACAGTGGAGCAGAAGAATAAACAATGTCATTGTGGGATTGTCTCCATGCTTCACAGGAGCATAAATCTGTAAAGTCACATATGATGTTGTTGTAAAGCTCATTTATGTATTCATCAAGATTCATTTTCAATACCTCATTTGATTATTCGTCTTTCAGTTGTTTTACAAGTTCGCCATATTTGGCTGCAAGTGATTCTACATAGTAGCAGTAATTTTCTAGTGCATTGACCTCGTTTGAACGAGTATATTTAAGTTGCAGGTATTCACTTGGGAGACTGACAGGATATCTTACAACCTCTATTTCTGCATCAGGCAGTAAATAAAGTGCACTTAGTGTTTGAAGCATGTCCACTGTCAGAGGATTTCCTTCTTTAACCTGTTCATAAATGGTTCCCCAATGGATTCCATTGACTTTACATCTATCCGGTATAGAGAGAAGATTTGTCCATCCAATCAATGCTTTGGATTTGATTTGCTCTGCACTTCGTATAGGAAAGTGTGCAAATTTTAAATAAGGGAAAAGGAAATTTCCGTGTTCTCTGGTGAATATTGCACCGTGATTTCCGTCAAGAAGATGAAAACCGTCTTCCTGTGTAAGTTCTGACGGGATAATTACTTTGCTGTGTGTGCTGACATTGTTAGCAAAGCAGTAGGTCTGTCTTTTGGCAACATTTACCTCTGTATTATCATCGGCTTCGGTTGGAATGTATACACGCCATGACGCATAGTACAGGGAATCTCTGTTTAAAGAACAGAGTGCTTCTCTTGCGTCGGATATACTAATATTTTTATTTTCCGGAATAATAATTTCATCATCATCTATTGGGATAATAAAATCAGAAGGATATTTTTCGTACACATAAGCACACAGTTTATCCATTTTTTTAGCCTGTAAATGTTGTATTTCCGTATCACTTATTACTTCTATTTGAAAGCCCTCTGCTTGTAAGGCTTGGAGTATTTCAACAGTGCGGTCTGTGCTCATATTATCCAAAAATACAAACTGGTCGATTAACCAACTGTTTCCCCTGATGCAGGTCTCAATAACGTCAGCGGCATTTTTTATTACTCCGATTGCGGTTATTTTCATAGTGTTCTCCTTTTGCATTTGTATCTAAACAATATGCATGATTTATTTCAATTTATATGTATATATTGTACATGAAATGTAGTTGCTTTGTCTACTTTAAAAAGTGTGTATTTTAGTTTTTATATAAAGTACAATTACCAAAATATAATTGATAAAAAAACATGGGAATGTTAATATAATAGCGTATTATGAATACATTGATATCAAAACATCTTTACAAACATGAGGATATTATAAATGAAAATATTGTATCTGTTTAACAGGGGACTTATGACTCCGGATTTGGCAATGTCACTTATCTTGGCGGGTCATCAGGTTGATATAATTGATAATTACGAGTGCACTTATGTAATTGATGATGAAATTTGCAGAAACAAAATTACGGAGGCTATTTTGAATGTGGAAAAAGAAGCTCCATATGATTTTGTTATATCATATAATTACGTTCCGTCAGCGGCATATGTGTGTGATGCCATGGGACTTTTGTATATTTCATGGATGTACGACAGCTGGCAACCTACGTTGTACTCTGAAGCAATCGTGCTTCCCTGCAACAGAATATTTGTTTTCGACAGTACGGAGTACAAATATATAAAAGGAATGGGTGTGGGACATGTATATTTACTGCCACTGGCAGTGAACTATGACAGACTTTCCGAAATGGATTTGGCAGATGTTGATAATAGGTATAACTGTGAGATTTCCTTGTTAGGCAAACTTTATTGTGATGAATCTGTTAATGGATATAATGCAATGAAAATGTCTCTTGAAGATAATATACGATATAAAATTGATGAAATTATTCAAAACACAGCGGGAAACTGGAGCGACGGAACTGTTTGGTTTGATGAGCTTCAGAAACTCGATTATTCAAAAATACCAAATGTTGACACTGCTGATGAGAGAAAAAAATGTCTGCTAACAGACGATATATATTATACATCGATTTGTTTTGCAAGGGCAATTACTCAGATGGATAGGACAATGGTTTTAAATTCTTTGGCAAAAAGACACAAAACCCGAATTTACACATACGAAAAGCCGATAGGGCTTATTCCTGAGGTCGAGGTGCATAATGGTGTAGACTATATGGATGAGATGCCAAAAGTATTTTTTAACAGTAAAATTAATTTGAATGTTTCTTTAAGAAGTATTCTCACGGGAATCCCGTTGCGTGCGTTTGATGTAATGGGTAGTGGAGGATTTCTCATGTCAAATAAACAAAAGGATATGGATGGAATATTTATTGATGGGGTAGATTACGTTTCCTTTGATTCCATAGACGATCTGGCTGATAAGGCAGAGTATTACCTGCATCATGAAGATGAGAGAATAAAAATACTGATTCACGGCTATAGAAAGGTATGTAATTATCATACATATCAACATAGGATAAATGAAATTTTAAATATATGTGGTATGGGATAATTTAAATCTGTCATCGTTTATTACATAAAGGAGGGTATTACATATATGAAAACATTATTAGTTGGTGATATGAAACAGATGGAAGATTTATATCCTTGGCTGCAACGTTCGAATGAGGTATTTGAAATTAATATGATTATCTCAGAAAATGATATGGTGTCTGAAACGTTTGTTTGCGATATTAAATCAATGGATGAAATAAGAGATATTGAATTAAATTATGATAAATTTTTCATATGTAGTGTGGCGGATGGTCTGTGGAGAGATGTACTGACTATTTTAGGAGTGGATAAAGAAAAAGTTAAATCTGCGTATCAAATTTATGAATACTTAACACCGAAAGATTGTATGGGGTATCATAAAGAAGATATTCATAGACATAATGTCAGACCAGAGATGGGAGACCGAGTAATTGTGGGAGATTTTACTTATGGCAGACCAGATATCTTATTTCATGAAGCAGAGTCAAAGGTAATTATTGGAAAATTTTGTTCAATAGGTCAAAATGTTACAATTATGATAGGCGGAAATCATAGATATGATTTGGGTAGTTCATATCCATTTTGTGTTTTTATGAAAGAGTTTTCACATTTAGATGGTTTTTGTGCACCAAAGGGCAATGTGGTAATCGGTAATGATGTATGGATAGGCAATGATGTGAAAATTATGGCAGGTGTTACCATTGGTGATGGATGTGTTATTGCTGCAAATGCAGTGGTCACGAAGGATGTTATGCCATATACGGTTGTAGGAGGTGTACCGGCAAAAAAGATTAAAGACCGGTTTGCTCATGATATAGTAGAGAAGATGATGGAAATAAAGTGGTGGGATTGGGATGATGAATTGCTTTATCATGCAATTCCGTTACTTCAAAAAACGGGTTCCTTTGAAGAACTTTTTGATTTTTATGAAAAAAATGTGAGATGCCTATAAAAGGGTTTTTATGGTACATAATGACACGTGAAAGGAACAAAGTGAATGAGAGAGATTGGCTCGGACTTTTGGGAAATCAGGGAATGTGAAACATATGATTTTTTGTCCTTTATTGGGAAAAAAAGTAGTGACAATATAGTTTTGCTTAAATCCGGAAGAAATGCAATTAAGGCATTATGTGAAGTGATTGGGAACAGGAAGATTGTATTGCTGCCGGCGTTTACATGTTCAACTGTTATTGAGCCATTTTGTGATAGCAACTTTGAAATTTTATATTATGACATTAATGAAGATTTTACCATTGACACGGACAGCTTAAATCATCTGATAGCAAATGAAAAGCCGAATTTGATACTTGTTCATTCTTATTGGGGATTTAATACGTGTAGAGATGCTAATCTGATTTTACAACAATTCAGAAACAGCGGTGGAGTCTTAGTTGAGGATTTAACGCAATCATTATTTTCTGAAAATGTAAGACTTGAAGCGGATTATTACGTGTCAAGCCTGCAAAAATTTTTTGCCATACCGAACGGTGGCTTTATTATGAGCAAAAACCAATTGAATATAGAAAAGGAAAATGATAAATCGGACATAGATGAAATTGCAAGTAAAACGTTTATGCTTAAAAAGGATTATATGGCCTATAAAAATGATGCAAAAGCACAGTTCAAGGAAGGGTATAAGAAAATTAATGCCATAATGGAAGATAACTCTGCAATATATGGGATTTCACAAATGTCGGAGCACATTTTGAATAGGCTTGATATAGGATATATTAAAGAGCAGAGAATTAAAAATTATAATTATCTTCATGACTTTGTAAATGAGAATTGTAAAAAACTGCATGTAGCTATGCCAAAAGTGAGGCAGGGAACTGTACCATTATATTTTCCGGTTTTTGCAAAGAGCAGGTCTGAATTTCAGGCGTATATGTCTGAGAGAGATGTATATTGTCCGATAATATGGTCGAAACCGGAGATGATAAAAGGCTCATTTCCAAACGCTGATAAAATGTATAATAATCTTATCTGTATACCTATTGACCAAAGATATACAGAGGAAGATATGAAGCATATAGGAGAAGTTCTGTCGGATTACGAAAATGTTCCGATATGATGATATTGGTATAATGTTCAAATGATATGGGGTAAATATTATGAAGCTTATATTCTGTTACTGGGGCAATATGATGGAGGAAAAATTTACCGAGGCATTCAGGCGCCTTGGGCATGAAGTTATACCTTTTGAACAGGAATTTGTTGAAAAGGACTATGACACGGATTATTTGAAAAAACTTGTCAGCTTTGTCAGGGCAAATGAAAATGTTTCTTTTGTCCTGTCAATCAATTTTATTCCTATCATTTCAAGAGCATGCAAATTTCTCAATATACCGTATTTGTCATGGCTCTGTGACTGCCCATGTTATTCGCTATACTCCAATACGTTTGGGGATCCAAATAATCATACATTTTTCTTTGATAAAATGCATGCGGAACGATTTAAAAATGTATATCCGCAAACGAATATATATTACCTTCCGGGTTCATGTGACCCGGTTCGTTTTGCAAATAACATCATATCAGATGGGGATTACGAACAATATGGCTGTGACGTTTCATTTGTAGGCTCACTTTATTCGGAAAAGGGGACGCACGAAAGGATAAGTGAGAGTCTGCCACCGTATCTCATGGGATATGTTGACGGTATAATAAATGCACAGCTAAACGTATATGGTTATAATTTCATGGAGAACTCGTTGGATGAGTCATTTATAGAGGAGTTCAAAAAACACATGGAGTGGCAACTCCCGCCTGATTACATGGATGATGCACGGAGCGTAATTGCAGATTATTATTTTGGATATCGATGCACCATGCTTGACCGTATTGCAACATTAGATGCAGTAAGCCACCATTTTAACACTGATTTGTATACCACAAGTGATACATCCATGCTTCCGCATATTAACAATCGTGGTATTGCAGATTCTAATACTATGCTCCCTAAAATATATAAATGCAGCAAAATAAACCTGGAAATTGCAAGTAAAACCTTTAAGTCNGGNATGACACTCAGGCTTTTTGAAATTATGTGTGCAGGTGGNTTTGTTATTGCAAATTATCAGACNGAAATACCNGANTATTTNACGATTGGNNAAGGANGTTGTTGTNTATGAAAGTATNCCTGANTTANTNNANAAAATTNATTATTATCTGNCNCACGATGATGANCGTATGGAAATTGCAGNAAANGGACATAAAAAGGTTCTNGAATATCATACATACGATATNCGTGNNAAACAGATGCTTGATATGGTTGGGTTTTAAAAAGAATCTTATGTCGTTGATAAAAGAAGTGGGAAATGATAATATAATAGCATATGAGCAAATACGACTTTGTATCTGAGGGTCGCAGAGAGTTAACCGAGTGGTATTCAACAGATAAATAAGGAGGCACTAATAAATGTTTGATTTAAGCAGGTTTGTTTCCGAACATGTTATAAAACGTAAGGCAAGCCTATTCGAAGATGATATGAAAGCAAATAAGGATGAACTTACAAAAAAAATAGNGGGTAAGTCTGTGCTGGTTATCGGNGGAGCAGGAAGTATCGGAAGCTCCTTTGTGAAGGCTGTGCTACCTTATAAGCCAAGAACNTTGATNGTTGTTGATATAAATGAAAACGGNCTGGCAGAGCTGACAAGGGACTTNCGTTCCATGGAAGGAATGTTTGTNCCNGATGATTACATACCNTACCCAATGGATTTTGNGTCTGCGGTNTTTGAAAAAATGTTCAGGGCCCGTGGTGGNTTTGANATAGTGGCAAATTTTTCNGCNCATAAGCATGTGCGTTCTGAAAAGGATATTTACTCTATTGAGGCAATGCTCCAAAATAATGTTCTGCATGCAAAAAAACTGCTTGATTTATTGACGGAGTTCCCGCCGGAGGAATATTTCTGTGTATCTACGGATAAGGCTGCCAATCCCGTAAACATTATGGGGGCGAGCAAGAGAATTATGGAGGATGTTATTTTTGGCTATTCGGATAAGTTTCCGGTTAAGACTGCAAGATTTGCAAATGTAGCNTTTTCNAACGGTTCCCTTCCAGCAGGATTTTTAGCGCGTATTTCCAAGCTTCAGCCGCTAAGTGCACCTTATGATGTAAGGCGGTATTTTGTTTCGCTCGAGGAGAGTGGACAGATCTGTATGCTGGCCTGTATGCTTGGAAGCAATCGNGAGATTTTCTTTCCGAAGCTTAANGATGANCAGATGATGACATTTGATGTTATTGCGGAAAAGCTTTTACAGGAGCATGGNTTTGATGTGCTTAAATGTAATTCTGATGCAGANGCAATTAANAANGCNNNAGATTTAAAGAGTGGCAGTAANATGTATCCGGTACANTTTTCANTGTCAGANACNTCNGGAGAGAAACCTTACGAGGAGTTTTTTACAGATGTGGAAACTGTTGATATGGATAGGTTCCGTTCTCTTGGAGTAGTGATGGAGAAAGAAATTCCTGAAAAACAGAAAATTGAAAAGCTGTATTTGGATTTGACGAATGCTTTTTCNACAGATAAAGTTANGAAGGAAGATATAGTAGGCTTACTGGAAGCATACCTTCCTGAGTTTAAACACATAGAGGCGGGAAAATCTCTTGATAGTAAAATGTAATTTGATGGGGGGTGTCGTACTAAGAATATTGGGATAAGATGTAAATATTCTTAGTGCGATACTGCATCAATGAAAATTTAAAATTATGGAGGATGAAGTTATGGAAAATAGCAGAAACGAGCAGGTAGAGGCTTTAAAGGTATTGGAGGAGTTCAATAGCAAGTTAGTTGGTAATATGAAATCACTTGTAAATGAACTGTCAGGTAACCGATTAGAGGATACNGACAAGCTTTTGAAGACGGTTATCGACTCCCTTAATTGGGAAATCCAGATTGTTAATTCAACAATGGAGGTTTTAAATGANGGTGAAACAAGGGTTGATAAGGATAACTTTAATAAGGCTGTCAGTTCATTAAGTGAAGCTATTTCTTCAGGGGATGATAATAAAATGGCAGAGCAGTTCAAAGAGATAATAAAGGTATTTGAAGATTTGGATTTAGCTGTTCAGGCGGCTATTAATGTTTAGAAATATGGGGGATAAGATGTTGAAGAAAAGAATATATTTGTTTGTTGTATTGTGTTTATGCTTGTTGTGTGGATGTGGTTCAAAAAAAGGTGGGGTAAGCCCGGAAGAATTGGCAAAAGTGTGTAATACATGGCAAAAAGTTAATGGTGATATGACTACAATATACACAATAAAATCGGATGGTACATATACGGAGCAGGTATATACTACCGGTGATTTCCCGGTTAATTCAAATTCGTCAGGCACATATACATATGATGGAAAAACCATTAAATTCGAAAGTAATGACGGAATGTCATATTCTTTTGATGTTTCATTTGATGGGGATGATATGATACTTGAGCATGAAGGGTATCAAAACAGATACTCCAGGAAATAGCAGAGGAAAACATATGGAAGAAAAAAAGAAATATCATTTTTACGGATGGGAGCAGGCGGATGTGCCGTCAATAAGTGAAGTCTACTGTAAAATCAAAACACCCTTGGATTTATATGATGCGTTGTCAGAAATATGGTGTGTCGAAACGTGTGCACCGAGAATGCGGGATGAATGGAACAGTGCAAATAAGACATTGGGACAATGCTCCATAACTGCATTTCTGGCACAGGATATTTTTGGCGGAAAAGTTTTCGGCATATTAAGACCGGGAGGAAATTATCATTGTTATAATGTGGTGAATGACCGCGTCTTTGATTTGACAAGTGAGCAGTTTGGAGATGAAGTGCTTGACTATAGTGAAAATCCGGAACAGTTTCGGGAAATTCATTTTGCCAAGGAAGAAAAACGTCTGAGATATGAATACCTTAAGGAAGAGCTCTCCCGACGGTTCGGCTGATGATATATTTTAAAATGAGAAGGGTGTCACAGATTTAAAAGGAGAAAAAATGTCAATAGTATAGTATGTGGTNTTACAATATTAAGCCATGGGCTGAAAGGATTGACATGTCTTGGAATATTTAAATACTTTTTTAGAATATATTGTTGAAATTGGAATACTGCTATTTGAATTTGTGGGTGTAGGTGTTATTATTATCACTTGTGTTGTAAGCTTATATAAGTGTATAGGGCGAAGNCCGGACACAAGAATTTATCTTGCAAAGGGCTTTGCCATGGGCTTGGAATTTAAGCTGGGAAGTGAAATTTTAAGAACTGTAGTTGTGCGTGAGTGGAAAGAGATTGCCATTGTTGCAGGAATCATTGCACTTCGTGCGGCACTTACATTTTTAATTCACTGGGAAATAAAGCAGGAGGAAAGTCTGTCATGAATTTTATACCATTATCAATTCCTAATTTTGAGGGAAATGAAAGAAAATATGTGGATGATGCCATCAGTCAGGGCTGGGTNTCCACNGGAGGCGCATATATTACCAAGCTTGAGGAAATGCTTGCTGAGTACGTTGGNACTAACACCGCAGTTGCATGTCAAAGCGGAACATCAGGTATTCATCTTGCACTTATTGAATCGGGTGTNNTGCCGGGGGATATGGTAATTGTGCCNACNCTNACNTTTATTGCGGCAGTTAATCCTGTNCGCTATCAGTTTGCNGACCCGNTTTTTATGGATTGTGATGAAAGCCTGTGTATGGACCCTGTTAAGCTTAAAGCNTTTTGCGAAGANGAATGTATNTGGGATGGAAATGCGCTTATACATAAGGCTGATAAAAAATGTATAAAGGCGATAGTCGTTGTTCATGTATTTGGAAATATGGCGGATATGGAAGCAATCATGGAGATTGCAGAAAAATATAGGTTNAGGGTTGTGGAGGATGCGACCGANGCCTTGGGAAGCTGTTATACGGAAGGAAAATATGCGGGAAAGTATGCGGGAACAATCGGTGATTTTGGTGTATACTCCTTTAACGGAAATAAAATTATTACCACGGGCGGTGGTGGNGCCGTTGTTGGAAAAAATCAGTCTGAGCTTGAGCATATCCGATATATTTCAACACAGGCAAAATCTGANCCGGTTTTTTATGTACATGATGANGTNGGATATAATTACCGNATGACAAATGTACAGGCGGCNCTCGGTGTTGCACAAATGGAGATGCTTGGAGAATTTGTGAGAAGGAAGCAGGNAAATTATGAGCTTTATGCNGAATTGTTTGCTGAATATAANAAGGGNAGGCTTATGAAATTNCGAAGTGGAACAANCTCAAATCATTGGTTTTANTCTTTGGAGCTTAAACCCTGCGAATTAGGAATTACACTTCGGGAAATGATAGAGAAGCTTCATAAAGAAAATATTCAGACAAGGGCAATTTGGGGNCTGATACACAAGCAAAAGCCNTACAGGGAAGCTGTTACATATAAGNTTGAAAANGCAGAAAAATATAGCAGGTGCGTGCTTAATATTCCATGCAGTACGCAGATTACACAGCAGGAAATAGAGTATGTGGCAAAAAGNATAATGGCTATATGAAAAAGAACGNTNCTTATATTAACCCACATATACGAAACATTTCCTGCAACCTTACATCGTAACTGTGAAATTTTGTTACTTTAGCATGTCCATTTTTTGCAATCNGACATCTTTCATCATCATGTTTAAGGTAATAGTCAATTTTGTCANGTAAATCAGGGATATTGTCATAGAGTACAATATCCTCNTNNGGGATAAAATGTTCAGGAATTTCAGCCTGATAATTGGATATAACAAAGCCGCCTGCTCCCATAAGGTCGAATATTCTAAGGGGAAGTCCGGTTTTGATTGGGCGGTTAGTCATATTGAGATTTATTTTACTGCATTTTATTATCTGCGGCATCATGGTATTGGAATCTGCACCGCCACGGTTGTGTATTTTCGGTATCATGGATGTATCGCTTAAGGTCCATAAATCCATGTCAAAGTTTTCACTTATGGCGGTAAGGGTGCGGATACGCTCCTGTTCCGTGCATTTGTAGCCTATGTATGTGTCNGCAATTATACCCTTGATATCCTCTGTGTAATCCTCACCCAGCTTCTGCCAGTCAGCATATTTCTTGAATTCTATTGCAAATTCATCTGTTAATGAATCCTCGATAAAATTGTAGCCGTATACGTTTAGCTGTGCATTTATTAATCCGTCCACATATCCACGAATGTAATCCGGTAAATCCTTTTCTATAAAGTTATATTTGCACTTTTCTGAATAAAGCGAGCCTACAAAGGAAATGTCGCAGTCGTACATTTTATGCTCCTGGGGAGTGACCTTTATGCTGTCCCATGTAGGAATGTCACAGCCCATAGGCATATGAAAAATATTGTCGGGATTAAGGGGTAAAAATTTTTCCGTCTGCATCCTGTCCAAAAGGAATATGCGGTTTGTAGGCAGGGAAATTGTTTCTGAATATAACATAAAGCTTGGGCAGTCTACGGTCCATGAAATGTAGGGTATTTTAAAGACCTTACATCCTCTCGCAATAATTGGCTGAAAGTTTATTGAAAAAACACAGTCAATGTCGGGGGCAGCCTTGATTAAGTCTGCAAGCTCACGCAGATAGTCCGTATCATAATCAGAGCTTAAGGGCGTCTTGTCAAATGTAATCAAATCATATCCAAGACGCTTGATTGCATTTGTTATTCCGATTTCACATATGCTTTTCCATCTGCAAAATAATATTTTCATGGGTAACTCCTTCTAAGAAAACATGCCGATTCTTTTAATATGTCTTTCATCCTCGGAAAAAGGTGTGTCTATAAAAGTGTCCACCAGCATAAGCGCAAGTCCCGTGCCAAGCGTTCTTGCTCCAAGACAAAGGACATTTGCGTTGTTATGTTCCTTTGTTGCCTTTGCGGAAAAGCAGTCTGAGCAGACGGCTGCACGTATGCCAGAAACCTTATTTGCCGCCATTGACATTCCTATGCCCGTTCCACATATGAGTATTCCCAGCTCGCAATTTCCGCCTGCAACCTCCTCGGCAACTGCCTTTGCATAAACGGGATAATCGCATGACGCTGTGCTGTCACAGCCCATATCCTTAAATGGGATTCCTCTTTCCTTAAGGTGTTTCATAATTTCCTTTTTTAATTCATATCCACCGTGGTCACATCCGATTGCTATCATATATAATTTATCCTCCTTCAACCTAAACCTTTATCACTCTCTGCCCTGCCGCTTTAAGCAGTCTGTTCATTATGGCGTCACCAAGCTTTCCGTGATTAAATGCCTCACTGTAAATGTAGTCTGCCCCAATGTCATCACATTCACGCAAAACACCATACAGCTTTGCGGCTATGGTTTCGCCGTTTTCTGCTTCACCCGCTATTAAAATATTTTCGCAATTGTATAAATGTGCATTTTTGGAGGAGGCTATAACGGCAGTCTTAAAACCCTGCTGTTTTTTTTCTGATATAAGGTCGTTTATTTTTTTTGCAACTGAAAGCCGTGTTATATAGCTGAACGCCCCTGTGTCATCGGAAATTTCTACAATGGTAAGCTTACCCTTTGGAGCGTAATGTGTATATTTCATGCCGGGGGCTTTGGGCTTTATGTTCGGGATATTGTCTGTAAGTCCTTTGTCCACGGTAACAGCGCCGACTATATTTTCAAGCATGGCTTTTGTTATAAAGCCGGGTCTTAAAATGACGGGCACATCACCTGTCATGTCAACAATGGTGGATTCTATGCCTATACCTACTGCACCACCGTCAAGTATCATGTCAACCCTGCCCTCCATGTCGCTTATTACATGGTCCGCTGTGGTTGGGGATGGTCTTCCCGAGATATTTGCGCTTGGTGCGGCTATGTAAAGCTCGGACTGCCTAATCATGTCAAGTGCAGCAGGATGTGAGGGCATGCGTATTGCAACAGTGTCAAGCCCGCCTGTGGTCTCGCTTGGAACAATATCTTTTTTAGGAAGTATTATTGTAAGGGGACCCGGCCAAAAGGCCTCCATAAGCATAACAGCTTTTTTGGGAACATGGGATGCGAGCTTGTATACTGCATAAGTATCAGCAATATGAACAATGAGAGGATTGTCGCTTGGACGCCCTTTTGCTGCGTATATTTTATTTGAAGCTTCGGGGTTTAACGCATCCGCCCCGAGACCATATACCGTTTCGGTTGGAAAAGCCACAAGACCGCCTTTTCTAAGAATGACAGCCGCTTTTGAAATTGCCCCTTTTTCATCACAATTCATAATGATTGTGTTTGTATTTTCGTTCATGGCTGAGCTCCTTGCCAAAATTTTCATGATATATTATAGATATATTCAAATGAATTTACAAGACAAAATGCACCAATGTATAAAATAAGTATAACAACCTAAAAATATGGGGAACAATACAATGATAGCGCACTATGGTATTTATGTACAAAATATGAACATTTTGGAATTAATTTTATTGAAAAATATACCAATATCATATATAATATCTTTTATCTGTGGGTGAATAGTGGGGAAATTTGTCTATGAAAAAGAATGATAACCAGGTTTGGAAAATGCTGTTTCTCATCACGCAGATAGGATTTACAATGCTTACCACGATTTTTATGAGTATAGCCATTGGTTATTTTCTTGGAAAATGGCTTGGAAAAAATCTTGTTGGTTGGTTTATTGTAATTGGAGTTATTGCAGGCGTAAGGTCTGTGTATATTCTTATAAAAAAGTATCTTGAAAAATGAGAGAGTTGTGGATGAGGTGGCTGCACGAAAAGTTTTAATGCAACTTTATATAGGAATCGGCATATATTTTATGGTGTTCGGAGTACTTGGCATCATATTTATGCGACCCATATGGCTTTTTATTATATCACTTTTAGTTGGATGTGCGGCTGCGTGTTTTATTGCATACAACATGTATGATGTGCTTGACAGGGCGCTTGAGCTTGAAACGGGCAAGGCAAAGAGCTTTGTAACGATAAGAAGCATGATAAGACTTGGAATATGTCTTGTACTTATGGCTGCGAGCATAATGGTGGGATGGGTATCCTTTGTGGGAGTTACCGTGGGTCTTCTTGGACTTAAAGTGTCAGCTTTCATTAATCCCCTTGTAAGAAAAATCACAGGGGACGTTGCAGTGGAGATTCCGGAGGACACAGCTTCGGACGAAAAGGAAGCGTCAAATGACAATATGGAAATGACAGGAAAAGAAATTACTGCAAGGGCAGTCAAAGAGCTTGACGCAGGCACAGAAGGTCATAATATAGATGACGATGAGTACGAGGATGAGCTTATAAAAAAATATTTCAAAAAATACACAGAAAAATATAAAGACAGATATATGTAGAGCAAGCGCTCTTGTATATATAGTAACAAAATAACATAGAAGGAGGGTGAGTATATGATAAGTGGTGTAGCCACTGGAACCGGTCTGATACACATGACAGAGGAATCAAACATAGATTTCTTTATACATGAGCTTTATCCGATTGATTTCTTTGGTCATACAGTTTATATTACCACAACCCATGTATGTACCTTGATTGTATTTGTCACCATTATACTGCTGGCAATAGCGGCAAGGAAAAGCGTCCTTAAAAAGACGGATAACCCCAGTCTTTTTGCTACAGGAACAGAGCTTGTCATAAACACGNTGCTTAATTTTGTTGACAGTTCAATGGGAAAGTCGGGCAAAAAATACATCAATTATGTCGGTACGCTGTTTATATTTGTTTTCTTGTCAAATATATCAGGATTATTTGGGCTTAGACCACCTACGGCAGATTACGGAACAACACTTTGTATTGCGCTCATAACATTTGTGATGATACAGTATGCAGCTGTACGATATCAAAAATGGGGTGCGGTTAAAGGCTTGTTTGAACCGATATTTCTGTTTTTCCCTATAAACGTAATCAGTGAATTGGCAACTCCTGTTTCACTTTCACTTCGTCTATACGGAAATATTCTCGCAGGAACGGTTATGATGGCGCTGTATTATGGTCTTATACCAGTATTTCTCAANTTCGGTATACCATCGGCATTACACGTATACTTTGATTTATTCTCAGGTGCGATACAGGCATATGTATTCTGTATGCTGACAATGGTATTTGTAGCCGACAAACGAAATGTTGACACTGCCTAAGAGGCAAAGCAAAATTTTGATTAAAACCCCGAAAGGGGCAAAAATATAAAAAATGGAGGAATGAAAAATGAAGATAGAAATTGAAGGATTAATTGGCGCTTGCTCAGCAATAGGAGCAGGTCTTGCAGTTATCGCAGGTATCGGTCCTGGTATCGGTCAGGGAATTGCAGCAGGTTACGGTGCATCAGCAGTTGGACGTAATCCGGGAGCAAAGGGTGATATCATGTCAACTATGCTTCTTGGACAGGCTGTTGCAGAGACAACAGGTCTTTACGGACTCGTAGTTGCACTTTTGCTTATGTTCCTTAAGCCTTTCGGTAAATAGACCCACGAAGCAAGGGCCCACGAAGTTATATTTTAACCGAAAGGAGGATTAACCGTGACAGGTTATTTAAGCATTATAAGCAGAGCANATGTTGCTTTACTTGCAGAAAGTGACGGACGTGTATTCGGACTGGACTGGCAGCTCTTATTTGATATTCTGATACAGGGCTTTGCGGTTTTCCTACTTTTTATATTCTTGTCATATATTCTGATAGACCCTGTAAGAAAGGTGCTTGAGGAGAGACGGGAAAAAATAAAGAATGATGTGGAAAGTGCGGCAAGCGACAGGGCGGAAGCAGCAAAGCTGAAAGCTGAGTATGATGCCAAGATTAAAAAGGCGGATGACGAGGCGAGTGAAATTCTTTCCGCAGCAAGGAAAAAAGCCGTTAAGAATGAGGAAAACATTATCGCTGATGCAAATGCTGAGGCAGCAAGAATCATTTCAAGGGCAAATCAGGAGGCGGAGTTAGAAAAGAGCAAGGTTAAGGATGAGGTTAAGCAGGAAATCATCAATGTGGCAACGGTTATGGCAGGAAAGTTTGTAGCCGGNTCAATGGATGACAGTAAGCAGGCGGCGCTCATTGATGAAACCTTAAAGGAAATGGGTGATGATACATGGCTAAACAAGTAGATACAACCTATGGAAATGCACTTTTTGAGCTTGCGCTTGAGGAAAATAAGCTTGATGCTCTGTATGATGAGGTTTTGGCACTTATAGACATTTTGAAGGAAAACGGTGAGCTTATAAAGCTTCTTTCNCATCCCCACATTAATAAGGATGAGAAGAAAAAGGTTGTAAGCGGAACCTTTGAAGGCAAGGTGTCAGATGAGCTTACGGGACTTATTGCAATGGTTGTTGACAAGGACCATGCAGCAGATCTCATACAGGTGCTTGAGTATTTTATCAAGCTGGTAAAAAAAGAAAAAAATATCGGTGTTGCGGCGGTTACAAGCGCAGCCCCTCTTTCAGATGAGCAAAAGGGCAGCATCGAAAAACGTTTAATTGAAACGACTGCTTTTGACACTATGGAGACAAGCTACTTTGTTGACAGCTCCCTGATAGGCGGGCTTGTAATAAGAATTGATGACAGAGTCGTTGACAGCAGTATTAAAACAAAGATTGAGAACTTGGCAAAGTCACTTGCATAAATACGTTTTTATTTATGTGACTGACAATATGCTGACAGCAAAAAATATTTTAGGATGAAAGAAGGTGTTTTTTTGTCCATGAATTTAAAACCTGAGGAAATAAGTGCTGTTATTAAAGAACAGATAAAAAATTATAAGCTTCAGCTTGACACATCGGACGTTGGAACTGTAATCCAGGTTGCCGATGGTATAGCACGTATTCATGGTCTTGAAAATGCTATGCAGGGCGAGCTCCTTCTGTTCCCTGGTGATGTATACGGAATGATACTTAACCTTGAGGAAGATAATGTAGGTGCCGTTCTTCTCGGAGATGCAAAGAACATCAACGAGGGTGACATAGTAAAAACTACAGGAAGAGTTGTTGAGGTGCCGGTTGGCGATGCAATGCTCGGACGTGTAGTAAATGCATTAGGACAGCCTATAGATGGCAAGGGTCCTATAGAAACAACAAAGACAAGACAGATTGAGAGAGTGGCATCAGGTGTTATTGCCCGTAAATCTGTTGATACTCCTCTCCAGACAGGTATCAAGGCTATTGATGCCATGGTTCCAATCGGAAGGGGACAGAGAGAGCTTATTATAGGCGACAGGCAGACAGGTAAAACTGCAATCGCCATTGATACAATCATTAACCAAAAAGGGCAGGGTGTAAACTGTATTTATGTAGCCATAGGTCAGAAGGCATCCACAGTTGCAAACATTGTAAAGACNCTTACAGAATATGGTGCCATGGAGTACACTACAATCGTTGCCTCAACGGCAAGCGAGCTTGCACCGCTCCAGTATATTGCACCGTATTCAGGATGTGCAATCGGTGAGGAATGGATGGAGGCAGGCAAGGATGTACTTGTTGTGTATGATGACCTTAGCAAGCATGCTACTGCTTACCGTACACTTTCACTGCTCCTGAGAAGACCACCAGGACGTGAGGCATTCCCTGGTGACGTATTCTATCTGCACTCAAGACTTTTGGAGAGAGCTGCAAAGCTTTCTGATGAGTTGGGAGGAGGCTCACTTACAGCACTTCCTATTATTGAGACACAGGCAGGAGATGTATCTGCATACATTCCTACAAACGTAATATCAATTACTGACGGACAGATTTACCTTGAAACTGAGATGTTTAACTCAGGCTTCAGACCGGCTGTAAATGCAGGTCTTTCCGTATCAAGAGTAGGAGGCGCCGCACAGATTGGCGCAATGAAGAAGCTTGCTTCACCTATCCGTGTTGAGCTTGCACAGTACAGAGAGCTTGCAGCATTCTCGCAGTTTGGCTCAGAGCTTGACGCTGACACTAAGGAGAGGCTTGCACAGGGTGAGCGTATAAAGGAAATGCTGAAGCAGCCACAGTATAAGCCTATGGCAGTTGAGAAGCAGGTTGTAATTATATATGCAGCTACCAAGAAATATCTTCTTGATATAGATGTTGACAGAGTGCTTGAGTTTGAGGATGGACTTTTTGAGCACATATCCACAAAGTATCCTGAAATATTCGAGGGAATTAAGAAAGAGAAAAAGCTTACTGAGGATATTGAGGAGAAACTTGTGAAAGCCATTGAGGAATTTAAAGAGACATTTTAGTCATAGCAATATGTATAAGTGAGGTGATAAGTCTTGGCATCAATGAGAGACATAAAGAGACGTAAGGAAAGTGTCCAGAGCACCCAGCAGATTACAAAGGCCATGAAGCTTGTTGCAACGGTAAAGCTGCAAAAGGCCAGAGGAAAGGCTGAGAGCAATAAGCCGTATTTCAATATGCTCTACGACACCATCTGCTCTATACTTGCCATGACGAAAAATGTTGACCATGAGTACCTTAAGGAAAGTGACTGTAAGAAAAAGGCGGTTATTGTCATTACCTCAAACAGAGGTCTTGCAGGAGGCTACAACAGCAACATTGTAAAAATGGTTGCAGGAGCTGATTTCCCACAGGAGGATACCTATGTATATGCAGTGGGAAGAAAAGGTATAGAGGGACTTACCCGTAAAGGCTACTCAGTGTATAAGGATTTTTCAGAGGTTATAAATGAACCGCTGTTTTCAGATGCGACTAATATGAGCAAGGAGCTTTTGACACAGTATTCAAAGGGCGAGATAGGTGAGATTTATATTGCCTATACAAACTTTAAGAATACAGTTACACAGGAGCCAAAGCTTGTTAAGCTGCTTCCTTTATCGGAGGATGAGTTTGTAAAAAAGGATGGGGATGCAGATTCAAAGCTTCTCATGAATTTTGAACCTACTCCTGAGGAAGTACTTGACATGATTATTCCAAAGTATATGTCAAACATAATTTTTGGAGCGTTCCTTGAGTCAGTTGCAAGTGAAAACGGAGCCCGTATGCAGGCAATGGATTCAGCTACAAACAATGCTGAGGACATGATAGCAAGCTTGTCACTTAAGTATAACAGGGCAAGACAGGGCGCAATTACTCAGGAGCTTACTGAGATAATTGCAGGAGCAGATGCTATAAGTTAAATTATTATAAGTAAGGAGATTAGAAATGGCAGATACAAACGTAGGTAAAATTACCCAGATTATAGGCGCTGTCATTGACATTAAATTTCCGGAGGGAAAGCTTCCTGAGATTTATGATGCCATAACGATAGCAACTAACAGTGGTACTACCCTTTATGCGGAGGTATCACAGCATCTTGGTGATGAAACTGTAAGATGTATAGCAATGGGTCCTACAGACGGTCTTGTAAGAGGCATGGAAGCCGTAGGTACAGGTGCACCTATTACAGTTCCTGTAGGCGAAGCTACACTTGGACGTATGTTCAATGTACTTGGTCAGCCTATTGATGATAAACCGGCGCCTGAGGTAGATACTTATCTTCCGATTCACAGAAAAGCTCCGCAGTTTTCAGATCAGTCAACGGAAACTGAAATTCTTGAAACTGGTATAAAGGTCGTTGATTTGCTCTGCCCTTATCAGAAGGGTGGTAAAATCGGTCTTTTCGGAGGAGCCGGAGTTGGTAAGACAGTTCTTATTCAGGAGCTTATTACAAATATAGCAACAGAGCATGGTGGATATTCCGTGTTTACCGGCGTTGGAGAGAGAACAAGAGAGGGTAATGACCTCTACTATGAAATGATAGAGTCAGGCGTTATCAATAAGACAACAATGGTATTCGGACAGATGAATGAGCCGCCTGGAGCAAGAATGAGAGTTGGACTTACAGGACTGACAATGGCAGAGTATTTCCGTGATAAGGTCGGCAAGGACGTACTTTTGTTCATTGACAATATATTCCGTTTTACACAGGCAGGTTCTGAGGTTTCAGCATTGCTTGGCCGTGTGCCTTCAGCCGTTGGTTATCAGCCAACGCTTCAGACTGAGATGGGTACACTTCAGGAGAGAATTACATCAACAAAGAACGGTTCCATTACATCCGTACAGGCTGTATATGTTCCGGCAGATGACCTTACTGACCCTGCACCGGCTACAACCTTTGCACACCTTGATGCAACAACGGTTCTTTCCCGTTCAATTGTTGAGCTTGGTATATATCCTGCTGTTGACCCTCTTGAGTCAACCTCAAGAATACTTGACCCTCGTATCGTGGGAGAGGAACATTATAAGGTTGCCAGAGGTGTTCAGGAGATACTTCAGAAGTACAAGGAGCTTCAGGATATTATAGCAATCCTCGGTATGGATGAGCTTTCTGAGGAGGATAAGCTTGTTGTTGCAAGAGCAAGAAAGGTTCAGAGATTCCTTTCACAGCCTTTCCACGTTGCAGAGCAGTTTACGGGTCTTCCGGGCAAGTATGTGCCTGTTGCTGAAACTATACAGAGCTTTAAGGAGATACTTGAGGGCAAGCATGATGACGTTCCGGAAGGATATTTCTTAAATGTAGGAAGTATTGAGGACGTTGTTGCTAAGTGCAAGTAAATGTTGTAGGGAGATTTTGTATGGCAGATAAGACGATGGAAGTTAAGGTAATTGACCCTCAAAGAACCTTTTATGATGGGCAGGTGTCATTTATCGAGTTTAATACAACAGAGGGCATTCTCGGAATATATCCAAGGCACATTCCAATGACGGCAGTTATAGAGCCCGGTGTTCTTAAGCTTGTTGATGAGGAAGGCAATGAAAAGAGCGCCGCACTCCATTCCGGCTTTGTTCAAATACTTGGCGATAGTATAACAATTTTAGCTGAGTGCGTTGAGTGGCCTGATGAAATTGATATTAACAGGGCGGAGGAAGCACGTATAAGAGCCGAACGCCGTATCAAGGATTCATCACAGGATACAAATAGGGCAGAGCTTGCTCTTAAGCGTTCCGTAGTACGTCTTATGTTGGGTAAAAAGTAATAAATATAGAAATAACATGAAAAAGGAGCTGTTGCAGCAGGACATAGTTCGGTGCAGACGCTCCTTTTTTGTTTTGTTAAAAAATTCAAAAACGTGTCGTTCATGCAAAAAACGTGTCGTTCATGCAGAAAATGTTGAATGTTTTATTTAAAAATATTATATTTTAAACATAAAATGCGGTGTCACATCGCCATAATGAGGAGGGGAATCATGGGGAGAATCATTAAACCTGATGCAATAAAAAACATGACGGCAGACATGAAGCAAAACTGGTTGACATTGGAGAT
>JAAVIA010000002.1 GCA_014799405.1 Lachnospiraceae bacterium
GTTAAAAACCGTTTCCGGTTTCTTACTTCAGTTTAATCCGGGGCCAGTCATAAACTCCAGCTTATAACTTTCCCTGTTTTACTGTTTTGTGTTTCTGTTCTTGAATTTTCTTTTTAAGAATCTTCAGGGTTAACATGTTATTAAGTTGTCATATGAACTCTATAAAAGTCAAAAAAATAAATCCCTGCGGTATTCATTTTAAGGCTTTCTTCATGCTGTCCTTGCGACAGCTATTTGATAATAGCACAGTGATTTTTGAATGTCAACAGTTTTTTGGTAAAAAAATGGAATAAAAATTACAATAATTTATTAAGCCCCGTTACCACCTTCATAAATACATTTTTTTCATATAATATAGTAAGTATTCTGCTGTCATCAATCTGTGAAAAGAACCAGTTTCCCATTTGAGTACCAGAGATTATTGCCATAAGCACAAAGCATATCCACACTATAAAAAGCGCCTCAAAAAAACCAAACAGCATTCCACCTAATCGGTTTATGCCGCCAATTATAGGAATCTGCACAGCCACCGCTGATATAATACTTACAATTGCAAAAATAATAATAAGGAATGCAAAGTCCAGCACAAATGCCATTGCATTTATAATCATGTAACTTATATATGTGGAAATGTATTCGTAAAAGCTGGTTACTCCCAAGCTTTTTCTTGTATCATCATGGTTATTGTCCATAAGAGCAGTTTTTATAAATTCGGGCACCCTCATTTTATTTATTATATTTACCTGCTGCACCTTTGCAGGGTCTACCTTCATAGCTTCATTGGTAACCTCCTCCACCACATCTTCAGAAGCTACCCCAAGTTCATTTTTCAAATTTTCCTCAACATTTTCCTTCATCGTTTTTTCTATGACAGAGTATGCTTTTGCTTTGAAATATTCATCAACATTTGTATACTTTATAATCCCATCAGCAAGCATAGGAGAAAGGAAATATGACAAAAACAAGGACAGTACAAGCAGCACAAGCTTAAGTGCTGACCTGAACAGTCCATGTTTGTATCCTATAAATATACATACTATAAAAATAATTCCTACGATAGCAGCGAGATAATTCATCTTTTGCTCCACATTTAACCTTTACTCTTGTTCTGAAGGCTTATCCGATTTTAATTTTATGATTTCCGTAGCATCATCATATACAACAACATAGCTAAGCTTCTTTCCGCTTGGAACCATACTTAAAATTTTTCCTGATAATTTTCCGTCAAATTTTATACTTCCGTTTGTTCTTATAATTTTACAGCTTGCACCGCCCGTTACAATTATCTCCTTTTCGGCGGCATATATATTGTCATAACTAAATTCAATCTTTTTCGTAAATTTTTTGTTTCCCTTTGTATCATACACTTTCATCACATAGCTTGATTCCCCATCATCTGATTTTTCCTCCTGAACAAAGCCTATGTAATCCTCACTATAAAAAATACTCCTTATTTCACCCTCAAATTCAATTTCTGCCTTTTCATTGGGTTTTTCCTTCATGGAATATATGATTATACTGTTTGTTCCAAATGCGGCCATGGTATCGTTGCTGATAAACTGTACCTTAGGTACTACCTGTCCGTCAAGCTTGTAACCACCCACCATTCTGTCGGCGTTGGCATTCTGCCCTACATCCCCCAGGTTATATGCGGCAAGATTATTCTGAACAGTGCCGGAGCTTACATTTATATAACTTGTAAATAATTTCTGACCGTCATTGGAAATGGTTATATCAAGAGGATAACCGCTCTTTCCTATGGTCGTCTGCATTTCATATATACTATCACCGTTTTTATCGTAAATATTCACATAATTTGTTTTTTCGCTTTCTAAAACAACGGCAAAGGCACCCTGATTGGCAACATCCACATCACAGATAGTGTATGGCATGGTAAGGCTGCTGACCTGTCCCTCCTCATTGAAAATGTAAACCTCATTGCCACTCATATCCGCAACCGCAGCATAATTTCCACTTGTTACAGCCATAGGCATTTTCATATTTACACCAGCTGTCCACACCACATTTCCGTTTGCATCAATATATGACACTCCATCAGGCGTATATTTAAGCAGATTACCACAAAACTGAACATACCCCGCAGTATTCTCATACTGAGTTTCATTTCTTTCCTGAACCTTATAGCCGTGGTATTCCCTGTTTAACAGAACAATAACACAGACTGCCGCAATAACGATTGCCAGCATAAAGACTGCCCGCTTTATACTTTTTTGTTTTCGTGCCCTGTAAGCCGCCTCTTTATTGTTTTTCAATGCCTCCTCAGAGCCACCCATGTATACTATATTGTCCGTTTTATTACTTTTTTTATCCTTCATGTTATTCACCATATACACTTGAAACTAAAACATATCCATAATAGTATACATCTAAATGCTATCTTGCGTCAATTGCCGGAAGTAATATTTCGTCTCCCTCATATATGTTATCCTCCAAATCAATTTTGTTTGCTTTGGCAATATCCTCAGCATACACAACCGAGCCATACGCCTCATAAGCTATGGAGGAAAGCGTATCTCCCGCCTTTACCGTGTAGTATGTAGGATTTCCATTAGTCATTGCAGGAAGAGTCTGCTCTTTCACTACATCCTCCTCCGTGTTTTCCGCAACTGTAGGTTTCTCGGCTTCCGTATTAATATCTGCCTGTTCCCCTGTCGTTTTGTCGGCATCTGTTACGGTTTCTTCCGAATCAGTATTTTTACCGGTCTGCTCAGTTGCAAGCACCTGTACCGTATCCTCATTTGCGTCCGCAGTAAGCTCAAGCCTGTTAATGGATATTTCCATTTCCTTCATTTTATCATAATTGCTTATAACGGTTATTCCCATAGCAAGCATAACCAACACGACAAATGAGCTTGCTACATATATAAGGCTGATATTATTATTTCTAGGCTCTTTCCCGTGGAAATTTTTTTCACGGTACTGCTTTATAAGCTCCTCATCCTTTCGGTGTATTTCGGTGTCCGTTTCCTCCTCCATACCTGTTTTCTTCTTTATTATGTAGCTCTGCATAGGCTCATTCTGCGCATAATATATATAATATCCCCTTTGCTTTACAAGCTGTCCTTTCTCATACATATAAAATGCATCCTCCGATTCCAGGGAATCGGTTACATATAAAACCTTATTTTTCCCTGAAAAATTTTCCACATGCATTTTCTCTATCTTTTCATTTACCGCAGTGGAAAAACCCATCCTCGAGAGAAACCATCCCACTACGGAAAGCTCCGGAAAGTTTTCTTTTATTTCCGCATATATTCCTGACCATACCTCCTGGTCAAATTTACTCTCATCCATATCAAATTCAATATTCTGCGCATCCACTGCTCCACTTATGAATACAATGTCACCCACCTGTGAATGCTTCATTTCTCCAAGTAGTATAGCTCCCCTTGCATGTGTGCTTCCCGGTCTTGATATATAATTAAGATATGTAACGACATAATCCTCTATGTAAATTCTTTTATTCCCGCAGGGATTTCCTATTTGTCTTATATTTTTCGGCAGCTTGATATTTTCGGCGGTTTCATTTGCATCGCTGTCTATGTCACCGTTTGCAACAGCTCTGCTGCTTTCTTCCTCCTTCTCCGCTTTTTCCTTTGACTTGTCATAGATGATTTCTATCATTCCTTCCACCTCTCTCTAAAACTACTTGCTACATAGTGTAATAAAGAGAGAATAGCATGTCCCATACCATTACATAGTCAAATTGTGTCGCTTACCCTTTAATTTCAATCGCATGTTTTTTATATTTAGTTTTTCTTTCGACAACATGTATTTATGGCCATTTGTTTAAATTTTTTTCAATTTGTCTACAATAGCTGCATATGCTAATAATAATCATTGGCCAAAGTAAAGCCGAGGTAACTATGAACAATATTCTTCATGAAAATACAATAATGCAATATTTTGATACATTAAATAGCTATTCACATATAGAATTAGGAGATTTTATTTCAGAGCTTATGCCGGAGGACCTGATTTCAAACTACACGCCGATTATACTCTGCATAGGAACAGACAGGGCTACAGGTGACTGCCTTGGCCCTCTTGTCGGTGACCAGCTTGTAAATTACGACAGCAGAATTAAGGTAATGGGCTGCCTTGAAACTCCTGTACACGCCTTAAACATACGGGAAACAATAAGTGAAATAAATATGAAGGTTGAAAATCCATTTATAATTGCGGTGGATGCTGCCTTAGGGCAGGGCTGTCATGTAGGACATATTACAGTCAGCAATACCCCTATTTTTCCGGGCAAGGGTGTAAATAAAAAATTACCAGCGATAGGGGATATATCTATCACTGGTATCGTAAATGTTTCAAGTCATCACTCTGGTCTTTTACACAGCACAAGGCTTTATACTGTTGTCACACTGGCAAACTGTATAGCAGACGCCTTAAAGCATTCCATTGATTACTTTGACGTCTTACCCTTGTAGAGACTAATTGCTTCGGAAACAGTAGCTGCCTGTCCCTCCTCCATAATGGCTATAAGGCTGCTAAGTTTCTCCTCTTTGCAAAGCTCCTCACCCAAATATGAGGCATACTGATTTGTAATCTGCAAAACCTTATCCGAATACATCTTTTCGCCCTTGGCAATTTTTTCCTCGAGTTCCTTTTTTTCCGCCTTCATATCCTCAACGGTCTGGAGGCGTCTTCCATTTATCTCATCTATGATAAGCTGCTTGGTATCTGCTTCAAACGCCCTTAATGCCTCCTGTTTTTCTGCTCCTATTGTATCAGCCTCAGCATCAAGGTTTGCAAGCTTTTCATCATATGCATCTAAATTGTATGCACTTTCGTCCTTATCTTTATTTATGGAATTCTTGATGGCATCTGCCTGACGGTCATTAGCCTTCATTTTGTCTCTTATGTTTCTGCCCTGCTTTATAACATCACCATGACGTATCTTGGTAGTGTTGTACAGTGCAAAGTAAATTACAAGCTGTAAAATAACAAGACATGCCGCAATAAGCACACACCAAAAGGCTACATTTATGTTCTTTTTTCCATCTAAGACAAAAGCTTTTACAAGTGCCGTTATACCTGCCGGAAGTCCTGCAAAGAAAAGCAGAAAACAACCCAGCAAACCGAATACCTCTGCAATTCCTCTAGGCATAAACATGACGTAGTAAAGCTTTGTGGAGCAAAAAGACGGAACCTTATTTTTCTTAAATAAGGTTTTCATCTCTACCTCAAGCTCACGTGTATTTTTATGAATATGCTTTGTCTCATTATCGATTCGCTGATTTATTCTTTGGTTTTTCTTTTTGTCACGCTTTGAGGATACCTTTTTCTTGCGTGCCCGATTATCGTCCAGTCTCTCATCATATGTATTTGATATTTCCTGCTTACGCTTTTTAAGTGTAGCTGCGATTTCGTCAGCTATGGACTTTTCCTCTGCGGCAATATTTTTCGTAAGCCTTTTCTGATGTGCTCTCATCTTATCAAGCTCTGCCGCCATACTGTCACGTTTTACGACCTCATCTCTGGCACCTATTAGGTAATCCTGTTTTTCGTTAAATACGTTTTGTGCCATGTTTATCCTTATCCCCTTCGGCGGTCTTTAAATGCACGGTCTCCGCTATTTCTGTACTCCTCGAGACGTTCCTGATCAACCTTAATACGGTTATCCATCGTCTTCATAATATCAACAATCTGATACTTTTTGTATACGCTGTTATTGCTCAAATCATAAATCTTGTTTGTTGTAAATCCAAGCACCATAGGCCTTAAAATATTATCAGTATTTTCAGTTATGACAAGACCCTTTTCCTTATTAGTAAGCTCAATACAAACTCCCGGTGTAAGAATATTTATGCTCTTAATAAGTGCCCCAACGATTTCCTCACCATATTCCTTCTGATTTTTAAGCAAATGCTTTATAGCCGCAATTTCAGATATGGATTCGCTGTTAAGCTTCATACATGTCATAGTGTCAAAAAGGTTTGCAACCTTAAGTATCTTGGTACTTTTAAATATTTTGCCCTCATCGCCGTCATCACTGCCATATTCCATGCGGTGCATCTGTGCAACGATACGCTTCACTCCGCTGCTAAGTCCAAGCTCCGGACGTATAAGACCAAGTCCATCCGCCTGAAATTTTCTTACCATTACCATATCATTGGCATCATAATCATCATATTTATCCCTTACCCTGCTTGGAAGCAGAAGCTTGCCCGTATCATGCACAAGAGCTGCAAGCACAAGTTCTTCCTGCTCGTTAGGACCTATTCCCGCATGTGAAGAAATAAGCGCAGAAAGTATGGCTGTATTTATCACATGCTTATATACATAATCCGTAGTACTTCTAAGATTCTGAGTAAATGAAATCTTATGGTCAAGCCTTCCGTAATTCGTAATGATTGCATGAGAAAGACGCTTTAAATTTCTCGGTTCCCTACCTGCTATGAGGCTTTCAAGCTCCTCACGTATACTGAACACCGCCATAGTCTGGAATCTCTCGAAATCTAAATCCTCCTCTGTCATAGGCGGAACAGGCTCTGCCGGCTCAAGAATATAAAGTCCGAGAAGGCCGAAATTCTTCACACTCTCTATACCCTGCATAGTAAGTCCTGTATTACGCTCATAAAGCAGCACACCTGTCTTATTGTAAATCGGCTTTGCTAAACGCATGCCGTATTTTAAGTCTTCAGCTTTTATAAAAAGCATATCGTAACCTCCTCAAATAATTTAAAATGTGTACTTACGACATATTTCACTAATACTCCATGCTTCGCATGAAGCCACGCCCTAAGGTATCCACCGCCTTTGGCGGTACCCCTTAGGACATATTTTAACATATCAAATGCCATAATACAACTAAAATACCTTTAATGAATTTTACTTTTTCATACGACCCGTTCTGTTTAATGCACTTATAAGAGCAAATGCCGATGCATCCACGATATCTGTTTTTATACCTGCACCCCATACAATTTTGTCAATTCCTTCAACCTCTATGCCCACATAGGCACATGCCTGTGAGTTTGAACCAAGCTGAAGCGCATGCTCCTTGTAGGTTACAAGTGAGAATCTTATGTTAAAGTGCTTCATAATTGCGTTGCTGACCGCATCAAGCCTTCCGTTTCCATGTCCATGGTAAACCTTTTTCTCATTATCTACCTCAATCGTCACCTCCGCATCAATGCCGTCCACCTGCTTATAATGACATTCCAAAAGCTTTACGGGCTCACTGTGATTTACATACTCATCTTGGAATATGCCAAGTATTTCCTTAGGCGAAAGTTCCTTATGCTCATGGTCGGACACACCCTTGACAGTGTAGCCAAAATCTTCCCTCATCTTTGCAGGCAGGTCAAAACCATATTTCTGCTCAAGAATGTAACCGATACCGCCCTTTCCGGACTGACTGTTTATTCTTATAACGTCACCATCATATTTCCTGCCTATATCCTCAGGATTAAGCGGAAGATACGGCACCGTCCACATCTGCTGCGGGTCATCCTCCCTGAATTTCATTCCCTTTGCAATTGCATCCTGATGCGAGCCGGAAAATGCCGCAAATACAAGCTTGCCGGTATATGGTGAACGCTCGTATACGTGCATCCTTGTCAGTCTCTCGTAAATCTCTGTTGTTCTCGGTATGTCAGACAAATCAAGTTGCGGGTCAACCCCATGTGTAAACATATTCATGGCAAGCGTGATAATGTCCACATTTCCTGTTCTCTCACCGTTTCCGAAAAGCGTACCCTCAATACGGTCCGCTCCTGCAAGTATTCCAAGTTCCGCATCCGCCACGCCACAGCCTCTGTCATTGTGCGGATGAAGGGATAAGATAACATTCTCTCTGTTATGAAAATTGTTGTTCATATATTCTATCTGACTTGCATATACATGAGGCAGCGACATTTCCACTGTTGCAGGCAGATTTATAATAACCTTTCTGTCAGGAGTAGGCTTCCATTCATCTATGACGGCATTACATACCTCAAGGGCATATTCAACCTCTGTTCCCGTAAAGCTTTCAGGTGAATACTCAAACTGATATTTGACACCATACTCATCTGCCAGCTCATTTAAAAGCTTCGCTCCGTCAGTTGCTATCTTAAGTATCTCCTCCTTAGACTTTTTGAACACCTGCGTTCTCTGTGCGTAGGAGGTAGAATTGTAAAGATGGACTATAACATTTTTAGCACCCTGCACTGCCTCAAAGGTTTTCTTTATAATGTGTTCCCTTGCCTGTGTAAGCACCTGAATCGTCACATCATCAGGAATGAGATTGTCCTCTATGAGTGTGCGGCAAAACGCATACTCAGTTTCGGATGCGGCAGGGAAGCCAACCTCTATTTCCTTAAAACCAACTCTTATAAGCTCTTTAAAAAACTCTATTTTCTCATCAAGGCTCATAGGAACGATAAGTGCCTGATTGCCGTCCCTAAGGTCTACGCTGCACCATGCAGGCGCCTTGTCAATGTACTCTTTGTCAACCCAGCTTGTGCTCTTTACCGGCGGCATGTAATATCCGCGCTTGTAGTGTTCGTAATTTTTCATAACTTTTACCTCCTTTTGGAAATATATTTTTTATAATTTAACTGTGTACCTGCAAAAAAATAAACTTACATCTCTAATCTTTAGAGACGCAAGTTTTGCGCGGTACCACTCTAATTCATACATTAAATGTATGCACTTATCAGGATACGGACTCAGTCATATATCCTCCTGCTATAACGGTCAGGCTCCGTCCAAGTCTACTGATACCATCAGGTACCGTTCAACCGGCTGCTCCAAGGCGAGTTCGCATATATCACAACATCACGAATGTCATAACATACAATCCACCAAATACTGTCTCACACCACCCGACAGCTCTCTGAAATCCGGTAAATTCCTACTATTCCTTTTCATCGCTTTTCCATATTTACAGGAAGCTTGCTTCCATTTAAGAAACTTTAACATATTTTTTATTGAGTGTCAACACAAAATATGTTAATCTGTGATTATTAAAAACGAATGGAATTTAGTTCATTTTAATATTTTTATAATTATATAACTACGGAGAAAAAAATATGCCACCAATATCAAACGACTGGGCATCTGCCCTTGCACCGGAATACAAAAAACAATATTACAGGGATTTATTTAATTTTATAGGACAGGAATATGCAACACGCCAAATTTTCCCGCCGGGCGATGACATATTCAACGCATTTCATCTCACACCGCTTTCCGATGTAAAATGCGTCATTATAGGGCAGGACCCTTACCACGAGCCGGAGCAGGCTCACGGTCTTTGTTTTTCAGTAAAGCCGGGGGTTGACATTCCCCCTTCCCTTGTAAATATTTACAAGGAGCTTGAGGAGGATATGGGCTGCTATATTCCAAATAACGGCTACCTTGTAAAGTGGGCAAAGCAGGGTGTACTTATGCTGAACGCCGTATTGACGGTGCGTGCGCATCAGGCAGCCTCCCATCAGGGTAAGGGTTGGGAGGAATTTACCGATGCAGCAATCCGTATTGTAAACGAGCAGGACAGACCGATTGTATTCCTTCTTTGGGGAAGCTTTGCCGGAAAAAAGGCGGCTATGCTGAATAATCCAAAGCACCTTATACTTAAGGCACCTCACCCGTCTCCTCTCTCGGCCTACAGAGGCTTTTTCGGCTGTAAGCATTTCAGCAGCACGAATGCATTTTTAGAGAAAAACGGCATTGCACCTATAGACTGGCAGATAGAAAACATCTGACAACAGGCATTATCATAATTACTTTGATATTATCGGAAAGGAAACGGCATGGAAATATATATTGTACGTCACGGAGAAACATTGTGGAATCAGGGAAAAAGGCTTCAGGGAAGCACAGACATAGAGCTTAATGAAAACGGCAGGGATTTGGCAATAAAAACAGGAATTGCATTAAAGAACACAAGAATTGATGTTATATATTCCAGTCCCTTAAAAAGGGCATACGAAACCGCTTCGCTTATAAGAGGCGACAGGGACATCTCCATAATAACCGACGAAAGAATAAAGGAGCTTTCCTTCGGACATTTTGAAGGTGAAAGCTTTTCGGAGCTTTTAAAGAATGACAAGCTTACCTTTAAATATTTCTTCAAGCAGCCTCATTTATATGTGCCTGCCGATGACGGGGAAACGCTTGAACACTTAATAGAACGGGCAGGTAACTTTATGCAGGAGGTAATCGAACCACTGCAAAGTAAATACGAGCGTGTAATGATTGTAGCCCACGGTGCCTTAAACAAGGCAATCATGAGCTACATAAAAAAGCACTCTACCGAATATTTTTGGTCAGGCGGTCTTCAGGAAAACTGTAACGTCATAATTGTTGATTACTCAGACAGTGAATACAAAATAATAGACGAGACAAAGCTGTTTTACAGGTAGACTAATCCTTTTTCCTTAAAAAGAGCGCCGGAATTATGCCTATGACAAACGGAACAATCCACGTAAAAAACCTGTAAATCACCAATGTTGCCGCAATAACGTCCCCCTCGGGTATTATCGTAGCAAAAAATATTGCAACGACAAATTCAAGCGTTCCTACACCTGATGGTGCAATCATGACACAGCCTATCATATTACACACCGCCATGAGAAGAAGGCATGTAAGCATCCCCACATCAAACTGCTCCCTGAATATTGTACCGGGTATACAGTACCAACAGGTAAACTTGAACATATTTAAAAATATAACCTGCACGAACAACAACTTATCATGCCAAAGCATTCTTCCACATTCCTGAAGATTTTTCACTGCCTTTTCACCGTCAGCAAGCTTTGGATAAAGCCTGCTTTTTTCCTTAACAAGCTTGTAGCCAAGCTTTATAAGCAAATTCGATATTTTTTCTGACACAGTGATAATAAATAAAAAGAGGCATACAAGTGCTATTACTATAGAGCCTGCAAGCATATAGCCCCAATATTTTTTAATATCCTTATCTCCTGAAATTATAAGAATAATAAAGGAGCAAATTCCCATAACTCCAACTGTTATCTTCATAAATGTATACTGTGCCATGGACATGCCTGATGCACGGCTCACGCTTATTTTTTTCGTATTATAATAGTAAAGCTGGGCGACAGCCGTTCCGCTTCCCAAAGTGGAAACCCTGTAAAATGCACACATGTATGCACAGCTTATTCCCTGAAACAGTGATAGGGTATGTTCCTCCTTCGATGTCATCCTGCTTATGATAATACCTTCAGCCAAAAAATAAATATTGGCAAGAACTGCGCATATTGCTATGCTTTCGGCAGATATATCTGAAATTTCATTAATCGCATCTCTAAAAAACGATTTATATTTTATACATGCAAAGACAAGTAATCCTAGTATCAGTATCCACTTAACGATACTTGAAATCACCTTCTTTTTTTCCAATCTATAACTCATACTGCTCCCTTTGCAAATAATTTTTAAATAACTCACTATGCTTTATTTTATTATTTTATACATTACTTTGCAATATTAAAAGAACTTTTCACATTTTAATAAAAAATACATAGTATGAAATTATAGCAACTAAAAGCACTGACATAGTACTGAGTATTTTAGAAAGTGAGGATGTTATTTTGGATACAATGAGATCATATGGCCGCAGTGGCATGGGTCGAAACGGATACCCACAGGGTTCCTGCCAGCCATGTAGCTACGGAAGAAGTAATTCACAAAGATTTGGAAATCCCAGCAATTGTCAGATAGACAACACCTGTATAAGAAACGATTCCCGTGATTGCAAGGATGACTGTGGGGACAGCAACAAGCACATGTCCACCATGCCTCTTGGCATGGGATATGTTCCAATACAGTCCTTCGGTGAGCTTTATGACCCTTGTACAGCTTTAAGGGAGGGGACAGCATTTCCTTGCCTAAATCTTATATTCTGTGGTTCAAGGGGGAAAATGTAAATGCATAATATGAATAAAAAAGAATTATTTAATTTTATCAGTCAGGTTTCATTTATGCTTGACGACATAACGCTTTTCCTTAACACACATCCCGACTGTGAGGATGCAATTTCTGCATACAACCAGTTTAAGGAAATGCGCAGAGAGGCTGTTTTTGAATACACGGAAAACTATGGACCTCTTAACAGATACGATGTAAATGCATGCAATTATTGGGATTGGGTAAATAAACCATGGCCTTGGGAAGGAGAGTGTGGCTGTTAATGTGGGTATATGAAAAGAGACTTCAATGTCCTGTAAATATAAAAGAAACGAATGCGAAGCTTGCTCAGGCAATCATAAGTCAGTATGGTGGTCCGGACGGTGAGCTTGGTGCCTCTATGCGCTATCTTTCACAGCGCTATGCAATGCCTTACAAGGAGGCTATGGCAACCTTAAATGACATAGGAACCGAGGAACTCGGTCATCTTGAGATTGTTGGTACAATCGTTCACCAATTAACAAGGGATTTATCTATGGAGGAAATCAAAGCGTCCGGCTTTGACAAATACTATGTGGATCACACCCTTGGAGTGTGGCCTCAGGCTGCAGGTGGTGTACCGTTTAATGCCTGTGAATTCCAAAGTAAGGGTGATCCAATCACGGATCTTTACGAGGATATGGCCGCCGAGCAAAAGGCGCGAAGCACCTACGACAATATCTTAAGACTCTGCAAGGATTATCCGGATGTTTATGAACCGATTAAGTTCCTAAGAGCAAGGGAAATTGTACACTTCCAAAGATTCGGTGAAACGCTCCGACTTATCACTGACAGACTTGATGACAAAAACTTCTATGCATTTAACTCTGCCTTTGACAGGGCCGCACCATGTATTGACATGAATAAATGTAACTGCGGGAAATAAACAAATATCATCAACATGATAAATCTACAATAAAAGAACCGGATACATAAATGTATCCGGTTCTTTTTAAGCTTCAGCGGTAAATCCGCCTTTATATACATATATCTTAGTACTTACCAAAATCTCCATCAAGAGAAATGATTGGCTCATCAACACTATCATATGATGAAGATGGCATGTCTGAGAAAGAGCTTCTTCCACCACCTGATGATGCAAGCTTGTAAGTTGCAATAAGGTTTTTAAGAGTAAGTGCCTGATTTGAAAGCTCCTCACTGGCAGCTGCACTCTGCTCACTTGTAGCAGCATTTGTATGTACAACCGTAGATACCTGTGATATAGCCTGATCAATCTGTGTAATTGAAGCTGCCTGGTCATTAGATGAAACCTTGATATTGCTGATACGATCAACAATCTCATCGATTGACTTAACAATCGCATCAAGAGACTTAGCAGTCTCCTCGGCAATCTTAGTACCATTTGCTACCTTGTTGATAGAATCCTCTATCATCTCTGCCGTCTCACCTGCTGCAGAAGCACTCTTTGCTGCAAGGTTTCTTACCTCCTCTGCAACTACTGCAAAGCCCTTGCCATGTACACCTGCACGTGCAGCCTCAACTGCTGCGTTAAGTGCAAGGATGTTAGTCTGGAATGATATATCATCAATAGTCTTAATAATCTTGGAAATCACCTCTGATGACTGATTTATGCCGTCCATAGCCTCAATCATTGCCTTCATGTGTTCATTTCCCATTGTTGCCATATCTTTGATATTGTTTACTAAGTTGCTAGCCTCTCCGGCCTCTGTTGCACTATCCTTAGTACGCTGAGTAACCTCATGCATGGATGCAGTTATCTGCTCAAGTGCGCTTGCCTGCTCTGTAGCACCCTGTGCCAATGCCTGACTTGCACTTGCAACCTGCTCAGAACCAACTGTAATCTGTGAACCTGCCTCCTTAATGCTATTAAGGGTCACGTTCTCATCCATAACAAGCTTTTTAAGTGACTTTCCGAGAATATCCTTATCACTTCTAGGCCTAACATCTACTGTAAAGTCTCCCTTAGCAATAACGTCTGCAACTCTTACCTGATCTCTTATTCCATCAGCCATAACTGCGAAATCATCCATCAAATCACCGAGATCATCATTGTTAATCTTCTGACAGTCAACATCAACGTCTCCGATAGCAAGCTTTCTTGCAGCCTCAGATAACTTGGCAAGTGGAAGTGTAATATCTTTTGCCAACCTAACTGACATGAAAATCGTAAAGAGAATTGCCAAAAGTGAAACAACAATAATTGCCACTGTAATTATCAGCAGATCTTTATCAACATTATCATTTTGTACCTCTAAATCTTCTTCCATCTCGCTAATAAGCTCTGAAAGCTGAGTCTTAGCATTAGTAGCTAAAGTTTTACCATCACCCATAAGGTTCTGTGCTGCATCAGTAGTCTTTCCCTGCTTAATTAATGCAATGGTGTTGTCAGCGCTTTTATACCACTCATCAATAGCGCTCATAACATCCTCGTACTCTGACTTTATTTCGCTGTCATGCGCACTCAACGTTTTCTCAAAAAGATCCATTTTTTTAGTAATATCTGCCTTGTACGTTGCAATATCACTCTCCAAAGTCTGAATAGATGAATCGTTACTGTAGTATGATGAGAACAAAGCATCACGTATTAATACCTGTATTTGAACAAAATCACTATATGCTTCACTCAGGTAATACTCAGCCATTGCATAATTTTGGTAAATATCCTTTCTCTCCTTGTTGATGACTCGTGATGTAACTACTCCGACAATTGATATGATAATCATCATAGCCAACAGAATAACGCTGAATATTAAAACTTTGCCCTTTACACGCATATCTCTAATTGAAAATTTCTTTTTCTCCATGGTACACACTCCTTTTTATTATTGTTCTTTGTCTGAAATTTCTCCAAGCATATTTATGTCTTTCTGTCCTATAAGCTTCTCAGGGTCAATTAAAAGCTTAACCGCATCCCCTGTTCTGGCAAGACCATATACATACTTGTTGCTCTCATTATCTTTATGTCCTATGGCAGGTGGCGGAACTATGTCATCATCCATAATATCATCCACCTCTGCTATCTTCTCGACAATTAATCCTATCACCGTGTTTTTAACATCAATAACAATGATACATGTTCTATCGTTGTACTCCACAGGTTCCATTTTAAATCTCAACCGAACATCAATAACAGGAATAATCTTGCCACGAAGATTTATAAGTCCCTTAATGTAATCGTCTACTTCAGGTATTGCCGTTATTGGCTGCATGGCAATTATTTCGTTTACGAAACTTATGCTTATACCGAAGTACTCTTTGCCTGTTTGGAAGGTCATGAATTTACCCTTTTGGGCATCCTCCTCCATCAGTTCTTCTCTCAACTCTTCAGCCATGTACTATCTCCTTTCCTCGTCAAGCATCAGCCCGGCAGTGTCAAGAATCAGTGCAATGCTGCCGTCACCAAGCTGGGTACAGCCTGAAAGTCCCTTAACCTTCTTAACATAGGAAGGTATAGGCTTAACAACAATTTCCTGTTCCTGAAGCAGGCGGTCAATCAAGACGCAAACCAAACTGCCTTCATGTTCCAATACAACAACGATACCTTCATCTACCTTACTGCAAGCATTCGGTAAATCATATCTTTCACCTAACCGGATAAACGGATGACATTCGCCTCTAAGGACCATGATTTCTGCTCCGCTAGGCTGCTGTATGAGGGCATCCTCACCAACTCTTACAAACTCTTTTACGGAAGCTGTTTCAATGACAAAGAATGTATCTCCCGCCTGTACGACAATACCGTTTATAATGGCAAGTGTAAGCGGTATTATAAGAGTCATCTCTGAACCCTGACCCTCGACGCTCTCAATGTCAAGCCTTCCTCCAATACTCTGAATGTTCTTTACGACAACATCCATTCCAACGCCTCTTCCGGAATACTCCGTAACCTCTTCTTTTGTAGAAAATCCAGGTAATGTAATAAACCTGAATATTTCCTTTTCCGGAAACTCCGACATAGGCTTGTTCTCAATCAGACCATGGTCAAGCGCCTTATTGTAAAGCGCCTCCTTATTAAGTCCCTTACCGTCATCCTTAACAGTAATGTAAACCTTTCCGCCCTCATTCTTAGCCTCCAGTACAATGGTTCCCTTTTCAGGCTTACCCTTTGCCACACGAGCCGCAGGGTCATCCTCAATACCATGATCTACGGAATTTCTTACCAAATGCATAAGCGGGTCAGAAATGTTTTCTATAATATTTTTATCTACCTCTGTGTTTTCGCCGATTACCTCAAGCTCTATATCCTTACCAAGCTTTCTTGACACATCAAAGACGATACGTTTCATCTTCTGGAATGTACTTGTAAGAGGCATCATTCTCATGGACATGATTACGTCCTGCAGGTCTGTAGTAATCTTCGAAAGCTGACCTGAAGCCTTTTGGAAATTGACAAGGTCAAGTCCCGGCACCTTCAAATCAGGATTTTGAAGCACAACCGCCTCAGCTATAACAAGCTCTCCGATAAGATCCATAAGTGCGTCCATTTTCTCTACATTTACACTTATAACTGCCTGCTGTTGCTTTACATGATTCTTTGCAAGTGTTTTTCCTTTACCTGTTTCCTTTGATTTTACAACATAATCACCAGGCTTAGGTGGTGGAGTATCTTCCTTCTTTGGCGCTTCTGTTTTCTTCTCGTCTTTCTCATCATCAAGCTTAATAATAATAGGCGCATTTCCCTGTCCAAGCTCAGTAACACCTTTACCATACTCCTCGGCATTAATCTCGTCAAAATCTATCTGCTCGGCCTCGGCATTGTCTATCAGCTCCATAACTTCATCCTTGCTGCTTTTTGTCTGAAGGAGCATATAGAAGCCCTCTGCCAAAATTGTATCGGCACTAGCTTCATTGGATAAAATATCCTCAGGTGTGTAAAGAAGATCTTCTGCAATCTCCTTTAAAGCATATGTTGCAGAATATGCTCTTATGTTACTCATTTGGGTGTCATTTCTGTAATGAATGACTATCCTGTAAAAATGACTGTCTTCCTCCGCTACAGGTGATATGTAGAATTGAACAGGCTCCTCCTGTTTATTTTCCTTCGGAAGCCTTCTTCCCTGTTTCTTAATATCACCTTTCAGCTCTCCCAAAAACTCATCTAAATCCGCTATAATACCGCTCTCGTCTCCATCAGGTGCGTCTCCATTTTTAATTTTTTCAATTTCACCTGTAATAAAGTCCGATACCGCAAGCACCTTTTCCACAAGTTCCAAATGTGGAACATCGTCAGGGTGGGATTCTCTTAAATAGTAAAATACATCTTCAAGCTTATGGGAGGTCTTCATAATGTTATCATACATCATAACTCCTGATGAGCCCTTAATTGTATGCATTACACGGAAGATTTCATTAATGTCGGCATCGTCGAAGCAATCTGCGTTCTGTTTTTCTAATATGATGCCCTCCAGCTTTTCAAGAAGCGTTCCGCTTTCATACAAAAACATGGAAAGCATGCTGTCAGTATTAAATTCGTCTGCCATACTTCCTCCAATCTTAAGGATTTACCTTCGCTTTTCTTCTTATATAAGATTCAGCTTTTTTAGTACCTTTTCGAATTTTTCCACATCTATCGGTTTCCCAGCGTATGCTTCGCATCCAAGTTCAAATGCCATTTTGACATTACGCTCATCGTTAAGTGCAGTAGTCATAATGACTTTAACACACTTTTCCTTGGGGATACCTCTTTGCGCTTCAATATTTCGGATTGCCCTCAAAACCTGATACCCATCCATGACCGGCATCATGACGTCAAGACACGCCAAATCATAGGGCTCGCCATCCTCAAGCGCCATCATAAAAGCATCAACTGCTTCTTCGCCATCCACCATGACATCACATTCTCCATACTTAGAGAGCTGCTTATCCATAAATTTCCGGCTGGCAAAGTCATCTTCTGCCAATAAAATCTTCATTCGCGCCTTGCTCCTTTCTATTTGTATGTATCTATTTGCTTAACAGGCTGTAAACTTTTCCTGCAATAGCCGTAATACCTAACTGGTACTGAACAGCACCTAAATCATATGCCACCTTCGGCATACCATAAACAACACAAGTTGCCTCATCCTGTCCTATTGTCTGCGCACCTGCATTGCGCATCTCCAAAAGTCCCTTTGCGCCATCACCGCCCATGCCGGTAAGAATTACACCAACTGCATCCTTTCCTACAAGTCTGGCCACGGAATTAAAGAGAACATCTACGGAAGGGCAGTGTCCATTTACCCTCTCAGTACCCTTACATTCTACTTGATAAACTCCGTTGACCTTAACGAGCTTCATCTGCATGTTGCCCGGTGCAAGAAGCACATGTCCCTGACGCACCACATCTCCCGTCTGTGCCTCCTTAACGGCAACCTCACACTGGTTGTTAAGACGGTCAGCATACATTTTTGTAAAGCCCGGCGGCATATGCTGTACGATGACAACTCCCGGTATATCTCTTTTAAATCTTTTTACTACCTCAAATATTGCCTCCGTTCCGCCTGTTGATGCTCCGATTGCAACAATACGGTTTTTATTTGCTGTACTTATTTGTCCCGAAACGGTTTCTGCACCTGCAAGTTTATATTTGGCAACCTTTGCAGTTGACGCAATTTTAACCTTTGTTGCGAGGTCTTGAGTAAAAAACTCATGAAGCTTTGCCTTATCCATACTGTCAGGCTTCTTAACAAAATCTACGGCTCCCGCATCAAGGGCATCAAACACCTTATCACTTAATGAGCTTATCATAACAACTGGAAGTGGATATTGGGGCATAAGCCTTTTAACGAATTCTATACCGCTCATTTTCGGCATCTCCACATCAAGAGTCATAACATCAGGCTTATATTTTATAATTGCGTCTCTCGCTTCGTATGCATCAGCAGCCTGTGCCACAACTTCAATATTGGGATCAGAATCGAGGCCTTTTACAAGCATGTTTCTGAACATCAACGAATCATCACATACTAATACTCTGATTGGTCGCATACTTTTTCCCCCTATTTTCTATATATTGAAGGCTGGACATATTGGAACTTGACTTTATTTCTATCTAAGCTCTCCGTTGTACCAATAAACAAATATCCACCCGGTTCCATAAAATCATATATACGATTTACAAGATCATGCTTTGTATCATCCTCAAAGTATATCATTACATTACGCAAGAATACAATATGAAACTTTCTCTTAAACGGTAAAGGATTCATAAGATTAAACTGTCTGTAAATGACTTCCTTCTTAAGCTCATCGTTCACTTGATATTCTTCATCACTAATTTTTTTAAAGAAACGTTTTTTCCAGCTTTCAGGCAGAGGCGCTATATTCTCTCCCAAATACACGCCCTTTACTGCATGCGCAAGAACTCTTTTGGATATATCCGTAGCAAGAATCCTCGTATCCCAGCCATTATGGTCAAACCCAAAAAAATCACGTACAACCATCGCAAGGGTATAAGGTTCTTCACCGGTAGAGGATGCTCCGCACCATATTCGAAGATCCTTTGAATTTCCGGCATATTTTTTTGCCCAAGGTAATGCCTCTCGCTTCATGAAATCAAAATGTGCACTTTCACGCATAAAATATGTATGGTTTGTCGTGAGAACATTTACCAAATCAGTAGCTGCGGTACCACCCGGTTCTGCTTCAACCTTAGCCATAAACTCGTTATAGTTTGCATAACCGTTTTTGGCAAGGTAGTTTTCAAGTCTTCCGCCGACCAGAACTCTCTTCTGTCCAAGCTCAATTCCAAAGTTTTGTTTCATGTACGCTACAATACGCGCAAATTCGCTGTCTGTTATCACATCTGCCTCCTCAGACGTAAAAGTCTTTCTTAATAATATATTTAAACATTTTTGTTAAAATGTTCATTTACTTTCATCTGTCTCCAAATCTTGTTGAACGCGTCAACAATATCGGGATCGTAATATACTCCGCTGCTTTCATTTATAAGCCTTATTTTTTCCTCAACGGAATCTACCATCATGCCTGTTTCTCTGGAAACGGGATTGTCAAAGTCATCAAGCAATGCAACTATTCTTGCTTCTAAAGGAATGCTTGCACCCTTTAAGGTAGGATAACCTGTTCCGTCCCAATTGGCATAAAGATAATTTACTATTTCAATCGCCATTGTAAGATAATAGCCATCAATCTGGCCGGCGGATATCTCCTCAAGTATCTCGGAGCTTTTCGCAAGACAGCTTTTTATGTATTCCTCATCCCACTGTCCCGGCTGATTTTTTGATATTTGTGCCTGTTCCGCCAAAATAAAACATCCTATATCATGAAGCATCGCTGCTTTTTCAATGGTCTCAATAAATTTGTCTGTAATCTCATGCTCAAATTTAGGAAGAAGCTGCAACCCCTGTGCCATCACCCTGCTGTTGTAACCAACATTTGCCATATGCTCACCAAGCTTCCTATCACGCTTGCCCATAAGCTTTACAAGAGACAATAAAACATTTTCCTGCTCCTGCTCTATCTGTTTTTTCTGCTCGTCAACAAGCTTATGCATCATACGGTTATAATCACCCATCTGCTGTTTGAGCTGATAGTTGGTAATATGGTTTTTGACACGCATTATAACCTCTATGCTGTCAAAGGGCTTTGGTATAAAATCAACTGCTCCCGTTGAAAATGCCCTTTCCTTTTCACCTGTTGTGTCAAGCACAGTTATAAACACAAAAGGAATATCTCTCGTCTTTGGATTATTCTTAAGCATCTGACAAAATTCCATGCCGTCTATCTCCGGCATAGAAAGGTCTGACAAAACAAGAGACGGCTTATTCACCTTAATAAGCTCCAAGGCATCATGAACACTTGTGGCACAAATAGTATCATAGCCCTCACTTTGAAGAATGTTATCCAAAATAGCCACATTCATGTCCATATCATCCACTATAAGTATTTTAGGTGTCTCAGTGTCAGTGTATTTTCTTTCCATCAAGCCCTCACTCCTTTTCATCAAGCCCTGTGATGAGAGCGTTTTTCAAATTGTCATATGCAGTCATGCTTCTGTCATAATTTGCTTTTCTGATTGCCATTTCCATCCGAAGTACATGTTTTTTTATGTCCTCATCCGCACCTTCAACAAGTGCTTTAATTGTAGATGCAAGAACCTCCGCCTTTTCCCATGCGCCAAGCTCAATAGAAAGCACAAGCTTCTCCATACGCTTTTTAAGCTCCTGCCTGTTTTCAGGCTCTCCAAACTGCATAAGACCTTCTGTGCTTAAGTCTTCTTCATTTACATAATTGTTCCAATCCGCATACGTCTGTCTCTGATTGTCCTCAGGGTTTTCAGTTGTTTTCAGCTTAATTGAAAAGGAAAATGTGCTTCCCTTACCCTTTTCACTTTCTACATAAATATTTCCATGCATAAGCTCAATAAGCTGCTTTGTAATTACAAGTCCAAGTCCTATGCCTCCGAAACGCCTTGTAATGGATGCGTCCACCTGACTAAAGCTTTGAAAGAGCTTATCCTGCTCCTTAGGTGAAATTCCGATACCGGTGTCCTTCACCATAAAAAAGAGCTCAACTTCATCATTTATCTGCATTGTCTTGTTTATTGCAAGGCTTACATATCCAACCGTCGTAAACTTTACTGCATTGGACAGCAGATTGTTAAGTATCTGCCCTATTCTGAGCTCATCACCAATCATAAATCTAGGAATCTGCTCATCTATACTGACATTCAGCCTGAGCTCCTTACGGTTTATCTCCATGCTGTGGGTGGCTATTACCTTTTCCATCAGCTCGTAAAAATCAAATTCTGTTTCATCTATAGTAAATTTGCCTGTCTCAATCTTTGCATAGTCCAATACATCATTTATAAGAGAAAGCATGTTTTCACAGCAATGCAATATAACATCCAGCATCTTTCTTTGCTGTGGATCATCTATCTCCTCACGAAGTGCTAAGGCCTGCCCCTTGATGCCATTGACAGGAGTTCTAAGCTCGTGTGTGACATTGGCAGTAAACTGATTTCTGCCTCTGCCGCTTTCCTCTTCGTCTTCCTTAAGCTTTCTTACCCTTTTGTTTATACTGGCAGTAATATCCTCCGCCATAATTATGTATGTATCGGGTATGTCAGTCGTAATAACACGCACGTTAACAGAGAAACAGGAGTTGTTTTTACGATACATGGCAAGCTCCTTATTTCCCTTTTCAATACCGTCTAAAAATGTATCACAGGCTGCCTTTCCAAGGGCAAAATCCTGTCTGAAAATCTGAGACATACTGCATGCTAAAAGCTCGTCATTGCCATACTCAAGTTTATCCTCTGCCGTTCTGTTTCCAAACAGTATTTTACCATCCTTATCGAAAACAAGAATAAGCTCAATTGCTTCATTTGCAATTTGAGAATTTAACCATTCAAGCTTCATTTTGCAATGCCTCCGTGCATGTATTTTAAAGTGCTATTTCCACTTTTAAATAATACAATTTTTTGTTTTATTTGTCAACGCTTCATTGCTTTAATGGGACATAAGCTTCTATTTATCAAAATGTGCCCTAACACCGCTTCCTGCAACTAATATAAAGGCAAAAATCACATCAATTATGCCTTCTGCCAAATAAAACCAATGATGACCGGTAATATTTCCCACAACGTGTATAAGAAAAATGACAACGAGATATGCTGCCGTAATGAAATTGAAATACTTAATTCCTGCAATGAGTGTAAAGGCAAGCGCTACACTTACAACAAGCGTAATCACATTTCCAAGCCCAAAACCCATAATAAGATTAATGATGCTCTTTACTACCATGTAACCGCCTATGACGATACAGGTATTTTTTCCTGAATTTGTGTTTTCCATATATGTACCTCCATGTGAAATATTTAGAACAAAGTGCAAATTTATTTATATATTATATTCACTGTTGCACAGAATATCAAGATGGATTTAAATATTTGACATTGCAGATACGATACCATTTATAAGGAGGAATAAATGTTTTATTATATCGGCTGAAAAAAAAGAAAAAGCCGGTGCTTAGGGTGCTTGGCTTTTTTTCTTTTTTTCACGCTTTAATATCTCAATGATTATTCCGAGTATAAATAAGTCGGCAAAAAGATAAGGGAGCATATACCATAAGAAAGTCAAAAAATCAATATTCCAAGTATCCCTGTAAAAATTTGCAAATTTAATAAATTGAGTAATTCCAAAAATCAGGACAACAATGCCTGCTAAAGTCAATGCTGCGATAATAAGCTTTTTTGTTTTTTTCATTTCTTGTCTCCTCAAACATTTTAATCAACCAACTTAAAAGGATCCATAAACCACCAGATTAAGTTGTAATGTGTATCCAAACCATCACCCAATCCGATATCGGCAACTTCTCCGCTTTCCATTAAGCTTTGAACAAGGTCTCCGTCAATTCCGTATCCTTCCAAAGCGGTTCCTGTATAGTAGCCTATCGCATGTGCATATAATTCTTTGGCAATTCTTTTTTTGTTCATACCATTGCACATTCCGTCCTCTCCGTGCTCTGCAATAATTCGTTCTGCCATGATAAGGCATGTATTTTTGTCAAGAAACTCAATGTTTATCGGTACGGCAATATTGTCTTCATAATAGGTATAATCATAATTATCAACGAACTCTTGTCGTCTTTCCTCAGCGCTTTTTCCATCTTCAGGTGTTGCATCTGTAGGATTTGCGATTTCGAAAGCATTTTTAATACAGTTTCCAAAGTAAACCAATTCTTCATCAACAGATGCATATTTATCAGAGATTTTCTGTAGACAATTGCTTAATTGTATTATATCATTCACTGCATTATCAAATCTGTATTCAAGTCCTAAAAGCATATTTTTTATTTCCGGAAACATATCATACAAACTTTGTGTTTCATGTAACATGTTCTTTATTTTTAGTCCAACCATATTTGTTGCAATATCATGCAATTTGCACGCATTAGATTTTAGTGAATTTTTGTTAACGTATATAGTGTTCATATGCGTCCCCCCTGATTGTATTTACCACATAATCTCACAAACAAAGTATATGTCTAATATAATATATTAAGATTATCATATTAATTTAAAAGATACAAGATACTCATACAGTGAGACATTATTTTCTGTTGACCTATATTTGCAGTAAAAGTATAATTGAGCTTAAATATATCAATTTATCCTTGGAGAGGGATTCATAAATACTACTATTTGATAATACGAGGACATAAAATGAACGAAAAAATCCTTTTGGTGGACGACGAAAAAGAAATAGCCGACCTTATGGAAGTTTACCTGACAAATGACGGCTACACGGTATATAAATTTTATAACGGTGCAGATGCATTAAAATGTATTGCTGAGGTTGAATTTGATTTGGCAATTTTAGACGTTATGCTCCCCGATGTTGACGGCTTTCACATTTTGCAGAAAATACGGGAACTCTTTTTTTATCCTGTCATTATGCTCACCGCCAAGGTTTCGGACAATGACAAGATAATGGGGCTTACAATGGGTGCCGATGATTATATTACAAAGCCTTTCAATCCACTTGAGGCGGTTGCAAGGGTAAAAACGCAGCTAAGGCGGTATAAAAAATACAACGTCACGTCCCCTGCCATGACCGATACTACCGGAGAATGTGACATAAGAGGTCTTTTCTTAAGCAAAGAAAGTCACAAGTGCTATCTTTATGAGCAGGAGCTTCACCTTACGCCAATTGAATTTTCCATACTTTGGTATCTCTGCGAAAATCAGGGCAGGGTCATTTCCTCCGAGGAGCTGTTCGAGGCTGTGTGGGGCGAGAAATATCTTGACAACAATAATACGGTTATGGCGCACATCGGAAGACTGCGAGAGAAAATGAACGATACGTCAAAAAATACAAAATTTATAAAAACAGTATGGGGAGTGGGATATACAATTGAAAAATAAAAAACAGAAAAACAAGGATTTCAGTTCAATCAAAACAAAAATATTTTTTCAGACAATTCTTATGGTTTTGGGTGCAATAGTATTTGTTTGGTTCTTATACAATGCTTTTATTTACGCAAATTTCGGGAACTGGTTTGTATACGTGCTGGAACATTTTTTTAAGATGGAGTATTATGACGCCCTTACCTTTTACCACAACCACATACAAAGATACTCCGCCACTATAATTGAGCTTGCAATGGCGGCATTATTTTTTATCATTTTTCATTTTTACCTTAAATCCTTTACAAAATATTTTGAGGAAATCAACAAGGGAATCGACACGCTTGTAAAAGAGTCAGAGGAGGATGTTACGCTTTCACCGGAGCTGGCCTCCACTGAAAAAAAGATAAATTCCATACGACACACCCTTTCAAACAGAAAGCTGGATGCACAGCTTGCCAATCAACGTAAGGACGACCTTGTAATGTATCTTGCCCACGATTTAAAAACACCCCTTTCCTCTGTCATTGGATATCTGACGCTTTTAAAGGATGAAAATATGATTTCGGAAGAAACACGGGAAAAATACCTGTCCATAGCTTTAGACAAAGCAGAGCGTCTTGAGGATTTAATAAATGAGTTTTTTGAAATCACAAGATTTAACCTGGCAAACATTCCCCTCGAATATGGTAAAATAAATCTTACAAGAATGCTCGAGCAGCTTATATTTGAGTTTCAGCCTATGCTCGCAGACAAAAAAATAACATGTGAGCTTAATGCGGATGCAGACATCATGATATCCTGTGATGCCGACAAGCTACAGAGGGTATTTGATAATATTCTAAGAAATGCCGTTAATTACAGTTACGAAAACACCAATATTAAAGTAATCCTAAAATCAGATACAGACAATGTATTCATCAGTTTTTCCAACGAAGGAAACACAATTCCTTCCGAAAAGCTTGAAAGGATATTTGAGCAATTTTATCGTCTTGATACAGCAAGAGGCACAGGAAGTGGCGGCACAGGCCTTGGACTTGCCATTGCGAAGCATATTGTTGAGCTTCATAAGGGAACCATAACTGCAAAAAGCGAGGATAACATCACATGCTTTGAGGTCGTGCTTCCCACCTCATAGAAAAATTGTAATAAATTGCATATAAATGTTATAAGCTGTTTATAATAGAAAGCAAAAGCACGAGTCGCTTTGTTTATGTACAACCGGTACATGACAAAGCGATTTTTATTGCCATAGGCTATATGCCACAGGTCTAAGATTCTTTCTAAAAAGGAGACAACAGCTATGAACAACAATAAGAGACGAAAAAAACAATACCGCATTTTAAGGCAGCAACTTATTATTTTGTGCTTTACAGCCGCCGTTTTATTGACCTTGATTATAAACCTGTCTTGGAAGTCAGATACCTCTGATAAAGCGTATACCGCTGCATATTCTGAAAACAACAACAGCATAGATACAGACAACAGCACAGAAACTGATAACAGGATTATATCGGAAAACCAAATTGTTCCCGCAAGCTCCCAAAATAATAACTTGACGCTTTCACAGGAAGCAACAGAAATATATAAGCGAAACAAAAGCCTGCTTATACTTGTAAATACCGAAAATCCTCTGCCTGATAGTTACGAATTCAGCAGGCACACCTTAAACAGCGGATTTGTAATAGATGAACAGGCGTATATTGATTTTTACAGCTTTACCAAGGCATGTAATGATGCAGGTTTCCACTACAATATTATTTCCGCATACAGAGACAGGGAAACCCAACAGGGTATTATTAACAGAAATGTGAGCGAGTTTATGCAAAAAGGCTTAAGTGAAGCAGAGGCAATGGAAAAAACCTACGAAACCGTTCAGCGTGTAGGATGCAGCGAGCATGAGACAGGACTTGCCATTGATCTTTCCGATGAGAAGATTTTTTCTCTTACGGAGGATTTAGAGACAAATCCTACCGTGAAATGGTTTATGGAAAACTGCTGCGACTACGGCTTTATTTTAAGATATCCAAAGGAAAAGGTTGATGTTACGGGTATAGATTATGAGCCCTGGCATTTCAGGTATGTAGGTCAGGAGGCCGCCAAATTTATGAGCGAGCATAATCTTACCCTTGAAGAATTTTACCTGCTCCTGCTTTCAACTTCGTAGGAAAATCGTAAGAATTTGAATATAAAAATGTAAGCTGTTTATAATAGAAAGCAAAAACACTAGTCGCTTTGTTTATGTACAATAGGTACATGACAAAGCGATTTTTATTGTCACAGGCTAAAATATTATATGCCTCAAAGCTAAGATTATTTTTAAAAGGAGAGAACCGTTATGAGCAACATTAAGAGAAGAAAAAACCAATACCGTATTTTAATGCAGGTACTTATTATTTTGTGTTTTGTCATTGCAGTTTCTTTTATTCTTCTTATAAACCTGTTTGGGAAATCAGATAAGAATTCATCATATACCTCTGTATTTTCCGAAAGCAGTAATGATGTGGGCACAAACGAAATTATTTTGGACGCCCAAGCTTCCACCGAAAACAAACAAAATGATGATTTTCAAAATAATGATTGGTACTTAATTTTAGTAAACCGTGACCATCCACTGCCTGACAACTACACTATAAACACGGTAACCCTTTCAAACGGACAAATAGTGGATGCACGCATGTATCCTTATCTACAGGAAATGTTTGACGATATGAGGGCAGATGGCATTTATCCCGAAGTTGTTTCGGGCTGGCGCACATACGAAAAGCAACAGCAGTTAATGGACGAAAAAATACAGGAATATGTTTCGGAGGGATATTCATATGAGGATGCTAAAGCAAAGGCGGAGGAATGGGTTGCAGTTCCGGGCACAAGCGAACATCAGCTTGGACTTGCAGTTGATATAAATGCAGACGGTGTCAACTCATACGGATACGAGGTTTACGACTGGCTTTTGGAAAACGCCTGGAAATACGGATTTGTAAAACGCTATCCTGAAGATAAGACGGAAATCACAGGCATAATAAACGAGCCTTGGCACTACCGCTATGTAGGCTATGATGCCGCAAAGGAAATGACGGAGAAAAACCTCTGCCTTGAGGAATATGTAAAGTAAGAGGCTGTCGCACTAGGTCTGCATACATTATAACACAAACATGTTTTTATTAGTCTTTGTAGGCACGAATTGCCCACACGATACAGCTATACTGTAAACTAAAAACCGTTTGAAGACGTCGGTACTTGAGTTGGTGATTGGGATTGCCTGCATAGGTGGCTGAAAAACCCGCTCTCGCTCGTCTCCGCCGTAATGGTACTAAAAATTGCCGGCTTAAGATATCCTTATATAAAATCAGGATACTTTATGCCGGCAATTTAAGTACCAACGTCTTCAAACGGTTTTTCTGCCACCTATGCAGGCAATCCCAACCACCAACTCTTAGTACCGCTACGTCTGAATCGAACGAAAGTGAGTTTTTAGTTACAGTATACGCTGTATCTGTGGGCAACCCGTAAGTAACTAACAGATAAAAACATGTTTGTGTTATACGATATGCAGTCCTAGGCGACAGCCTCCCTACAATCTCTCAAGCAGCCCTTCAAGTCCTTCTTCGTCATATATTTGCTTATAATACATAACCTCATCCTTAATAAGCTCATCTATGACCTGCATTCCAAGGAGCTCCACCGGTGCCTTATCATCGGTCATAATATAGCTGCCTGGCTCATATGCCATAAGACATCCCTCCAGCTTTTGTTCCATAAAATTCTTCAATTCACCCTGCAATGGATTATCCGATGATAACGCCTCCACCTCAGCGTAAAAGGTTTCCATCATAATCTTGTTATTTGAGGCAAAAAGCTGACGGTTTGTGGTGCCTCCCACATCAACAGTATAAACCTCATCAAACACCTGTGAAATGGTATCTGCAAGATGCTGATTTATATCACCCTCACTGTTCCCCCTCATATTCATATTTACAACCATAACTCCGTCAGGTGTAAGATGCTCCTTTACGAGGGTAAAAAATTCAACGGATGACATCTGAAAAGGGATTGTTATATCCTGATAAGCATCCACCATTATAACGTCATATTTCTCATCTATTGCATTTAAGTACGCCCTTCCATCATAGGTTGTAACCTTCACATTCTCAGGCAGCTCAAAATATTCTCTTGCAAGCTTTGTTATTTTTTCATCTATCTCAACTCCTATACAGACAACATTATCAAAGTACCTGCTGCACTGGGTTGCATAGGTTCCCGTCCCCATACCAAGTATAAGAATATTCATGCCGTCCCTTTTTGACAGACCTGCCATAAGGGGCGCTGCCATGGCATAATCATAATACATGCCCGTAAGTCTCTCCTCCTTGACATAAACAGACTGTACGCCGAAAAGAACATTTGTGGAAAGATATACCTTCTCATCATTTTCCCTAACCTGAAGGTAGTTGTATATGGATTCTCCCTCATAGGTCAAATCCTTTTCCCAAAATGCAAAGCTGTCCGATGAACCAAAAATGCAGCTTATAATAAGAATTACAACCGAGACGGCAGACTTAACCTTTCCCGTCCTACAGCTTACAAAATATATAATTCCAAGTAGCATAAGCACCCCTGCAAATATAAGAAATGTAATAGACGTTCCCACCGCAGGTATGGTTACAAATGTAGGCAGGAATGTTCCGATTATACTTCCTATCGTATTAAATGCCCCAAGGTTACCCACAACCTTTCCGCTTTCCTCAAGGCTTTCCACTGAATATTTTGCAAGCGATGGTGTGACCGTCCCAAGAAGAAAGAGCGGAAACACAAATATAACCATACAGGCAAAAAAAGCCGCCCATATGAGAAAGTTGTTATTAACTGTAAAAACAAGAATTGCCGAAACCCCCAGAATAATATATTTCCCCACAACAGGAATAAGCGCTATCCATACGGCTGCAATTAAAATTCTGCCGTAAAGCTTATCGGGATTTGGATTTTTGTCCGCACTTCTTCCACCGTATATATTGCCAAGCGCCATTGCAATCATTATTGTTCCAATAATGATTGTCCAAACGATTTGGGAGGAACTGAAATACGGGGCAAGAAGTCTGCTTGCTCCAAGCTCCACAGCCATTACGGACATTCCTGCAAAAAATTCCGTAAGGTACAAAAACATTTTACTTTTTAATATTCTTTTTTCACTCATTACATTCTTCCATCTCCATGTAAATTTTTGATTCACGTCAAAAACAAGCTTGACTTCATATGTGCTTTCCATAGTTTTATTCTATGGATTTCAGAGATTCTGCCATATCAATAGCCTCAAGCTTCCTTCTCATAATAATATCCACTATTACCAAAAACATAAGCACTGTTATTACGCCTATTATATAGCTTACAGGAAGTATGGTTATCTTGAAGGAAATAAGGTCAATTTTAATCTGGGACATCACAAACGCATGAAGCCATTTTCCAAGTGGCAGCCCCACAATTATTCCAAGTATGGTCAGAACAAGGTTTTCTCTGAAAACATACGAGCCTGTCTCCCCTGAGTAAAAGCCCAGCACCTTTATTGTTGCAATTTCCCTTACACGCTCCGTTATGTTAATGTTGCTCAAATTAATAAGTACTATGAATGCAAGCGCAGCAGCACAGCCTATTACAAGCCATACAACCGAATCAAGCATCTTCATCATATTGGCTATTCTATCCTTTAATGCGGCAACGACATTCACATTCATAACTCCGTCTATATCCGTAAGCGTTGCCCCTGCCTCATATGGGTCTGCCGCCTCCGACAGATTTATAAACATTGAATTAGGCTCATATTCCGCACCAAAAAAGTCCCTATAGGTTTCAGGCGTTACATATGCATAATGCCATACATAATTTTCAAATATGCCGGAAACCTTAAGTTCCGTCTCCCTTCCATCATTATCCGTAAGTGTAAATACATCTCCATTCTTTACGCCTGCCGTTTCAGCAAGTCCCTTAGAAAGCAGCACCTCGCCATACTCCGGATACTCCACCTTTTTTCCATTTCTGTGAAAATCAACAAAACCATCAAGGCTGTCCCCATCAGCGGCAGTAAGATATACCGTCTTAGACACATCATCCGACCGGTATTCCATTGAGGTTTTATATATCTCCGTCGAAGACTTGATTACATCTCCAAGCTGCTTTTCTATTTCATCTCTTGAAGCATCGTCCACCGTCTTGGAAAATGTTGCGTCTATATCAAAAATCTCTATCTCATCATACTGAAAAGCCGCAATGTTTGAAATGGAATCCTTTAGACCAAGTCCCGTCATAACAAGAGCCGTACACCCTGCTATTCCTATAATCATCATAAACATACGCTTTTTAAACCGAAATACATTTCTTGCAGTAACCTTGTGAAGAAATTTCATATGCTTCCAAATGAAATTAATCTTTTCAAGCAGTATTCTTTTTCCCGCAGCAGGAGCCTTCGGTCTTATAAGCTCAGCCGGCATACATCTAAGCTCATTTTTGCAGGCAAGATATGTTGTGCCCGCAGAGCAAAGGAAAGCCACAATAAGAGAAAGTACAAGCATCGTTCCCGAAAAATAATATTTAATTTCCGCAAAGCCGTACAGTAAATCATAGGTAGACCATATGACGTAAGGAAACAAAAACGTACCTCCGAAAAAGCCTGCAATCCCGCCTATGCCTGCCGCACTTCCCGAATAAATTATATATTTTGCAATTATGGAGGAATTACTGTAGCCAAGGGCACGAAAGGTTCCTATCTGCCCTCTTTCATCATCAATCATCCTCGTCATTGTTGTTGAGCACACAAGTGCAGCTATAAGAAAGAAAAATACCGGAAATACCTTTGCAATACCCTCAACGATTGCGGAATCATTTTTAAAGCACACATACCCGATATTTGAATTTCTATCAAGCACAAAGGTTTCAGGCGGAGAGAGCTCCGGCAGCTCGATTTCACCTACAAGCCTGTCTATTTCCTTATCTATATCCTCCTGCGGAAGCGTTAATGTTCCGTCGGCAAGAAAAGCATCTATAATGGACTCCGTAAAGCCCTGTGCCATCATCTGCTCATAAAAGGCCTGCCTGTAGGCATCAGTAACCTTAACCTTAATTTCTTCAACAGCCTTGTCATACTCTAAGTTTATTTCATCAAGCAAATCCTCATATCTTTCATTTGCAGTCTCCTTTAAATGCTCCTCAATATAAAAGGTCCTCTCATCAATAAAACCATCATATTCATCTGTATATATATCATAGCTGTCCTGACATTTCAGATACATTTCCGTATAGTATTCTGTGGCAAATGCACCAGGCAGCATGTAAACAAAGCCTCCAAGCCTTCCGTTTCCAAGGCTCGTGGTTCCCCTTTCATAATTCAGATATACAGGGGAATAAACAGTACCCACAACAGTATATGTATCTCTTGAAAAAGCATCCTTTATTTCATCCGAATTGCTCTCATCAATGGAAATTTCCCGGCCTATCATATCCTCGCCGTAGGAATAAGCGTCAAGCACGCATTCGCTTTCATCCTTTGGCAGACGTCCCGACACAAGATTTAATTTATTTATATTTTTGGAAATGGAATTTGCCTTAATGACAGACTCGTATCCCTCAGAATCCACATAAATAAAATCCTGACTGTAGGCTCCCTCGGCAACCATTGCCATTTCGGACATTTTTTCCACCTCGTCATCCGTAAAGCCGTATGTGGAAAGAAGCTTAAAATCATACAGACTGTGTTCCCTTATGTAATTGTTTCCCGTAGTTACCATGGCAGGCTTTGTCACCTTCAGACCTGAAAAAAATCCTACTCCCAAAGCTATAATCGCCATAATGGCAAGATACCTTCCAAAGCTTCTTCCTATGGTACGGGTAATGTTTTTACCATATGCATTCTTCAATTTTTATCCCCTATCAATTTTACCATTCAATATTTTCCACCGGAATAACATTTTCATTTATTTTTACGGAAGAAATGTGTCCGTTTTTAACCTTTATAATTCTGTCAGCCATGGCGGTCAGTGCCTGATTGTGCGTAATGATAATAACTGTCATTTTATTTTTTCTGCTGCAATCCTGCAAAAGCTTTAATACGGCCTTACCCGTTTCATAGTCAAGAGCACCCGTAGGCTCATCGCATAAAAGAAGCTTAGGGTTTTTGGCAAGAGCTCTTGCAATTGACACCCTCTGCTGTTCTCCTCCCGAAAGCTGTGCAGGGAAATTGTCACGTCTGTCCTTAAGACCCACAAGCCTGAGAACATCCTCAGGGTCCATAGGGTCCTTTGAAAGTTGTGTGGCAATCTCTATATTTTCTATTGCCGTAAGATTGGGTATAAGGTTGTAAAACTGAAATACAAATCCGATATCCTGCCTTCTGTAGGTGGCAAGCTGTTTTTTGCTAAGCTCCGACACCTTCTTATCCTCAAGATATATTTCTCCGCTTGTCAGTTTATCCATACCGCCTAATATATTTAACAGCGTTGTCTTTCCTGCGCCTGACTGTCCCACGATAACACATATCTCACCCTTTTCAACCTCAAAGCTTGCATCCTTAAGCGCCTCAACCTTAACGTCTCCGCTATGATAGGTTTTGCATACATCCTTAAATCTTACATAACTCATATTTTACCGCCTTTACATGTGTACATATTTAGTCATGCGCAAAGCTCTACTTTTGCAGACATCCGTTGTACAATATAGGCAAATCACCGCAAGGCACGCTTTCGCTATGTGTCGCACGTAACTGTACATAAGGTGCCAAAATACGGCACCTAAGTACAGACGGCTCCCCAATGCCTTGCTTGCGATATTGTCTATATTGTACAACTACATATCAGAAATAGTGCGTTTTGCTCATGTCTAGTATATATTAAAAACGGAGTTGCCACGCTAAGAATATTTATAATATAAATATTCTTAGTGCGACAGCCCCTTTATAAATTCACTGTTATTTGATTTCCTTAATCCATCCCTCAGGTGCTTCTATTTTGCCCATCTGAATACCTGTAAGAGTATCATAAAGCTTCTTTGTTACAGGCCCCATATCATCCATGCCGCTTGGGAAGCAGATTTCCTTTCCGTGGTCATCTATCCTTCCTACAGGTGAAATTACCGCCGCTGTTCCGCAAAGACCACACTCAGCAAAATCCTTAACCTCATCAAAATATACCTCTCTATGCTCAACGGTCATACCTAAATATTTCTCGGCAACAACCATAAGCGAACGTCTTGTGATTGAAGGAAGTATGCTGTCGGACTTAGGAGTTACAAGCTTGCCGTCCTTTGTTATGAAAATAAAGTTTGCTCCGCCTGTCTCCTCTACCTTCGTACGTGTAGCAGCGTCAAGATACATATTCTCAGCATAACCCTTATCATGTGCATCCACGATTGCATGAAGACTCATTGCATAGTTAAGCCCCGCCTTGATATGTCCCGTTCCGTGAGGCGCCGCTCTATCAAAATCACTGACACGAATAACAATAGGCTTTGCACCACCCTTAAAATAAGGACCTACAGGTGTTGTAAACACACGGAACTGATACTCGTCTGCCGGCTTTACACCGATAACCGCATTGCTTCCGAACATATATGGCCTTATGTAAAGTGTTGCGCCTGAACCAAATGGTGGAACATAGTCCGCATTTGCCTTTACGGTATCAACAACAGCCTGTACAAATCTATCCTCAGGAAATACAGGCATCTCAAGCCTCTTACATGTATCTGCCATTCTCTGGGCATTAAGATCAGGTCTGAAGCATACAATACGTCCATCCTCAGTGGTATATGCCTTAAGTCCCTCAAAGCAGGTCTGCGCATACTGAAGAACACAGGCACATTCACTCATTGTAACCATCGGATCATCAATAAGCGCCCCTTCATCCCATGCTCCGTCCTTATAATTTGATACAAATCTCTTATCTGTTTCAATGTATCCAAATCCCAAATTTGACCAATCAATATTTTTACTCATAATAGTATACTTCCTTTCTACCCAATCTAGTTTATCACCCTAAAGTTAATTGCGCAAGATTTTACTTATTTTTTATTGCAACTGCCTCAATCTCTATAAGCACATCCTTCGGAAGCCTTGCTACCTCAACGCATGAACGTGCAGGGTAATTATCCGTAAAAAATGATGCATAAACCTCATTTACCTTTGCAAAATCATTCATATCCTTTATGAATACATTGGTCTTTACAACTGACTGTGCGTCTGACCCTGCCTCCTCAAGAAGCGCAATAAGATTTGATATTGCCTGACGTGCCTGTGCAGTAATATCACCGCTTTCAAGTTCTCCTGTCTCAGGTATAATCGGTATCATACCCGATGTGTAAATCATATTCCCTACAACTACCGCCTGTGAATATGGTCCTATTGCCGCAGGTGCCTTTTTTGTTGAAATAATTTCCTTCATTTTTATTTCCTCCTTAATTCAATGGTTTTTTCCGTGATTTTTATTTTGCCCTCCTTAAGCAGCTTTCCAACGGCACGCTTAAAGGCATTTTTACTGAGTCCCAGCTCTCTTTTTATAAGCTCCTTATCCGCTTTATCATTAAAAGGAAGCACTCCCTTGTAGCTTTTTATGACATCGTATACCATTTCACTGTCTGAAATCATCTGCTTATAGGCCACATCCTTAAGTGCAAGGTCCGCTCTTCCATCTTCTCTTATGTTTACGATTCGTCCCTCTATCTCATCTCCAACATAGACATTATTATAAATCTCATTTTCATGGATAAGACCACTATATTTGTCGTCTATGGCAACAAACGCTCCCATTCCCTGCTTGTACTCGTATATGATTCCCTTAAAGCCCTGTCCCTTCTCATAGCCCTCTATAGGCAGAAGATAATTATACAGCTTCATGGAAACACAAAGCCTGTCGGATTTATCCGCATACATTCTCACAAGGTACTCTTTTCCCACCTTGACCTTGGTAGTCTGCTCCTTAAAGGGAAGAAAAATGTCCTTCTCAAGACCCCAGTCCATAAATGCGCCTATATTTGTTACTCCATTCACAACAAGCCTTTTTATCTCACCGATTGTAATGTATGGCTCATTTACGGTTGCAATAAGTCTGTCGGAAGAATCCCTGTATATAAATACATTTAAGGCATCACCCTTTTTTGTATGTTCAGGTACCTGTCTTTTAGGAAGCAGAACTGCATCCTTTGCATCGCCGCCTTCCTCTGCCAGATACACACCAAACTCCTTTTCTCTCACTACCTTTAAGGTATTCCATTTTCCTACTTCTATCATGTTAAACTCCATTTCCTGTAAAACCATACATATGGCAAATACATTTTCAAGGTAAAAAAGAGCCGATTTTCAGCTCCTTATTACTTCACATACAACCTGTACATTTATTTTTTTGCAGCTTGCAATACCTTTTGTTTTATATAAGCTGCCTCTGTATCTGATGCTTTTTCAAAACCGCACTCCATAAGCTTATCTGCTGAATTGCTTAACGAGAAAAATGAAACTCCCTTTTCATTTTTCTGTGCATCATAACCATTATAAACATCTATAATTGCATACTTATCCTTGCTTCTCTTATCCGGATTAGGAACAACCTTTTTTATACACCAGTCCCATACAGGGGTACCGGCCTCTAACTCCGTAACCTCATCGCTTGGAACCTTTTTCACATATACACTGTCCGTATCACATATAGCCCATGGTACAACGTAAATTATGCTGCTCATAGCAATCCTCCTAACCGTTTATGACATGTGAAATTCTAAACCATGATTTGCTGTTTGTCAAATATTTTAGTAAAAATGTTTAAAATTCTAATATCATAAAATAGTTATAAAAAATTTTAAAAAAACACTTGCATTTTTTCTTCTGTTGTTTTATAATATCAACTCGTAATGGGCTATCGCCAAATGGTAAGGCACTGGACTCTGACTCCAGCATTTCAAGGTTCGAATCCTTGTAGCCCAGCTAAAAACGACCTCGGTGAGGTTGTTTTTTTATTTAATCGAGATATTTATGTGAAATTAGGCATTCAGCTTAACATGCCTGATATACAACATAGCCTGTATTTCCTATGAAACATCTTCGTTATTACCATTTTGGGAAACATACTTTATTAATACCATAAATAAACTTCATGGTTACTATACCACACATCCATGTAATTAATATTTCCTAAGCCTAACAACTATTGTAGTAATTAATCCCGCTAAAATCATAGCAGGTGTCACTACTAATGCCATAGCGTGTATTCCCAACTTAGAAACTGTTTTGTTTTGAGATAGTTACTGTCATAATCTCGTTTTGTTGAACGATGCACCATTTTGGTTGGGACATTCAACGCATACTTCATCGTTTTGTCCCGAATGTCGATATTCATGGTACTCTCGATTAACCTCACAAAACCATATCCGCGACTAGCATGCACAGGGTTATCGTGAGCTTTTAGACATCGAATAAACAAAATATCAGATATACTTAGATGGCATAGGATTGCGAGAAAATACAGAGAAGTGGTCGAATATGCAAAATTCACATCATTGGTCTCTAAATTCAAAATATAAAATTATCATACATTTACCCTGCGGCGGATAAGCTTGTCATAGGCATACTGTATACCATAACTCACCACTAACGCTGCCGGAAGCGCAACCAGGTAAGCCTTCCATATTGCCGGTTCGCCCAATTTGCCGAATATAAACCAATAAACAGGTCTATGAAAAAGATATGCGCACATGCTTGCATAGCTTATTTTTTGCAAGAATGGCAAACAAAACGTTTTTTGCAAGAACCCCCCCCAGATTTAGTGCAAAGACAAGGACACAGATACAGGGGATAAAGTGATATTTTAACGGAGCATCACCTATATTCAGGCTTATTATCGCAAAGACGATTGGAGAAAGCACTAGTAAATAGAGGTTTGCCTGTGCAGATATCCTGCCTGACATTAGGATACCGGCTCCGTAAAAGCACCAATAAAACCAGTATCTTTCGTCCAACCCGGTTATATGTGTAAAGAGGAGCAATACTGTCATAATTGTCAATATCAGTATGATTTTGACCGGGACTTTGTGGCAAAAATTCACTAAAGGCGTTACAAGGTAGAAAAGCATCAGCATGCACAAATACCAAAGAGTCACCGCAGCAGGAGAGATAATTCCCGATAATCCCAAGACAGTAAACAGCCATTCCCGAAAATTTTTAATATAGCCTATATACCACATCAATGCCGCAGCAATAACAAAAAGGGGATAAAAGGTGAGCAACCTTCGGATATAGAAAATCAGGCAGTCCTTATGGTCTTGAACTTTTTTTGAACCAAGCAAATAGCCTGATATGAAGGTAAAGACAGCAAGTACTCCGTATGTGATTTTACGTGTCAACAAGCTCTGAATCCCTTTATCGATATAGGGAATCAGATGCCAGAACCCCACTATATATAGCATGCACATTGCTCTGGCACAGTCGATAAAGTACTTTCTGCCTTCCATATATCTCCTTTCCGAGTTTAGTAACAGACCATTGCGCCTGAACCATTATTTTTTGTCTTTCTGTTTGACGTTATCAGTGTAGCATAAGAGGTTTTATTCGGTCAACATTTATTTGCAGCAGGATGTGAAATATGGTATTCTAAAATAAGATTTTATAATAATTTCAGAATGAATGGAGGAACCTATGTTGATTGATGCACCATTTTGGGTGGATTATTCAACCACCACATTTAGTATTAATCTTATCCTCTGAATCTAAACCAACATCTCAAACATTACAATCCTATAAAAAAAGGCTTGTCACAGGCAGGTAACTTATCCCTTAAATTCCTACTGCGACAGCCTGTTATTCGCGCGGCTGAGAAGATTCGAACTCCCGACACCTTGGTCCGTAGCCAAGTGCTCTATCCAGCTGAGCTACAACCGCATAATATTTCTTTAATACTACAACAGTGGTTATTTTACAATAAGCACAATTCTTTGTCAAGGTGCAATTAAAATAACCACTGTGTCCATCATATAAATATTTATTTAAAAAATAATTTTCAATCTCCTACTCCCACTCAACAGCCTTGAAGGAATCTATCAGTGCCTGGGACAAATCATCCATGACAGCCTGCTTGGATGCGTCTTCTGAAACATCGAAATACAAAAAACCCCAATCGTTAATGTCATCCTCTGTAAGTCCGGAAAATCTTATAAGGTTGTAAGGAATCTCTCGAATGATTATCTCATCACCCGAAATATGCTCATGTTTCTCCTCCACGGTCATTGTACCCTTCTCCAAAGTATAGGAAAATCCAAAAGGATTGACTCCCTCATCTGCGCTTGCAATGCTTCGTGTCAGGCTCTGAATGTTTCTAAGACTGTATTCACTATATCCTCCGTCAAAAGTAGTGCGCAGCCAATCATCACTAAATGCCTCCTCCCATGGTGTGGTGCTACTCGTATCATTTATATATAATCCGATATCCAAAGCCTCCGAATCAGGGAAGTACTCGCCATCAACATATGCCAATGAATGACTATAGCCAAGCTGTACATTTCTAATAAGCGTTACATCCTCCAGCTTCCGTGTGTGATAATCCCATGCTTCATTATCTAATCTTTGCCCATCAAACTCCAATGGAATAAGAAAATTGTATGTCTGTTTAAGCCAAACCTGACTTTCAAGATAACTGAGATTATACCGTTTAAACATATCATCAGATACCGTTTCATTAAATTCATTTGATACATGGTTGTAATTAGTATATTCAAACACAATACGGGAATCTCCGCCCTGTGTCACGCTTTCAAGCTGTGTTGTTCCATTATCCGCTTTATTGTCATCCTTGTCATTGTTCGCAATTATAAAGCCTGCCGCACCTCCCAGTACAGCAAGTGCCGCTATTCCTGCTATTATTTTTGTCTTTAAAGCCTTTGTCATAGCATATCCTCCTATTTTCGCTGCCGTGCCTGCTACCGCCTGTCCTCCCACTGCCGTGCCTGCTGCCGCTTGTCCTCCCACTGCTCCCGCTGTCGCTGTCTGCCCTGCCGTTGCAGCTGCTGTTTCCGTAGTTACACCGCCAGCAACAGAAGCTGCCACCGCTGCCTTTGCCATAGGTGGGATTCCGTATACCTGATAGTGAAAAAGCAGCGCAAGAAACGGTATACCTGCAACAGAGTAGATTTTCTCTCCGCTTTGCTGTTCATAGGCAAGCACACCCTCCTTTATTTTCCTACGGGCTGCATTTAGGCGGTATTTAACCGTACCAACCGGACACTCCATAAGCTGGGCAATTTCCTGTATTGTCATTTCATCAAAATAAAACAGGATAACTGTTCTGTACAGTGTTTCCGATAAAACATTGCTCATAATATGAAATACAAGCTGCCGTTTTTCCTGCTGCGTTGCATAGCTTTCAGGAAGAAAATTTTCGTTTTCCTCCTTACAATCCTCCATGGCATCAGTATCATTCAGATAAAACATATTGTTTTTCTTTAAAAGGTTTTTACATTTATTTACTGCAATTCTTATAAGCCATGCCTCAAACTGTTGTCTGTCCTTAAGTTCCCCCAAATGCTCCCATGCTGAAGTATAGGTCTCCTGAGCCATGTCAAGTGCATCCTGCTCATTTTTAACAAGACAAATACATGTATAATATATTTTTTGATAAGTCATCTGGTAAAGACGGTTCCATGCATCCTGATTTCCTGATAGAGCCTGCTCCACAAGTGTCCTAAAATCCATTTTATATCCTCCTCTCAATTATTTGTTCCAGCATTTTGGCAAATACCTATACACTATATAGACAAAAAAAAGTACTGAAAGGTTTGCTTTAAATTAAAAATCCGCATAAAAAATTTACTAATTTTCTATGCGGACATCCGTAACATCCTCAGCGCAAATTGCATATATATAATTATCTATTTCTCCAGTATAATATTTTAAAGCCTCATTCTTCACGCATTTATTTACAACATCAACTTCAAACGATGATAACGGGACGCTTATCCCTTTACCGCTCAGCTTTAAATATGCTTCTTTGAGTGTCCAGATTTCAAAGAAACGCCTGCTCCTTTCGGCATTCATTTTATCTTCCCCACACCCATCAAACACAGGCTCATCATTTCCATTTAATACATACAAGTACTCATGTGGAACAAAGCATCTCTTGGCGACCTTCGTATCCTTAATCCTGAGCTCCTCTATATCTACTCCAAGCTCCTGCTTGGAGTATGCCATCATAACCATATCCCCCGAATGGGATATGTTGTATTTATACTCAGGATATTCCTTTAAATACGGCTTTCCGTTTTCACCCTTTCCGATAAGAATGTCATCCGGCTTTAAACCAAATTCTCGTTCCACAATCTCCTGTAAAAGCAGTCCTGCCGTCATGGAAACATATGCAGCCTTTTTATTTTTAAGCTTTGCAACCTTTTCCCTTCTCGCAAGGTGAAGCATATTTATTATACTGTCAAAGTTTTTTTCAAGGTACTCGGCATCAACTCTTTTGAATACTACGTTTATTTTCATTTTTCAGCTCCGTTATATTGAACGTCAGACTATTCCAAATTTGCTTTCAGCAAATAGGCTGACATAAACCTTTAACCCAATTATTAAAACGTGGGCAGGCTTATGTCTATTTTAACCTATAACATTACTGATTGTAAATATCCTCTTTATTCATTGCAGTAAACGCAAGTATACCCTTGGCTTTTACCTTTCCGTCAACCGTAACCTTCGCATTAAATTTTATAAGTCCTGCGCCGCCGCTCTCCTTTGTAACCTCTATGACAAGAGTATCCCCCGGAAGAACAGGCTTAAGAAACTTGAATTCCTCGCATTTTAACAGCACATATATTTTACTGTCATCGGTCCCCTCGCTCTCAATAGTTATTGAGCATAGTTGTGCTGCTGCCTCAATAACAAGAACTCCGGGCATTATCGGTGCATCGGGAAAATGTCCTGCAAAATATGGTTCGTTTATGGAGACGCATTTGATTCCCCTCGCATATTCGCCTGCCCGCACCTCCTCAACCTTCTCTATCATCTGAAAGGGAGGTCTTTGCTTTATCCTCTTTTGTACCTCGTTTATATTCATCATAATTACAGACTTAAGCCCCCATCTAATACTATTACCTGCCCCGTCATATATGTACATGCAGGTCCCGCAAGCATTGCAACCATTTCCGCTACCTCCTCGGCAGTTCCAAAACGTTTTAACGGAATTGTACTTAAATACTCCTCCTTCTTGTCCTCAGGAAGCTGGTCCACCATGTCAGTTGCAATAAAGCCCGGTGCAACTGCATTTACCCTTATTCCGTATGGTGCAAGCTCCTTAGCCATTGTTGCCGTCATGGCGTTTACCGCTCCCTTTGTGGAGCTGTAAACAGACTGTCCCGGTACTGCAAGCTTTGAGCTTACGGAGGATACATTTATTATTACGCCCTGTTTTTTAGAAAACATTTTTAATACTGCCTGCTGTGTACAGTATAAATACCCCTTTATATTAAGATCAAGGCATTTATTTATTGTTTCCTCACTCATCATAAGGACAAACTCGTCCTTTACAATTCCTGCATTGTTTACAAGCACATCAATCTGTCCGTATGTATTTACGGTTTCCCGTATAAGCATTTTTGCTTCAGCCGGATTGGAAACGTCCGCCTTTATTGCGGTTGCCTCGCCGCCTGCTTCTTTTATGAGGCTTACAACCTCATTTGCCGCCTCGTCATTTGAATTATAATTTACTACAACCTTGTAGCCCTCCGCTCCAAGCTTTATGGCACAGGCACGTCCTATACCTCTTGAAGCACCTGTTACAAGCGCCACCTTATTTTCCATTGTGTTTCTCCCTTCATCTATTTACAGTCCCGCTTTCTTAAGTACAACTGCGCTGTATGAGCCACCTACAGCGTAAGCAGTCGTAAGCACATACTTGTATGCGGTGGTATCAGATTCTATTTTTTTTGCGCCACCCTTGTTTACATAATATGCCTTCTGATTTCCTACAAGATCCCCTGCGAGGGTAAGCGCCGCATGTGCAACCGTAAGGGTGCTTGCCGCAGCCCTTGCCTCCCCTGACACTTCTTTTATACAATGTACAGGTATTTTTCCTTCGAAAAGTTCTCCGNATACATTCTTTTCTATATCGTCAACTTCCTTCATGCCGTTTGCAAATCCATATACCGCNTCTATATCGGAAAGTGATATTCCTGCCATATTTACCGCAGCCTTTATTGCATTGGAAAGCCCCCTGTCAGAGCCCTTAACCTCACCATACGGCACATTTTCGTGTGCCATACCATAGCCTGCAACCTCAGCATATTTCTTTGCCCCACAGCTTTCAGCATATGCCCCATCAGAAAGTGCAACCGTTGTACTTCCGTCTGAAAGCACAAANCCAGAGTTCTCGGAGAACGCACTCTTAACATCATCCGCAATCATGCCAAGCTGTCCNTAAAGCTTGTTCATANCANGGCTGTTTTCGTCNGTNCCTGTTGCAAGCATCAGCTTNNNNCGATTCTGTTTTATNTCATTGTAAGCGTAGCACACACTGCTCATTCCCGACTGTGCACCGTTTGTAACGGTCACGTTATAGCCTCTCATTCCCGTTTTTATGGAAAGATATCCCCCTGCCGCATTGTAAACCGTATTAGGGAAATTAAATGCAGAGCCCGATATTGTGCCGTTTGCGGAAATATTTTCCTGAAACTCATAAACCGTTGTGAGAGGTCCATCGCCTGTACCTATAATCATTCCAAGCTGTTCAGCGTTTTCCTCAGTTATTTCAACCCCTGCCGAAGCAAGTGCCTCAAGTCCTGATATGACCTGCATAATGCTGAATTTATCAAGTTTTCTGTAAAATGCCATCTTAACGCCAAATTTATCGTAATCCTCCTTGCCAACACTTGCCTCAAGGCTTGTGGCATCAGGTACATATCCCTCATTTACCTTTTCAATGTAATTATCAACACCATTTCCCACAGGGCTTACTATACCCATTCCTGTTATGTATATTTTCCCATCGGTTTCAGTCTCTGAAACTCCACCTTCATTTTTGCTGAAAATAACGCTGGCGTTGCTTCCTCCAAAGGCAAAGGAATTTGACATTACGGAGGTCATTTCCTTTTCTCTCATATCGTTTGGCCTGAAATCTATATTNCCTGCCTTCTCGGAAAGTGCAGTCACATCCTCGTCAGAATATCCGATTGTAGGNGGTATTTTATTTTCAGNAAGNGCCTTTATTGCAAAGACCGCTTCTATTGCGCCTGCCGCACCGAGGCAGTGTCCAACCATTGCCTTTGTGGAGCTTACCGTAAGGTCATCATTTTTATCATCAAAGATTGTATGTATCGAAAGAAATTCTGCCTCGTCATTTTTAGGTGTTCCGGTTCCATGTGCATTTATGTATGAAATATCCGCTTCCGCAAGTCCCGATTTTTCCATTGCGGTTCTTATTGCATGCATCTGTCCAAGTCCGTCAGGTCTTGGTGCGGTAATGTGATGGGCGTCGCTGCTTATACCGGCAGAAAGCACGTCGCAATATATTCTTGCCTGTCTCTTTACTGCATGCTCGTAGGACTCAACAACGATTGCTCCTGAACCNTCACCTAATGTTATTCCATTGCTGTGATTAAACGGCGAGCACGCCTCCTCTGAAAGAGCATGAAGCGCCAAAAAGCCTGAAAACGGCACCGCCGCAAATGCATCTGCACCGCCTACCACAAATGCGTCCGCAACACCTGCACGGATAAGCTCACATGCATACGCTATACTTATTGCTCCCGCNGCACATGCATTTCCCACATTTGTTACAATACCCTTAGCTCCAATATAATTTGCAACATGGTTTGCTATTGGNGCAATGGTCATTTTATTTATGTCCTCAGTTTTTTCACCGTTGTTTATATAATTTTCAACGCTTATTACACCGCCAACGCAGCTTCCCATAATAACGCCTATGCGTTCTGCATTTTCCTCATCTACAATAAGTCCTGCATCCTTCCATGCCTCAGCGGACGCTTTAAGACAAAGCTTTGAAACCCTGTCCACATTTTTTGCTTCNTCTATGTCATCCAAACTGTCACAGTTAACCTCTGCTCCGAGATTTGCATAACAGTCTGTAGTATCTACCGATTTTACTTTTCCAATTCCAGATTTGCCGGCAAGTGCATTTGCCCAGCACTCATCAGCATTATTTCCAATAGCGCTTATAAGTCCAAGTCCTGTCACAACACAACGCGTACTGATATTCTTTGTCATTTTGAATTTCTCCTTTTTTGTATTAGCTTGACAGGACTGTCACCCTGAGAACAGTTATATCATAAACCGCAGTTTGTTCTCAGGACGGCAGTCCCTGTTAATCTAAAAATACATATACCGTATATCACTACATGTTTTCTACTACATATTTTGTAAGGCTTGTTATGTTGTAGAAATGTTCCTTTGCAACTCCTGTCATCGCAACACCATAGGCAGAATCGATGCATGCTATTATTTCAAGAGAGTCAACTGAGTCAAGTCCTATTCCGTCGCCAAACAATGGCACCTCATAGTCCAGCTCCTCCTCAGGTATTCTTAAATTCTTTGAAAGCATACCTTTAATGTTTTCTGCAATTTCCAGTTCTTTTTCATTCATGGTAATTTCTCCTTTTTACTTTTGTTTTATTTTAAGTAATTACTTCTTACTTATCCCATACTTATTTTTAAGCTCGATAACAACATTCCTGCAAAACTCCGACCATTTTTTTAATACAATAGATGGTCTGCCCTCCTCGAACTCTATGTCAAAGGGAATACCGATTATTATATGTATCCTGTGAAACGCCTTAAAAGTTCCATCGATACATATAGGTACAAGCCTTGAATCGGTCTTTTTTGCAAGCATGAGAAAGCCCGGCTTAAATATATCAATCTCCCCTGTTTTGCTTATCTTTCCCTCAGGGAATATGTATATCGGTTTTCCATCATTTATTTTTTCCTCTCCGAGAACGAGCCACGAGGTGTCCATTTCCTTTCTGTCCATTGGTATATACGGAAGGTTTCGGAACAGCCAGTTTATTTTTTTCTTCTCGTACCAGTCCCTTGCAACAAATGTATGAACATCATATCTGCCGAGTATTCTCGTCATATAAAGGCCGTCCACATGTCCCGTATGATTTGAAAACAGTACGCAGCCTGATTTAATCGCTTTTACCGTTTCCTTTTTATCAACCCAAGTAATTTTAAGGGGATACATAATTCTCACAACTACATTTGCAATGGCAAATGTACATTTTGCAGCGCCCCTTTTTATACCTTCCAATAACCTCATGTCTATTTCTCCTACAAACTAACGCTTTCCCAGCAATTTATATCCAATGAAAATATTAATCGTTTATGATTTTCCGTACGGTCCAACTTCCGGCGTGTCCCAATTCATGTTAATTGCCGTCTCAAACGTGTTATGTCCAAGCATAGGTATCTGAAGCTTATTCCATGTTTCCTCAGACAATCGCATTTCCCTGCCAAATTCATGCCCCGCCTCTGTAAATTTCACCAAGTATTTTTCCACCTTGTTGGCAAAGCCCTTTTCAGAAATCATACCGCCCTGAGGTGCAAGCACTGTTGTGTATTTTCCCACACCGCATATCCTGTCAAACTGTGCAAATATTGCATCATAGCAGTTATCAGTTGTCTCATATCCGCAGGAGGATACAAGGATAAGTTTTTTCTTCTGAAGCTCAGGGTATCTCATATTGTGAAGAAACCTGTGGTTTTCCTCATCTCCCGGATTACCTCTGTATTCCTTAACATAGGAAATCATTCTGTCCGTAAAGGCTTTTATCTTAGACGGCATACCGAAAAAATATAAGGGAAAGCTCTCCACTATAATATCATGCTCCATCACAAGCTCTCTCAGGTCATCCATATCATCATGTATAACACATTCCCCAGGGGTATTTTTCCAGCAAACAAAGCAGCCGTGGCAATGGTCAATATTTTTATCCTTCAGGCTTACCTCCGTAAGCTCTGCATTTGTTTCCTCCACAAGCCCTTTTACAAAGGCTCTCGCAACCCTAAGGGACGAGCTTTGCTCGCCTCGCAGACTGCCATTTATAAGTAAAACCTTCAAGGCGTTCCTCCTATAAGTGTCTGATTGTCAAATTATGTCTGATAATGTCTGTAACACAACGTATTTTCACATATATAAAACCATAAAACAACATGCAATCTTGCAAATGTGTCTGATTTTTAGGCATTTTAGATATTTTGCCTAAAAATTATGATAGAAATAAAAATGAGGCTGTCGCACTAACGACAGCCTCATCCTAAATTATTTTTTTGAAATATTTTTTATTATAATATCAGGAACATTGCCCAAAGCATTTATGACATTCTCCATAATCTCAACGGGTGTACCTTTTAATCTGCCACGTATCCATTCCACTGCCGTCTCTGCAAATGCCTTTGCAAACACATATGCAACACCCTTTATATCCTCCTCGGTAGCTTCCTTCCTGTCGGCATAAACCATCATAGTTTTGCGTATCGGTTCCTCCGCTATGCTTGTAAGCTTATCCCCAAATGCATCACGACCCATGGAATGATATAACACCTTTATAAACTCCTCATTCTTTACGGCATAGTGCCCAATAAGCCTAAGGCTCGCCTTCCATGAATCATCATAATTGTTCTCATCAATAACAAAGAGCTTCTGCATTTTCGTGTATATAATTTCATCTAACAGGTCATACACATCATTATAGTAATAATAAAATGTATTGCGGTTGATTCCGCATTCCTTTGTAATTTTGGTTACGGTAATCTTGTCAATGGGCATCTGCTGTGACAGCCTTATAAAGCTGTCCATAATAGCCGGCTTGGTAAAATTAGACATAAGCTACACACTCTCTGCAATGAATTAAGTCAACTACTCCTCAATTCTACTTTTCTTCAAGCTCCGCAAGGATTCTAAACAATACGCATACTTCTTTTTCCTTGGCTGCATCAAAATACTTCTTAAATCTTGAAGCAGCTTCAACCTCGCCTGTAATTGAAATTCTTACAAGAAGGTTTCTTGCCGTAAGCATATTTGTAACAACTGTCTCGTACTCATCAATCGTATCCTGATTATATTTCAGATATCCATGCTGCATAAGGTATTTAATTCTTTCAANCATAAGTACCTTGTGGTCATACATAACATGAAGCGCCCTGATATCAAAATCCGGTTCCTCTGCATGAACCTGCTTTTCAATCTGTGCAAGTGTCTTGTCATAAACCTTAATACCAAATGTAGTATCATCAAATCTGTTTCTCATCATACGGAAATGATTTTTTGTATCCATAGAGTTAAGATACTCTCTTAAGGTAGTCTTAATAAGCTCCAAATCAACATCGTAACAAACTGTATCGCTGTTTTTCATAACTACATAAAGACCTCTGCCGCCCTTATGGTCATCCTTAAATACATGATCATCCTTCTCTGTAATAACCTCGTAACCCCTCTCAATATCCGAGAAAGAAACCGTATTGTATGAATAATGATCCTGGAACGTAAAATCACCAACATGGAAAATTTCCTTGTCCCTATCATAGCCGTATATAAACAGCTCATGAGGGAATTTATAATCCACCTCTGCATCACAGAGAATCTTTGCCTCGTCAAATACGCCGTATACATATCCGTTTAGATCAATAGTCTTAATGATAAAGTCTATGATATTGCCGCAATAGCTCTCAATCTGAGCCTTTGTAAGAAGCGAGAACACAAGATACGGGCACTGCTTAAGTGAGCTGCTTCCAGGCATCATATCCGTAAGGAGCATCTCATCTCCCGTAAATATCTCCTGTATATTATAGCAGCGAAGCTGAATGTAGTTACTGAAAATCCACTTCTTTGCATTTTCATCATCTGAAAGAATAGAAAAAAGTGTTGCATGCCACTGCCATGATGTAATAGTCGGGTAAGTTACAGGTAATTTTTTCATATCTGCCATATTATAATTCCTCCAATCATCAAACTACTGCGCTAATTTTTCTGCTATAACAGCCGCTATGTCTCCAAATGTATCGTATGAAGAAAGAGCAAGCTCATAATCAGAAAATGATACGTCAAATTTACTTTCCGCCGCAACAATAAGTCTTATGAGCGATACAGAATTCACCCCGTAAATATCTACAATTGAAGATGTCATGTTTATATCTTCAATGTCCGGCATAACGTCGTTGATAACTTCTTCGAGTTTTTTATTAATCTGTTCTTTGTCCATTATATGTACCCCCTGACAATATTTTATAATAGAAAACCTTGTTTCCTAAATAACCGAACTTTGGTGGCAAAACCACCTTGTTTCAATACAAAAATATTTTACTATTGTTTATAATAAAAATCAAGAATATTATGCAATTTATACAAAAGCATTGCATATCGGTTTCTTTATTCAAAAAAAAGGCTGTCACGTCAAGGCTTTTACCTTAATGTGACACGCCCTTTTATTTGTCCGTTATTAGAACTTAGCAGTATTAAGCTTTACGCCCGGTCCCATAGTTGAAGCGATTACCACGCTTCTTAAATACTGACCCTTAGCCGCTGACGGCTTAGCCTTAATAACAGCATCTATTAAAGTCTGGAAGTTGTCTGATAACTGCTCCTCTGTAAAAGAAGCCTTTCCAATTGGCACATGGATAATATTTGACTTATCAAGTCTGTACTCAATCTTACCTGCTTTAATATCATTGACAGCCTTAGTAACGTCCATTGTAACCGTACCTGCCTTTGGGTTTGGCATTAAGCCCTTAGGTCCAAGCACACGACCAAGTCGTCCTACAACACCCATCATATCAGGTGTAGCAACAACAACATCAAAATCAAGCCAGCCCTCGTTCTGAATCTTAGGAACAAGCTCATCTCCGCCTGCAAAATCAGCACCGGCAGCTAAAGCCTCATCAACCTTATCTCCCTTAGCGAAAACCAAAACCTTTACAGATTTTCCTGTTCCGTGAGGAAGAACTACCGCACCACGAACCTGCTGATCTGCATGACGTCCGTCAACACCAAGTCTGAGATGAGCTTCAATAGTCTCATCAAACTTTGCGCTTGCTGACTTTTTAACTAAAGCTACAGCCTCGTTTAAGTCATAAACATTTGTTTTTTCAATAAGCTTTGCAGCCTCTGTATATCTTTTACCTTTTTTCATTTAATAAAAACCTCCTGTGGTATTATCGGGAGCGACCCTCCCACTTCTTGTAATTAATTGCGTCAGCAATTAATTGCCTTCTCATCCGCCATTTGCACAGCAAATTTTAATGCGGATGACTCCTTGTTATTTGTGATTAATCATTTTGATGATTAATCCTCAACAGTTATACCCATTGAACGGGCAGTACCTGCTATCATGCTCATTGCAGCCTCAACTGAAGCAGCATTCAAATCAGGCATCTTAAGCTCAGCAATCTCCTGAAGCTTAGCCTTTGAAATCTTTGCAACCTTAGTCTTGTTCGGTACAGCAGAGCCTGACTTAATGCCGCACGCTTTCTTAAGCAGTACTGCTGCCGGAGGAGTCTTAGTTACAAAGCTGAAGCTCTTATCTGCATAAACCGTGATTACTACAGGAATAATCAAATCTCCCTGATCAGCAGTTCTTGCATTAAACTCCTTAGTGAACTGAACGATATTTACACCGTGCTGTCCAAGTGCAGGACCAACAGGTGGTGCAGGTGTTGCCTTGCCTGCAGGTATCTGTAATTTAATGTATCCTTCTACTTTCTTCGCCATTATAGCGTACCTCCTAAAAATATTGTGGTGATAACGGGGGATACCCTTCCACTTAAATAACTTACATCTTTTGAATATCGGTGAAGCTTATCTCAACAGGTGTTGCCCTTCCAAAGATATCAACCTCGATGGTGACAGTCTGTTTTCCTTCGTTGATAGCTTTGATTTCGCCTCCATTGCCTTCCCATGCTCCTGTTACAACCTTTATCATGTCACCCACTTCCACATCAATCTGTATTTCCTTTACATTGATTCCAAGGGTTCTCATCTCTGCCTCTGTAAGAGGAACCGGCTTGGATTCAGGTCCTACAAATCCCGTAACACCTCTTGTATTACGGACAATGTACCATGTAGCGTCATTCATAAACATGTTTATAAGAACATATCCCGGGAAAAGCTTTCTGGAAACATTTTTCTTCACTCCGTTTTTCATTTCCATAACATCTCGAACCGGCACAGCCACCTCAAGTATCTGGTCGTGAAGCTTTCTGTTTTCGATTGTCTTCTCGATATCGCTTTTTACCTTGTTTTCGTAACCTGAGTAGGTATGAACTACATACCACCTTGCTTCATTGCTGGTCGGCGTTCTCTCAGGACCGGCAGATCCGCTTGAAATAGTTTCATTTGCTACCATCTCTGACATATTCCCACCTACCTTAACCTATAATCTGATTCAAGCCAAGCTCTAACAGTAAATCTACACCTTTTATAAGGCAGCCCAAAACGATTGCCACAATAAATACGACAACAGACTGCTTGGCAAGTGAATCCTTCGTAGGCCAAACAATTTTGGCAAACTCAGCCTTAAGCTCCTGAAACCAGCTTCTCTTAAGGGCAGGTGACGTCTCTTTGTTTTTTGACATATACATACTCCTTCACATCACTAAATGCCAATTACTTGGTTTCCTTATGCATTGTATGAGTTCTACAGAACTTACAATACTTTTTTGTTTCCATTCTGTCCGGATGCGTTTTCTTATCCTTTGTCATATTGTAATTACGCTGTTTACAATCCTGACATGCCAATGTTATCTTAACACGCACAACTTTCCACCTCCATATTATTTTTTATTTCGAACTACAGCGGCAAATCCACTTTGTTCATTTTAAGGCATAAAAAAAAGACCTTCTTCCATCGCAAGCTATAGGATAACAAATGCCCCTGTTAAAGTCAAGAAAAATATTGTAAAACAAAGAAAAAATTCAAAAAAAAATAAAAATTTATCAAAAATGCTTTTTTATTTATTTGCTTCTTTTATTTACAGGTAAATCAAATTCATGTTATAATTTTTTCATAACAAATATGGTTTTATGTAAACAATCGACCGTATATGGAGATTTATATGGATTTTAAAAACGAATGGTATACGCAGGAATCCAAAGATAATAATAATGATGCTTTTCACCGCCTTGTCAATGAGGAATATGCCTTTTATGACGCCGTCAGCCGCGGAGACATTGACACTGTGCGCCACAATTTCGAAATGAAAAGGTTTACGGACCCAAACGGAATAGGTGTGCTCTCCAAGGACATGCTGACGAATATGAAATATCATTTTGTTATTACCGCTGCCATGATTACGCGCTCCTGCATGCATGCAGGCATGGAGATGGAGCAGGCATACCGCCTGAGTGATTTCTATATTCTAAAGCTTGATACAATCCACAGCCTTTCTGCACTTACCGCTCTTCACTCTAAAATGGTTTTGGACTTTACGGAAAAAATGCTGTTTCTGCAAAAAAGAGGTGTCTCCAAACCGGTTACCGCATGTATTGATTATATCTACTCCCATATTAAAGAACGCATTACTATAGAAGCATTGGCTGAACATGTGCAGTTGTCACCCAGCCATCTCTCTCGTCTTTTCAAAAAGGAAACGGGTATGACGGTAAACGACTACATACGGGAAAAGAAAATTGAAAAAGCGCAAAACCTTCTAAAATATTGCGATTACAGCATGATTGAGATTGCCACATATCTGTCTTTTTCCTCACAGAGTCATTTTATTCAGACCTTTAAGAAGCTTGTGGGAATGACACCGAAAAGATACCGCGATCTTTATTACGGCTCAGGACATAAGATTACAGACAAGGGATAGAGAGAGCGCCAACTGTCTTTACAAATTTACTAAAATGTCAAAAGGGGCACTTCCTTATGCGAAGCGCCCCTTTTGGGATGGTTCTTCATTTATAAATATTACTGAACCTTTGTAATACTAAAGTCAGATAAGGTAATCGTGGATGCAGGTGTCGGATCATCTATCTTTCCCATGCTCACCTGGAACGTGATATCCTCGCATGTCGCCTTGTCAGCACCCACCGTAAATGTGTAGGACACTTTTTTCTCAACATTCTGTTCAAGCTCTGTATCTTGCCCACCATACCAATCATAACCATTATTTACATCCAGAAACGCCGTTCTTATCGTTCTTGCCTCGGTGGAATTCACCATAAAACTGACCTCATACGTTGCGCCTGTTTCGAGTGTAAGTCCACTTTGTTTGAGACTTATATGAGAATCCTCCGTTCCCACATCCGTAATATCAAATATTATCTTACCCTCGCTTATGCTCACGGTTTTTGTTCCTCCCCATGAGCCATCTGACCAAGCCCCCATGCTGTCACCGTCAAACGATGGGTTTTTGAACATATTATCACCCGTTGCAGACGATTCACCAACCTTTTTCACGCTAAAATCCGATAAGGTAATCGCAGATGCAGGCGTAGATTCACCATCTATTTTTCCCATGCTTACCTGAAACGTAATATCCTCGCAGGTTGTTTTGTCAGCACTCACTGTAAATGTGTAGGACACGTTTTTCTCAACATTCTGCCCCAACTCTATATCCTGTCCACCATACCAGTCATAATTGTTATTTTCATCTAGAAATGCCGTTTTTATCGTTCTTGCCTCGGTAGATTTCGCCCTAAAGCTGACCTCATACGTCGCACCTGTTTCGAGTGTAAGCCCGCTCTGTTTGAGCTGTACCTGAGAATCCGCCGTTCCCACATTCGTAATATCAAATGTTACCTTACCCTCATCTACGCTCACGCTCGCCTGTCCGTCACCCCATGTACCGGCATACCAACCGTCAGTACTGTCGCCGTCAAACAATGGGTTTTCAAGCATATTATCACCTACTACAGGCGGTGTAATCTCCGGCGCATCTATCTTTTCCAACACAATATTATCGATACATATTCTGTGCTGAGTTGTAATTTGCGTTCCACCAACAGCACCCATTGAAATGCTTAATACGGAATGCAAATCAGTATCCTTCTTCATCTCAAACTCAAGTGTGTACGTTTGATAATCCGAGCCAAGTTCCACAATCTTCTCACCGGAATACGGCTCCCAATTATCGTCACTACTTCCGTCTCTCTGAATTGCAAACATCAGTTTTCTCGCCAAATCCGATTTTGCATCTATGGATAAACGATACCATTGTCCCTTCTCCAGCTCAATATTATTCTGCTTAAGCTGAATCTTCCATGCTGCATCTCCCGTATCGTTGATTGTAAAGTCTACCGCATTATCCTCGGTAAGACTGTCAACCACATAGGTTGCAGCTGCGGAGCCATCGACATATGGCTCATAGCCTGCCAGACCTGCCGAAAAGCTTCCGTTCTTGATAAGACTGTCCTCATCAATTCTGACATTATCCAGATAATAGGTTCCCGGCTCACTTATAATCAGCTTAAGATTCTTTTGACTGCCTGCAACCGGAGAAAACTTAAAGCTGTTACCCGTCTGAGCCGCTCCAGTCAGTGCAACTGATGTCGTCTGTCCGGCAACCTCGGCAGTTATCGTTTTTCCTGCCTCACCCTGTACATCAAAACTCAATATATAGTCTGCGCCGTCAACCATGGCAAGTCCGCCTTGAGAGATGATAACCGGCTTGGAAGAAGATGTCCCCGCAGGCGCCACTATTTTTAACCTCCTACCGTCACTCAAAGGAGTAACCGAAATTTCAGCTCCCGCCTTGTTATCTATATCCCAAAATTCCCTGCGGTCCGCACCCTCCTGGAAGCTTCCGTTATACACATAGTTTCCATCTGCACGTGCAGTCTTATCCTTGCTCTCAACGATTTCCTCATAATCCGTCATCTTGATAGAAACATTGCTGAGCTTAACACCTGCCGTAGATGCCGTTTTTCCTAAATTAAATTCCAAACGTGCGTTGGCATCATCCTCGCCTGTCATCTTGAAGCTGTATGTGTAAGTCTGCTTTGTCGTTGTAAGATTGACAGTCGTATCAGGCATATAACGTATCCATGAGCGGTCCGGTGCCGACACATCGACAACCATGGTTCTCGCCTCATCCGCATATGCATCGAAGGTGAGCGTATAGGTTGCCCCCTTCTTCATCGGAATGTTCGGCTGTACAAGCTGCACACCATAAACCTCCGTTCCCGGATTAGTGGTTGAAATGCTCATCTGTCCGTTACTGATTGTTGCCGTTCCTTTTCCGCCTGCGGCATTGAGGAAAATCCAATCCTTATCGTCGCTTAAATCTTCGGCAACAGAAAAATCTCCATTTATGACATAGTTACCGTTTGCGTCAGGGTCTCTGAGCACCACTTCCCTTTCCGGCTTTGTAACATTTTCATCATAGCTGTCTTTCTGATATACCCTGACATAATCAACCTCATATGCAGCATTATCAAAATCCGTGGTATCGTCAGGATAGCCGACCCAACTTCCGCCGACAGCAAGATTCAAAATCATATAAAACGGCTGGTCAAACGGTGCCGGATAGGTGATTTCTCCCTGTCCCTCCGTCACAGAATACCAATCATCTGCGGTGTGGAATAATTTACCGTCCACATACCATTTAATCATGCCCGGCTCCCACTCCACGGCAAAGGTATGATATCCTGCGGAAAAGCTGCCGTCAGATAAGGTATATGAGTTCTGTGTCTCCTTGTGCGGATTGCCGAAATGAATCGTTCCGTATGATTTATCTGTAGCGCTTCCATGCACCTCCATAATATCAATCTCGCCACATCTTGGCCACTGACCGTACAGATTTTCATCCGATGCCATCAGCCAGAACGCAGGGAGATAGCCCTTGCCTTCAGGCACCTTAACTCTTGCTTCAAATAATCCGTATGTAAAATCACGTTTGCCCTGCGTGTTGATTCTGCCGGAAGTATAAGATACGGTTCCATCTGGATTTACCGTCTTCTTCGGCTTAATCACAAGCTTTCCATCCATCAGATAAATATTATCCGTGGAATCCACATATTCCTGAAGCTCCGCATTTACCCAGCCTGGGGCATGAAGCTCAACATTCCAATCATTCCTGTTTAACGTGTCGCCGTCAAACTCGTCGCTCCACATCAGCGTGTATCCATCGTAGGACAGCATCGCCGGTGTTTCAGTTTTATAGGTAACATCCACGTCCAGCGTCACCTTATTTCCGCCAACCGTAATATCCTTTGTTGCGGAAATCGCCTTTTCAACGGTATTCGCCGCATTAGCCGTAATCGCACCCACACCAAGCAGGGAGCCTGTCATTGCGACTGCCAACAACATAGCTATAGTATTTTTCCTCTTTTTTCTCGTCAGTAAAATCATTGCTGTCAAACTAAGTGCTCCAATAATCGCAATCAAAGCTACCGGAGTGTCATCTCCTGTCTTAGGAGCATTTGATGTATTGTTTCCCGGTTTTTCTACCTCAGGCGGTCTCGCTTGTCCCTCATCCGCCTTTTTCGTAAATGTAACCACAACCTCCGTGCTTTCACCTGCCGCAACGCTTTCCACGCTGCTTGTCCAACGCTCCGGATAAGTCTTGCCATCGTTTGTAACATAGCCTTCCGGAATGCTGCCACTGATTGCCACATCTGTCATGTCATTATCCGTTGTATTTCGCACTGTAACCGTTTCCGTGATTGTCTCGCCATCAGAATATTCTGCCTTATCCGTGGATATGGAAACTTCCGGTTCATCTGCAGCGCTCTCTTCTGCCAATACCGGCACGGCAGAGCCAAGACAGCATATAAACGCCGCCGACAGTGCCAAAGACCATCTTGCTTTTCTTAAAATTCTAAAAAGCATAACTTCTACCTCCTTTAATAATATATTACGAGTTATCTCTAATGTAATTATATGTTTTTAAGAGGATTAAATATATAAATTACAAATCAAAAATATCATATTTTTGATTTGTAATAATATTTCTGCTTCCATATCGTCTGATTGCCCATTAGTCAGATAAAAGCCCAAATTTCGACTCAAAACAAAGCCCCGGCTTCGTTGGTTTTTTATAAATCATTTTTTAAAAAATGCTATTATTTTTATGGACATATTCTTTAAAATGGTATATAATTACATTAATTATATTTAGTATGATGTCATTGGTATCGTTACATGATACCAAATCAGTCTATTTAGGAAACGGATTTTCCTATAACGCATCTTTAATCCAAGGAAGGGAGTGGTAATATGCGTATTAATCAAAATATCTATAATCATTTAAGCACTGCACTTGTGCCTAAAAAGCGCAATGTCACTCACAAATCCTCAGAGCTCCGTGCCGTGTACAACAACATGGCAAAGTACAATAAGAATTCACCTCTTTATCTATTGTCACTTTCGGAGCAGAAACAATCTTACATGATAAACATAAAAGAAGCTGCCATCACTCTTAAGGATGTTTCCGACAGCTTTTCAAATACCGACAGCGACATATATACAAAGAAATCACTTCACTCTGCTGACGAGGATGCAGTTTCGGGCTCAATCAGAACCTCCAACTACGGAGATATTCCTGATACCCTTAACATCAAGATTGCATCTCTTGCCTCCGAGCAGATTAATATAGGTAATTACCTTAATGCAAGCGACCATGATTTTACACAGGGCGATTACAGATTTTCCTTGGAAACAATAAACGGCACGTCTCATTTCAATATACATGTAGGCAATGATTCAAACACGGAGGTTCAAAGCAGACTTGCCCAATATATAAACAACAGAAGCATAGGAGTTCATGCATCCGTTATATCCGAGGGTAACAGCAGTTCCCTTATGCTGACCTCCACTGATACCGGTAAACCATCCAGCGATGACGGCTTGTATTTTTCGTTTATTTCAGAGGGTAGCCGTGATATAGTAGGCATGTTAGGCATTAATAATGTAGACACTGCTCCATCTAACTCACAGTTTTTTATAAATGACACACCTCACAGCTCGTCATCAAACCATATATCCATAAATCAAGCCATTGAACTTGATTTCCACAAGGTTACAGATGAGCCGGTTGCAATAGATCTTGTTCCCGACATTAATAATGCAATGGGACATATAGATATGTTCGTGGACGCATACAACAGCTTGGTAGACCTTTCAAATACGGGTAGCAGCAGAATCGGTACAAGGAATTTATTTAACGATATTTCAGGTTTAGTTTTCAAGCATAAAACCGAGCTTGAAGATGCAGGTTTAAATGTGGACGATGCAAATCACATTGTAAAGAATGAAAAGGTCCTTACTGAGAATATCAGAAGTGGTGATTTTGCAAAGCTGTTTGGCAAGGTTTCCTCTTTCAAGGACGATGTTGAAAGTGCCACCAACAGACTTACTCTTGACCCTATGGCATATGTAAACAAGCTTATTGTCACATATCCGAATACGGCTAACAAATCCAACACGCCGTACACACAATCCTTGTACAGCGGACTTATGTATAACAATTACGCATAATTTTTTCTTAATATTAGAACAAAAAAGGTGGGACTGTTTCACTAAGAATATTTACATCATAATATAAAAAAATCGTTTGAAGACGTCGGTACTTAGGTGACGTATTTTGGCACCTTAGTACCGTTACGTCGGAGACGAGCGAAAGCGTATTTTTGTTATTATGATGTAAATATTCTTAATGGAACGTCCCACCTTATTTTTTGTTTTCATTTAATGTATATACCACCCGCCTGATACATCCGTTCCCGATTCCTGAGACATTATAAGTTTTATCTCCTCAGGATTTTCCTTCATTTTAAGCATTGTTTCAAATGCCACATATACAAGGCGGTCGCTGTCATAGCGGTATATGCTGTCAGGTCTGTTCATATGCGCCCTGAAATGGTCCATCTGCCACACTGCAATATCTGCGATTGTATAACCGTCTATGTTATACCTGCACAGAAACTTTCCATTATCATGGTAATATGCATATTCTGCCAAAAGCCCCATATCAGACGAAAGTTTTTTCCAAAATTCTTCAATCTCCTCATCCGTCTTAAAGGAATACCTGCCTAGATTTATTGTCCACTGATGNAGAATCTCAAGCACTNTTTTAAGTTGTTCATCNCTGTTTTCCTCCATAANNCCTCCCGATAATANATAAATATTCTTAGTGCGACAACCTNTTCAACANCTCAAGCTCGNCCTCANTAAGNCGTCTCCATGAACCNCAAGGCANTGCTTCNTCAAGCACAAGNCCTCCCATGGAAAGGCGNTTNAANTATATAACNTCCATNCCTACAGCCTTNAACATTCTCTTTATCTGATGAAACCTGCCNTCGGTAATGGTAATTTCCACNTGGCTAAGCTTATCACNTNCNACNGCNTCATTNTCCAAGTCCTTTNCCGCTNCTTCGNATATTATGGGNNCAACCANTTTAAGCNCTGCCGGCTTAGTAATGCGGTCATCGCCTATGTCAAGCCCTTCCCGAAACCGCANAATANTATCGTCCGTAACAGTTCCACGAACCAGCGCATAATATGTTTTTTCCACATGCTTATTTGGCGACAGAAGCTCATTTGCAAGCTTACCNTCATTTGTTATGATTATAAGGCCCTCTGTATCCTTGTCAAGCCGCCCAACAGGAAACAAATCACGTCTTTTTTCCGTGNCAATAAGCTGCACCACCGTTTTATCCTTTTTATCAGTAACGGCAGAAACAACTCCCGCAGGCTTATTCAGCATATAATATTCAAATTCCNAGTAACACACAGGCTGTCCGTCAACAAACACGCTGTCCTTGTCAGTATCAACCTTTTCCTCAGGCTTTTTTACTACTCTGTCGCCTATCCTTACCCTGCCGTATTTTATAAGGAGCTTTACCTCACTTCTTGTTCCCCTGCCTGCGTCGGCCAGATATTTATCTAATCTTAAAAAACCCATGCATTATCGTACATCCTTTTTCATTTTCCCCTGCATGACAAGCACTGCAAGTATATATATTACTGTAGCATAAGCNAGNGTAATAATCAATGGTTTTGCTATGTCCGCCATCTCGCCATTCACCGCCANCCTTGCCGCCTTCACACCGTGATAAAAAGGAAGCACATGGCTTAAATCTTTTATTCCACCGCCCATTGAATCAACGTCCATCCATATTCCNCCAATCATACAGGAAAGTGTAATGACNATTGAACATATTCCCGGCGACGCCTTATCATTTAACAGCGCTCCAAATAAGAGTCCNAAGCCGATATACATAAGGGCAGATGGCAGAAGGCACAATATGGAAATAAGTACATTTACAATATTCAGCTCTCCNCCTATTACAGCTGCCACTATAAATGATGCCGTAAATGTAACAGCCATCTGAATAAGGGCGAGTATAATTGACGGAAGCGTATAGCCAATTATATAATCGGCAGATTTCATTGGCGAAGCATAAAGCCTTGTAAGAAATGCCGTCGAGCGGTCCTTTGAAAGCTGCAAGCAGGAAAAAAGCATTACAAATGTAAGTCCGAATGCCGCCATACCNGGTGCAAGATAGTCAATCTTAAATATATTAAGCTGNGCCTCCTTTGGTATGCTTCTGTCAACAGCAGTCATGATAACAAGCATTACAACCGGAAAGCCAATACAAAATATGTAGCTTAGCGGGTCCCTTAATATCTCCTTTGTCGTTCTTTTGCTAAATTCTATACTTCTCATTTTGTTACCTCCTTTCCTTGAGCATCACCCGTTCCAAATTTGCTTTCAGCAATTGATATAAATGCATCCTCAAGGCTGTCTTTTCCCGTAAGCTTTTTTATTTCCTCAAGTGTTCCCAATGCCTTTATCTCNCCGCCCACCATAANGGCTATNCCNTCAGAAAGCTGCTCTGCCTCCTCCATATANTGGGTTGTAAGGACAATNGTCATCTCTTTCTTAAGCCTTTCAATAACCTTCCAAAGCTCTCNCCTTGCCAGCACGTCAAGCCCCAAGGTCGGTTCATCAAGGAATAAAACCTGCGGCTTTGATATAATTGCCATTNCAATACTGAGCTTCCGCTGCCATCCGCCTGACAATGTTTTCGCCCTGCTTTCCGCAACCTCCTGTAATGAAAATTTTTCTATCATATCATCAACAAGCTCATATGCCTGTTCCTTGTCTGCGCCATATATTTTTGCAAAAAATTCNANATTTTCNCGNACCGTAAGGTTAGGGGCAACCGATGTNTCCTGNGGNGAAAAGTTAGATANCTGCTTCACNGCCCCAAGNTCNCTCAAAATGCTGTGTCCCATAANCCACGCTTCGCCTGACGTAGGCTTTGACAATCCCATAAGCATTCTTATTGTTGTTGTCTTTCCTGCTCCGTTTACGCCGAGAAGTGAGAAAAGCTTTCCCTTCTCAATGTTAAGATTTACATTGTTTACTGTGACCTTACTGCCAAATTCCTTTCTTAAATCCTTTAATACTATTGCAAATTGTTCTTCCATACTGCCTCCCGATGTTTTTACTTTATTAATTACATTCACAGACTTTTTTCATTTTTATGCAACTCTCTTTTCTTCAAGTTCTCGAAGATGCCTGTTTATTTCCTCAATATTCTTCTTACATAGCTTATACTGTATTACCCAGCAGATAACATATGACACAACATAGCTTATAAGAGTTGACGCAAGCGCCTGTGGATATTTATATATGCACCAGCAGTAGCAGCCTACCGAAATCCACACCACAGAGGCAAGCACGAAGTATATTATGCTCTGCGCCAAAAGACTAAGCCTTTCCATTTCCATGATCACAGAACCTCCGCCAAGAGCTGCACTCATGCAGCCTATAAGCATAAGCTGTACAAGCAGCGCCTGTGTGTCATTGTCAAACCGCTCCCTGTACTCAGGCAACAGGGGGACAAAATCTCTTCCTACAGTTATGAAAAAATATACTACCGCTGTAATGCCTATAGCGTACATAAAGCTGTTCGTCATTCTTATTAATGCGTTTTTTAACATATATCCGCCTCCCTGTTTTGCATCTTTTACATAAGTTATTTATACAACAAGTATTTTAAAAATAAAAGAGCATTCGGATATGTGGTAAAAAGTAAGGGACAAGTGGTTCTTCCCGCTCACAATGCACACAAAAAAGCTGACAAAATAAAGCTGTCGTAATAGGATTAAATCCTAGAACGACAGCCTTATAAACATGCTTTTTATTTGTATTTTTTTATATTCCCAATGTTTTTTTTATTTTGGAAACATATCTTCTTGACACATATGTTTCCTGATCGCCCTTAAGGTACATTTTGATTGTTCCTGTAAGGCTTGTATCCAATTTGATAAGCTTTTGTACATTTATTATCTCTGAATTAGAAATGCGCACATATCGCTTTACGTCAAGCCTTTCCTCCATCTCGTAAAGTCTTTCCCTTATGCGGTACTGTCCCTCCTCTGTGGATACATATACATTTTTATTTGCCGAAAATATTCTTACAATATCGGCATATCTTAACAGCACGGAGCTGTCACTGTCATATGCGACAACATTTCCATCAACAAGCTCACAGACAACCTGCTTAAGCTGCATCGTCTCCTCGTCACATATATGGTTACATACATGTATCTCAGGCTCAGTATACTGTTTATCTATCTCTAATTTAACCTTCATTTTAGAAACTCATCTGTACATCAGAACGCTTAGCTTCCTCAGCCTCAAAGAACTCCTTTTCCTTTGCTCCCATTGCATTTGCAACTATAGCATTCGGGAACATAACAATCTTAGTATTGTAAGCTGATACATTTGAATTGTATAAACGCCTTGCAGCCTGAAGATGTTCCTCCACATCGGCAATTGAATTTTGAAGCTGAATAAAATTATTGCTGGACTTAAGCTCCGGATACGCCTCCGCAAGAAGCTTAATCTGATTGGCAGCTTGATCCATCTGTGTATTTGCAGCATTTCTCTCTGTCATAGACATACCGCTTCTCAGCTTTATTACCTCAAGCAGTATTTCCTTTTCATGCTTCTGATATCCCTTTACAACATCAAGAAGCTTTGTGAGCGTGTCATATCTTTTTGTAAGCGCAACATCAATTCCTGAAAGCCCTTCGTCAACCTTAATTCCCAGTGCTTTTATTCCGTTGTACGTTGAAACATACCATATAACAATAATAAAAACAACCACCAAAACTCCACCTATAATCGGCATACAAATTTCCTCCGTCTCTATTTTTTCATAGCCTCCGAAAGCTGGTTTACAAGCTCCATGTCATCAGCAGTCACCTTCATATTTGTACATAAACTTTTGCCCTCAGCAGTAGTTATGTTTATCTCGATTATGCTGTCAACACCTACACTTTTTGACGCTGCCTCAAAGAACATCGGAACCTTTGGATGATTAACCTTAAATCTGTCCACAAGTCCCTTTACCTTCATAAACCCCATAGGATTCATTATCCTGAGCCTCCTGTTACTTCTTTACCTTGTCAAGCTTTTCTGCTTTTATCTTATATGCCATAAGACGCAGCAGATAGTCAGGCATCTTTCGGTTGCCAAGCTCCCAATCCTGAACGGTACGATATGGGATACCAAAATACTCACAGAATTCTCTTCTATTCATACCTGTTGATTCCCTTAAATCAATTAATTCTTCCTTACCTGTTGTTCTTGCCATAATAAATAACCTCCCTCTTTAGCAAACAGTTTATCTCTTAAATATTATTACATTGTGGCAATTATGTCAAATTGTTGTTTTTAAAATAATTATATATTAGGCTACGCCCTTAATAAAGTTGTATAAACCTACGATAAATGGAATTAACACATGTTTTTAATCAAAGCTTTCATTTTTAACTTCTTTTTCCTTATAATCTGTGATATATTTATAAGGTATTTTATAACTATTGACCGTTACGAACGACACATAGCAAAAACGTGCCTTGCGGTGATTTGTCTATATTGTACAACGGATGTCGGCAAAAATTGAGTTTTGCTTATAGATAAAATTTACTTAAGAGAGGGAAATAAAATTGAAAACAGGTTTCGATAACGACAAATATCTTGCCACACAGTCAAGTCACATAAGGGAAAGAATCGGTAAATTTGGAGACAAGCTCTATCTGGAGTTTGGAGGAAAGCTTTTTGACGATTATCATGCGTCCAGAGTTCTTCCGGGATTTCATCCCGACTCAAAACTTCAGCTTCTCATGCAGCTTTCAGATCAGACTGAGCTTGTCATAGTCATAAATGCAGCAGACATTGAAAAAAATAAGATACGAGGGGATTTAGGCATCACATACGATACCGATGTGCTTCGCCTTATAAGTGAATTTGAAGCAAAGGGACTTTTCGTAGGCAGTGTATGTATTACACAATACACGGGCCAGGCAAGTGCCGATTTATTTAAACAGCGTTTAGGTAAACTGGGAATAAAGGTTTACACCCACTATGTCATTCCGGGATATCCAAACAATGTTTCGCAGATAGTAAGTGACGAGGGCTTTGGAAAAAATGACTATATAGAAACCTCAAGACCCCTTATCGTTATCACTGCTCCCGGCCCCGGAAGCGGCAAAATGGCTACCTGTCTTTCGCAGCTCTACCATGAAAACAAGCGTGGCATCAAAGCGGGCTATGCAAAATTTGAGACCTTTCCTATATGGAACATACCACTAAAGCACCCTATTAATCTTGCCTATGAGGCAGCTACTGCTGATTTAAACGACATAAATATGATTGACCCCTTTCACTTGGAGGCTTATGGGCTTACTACGGTAAATTATAACCGTGATGTGGAGATTTTCCCTGTACTGAAGGCAATGTTTGAAAAAATATACGGTGAAAGCCCATACCAGTCACCAACTGACATGGGTGTAAACATGGCGGGAAACTGTATATGTGACGACGAGGTTTGCAAGGAGGCATCCAAGCAGGAAATTATAAGAAGATATTTCAATACATTGAANCGGCTGTTNGAGGGACACAACGCAGAGGAGGAGATATTTAAGCTTGAACTTATTATGAAACAGGCGAAAATAGAGCCTACCGACAGGGCGGTTGTCCCTGCCGCAAGAAAAAAGGCAGAGCTTACGAANGGTCCCGCAGCGGCAATAGAGCTTCCTGACGGACGAATTATCACAGGAAAAACATCATCCATGCTGGGTGCCACATCATCCATGCTCCTTAATGCACTCAAAGCACTTGCAGGACTTGACGATGATTTATATATACTTGCNCCTGAATCCCTTGAGCCTATACAGAGGCTTAAGACGGCATACTTAGGAAGCCGCAATCCAAGACTTCACACAGATGAGGTTCTTGTTGCCCTATCCATAAGTGCGGCAAACCACAAGGATGCGGCACTTGCGCTCGAACAGCTTCCAAAGCTTGCAGGCTGTCAGGTTCACACATCGGTTATGCTGTCTTTGGTTGATATAAAACAGCTCAAAAGACTTTCCATACAGCTTACCATGGAGTCAAAGTATGAAAATAACAGGATACATTATTAAGTTATATAGAATTGTCCTAACTTTTTCTTTTCATAATAATATAAAAATGTTATTATAATATAACAATGTAAAGAAAATGTTTTTGCAATATAATCTTAATTATAGAAAGGGGGCAGCTACCATGAGCAATAACCGACAAGCTCCATATGATGATGGTGATATTTACAAGGGATTTTTCTTCACACGTATAAAACAGACAGTATATAAGTGGTGGTGTGTTATTTATAAACCGGTATACAAGCTTATGCATCATGGCAATTGGCCAGAGGAAAAAGAACCGGGCTACGTACCTCCTAAAAAGGATGAGCCTACATCTGACTTTGCCGCACAGATGGCAGANAAAATTATGCACGAAAAGCAGGATGCCATAGCCGAAACAATAGCCCAGCAGATGCATACGGCAAACACACAAAATGCAGCACCTGTTCAAAACGACAGCACGGCTTCTGATGATTCCTCCACGGTAACAAACGGTTGGGATGACTCAGTTGACACCTCAGGTATGTCAACTGAATCCGTTGACCTTGCAAAGGAAATAATGGAACGTCTNGCAAGGGAAGCTGCCGAGGATGAGGCAAAAAAACAGGCAGAGATAGACAAGGCAAGGCAGNCCGCCGCAGAAAAAGAACGATTAGAAGAAATTATGCGTTCAAATAAGGTTGATATTTCACAATATATTGAANAAGGCAGGGCACAGGCACATCAGNCCCCTTCGGATTCTAATACTAATTAAGGGAGGAGAAGCGTATGAATAATAAAAGTAAACAAAAAAAATATATACTATTTATACTTGTATCAGCCTTTATAATGAGTGCGCTGTCAGGCTGTGCTGATAATCCGAAAAGCTTTACACAACAGGAGCTTACCATTACCCTGACAGATGCTTTCAAATTAGAAAAAAGAAATGGCTTTGACGTATATTTATCCAGTGACAATGTTATTTTCTCTGCTGTTCAGGAATCGTCTCAGGAGCTTGAGCTTGCAGGCTACGAAATCAACTCATTAAATGATTATTGTCAGGAAATTCTTTCGCTTAACAACACACCAAAGGATAATCTTATAAGCAGAAACAATTATTATTATTTTACAAACTCCAAAACGGTTGACGGGGCAAACTACACGTATGTCCACTGCATGTTTACATTTGCAGACTCCTATTGGATTTGCGAGTTCGCATGCAANTCAAAGCACTANAAACGCCTTGAGGATAAAATTCTTTCATGGGCTGATTCAATAACCTTCTCACATTAGAGGCTTTATAGATTATTTACAACATTTTGAGGATGCCCTGTGAGCCACTTTAAAAGGTTNTCGGCAACAACAGCAAACAAATTTTCTCTNGTCTGTTTTGGTGCCCANGCTATATGTGGNGTTATAGTGCAGTTTTTTGCATTTTTTAACGGGCAGTCCTCACGCATAGGCTCTAACGTAAGCACATCTATACCTGCGCCTGCAATAACATCATTATTTAACGCATCGGCNAAATGCTGTTCATTCACAATTCCGCCTCTTGCAGTATTCACGAAATACGCATTTTTTTTCATCATTGCAATGGTGTCCTTATTTATCATTTCCTTTGTGGTATTNGTAAGTGGGCAATGNATTGTCACAATATCCGAATTTTTCAACAATTCAAAAAGGCTTACCGATTTTACGGGAGGCTTTATTTTTTCAGGTGAACGTGTATAGGCAANCNCATTCATGCCAAACGCAACCGAAAGTTCNGCNACTCTNCTNCCAATATCNCCATAACCTATAATGCCTATCGTCATNTCCGTAAGCTCATANGTGGGAATGTAANAGCGATTAAAAACNTTATCNNTTATCCANACNCCATTTTCAACCAAGTCTGCATATTCNCTTATTTTGTTAAAATGATTTAAAATAAGGGCAAAGGTGTGCTGTGCTACGGAATTTGCAGAATATGCAGGAACATTGCATACCGTTATACCATTTCTGNCTGCNGCTTCAATATCAACNTTATTNTAACCCGTNGCAAANAGNCCCACATATTTAAGCTTAGGACATTTTTCAAANACAGCNTCNGTTATNGGACATTTGTTACAAATAACAGCATCCGCATCTCCAATTCTCTCCGCAACCATATCATCAGGTGTGAACCCAAAAACCGTCAGCTCACCCAAAGAATCTATTTCCTTAAGGGAAACATCGCCGTCCCTTGTTACCGTCTCATAATCCAAAACAACAATTTTCATANTATATCTCCCTTNCATTGANCGTCAGCNATTCNGTCCCNGCTTTTCCTGNNACANGCTTCCATGTNATTATTTATAATTGNGTATATTCGTAAATCGTATATCGGGATGTATTTCTGTCATAATCGGTATAGATATAGACCTCGTTGTAATCCTCACGTATCTTTCGTCCATTCTCATCATACTGATATTCATAGCTTTCTGTATGGTAAACAGTATCCTCATTCAATTTCGTTATCTCTTCTTCAGATATAAGATTATTTTTATCGTCATATTCATAGCAGTGGGATACGCTGTAGCAACCGTATTTTTCACTGTCAGCATATACTTCTTCGGACGAGAGTATATTGCCGTTATCATCGTAGGTAGTGGTGGTAGTGGATATAATTTCACCTGATTCAGAACGCTGTCTGCAAACGAAAATTTTACCGTTTTCGTCGTAGTAACAGTCGGAATAGTCCTTTATAATCTCAAGTGCCACCTCTCCGTCCCCATCGTAAACAATAGTATATGACATGATAAGATTACCATATTCATCATAGGTGCTTTCAGTTTCATCTTCAAGTCTGCCCCTCTTATCATAATGTTTTCCCTTTTCAGTATTGTCACTCAAATACTCAATTTCGGCATATTCCCCTGCTTCCCATATAGTCTTGGCATAGATTTTTTTGCCGCTTTCATCGTATTCATATTCGTCGTGCCTCGAAAATACCTCCTCGCCATCGGAGTTGATAGTTGCCACACCCACAACATCATCATAAGCATTTCGATATTTTACATAAGTCAGCCACACTTCATCATCCTTGTAGGTAGTTTCTACAATTTTCAGAACTGCATCTTCAGGGATATCAGTGTTTTTTGTGTCGGCTTCAGTATTTTCGGGAACCATCTCTGTTGTAGTTACGGTATCTATGGTGGTATCTATGACATTATCCGTAGCACTTGTATCTGATACAGCCTGTGTATCGTTATGCTTTTTCTCACATCCTGCCAACAGGCAGCAAACAGTGATAAGACAGACCAATTTTCTGATTTTCATAAAACGTACCTCCTCTTTGAACATCAAGTACTCTAAGTAATTACAAAACTTAAGTTTTGCAAACGTCTATATCGACTACTCCATAATTTCCAGAACATTTTGTTCCGGCTTTTCCTGCCACACACTTCCATGTTATTATTTATAGTTGTGTATATTCATAAATCGTATATTCAGATATATCCATGTCAGAATCGGTACTGACAGATTTAAAATCCAGACGTATCTTCCGACCGTTTTCATCATACTGATATTCAAGGGTATCTGTATTGGCAACGGTATTCTCATCTGATTTCTGTATCACTTCTTGGAATATAAGATTATTTTTATCGTCATATTCATATCTAATGAATACGCTGTAATAAAAATAACCGAATTTTATTTTTTCACTGTCAGCATATACTTTTTCGGACGAGAGCATATTTCCGTTGTCATCGTAAGTATTGGTGGTAGTGGATATAATTTCACCTGTTTCAGAACGCTCTCTGCAAACGAGGATTTTACCATTTTCACCATAGTCGCAATCGGAATTGTCCTCTAACATTTCCTGTGACACTGCTCCCTCCTGATCATAGACAATCGTATGCGACATAATATGATTACCATATTCATCAAAGGTGACTTCCCTTTCGGTTTTTAGTCTGCCAGTCCCATCATAGCTTTTTGTCTTTTCAACATTATCACGGTACTCAGTTTCGTTATACTCTCCTGTATCGCTTATACTCTTGGCATAGATTTTTTTGCCATTTTCATCATATTTATATTCGTTGTGACCTACAAGTACTTCTTTGCCACCGAAGTAGGAGTTGTCATATCCCCAAGCCACAGTATCACCATGAGCATTTCGATATATTACAGGAGTTTCCCACACTTGACTATGCCTGAAGGTAGTTTCTGTAATTTTCAGAACTGCATCTTCAGGTATATCAGTGTTTTTCGTGTCAGCTTCAGTATTTTCGGGAACCATCTCTGTTGTAGTTACGGTATCTATGACATTATCCGTAGCACTTGTATCTGATACAGCCGGTGTATCGTTATTCTTTTTCTCACATCCTGCCAACAGACAGCAAACAGTGATAAGGCAGACTAATTTTCTGATTTTCATAAAACGTACCTCCTCTTTGAACATCAGCTATTCCATATTTGCCATCGGCATATGTTACGATTTACTTTGTAAATCGAGAACTCTATGTGCTGACGATGTGTCTCAATAGCTTTTCCACCAGATATACTACAGTGGTTTCATATTTTTAAGACTGATATCCATAATTTCCAGAATATTCCGTCCCGGCTTTTCCTGCCACACACTTCCATGTCATTATTTATAATTGTGTATATTCGTAAATCGTATATTCAGATATATCCTTCAGTCCATCATAATCGGCACTACGAACACGGAAATTGCTGTAATCCTGACGTATCTTTCGTCCATTCTCATCATACTGATATTCATAGCTATCTATACTGAAAACGTAATCCTCAGTCAATTTCATTATCTCTTCTTCAGATATAAGATTATTTTTATCGTCATATTCATAGCTGTGGGATACGCTGTAGATACTAATTTTTTTATTTTCAGTATATAATTTTTCGGACGAGAGTATATTGCCGTTGTCATCATAGGTATTGGTGATAATGGCTATAATCTCACCTGATTCAGAACGTTGTCTGCAAACGAGGATTTTACCATTTTCATCATAGTCGCAGTCGGAATTGTCCTCTATGAAATCACCTATCAATCTTCCGTTCATATCATAAACAATAGTATGTGACATGATAAGATTACCATATTCATCATAGGTGCTTTCATCTTCAAGTCTGCCCTCCATATCATAGTTTTTTCTCTTTTCAGTATTGTCACTCAGATACTCAATTTCAGCATATTCCCCTGATTCCCATATAGTCTTGACATAGATTTTTTTGCCGCTTTCATCGTATTCATATTCGTCGTGCCTCGAAAGTACCTCTTCGCCGTCGGAGCTGATATTTGCCACAACCACAACATCATCATGAACATTTCGATATTTTACAATAGTTTGCCACACTTCACCATCCCTGTAGGTAGTTTCTGTAATTTTCAGAACTGCATCTTCAGGGATATCAGTGTTTTTTGTGGCAGCTTCAGTATTTTCGGGAATCATTTCTGTTGTAGATATGGTATCTACGACATTATCCGTAGCACTTGTATCTGATACAGCCTGTGTATCGTTATTCTTTTTCTCACATCCTGCCAACAGGCAGCAAACAGTGATAAGGCAGACTAATTTTCTGATTTTCATAAAACGTACCTCCTCTTTGAACATCAGCTATTCCATATTTGCCATCGGCATATGTTACGATTTACTTTGTAAATCGAGAACTCTATGTGCTGACGATGTGTCTCAATAGCTTTTTCACCAGATATACTACAGTGGTTTCATATTTTTAAGACTGATATCCATAATTGGCGCCGAGTGGGTAAGAGCGCCTGCGGATACATAATCAACACCGATATCTGCTATCTCCGCCAGACGTTCCTTTGTCACATTTCCGGAACACTCCGTCTCGGCTTTTCCTGCAACACGTCTGACTGCCTCTCTCATTGTGTCGTTATCCATGTTGTCCAACATGATTATATCTGCGCCTGCATCTAATGCTTCATCAAGCTGCTCTAAGGTTTCAACCTCTACCTCTATTTTACGGACAAACGGAGCATACTCTTTCGCCATGCTTACTGCCTTTGTAATACTTCCCGCAGCTCCTATATGATTGTCCTTTATGAGTATGCCATCGGAAAGATTGTATCTGTGGTTTGTTCCACCACCCACCTTCACCGCATATTTTTCAAAAGGGCGCATGTTCGGGGTAGTTTTTCTAGTATCTAACAGTTTTGTCTTTTTTCCCTCAATCTCCTTTATAAGACTATTTGTAAATGTTGCGATTCCGCTCATACGCTGTAAATAGTTAAGTCCCGTCCTCTCGCCTGAAAGAAGTGCCCTGATATCTCCCTTTATCACACCTATTACCTGTCCGTTTTTTACGAAATCTCCATCCTTGACATCCGTTTCAAACACTGCTTTATCATCCAATAATTCAAAGGTTCTCTTAAACACCTCAAGCCCACATATAATGCCGTCCTGTTTACATATAAGCTGGGCACTTCCCAAAACGGCCTCTCTCATAATTGCATTTGTTGTTACATCCTCGCTTGTTATGTCCTCTCTTAATGCATTTAATATGTACCTGTCAATATTTACCTTATTTGTCACACCATTTATCATAAAATTCCCTGTCCCTTCTTTTTATTTCATCCATAATAATCTGCCTGTTTTTCTCATCCCACGCATCAATGTTCTTGTATTCTTCCAGTGAAACATGTGGCTCACTGTATTCTATGTCCTCCGTCTCCTCGCTTATAATCCACCCTGCCCGCTCTGAAAAAACAAGGCTTTCCAAAAGTGAATTACTTGCCAGACGGTTAGCTCCGTGAACGCCGTTGCATGCCGTTTCTCCCACCGCAAAAAGATGCTTTACCGAGGTCCTTCCATATGTATCTGCAAGTATGCCTCCCATAAGGTAATGCTGTGCAGGGGTTACCGGAATGTCCTCCTTGCTAAGGTCATATCCCACCTCAAGGCAGTGTCTGTATATATTAGGAAACCGCCTTGTAATTTCCTCTTTCGGCATATGCTTTATTGATAGCATTACAAAGGGACGTCCGTCCTCATCCATCTGTTTTCTTATTGCCTCCGTGACAACGTCGCGTGGAAGAAGCTCATCCACAAAACGCTCTCCCTTCTTATTAAGAAGAATTCCTCCCTCTCCCCTCACGGATTCGGAAATGAGAAACTTTCTGTTTTTTGCCTCCTCATAAAGGGTTGTGGGATGAATCTGTATATAGTTTATATTTTGAAGCTTAACTCCATGTCTTAAGGCAAGGGCAAAGCTGTCTCCTGTTATGTGCCTGAAATTTGTGGAGTGCGCAAACAGTCCTCCTATGCCTCCCGTTGCAAGCACAACCTGTTTGGCATACACTGCCCTTACAGAATCCGTTTCCTTTATGACAACACCGTGGCACACATTATCCTCTATAATAAAATCAAGCATTTTTGTGTATTCCTTCAGGGTAATGTTTTCACGTTCCCTTACGTTATTGAGAAGCTTATTTGTGATTTCTTTGCCCGTGACGTCCTTGTGGTGCAGTATTCGATATGTAGAGTGAGCTCCCTCCCTTGTATACTCATAGGTGCCATCCTCGTTTATGTCGAACCTGACTCCGTACTCTACAAGCCTGTCCATAATCATAGGAGAATTTTCAATCATAACCTTTACCGAGTCCTGATTGTTCTCATATCTGCCGGCCCTTAAGGTATCCTCAAGAAAGCTGTCAAAATCCGCAGGCTCCTTCAATGTGCATATACCTCCCTGTGCAAGGTAAGAATCACTGTTTTCAATCTTATCCTTTGATATCATCAGCAGCTTATATTGGGGAGATACGGACAATGCCGTAAAGAGACCCGCCACTCCCGTTCCAACAATAATAACATCAAATTTATCCAATGTACCGTTCCTCTTTTTACTTTAAATTATACTAAGTAATAATGGCATAAAGTGTTTATAATGTCAATAAATTGTGGTATTATATGTCCTAAGGGGGACCAGCGTAGCATTTTAGATTTAGACGATTGAGAAACTCCTTATTTTCAAAATATAGTTGTACAATATAGACAATATCGCACGCAGGGTACTTTGGAGCCGCCGGTACTTAGCGAGGTATTTTCGAGCTTAGTACCGTTGCGAGCGACAAGTAGCGAAAGCGTGCCCAGCGGTGATTTGTCTATATTGTACAACGGACGATTGCAAAAACTTACGTTTCGCAATCGCCTATTTTAGATTTAATGAAAGGCGAACATTATGTATAAGGTAGATTTTAATAAGCCCTGCCACGTTTATTTTATGGGTATAGGCGGCATAAGCATGAGCGGACTCGCAGAAATTCTTCTCAAGGAGGGATTTAACGTATCAGGCTCCGACATGAAAGAATCGGATATGACAAATAAGCTGAAAGGACTTGGGGCAAAGGTCATAATAGGGCAGGTGGCAGAAAATATAGAGGATAATATAGATTTGGTTGTGTACACAGCCGCAATCGGAAAGGATAACCCCGAATACATTGCGGCATGTGAAAAAAATATACCGATGCTCACACGGGCACAGCTGTTGGGACAGATTATGAACAACTACAAATACTCCGTTGCAGTAAGCGGAACTCACGGAAAAACAACAACAACCTCCATGATGTCCCATGTGCTGCTTGCGGCAGATACCGACCCTACCGTTTCAATCGGAGGAATACTTGATGTCATTGGCGGAAATATTCGTGTGGGAAGCTCCGACTATTTTGTGACGGAGGCATGTGAGTACACAAACAGCTATCACGCATTCAACCCCTACATAAGCATCATATTAAATGTTGATGCAGACCATCTTGACTTTTTCAGCGGTATAGAGGAAATTGCAGCCTCCTTTAAAACCTTTGCCGAAAAGCTTCCTGATGACGGACTTCTTGTAGTAAATGGTGACATGGAATATACAGATTATATATGTAAGGATTTAAAATGCGACATTAACACCTTCGGTCTTAAGGAGGGAAATATGTACTCCGCTTCAGACATAACCTTTGACGAGGAGGGACACCCAACATACACCCTTGTTGTAAACGGTGAGAAGAAAGACACAATATCACTACATGCGACAGGAATCCACAATGTTTCAAATTCCCTGTCGGTTATTGCGGTTGCCACGAGGCTAGGTATATCCATGGAGTACATAAAAGCCGGTTTATATTCGTGTAGCAGCGCCAAAAGGCGGTTTGAACATAAGGGTATAACAAAAAATGGTGTCATTGTAGTTGACGATTACGCACATCACCCTACAGAGATAGCTGCAACACTTGCCGCTGCAAAAAACACGCCTCACAATGAGCTTTGGTGTGTCTTCCAGCCGCATACATATACAAGAACCTACGCTCTTTTAGATGAATTTTCCAAAGCACTTTCCGTATGTGACCATGTTCTTCTTGCGGACATATATGCAGCAAGAGAAAAAGACACGGGTATGGTTTCATCAAAAAATCTCTGTGACGGCATAAACAAAATGGGTGGCAATGCGGTTTATTTAGGTGGATTTGATAAAATAGAGGACTATGTCGAAAAAAATTGCAAAAAAAATGATTTGTTGATAACTATGGGTGCCGGAAATGTCGATTCAATTGGAAATACTCTCTTAAAAAAATAGTTATCAACATTATCCACAGGGCTATTTACCAAATTTTAGGGTGATAGCCCTTTCAATTTGTGTTTACATAACTCAAAATAAAAATACACTATTTCAAGCTCATAACTTCTAGTAACAAAATTATGGTAACATACAATCAACATTATCCACATTATTAACATTTTTCCCTTTTTCTCCTACCGAAAAGACGTTCTCTTGTATTTAAAAATTCCTATGTTATAATTCACATGACGAAGGTCAAAGGGGAATGAAATGTATGAAAAATATTACAATTTCAACAGAAAACAGTGAAACGTATTCTTCAATTTCAAACTTTTTTATTGACTACTACATGACGGATGCAAATGGGGAATTTGTGAAGGTATATCTTTATCTGGTACGATTGCTAAGCAACAATACAGCCATTACCGTAGCAGGAATTGCAGACCATTTTAATCTTACGGAAAATGACATATGCCGTGCAATAAAATACTGGATAAGCAAAAATGTACTGAAGCTAAATTATAACGGAAAGGGACAGCTAAGCGGTATTGTTCTCTTGCCGCTCCACCCTTTAGAGGACAGCCTTAAGATGTCCTCCGATGCAGTGTCTATTTTAAGACCGGATGACATGGATATTGATGAAACGGCTGAGCCTGAGGTACATGCACATGATTTTGCCAAGCCTAAGGCAGCCAAAAAATCGGTAGAGCTTACTGCACCGCCTAAACCAAAGCTTACGCCAAAGGACATTGACGAAAAAATGTCTGATGATGATTGGTCCGACATAGTGTACCAGGTGGAAACGCTTTTTGGCAAACAGATTTCAACACGGGATGCCGAAACGCTTATTTACATATATGATGTTCTTAAATTCAGCGTTGACTTGTTTGAATACCTTATTGAATACTGTACGACAATGAACAAAAAGAACTGCCGTTACATGGAAGCTGTCGCCATTGCGTGGTACAATGACGGAATCACCACAAGACAGCAGGCTAGGGAACAGTCAAGCGTAACAAACGGTATAACACGTATTGTATTTAAGACACTTGGAATACGACGTGCCAATCCAACCAATATAGAGCTTGCATATATTTCCACATGGAGCAGGGACTTCGGCTTTTCAACGGAGATGATAGAAAAGGCATGTGAGCGTGCCATAGAGGCAAAACCAAGCTCGGCTAACTTTGCATACATAAACGGAATTTTGGAAAACTGGAACAAAAATAATGTAAAGACATTTGAAGATATTGACCGATTAGACAGAGAGTTCGTTGCAAAAGCAGGTCGCAGACAAGGTTCTTCAAACATAAGCGGCTTCAATAATTTTAAGCAGACAAAGCTTGATAACGAGCTTACCGAAATGGAAGAATTATTTCTAAAAGAGGTAAATAACAAATGAGTTACTTTGCACTAAGCACAGAAGATATTATTCGCGGATATGAAAAAACAAGATTAAATAATAAGCGGCTTCTTCAGGAAAGACGTTTGGCTGTTTATATCAAGATTCCACGCATCGAGGAGCTTGATGAGCAGGCTACAAACTATCATATAGAAGCCGCTAAAAGACGTGCGCTTGGTTTGGATAACGACAAGACCGTCACCAATTCCACAAAGGAAAAAATCCACAAAATCAATGCTGAAAAGAAGCATCTTTTACTTAATGCAGGTTATCCTTCTGATTATTTAGAGCCTGTCTACAACTGTATGAAATGCATGGATACAGGGTATATCGAGGTTACTGATGACGAGCATGGCACGCTGCCTCTTATCAGAAAATGTAACTGCTATACGAGACAGATTATAGATTGTCTTTACATTCAATCCAATCTTAAAAATGTACTTCAAAAAGAGAATTTTGATACGTTTAATTTGGAATACTATAGTAATGAACGAGGCAACCAGCAGTATTCTCCTAAGGAAAATATGAAAAACATACTAAAGCGCGCCCATGAATTTACGGAGGGATTTCAGCAAAACAAAACTGAACGTGGAAATATACTTATATATGGTGAAACGGGTATGGGAAAAACCTTTCTCACCAACTGCATTGCAAAGGAGCTTTTAGATACGGGACACTCTGTTTTGTACCTTTCAGCAACTGAACTGTTTGAAAAACTGATTGCAGATTATGTTATGAATCATAAAAAAGAATTGGAGGATCTCTATAAGTATACCTACACCTGCGAGCTTCTTATTATAGACGATTTAGGTACAGAGCTTACAAACAATTTTGTACTTTCCTCCCTGTTTGAGATAATTAACCAACGTGGTGTATGCGGTAAATCTACTCTTATTTCCACAAACCTTACAATGCCACAATTAAGAGAACGTTATTCTGAGAGGATAATGTCAAGAATAATAGCAGATTACATCGTATTTTATATGTACGGTGATAATATAAGATATCAAAAGAGAAAAAATGCAATCAACTCAATTACATAAGCTATGGAGGAAAAATCATGCCGGATTCAAGCAAACTAATTAATGTACCTGTAGGAAAGCTGGGTATCATCCCTCTGCAAAGCTGCAAGACCTTAGGAGAAAAGGTTGACAGCTACATTGCAAGATGGAGAGCACAACGGCACAACGAGCACAAGGATCATCTTACATTTACAGGATATGAAAAGGAATCCTATATTTTAAAATCTGCCTGCCCGCGTTTCGGTTCAGGAGAAGCAAAGGGAACTCTTTCAGAATCAGTCCGTGGAACGGATCTTTACCTTTTGGTGGATGTTGTGAATCACAATATCGAATATTCAATCTGCGGCAAGAAGAATATGATGTCGCCGGATGATCATTATTCTGATTTGAAGCGTATCATTGCGGCTATAGGCGGCAAATCAAACAGAATAACAGTTATTATGCCGTTCTTATATGAGAGCAGACAGCACAAAAGAAACAACAGGGAATCCTTAGACTGTGCAATAGCTCTTCAGGAGCTTGTGGGAATGGGTGTTGACAATATTATTACATTTGATGCCCACGACCCGAGAGTACAAAATGCCATTCCGAGAAGCGGCTTTGAAAATATTATGCCTACCTACCAGTTTATTAAGACGCTGCTTTTATCCACGCCTGACCTTAAGCTTGACAGTGACCATATGATGGTTATAAGTCCTGATGAAGGCGCCATGAACAGGGCAATTTATTTTGCAAACCATCTTGGCGTTGATGTTGGAATGTTTTATAAGAGGCGCGATTACACTACTATCGTAAACGGAAAGAACCCTATTGTAGCACATGAATTTCTCGGTGATTCCGTTGAGGGCAAGGACGTAATTGTCGTAGATGATATGATTGCCTCCGGTGAAAGTATGCTTGACGTTGCAAGGGAACTTAAGCGCCGCAAAGCAAGACGTGTTTACGCACTTGCAACCTTCGGATTATTTACAAGCGGTTTGGCGGTATTTGATAAATGTCATGAAGAGGGTATCATTGAGAAGGTTATTACCACAAACCTGACCTATCAGATGCCTGAGCTTTTTGAAAGACCGTGGTATGGCTCCGCTGACCTCAGCAAATATATTGCAACGCTTATTGACCACCTTAACCATAACGCTTCAATAAGCGGTCTCCTTGACCAGTCCGAGCGTATTCAGGCACGTATTCAGGAGTACAAAGAATGCGGAACAATTACGCCAAATTATAAGGCGCCGGAGCTTGATTAAAAATTGTCGGTACTAAAAATTGCCGGTTTAAGAATCCTATTATATAAGGGTATCTTAGACCGGCAATTTAAGTACCGACATCTTCAAACGGTTTTTATGTGCCATGTACAGATGCAGCCCAGCTCTTAGTACCGTTACGTCGGAGTCGAGCGAAAGCGTGTTTTATGTGTATATAGCAACGTGTAACAGATGCGGGTGCGCCATATCAAATCTTAGTGCAACAGCCCCAATCGGTTTACTTACATGGCGACATACTCGTACTCTATTCCTGCATTGTCAAGTTGCTGTTTTGCATTCTGATTCGCTGTGAGAAGTATTATCTGCTCTGCTCCCACCTTTCCCATGCAGCGTATAAGTTCCGGTGCAAAGCTTTCGTTTCCTGTAAACCAATCCTCAACTACGATAGGCATATTGTCTTTATTCAGCAGCTTTGCCGCCGAAAGCTTCATTGACATATATACCATTTTAAGGTCGTCAAAGGAAAGGCTGTCAATGCCGTTATAGCTTCCGTTTTTGCCAACTGCTACCCGTCCGCTTATCTCAAAACGCACATCGTCATATCTGCCGTTTGTAAGCGGCGATATAAAATCTCCCGATGCCGTAAACAGGTTTTTCATTTCCTCCTGTATGTGTGTTGACAGTTCATTTATCGTATTTATTGCAAAATTAATCGCATGAAGCTCCTTCTGCATTTTTTGAAGTTCCGCCTCCACAATCCCTAGCTCATCAAGAAGCTCCTGCTTTCTTCTTTTATCCTCAAGCAAATCATGCTCTTCTGCCTTAAGCTCCGTTTTCTTTTCCATAAACTCCTCGGCAAAGGACATGTCTATCTTAACATCATCCTCCTCTGCCTTCTTTTGCTCAAGTTCCTGTATAACCCGCTTAAAATCCTCCTCCGATGGAGTTGTGACATCACCATCAAATACGCCCTTTGCATACAAGCCTTCCACTATCGTTATGATTACAAATAATACCGTACAAACAACAAAGAGCTGCCTTACACCCTTCTCAAAAGGAAGAATGTATACCATAGTCGTTATAACTGCAATGACAAATAAGCCGGTAAGGCAAATGAACCATAGCTTATCCGTTATTTTTTCCTCCTTACTCTCTCCGTCGTCTTCCTCATCCGTAAATGTACTGTTCTTTGTAAGCTCATCAAGATTATCAGTTAAAGTGTCGTCCTCCTCATAGGTTACGCCCTTGTCAGTCTCAATAAGCTTTCTTGCCTCGCGCTTTCTCTTGGCGGTTTCCATTGCAAATTCTTCTTCGACTTCCCTTATTTCGTCTCTTACCGCCTTAAGCTTATCCTCCACTCCGTCATAGCGCCCTATCTGCTCACGTATGCCCTCGATCTCACGCTCCAACGATCTTGTCTCATACTGCCTTTTTTCATCCTTCAGGGCTTCAACGATTTCTGTCTTATTTATATCTGCTGAACCGCACAGTGTCATGTTACCTGCATATTCCGTAAGTTCATTTGACAATTCTCTTGCATTTTCTGCCTTCGGCTTTGAAATACATAAGCTACCTGCATATGTACCCCTATCTGTATCAAAAAATGTTTCATAGAGATTATTGCTGTTTTTCAGCATAAGCTCCCGTCCTGTTTTAATGTCAAGAACATTGACCTTATCACCATGCTTTTGAAAATCCCTCTCAAGAAAATATGAATTTTCATCCTTTTTTACATATACCCTGCCCGAAGAGTTTCTCCCGCTAATTGACTTTAAACGCTCATAGTTATCATCATTTTTCTCAATGCCTTTGAAACGATTGATTCCATAAAACATACCAACGACAAATTCCTTAAGGCTAAACCTCTTTGCCTCACTGTCCACACAGATAAGATTGATGCCCTCCTTAAGGTCTATTTCATTGTTATTAAATTTTCCAAAATCCTTAAGTGATAGCTTATTAAGATACATTTATCTGTCTCCAACTCCCAACAGCGCACTTATTCCGTATTCAAGTGCCTTTTGTCTTATTTCCTCAGCTTCTTCGCTTTCCTCGTCCTTCATTCTGCTTATAAATCTTCCCAAAAGATTATTTTCGTTGCCATGATACAGCTCGTCCACACTGTAATCGTACTCTGTCCTATCAATAACCTCATTTATGTTATATCTTCTTACAATTCCACTTAAATTAATCTCAAGGTTGCTGTCAATCGTTCCCTTGAGAAGTATTCTGTATATATTTTCCTTACCACGATTTTTTATCTCGGTTTCCACAATATCCAAGATTTCTGCATTTGTGCTGTCAGGCTGAAGCTCAAGTGTCATGTTTATATAGCTTCTCTTATTGCTTGCCACCCAAGAAATGGTTGTATTTTTTTCCTCGTCAACCTCTCCGTAAATGTATCCCCTGCGTCCCGTATCAGTGTAATCAAGAGGTTCAAGACAGCCGGGAAATGCCATTTTATTTTTAAGGATATGTGTTGGCTTTCGAATATAACCAAGCGCAATATAATCAAAGCCTGTTTTTGCAAGCCTGTCTTTTGAAAAAGGCATATGGTTTTTGTCTCCTCCATGTCCCAGGAGAATGTTATATGCGCCCTCTCTGCCGGGTTTTAATTTCTCAAGTATTTTGGCAGTGTACTCAGGCTTTCCATAGCTGTAGCCCGTAATACATACATTTATGTCCTCAAAATATACATTTGCAGCCTTATCTCTCGGCATAACAAGCGTGTTTGAATTAAAATCATACTGCTCCCAGACCGAATTCTCCTCAATATAATCACAGGAGCCTGCTATGATGACGGTTTTAGTTACCGAAAGCCTGTTAAGCTGCAAATCGAGGCTCTTAAGCTCCTGAAGGGTTGGTGACGCATGAAAAAGATTGCCCGAAATGAGAAGCAACTCCACCTTTTTTTCCTCGCAGAGCTTTACAATATTTTTAAAACTATCCCATAATTCATCTGCTCTTTCATCACTCCATATTTTTGTCCTGTCAGGCTTCAAGCCTAAATGAACGTCAGATATGTGTATAAATTTCATTTCAAAAGCTCCTCATTTTAAGTGATTATTTTCCTGCATCCATGCCTTCCTGCATATTGCCTTTTGACATCATTAAATTTCATTATAATACGAAATGGAAAAATGTGCAATTGTTTATATCAAACGGGTTGACATGCATATGTATTTGTTGTATACATAATTGACGGCTTTCTTTGCCAATGGTGCTTATGTCAGTGATGATATTTCGTGCGGAGGTTCACATATGACTTATAATGACTATGTATACTTTTTAATGTTTCTTCCGGTATCCTTAATAGTATATCAGCTTTTAAATCAGAAAATACGTTATATTTCACTTTTAATATTCAGTTTGGCGTTTATTTCTTTATTTGGAACGAGCAGCATAATTTTCCCATTTGTAATTGCAACAATTATATACATTACATCTCACATGCTTGAACGGCAAAAATCACTTTGTAAAGTGGCACTTAAGCAGGCGGACGGGGAGCAGAAAAAAAGAATAAAGAGCCGCTTCACGAAGAAAAAAAGAATAATACTTGCTTTTGGAATTGTATTAACGCTTTCCATGCTTATTATTTTAAAATATTTTGACTTCTTCGCAAAAGCAATTAACCACATAAGAGGAGCAGCGTATACCGGCGAAAAAATTTCCATGCTTCACCTTATTACTCCTATCGGAATCTCATTTTACACACTTCAGGCAATCGGATACATGGCAGATGTGTATTGGGACAAAACTTCCGCAGAAAAAAATTATTTTAAACTGTTACTTTTTTTATGCTTTTTTCCAACCGTTATGGAGGGTCCTATATGCAGCTATGCAAACATTAAAAGCAAACTATTTAGCGGTGAGCCCTTAAAATCCGACAATCTCGCTAATGGAAGCATAAGAATTGTGTGGGGACTTTTTAAAAAAATTGTTGTGGCGGACAGACTTTATGTAATCGTGACAGCACTGTTTGACAGCGGGCAAAGCTACAGTGGCGCTTATATTATAATAGCAGCCATATCCTACACAATTCAGCTATATATGGAATTTTCCGGCTGTATGGATATTGTCATAGGAAGCGGATGGCTTTTTGGCATTAAACTGCCTGAAAATTTCAGACAACCCTTTTTGTCTAAAAATGCCTCGGAATTTTGGAGAAGATGGCACATTACACTGGGTGTATGGCTGAAAACGTATATTTTCTACCCGGTTTCCATGTCAGCTCCCGTAAAAAAATGGAACCAATTTGGCAAAGAGAAATTAAACAAGCACGTTACAATGATTGTCATGTCAGCACTGGCGCTCTTTCCGGTGTGGATTTGTAACGGCTTATGGCATGGTGCGGGATGGAATTATATTTTTTATGGAATGTATTATTTTGTAATTATCATGCTTGAGCTTATACTTGAGCCTGTAGGGAAAAATATAACAGATACCTTTAAAATATCAGAAAATAATAAGCTTATAAGTTTTTTTAAAACATTTAAAACATGGATTATCATATTTATCGGCGAACTGTTTTTCAGAGCTAATTCCTTAGCTCAGGGCTTTGATATGTTTTTTGCCATGTTTAGGGACTTTCATTTAAGCACGTTTACTGACGGCAGCATATTTTCTCTAGGTTTAAGCAGGGCCGATTTTCTTGTAGCTGTTTTCGGTGCAATTATTGTTTTTGCAGTAGGCATTATAAGGGAACGACATGAAAATATTCTTGAAATAATCAGCGGTAAAAGGCTTTACATTAGATGGACAATCTATATAAGCCTGATACTTGCCGTCATTATTTTCGGTGCTTACGGGGCAGGATATATGGAGGTGGATTTTATCTATGCAAACTTCTAAAATAAATGTGAAAAAACAAAGCATAAAAAAAGCTACCGGGTTCCTTATATTTTTAGGCATTATATTAAGCTTCCTTATTATCGGCTCATATTTTGTAAATCCTCTTAAGTGTGGAATAGATACCACAGTTTTTGAAAGAGAAATATATTTTGCAGGCTTACTTTCAGAGGAAAATGACACCGTGGACGTGATAATACTTGGAAACAGTGAAACCTTTGGGTTGATATCTCCCATGCATCTGTGGCAAAACCAGGGAATAGCCTCATATATCGCAGGACAACCAGGACTACGGCTTTCGGAGGAATATTACTCCTTAAAGACTATCCTAAAAAAACAAAGTCCAAAGCTTGTCATTTTGGAAACAAATAATATATTTGATGCCATAAGTACCTTCGGTGAAATAAAATACACAATAACAACTGCTTTCTGCCATTATTTTCCAATTGTAAAATATCACAGTTTTTGGAAAAAATATGTCAGTGAAAGCAAGCCTCAAGCAATCCACTACAACGGCTTTTCCATACGTGCAGATGTAGTCCCATATGAGGGTGGCGATTATCTTACCTATACGGATGAGCTTGAAAAAATGGATGCGATTACTAAGCATTATCTTGACATGGTTGTTGGTTTATGCAGGCAAAACAATATTGAAGTGCTGTTCGTTTGTGCACCATCTCCTAATAGTTTTTCTTACAAAAAGCATAATTCAGTTCAGGCATATGCGGATGCAAATAGTATTCCGTTTATTGATATGAATGTTCTTAATGAAGAAATTGACATAAATCTTAAGACAGATATATTAGACGGAGGCGAACATGTCAATTTATACGGAACATTAAAAATGACAAATTACTTAGAAAAATATTTAACGGATAATTACAGTCTTCCTGACAGGCGACAGGACAAAAGGTACGTCAAATGGCATGAAAGGACCGCTGAATTTATGGATGAATTAAAGGAATATCAATAGTTAGCCCTGTCTTTTTTGTATGGCTTCTCTCTCCCTGGCAAGCTCCTCATACAAAGCAAATATCGTCCAATTTATGTTATGGCTTGTAACAATAGCCTTAAATCCCACGGACGGTACACCTAAGTTTTTGAAGGTATCAAGTATATTGTCAAGCTCCCTGCCATTCATACCTGCAAGCAGCATGACAGGCTCATCAAGGGCATTCCCCTCATATACCTCACCGGTACCCTCATGTCCCGGTGCACCTGTGTGATTTCCAATTGTCTGCAAAAATCTCCTTTTTGGTATTTTTTTGCACTCTATTTCACACGCAAGACATATGTCTGAAATTTTTTTGTTCATGTCATTGGGATAGCTATAAAGAAGTATCATTTTTTTCATGCAGAGTTTTCCTTTCTAAAACCGTCTCATAATTTTCTGCCCTGTGGGGGAAGATGCAGCTTTCTTTACTCTTTCAACATTTGAATTACCACTTCATAATTTTCTGCCCTGTGAGGAAAAATACAGTTTGTACAAACTTTTATCTTTCTCCCATCCTTTTCTATATATGAAGGATTCCCGGGACAATGCTCCCTTAAATATAGAGGGCAATAACAAAACAAACAGTTCAAGTCTTCCAATTCCTTATGGCAGGGATAATATTGGCAGTCCCTGTTTTCAAAATATTTATAGGAGTTCTCCATAGGCTTTTTCCTCCCCATGCCTTTTCTTATATTTTATTGAATTTACTATCTCTATTCCCATAGGCAGAAGGCAAAAGCAGGCATACGACACATAAAAAATATAGGACCAGCCCTTAGGCCTGTACATGATTATTTCAGGGTCATACAATATATTTGTCTGATTGAGTGCAGCAGCCATAAACGTCAAGGTTATGCCTATGAAAAACATTATCACAAGACTTCTGTCCCTGTTGTCAAAGCGGTATATTGAAAAGGATGTCCTGTGCTTTAACGTATAGCCCCTGCATTTCATTGACAGGGAGCTTTCTATGTAATCCTCCAATGTCCACGTAATAATTATTGACAGTATGCGCAGCCTGTTTCTTATCTCGCCTATTACTTTGCTTTGTCCCTTGCCCATCCCTATTCCTTTTCTCGAGATATTTACATCTGCATTTCTTTCTTTTATGCGTGAAAAGCTTCTCAGAAATATGGAAATGAAAAGTGAGAGTTTTGGGAAAAGCCTACCTGCAAGGTATATTACCTTATCCGTGGAAAAAACCGCAAGCATACAGGCAAAATTCATAATGAATGCCGCTGCCTGCATTCCCCGCACCAGTCCGTAAAAAAGCGCCTCCACCGTAATATTATTCCCTATAAAATTTTTTCTTATATTTGTTATTCCAAAATGATTATAATAGGAATACCACAAGCAATATATTACAATAAATAAAACTAATATAATATTAAATATTATCTCCCGCTTCCCATTTAGTTTTATCGAATAGGCAAAGTAGGATAAAAAAGCTATAACAACATAAACAGGGTGATTAAAATAAAATATAAATATCATGGAAAATAAAAAAAATATGAAATTAATACCCGGATGATAATTTTCAAATTTCATGCATATTCCTCATATAAGGTTACATTATCACTAAATGTCATACTTAAGCTTAATACGGTTTATTCTCTCCATAAATGGCTTGCACAGTATAAGCAGTGTTATTGCGGTAGCCGCACCATCTACGGCATTTACAGGCAGTCCTGATAAATATATGGCCCACGGCGTTATATCTCCCATCATTCCATCCATAAGAAAAAAAGTTGATGTATCTAACAACGGCCCCACTATAAGCAATACAATTAAAAAACCAAACAGTGCAGTTACAACTCTCTTATTTTCATTCATTATTTTTTTCTCATACATAATTCCTGCCACAAACCCCGCAATTCCAAAGGCAAACATCTGCCATGGTGTCCACGGTCCCTGTGCAAAGGCAAGATTACTTACAAAAAGCGACAGCATTCCTGAAATAAATCCTGCCGTCGGACCAAATGCCATTCCTGTTATCATAACAATCCCTGCCAATGGCTTAAAATGCGGAACAAAAGAAAATGCCATTCTCGCCACAACGGCAAACGCACTCATAACTGACACAAGAACAATCTCTCCTGCCTGTGGTTTTTTCTTTTCAAAGCCCAATATAAAAGGCAGCATTCCGCCTATAATGAGCAATGTTGCAAATAAATAATACCGTCCGTTGCCAAGCCTCCAAAAAGTAAGCAAAACAATAATTGTGAATAACAGCATAACTATATATCCAATTGGTCTTTTTACTGATTTTCCCTGCATAGTGTTATCACATCCTCCTCAGTTACGGCATTTGCAAATATGTGTCTGCTCATGCGGTTTGCCGATGTTGTATAAAAGCTGTTACCCGAAAAAAATCTCCTTGCCGTATTTGTCGTTATAACTCCGCCATCGAAAAACATACTTACGATATCTGCATATCTTGCACAGAATTCTATATCGTGTGAAACCATCAATATTGTAAGGTCCTCAAGCTCCCTTAATATGCTCACAAGACTCTGCTTAAAATAATTATCCATGCCCTTTGTAGGCTCATCCATAAGAAGTATTGACGGCTTTGTCAAAAGAACCTTTGCAAGCGCTGTCCTTTGCTGTTCGCCTCCTGATATGTCATATGGGTGCTTATCCAAAAGATGACTGATAAGACATTTTTCCGCCATGGCATCCACTTCATTTTCCGACACACCGCCATGAACCATCTCAAGCAGTTCCTCCCTGACCGTTTTCTTAACGAACAGGCTTTGAGGGTCCTGGGGCAGCATAGCTAAATGCCCTTGAAAGAGCTCACCCTTTTTATATTTACCAAGAGGCTTTCCGTCTATGATTACCTTTCCATTGTAGGGCTTTAATATTCCGCATATTGATTTTAAAAAGGTTGACTTTCCCGTGCCGTTTCCACCAACAATGGCATAAAAGCTCCCTTTTGGCACGGAAATTGAAGCTCCCTTTAGGACATCTGCCCCCTCCTTACTGTATCTGTACCATAGCTCCTTTGCCTTAATAGCAGGCTTTTCAGACTCTTCAGGCATGTCAGGCTCCTCAAGCCTGTCCCTTTTTAAAGCTTTTCCCTCAGTCTTGAGTTCCCTTTCAAGCCAGCTTCTTCCCTCTCTCACGGTAAGAGGACATTCAAGTCTGCTTCCCACTCCGTAATATATCTGCATAGGTGCAGGCAGCGCTGCAGCCATATCGCTGTTTTCCTTTTTCAGCATGTCTCCCACAAGTCTTGGAGTGCCACATGCAACAATTTTACCCTTCTCCATGACAACAACCCTGTCCGAGGCATGAAACACCTCCTCAAGCCTATGCTCCGTCATTATTATAGTGGTGCCAAGCTCAAGATTTATTTTCTTTATCGTCTGCAAAAAGTCCGATGCCGCAATGGGGTCAAGCTGTGATGTGGGCTCATCGCATATAAGCACCTTAGGCTGCATTGCCATAATAGACGCAAGATTAAGGAGCTGCTTCTGTCCCCCTGAAAGCTCGTTTACATTTTTATAAAACCAATCCTGTATTCCGAAATAGCTTGCCATTTCAGCCACCTTAAGCCGTATTGTCCTCGTATCATATCCAAGACTTTCAAGACCAAATGCAAGCTCATGCCATACCTTGTCCGTCACTACCTGATTGTCAGGATTTTGCATTACATATCCTATACTTGCCGCCTGTGTTCTCAAATCCAAATCTTCCACAGGAGTTTCCTCAAACAGCACCTCTCCGGATTTCTTTCCTTTGGGAGTTACAGGGGGCTTTAAATGTCTTAGCAATGTAGTTTTCCCACTTCCGCTTTTTCCGCATATTGTTATATACTCTCCCTGCTCAATTGTGAGATTTATACCGGTTAATGCCTCACGCTCCCTGACGGGATAACAGAAAGTTAAATCCTTGATTTCAAAAAGTGCCATTTTACTGCCTCCGTAACATTTATCAAAATCGGTGTTGAAAAATATAATACCATAGCCACAAGCCCCATGACAAAATAGCCATTATCCACTCCGCTTATATTTATGTGAGGCAGAAATACCGCCTCAAGCCCCTTTTTTGCCTTACACATGATTATACATAAAATAAGCACAATAATCCACAGCATAAAAAGGATGTCCCCTGCTTTAAATGAATATACCGAAAAACGGCTCCGTTTCCCACAGCCATATCCCCTGCATTTCATGCTGTCCGAAGTGACTATGCCCTCCTCAAGCGACCACGAAAGCATTGCCAGCATAATATTTGCGGTCTCCATGGTCTTATCTTCACTGCCACATGACATCGCTTTTCTTACGGCGGATATATTTTTAATATGATTTCCATAATAAGGCACAAGCCTGAGTATCATGGAAAGGACAAGCCCCACTGTCGGCACAAGTCCTCCAAATACATATAACAGCTTGTCAGCCGTCATTACCTTATGATAAACAAAAAACCATATAATGACAGAAACAAACATAGCTGCAAGCACTATACCGTAGTATAGTGCCTCCAGCGTAAACATACGTCCTCCCATATAAGTAAACAGTACCGTGTCTCCCCTTGTATTAAATACAGGGTTCGCCAGTGCAAGCAAAACGCATATCGGAAGCATAACTCCAATAAGCTTAAATGCATCCCTTCCATGTATATTTATATAACATATGGCAGCCATGACAAGTGAAATCAAAGCAGGCGCAGGGTGCATGGTAAGCATACTGATTACTATTGTTCCTGCAAAATATACAAAGCAAACGATGGGATTATAAGTTGCAAATTTCTTTTCTCTACTCATTTTCCGATTTTCTTCTTTTAATTATAACAAGTATAAGACCTGCCATTGAAAGTGCTCCTATGGCAATCCACACCCATATAATTCCATTTCCGGTGTCAGCAGCCGCTCCATTTATCAGCTGTTCATAATCGGCATTTGTGCCAATAACAGTATAATCGGCATTTTCATATGCCGTAAATGTAAGATATCCGTCTATATCATCACATTTAATGATAGTGGTTTCCTTACCATCACCGTGACATACTATAAATACATTTGAGTATCCCTCCATATCAGGCTTTGGTATACGGATCGTAATGCCCCAAGCAGGGTCATAGCTTTCGTCCTTTATAAGGTCCGTAATGCTTATGCTGTATGAGCAAAGCTCCTTCAAATCCTTTTCCGGTATTTGCTCCAGTCTGCCAATCACCGAATTGTCCAATATCCTCTCATATACATTTAACTTATAATACCATTCAAGTCCGTCAATATCAATGTCAGATGATGCATCCCTATGATTTATATTTCCTATTGTTTCAAATACCTGTGCCAGTTCTTCGTAGTTTTCTACCTCTGCCTTTTCCTCCTCCGACAATGTTATATATTCGTTATAAAGCTCTATCGCCTTGTTCATTTCATCAGAGGTAATTTCCTCCAAGGCTCCACCTTGTGCAATTCTCTTTAATTCGTTTCTTAAGCAGGACATTGCTTTGCTATTAAATAGTACACCCCTGCTTTCAGAGACTGCCCCACTGACAGCAGCGTCGGTCTTTTGTGTGCTTTCTTCGTTTTTATTATCCGATTTTTTATCAGCCTTATGATCTGCTTTTACAAGGTTTCCGCCTACGGTAATTCCTCCTGGTCTTTTTATGTCAGAACCTCCATTAGTATCGGAAGGCACCTTGGTATCGTCCTCCTCCATAGGATTTTTCTCCTCTGTCGTAGGCTTCTGTTCTTCCGTAGGTTTCTGCTCCTCCGTTGTCGGAGGCTCCGGTACAGAAGGTTTATTCTTTTCCTCCTCCTTAAGTCTGTCATACTCTTTTCTTGCAGCCTTCAGAATATCGTAAGCCGTCACAAGCTCCTTCTCAGCAGCCGTAAGCTTCGCATATGCCTTCTCAGCCTTGATAATTGCAGCCTCACTTTCAAGTGTCACGCTTCCAATTGCATTTATAAGCTCATCCGTATCACCTGCATTTTTTTCTGCCTTCAGCTTTTCAAATACCTGTCTGGCATTAATGAGGTCGCCATAATTTGTAACCTTTGCTTTTTCCTCCTCATCAAGACGCTCATATGCTGCCTCTGCCGCATCAAGATAAGCCTCACTTTCAAGATTTACATCCGCTAAATTTCTAATTTTATTTATTACCTTGAGATAGGCAAGCATACCTACGGCCATAACATTTGCGCTGTCATTTTTATAGTAAAGCGTTCCGTCTCTGTCGCATATGATGCTTGTTATACAGTACTGCTCATATCCGCTGGCATCATATAGCTCAATAAGCTCCGCCTCCTCTGCCGTGGTTGCCTCCGGCTTAACCTTTATCATGGATATTCCGCCGGGCTGGTTGTTATAGGAGGAATAAAGATATATATATCCCGTTGACTTCTCATATGCCGTTGAAAGAAGAAGCGAGCACTGTGGATATCCCTTTAAGCCTACAGCATAATACATTTCAAGCGTCTCTGCATCTGCAACAACTACATTTCCACTAGAGCCTGTTGTGGATATTCCGCTTCCAGTTGCAAAATAAACCTTTCCCTTATATACAATAGGGGTGCTTGTGCTCTGTGCATTATAATTAACATTTTTAAGCTGGGACAACATGCCTGAAGCATCTACCTTGGCACTGCACAAATGTCCACCCTTTGTCGTAAAATATACCTTTCCCGCGGTGCTGTCATATGCCATTGAGGACCTTTGATCCCCCAAGCCCTCAAGAGTAAGCTTCGACACTATTTCTCCCGTTTCCTTCCTGAAGGAATACAGAGTTGAGCTTCCACTTGTTCCGCTTGCTCCATCATCGGTTCCAACTATAACATAATCCCCTACAGCCACCGAGCCTGCCCAATAAAAGCCGCCGGTCTGCTTATACTTCCATGTTGCCAGCTTTTCTTCATCTGCCCTTGCCGTGTCCTCATCAGTTACGCTTATACATACATAGTTAGCATTCTGTGTCTCCCCGTTCCAAAAGCCTGTATATATATATCCGTCAGAGTATGTAATAGGGGATAGTGACTGTCCCTTTAATCCATCTCTGTAAACCCACAGAGAGGCAAGTGTTTTTGCGTCAAATGCCTGTATAACTCCACCTGTAAGCGGACAAAATATCATTCCGTTTCCATATGCAGGAGGTGTATATCCCCAATCAGGCGCTGCTGCCATAGTTGCTTGAGCAAGTATCTCTCCCGTCTTTAAATCAAGCTTATACAGACTTGTTCCTGCCATAACAATCAGAGCATCATCCACAATTATCTGTACGCTTGGAGCATTAGCCCAACCACTGCCCAGCTTTTTAGCCCATAAAAGCTCCGTCTCATCAGCATTTATAGGAGTTTCAGCATCGGTAAAACCCATGTTGACATCGCTGTCCCTAAAATTCTTCCATTGAGCATCCACCTCCTGTGGCTGATTTTCAGGTGCTTTATTCAGTGTAACATTTATTTCTCCCCCAGCAGCAGGAACACTTCCCGATACACCTATGTAACCTGTTTTTGTAACAGTATATAAATAATCACCCGTTGAAAACAGTCCCTCATATCCTCCGTTCTTTTTTTTGAGAGAAAGACCGTTTTTATCATATACCATTACAACTGCATCCTCCGGTACGGTGTTTACCTTAAATATAGAGGATTTCTTTTTATCAATATTAACCGTATATATATTTTCAAGCTTATCGGAGCCTTCTCCCACAGATACCTTAACAAGTACCTTGTCAACACCCTGCATTGCAACAGCAGGTGAAGGAGAGTCATTGTAGGTTACCGTGTAATTATCCTTTCTCGGTACAGCATTAAAGGTTACGCTGCCTGCACCGTCAGGAATCGTAAGGGTATACTCAAAGGTACCAAATACAAAGACTTTATCTGTAAACTGCTCATATTCCCCTGTATCAAACGTAAGCCCCGTCAATGTAGGTATAAGGTTCAAATTGAAAGTATAAACAACCGTACTTTTTCCCGAGCCTGAAACCTCTATTGTAAATGTATTTTTTCCGGGCAAAATGCACTGTGCATTTTTTGGCGAGCTGTTTGTCATTTTTATGTCTTCCTCATTGCCATCACCATATTTAAGAGTTACAGTGTCATATCCTTCACACGGCTTCGCCCTGAAATAAAGGGTCGTATAATTATCATTTACGGAGCCAAGATTATAGTTTCTTATCCCCGTGGAAAAAACATTTGAGGTCGCATATGACGTATCCGTTTCATTTCTCAATATTACATTTGCCGAGCTTGGCGAGTATGCAGTGGATATGATAAGAGACTCAAGTCCCTCCTCACTTGCTGCATACATGCCAGAGGCATCTGCAGCTATACTCACGGCTTCATTCGCATTTACATCTGCGTCTTCCATCACAGCTTCATCCGTATTTACATCTGCATCTTCCTTCACGGCTTTATCGGCATCCGTCGGAGTACCCTCGTTTACCTCCGCCTCATATATACCGTCAGACAGCTCTGCCGCACTGACATTTAACGGCATAACAAGTATCATACATATTGCTAAAAAGGCAGCTATAATCCTCTTACCTTGTTTTTTGTATTCTGTAATCATTTTCTCCTCCTTAATATACACTTCCGCCTACATCTGCTCCAAGCCCCTTACAGGTGTAGCACCAAACCATAGTGTCTCCATCAGCTAAAATGTAAGAGCTGCAACCATAATTTGGAAACCAGCCATTTACCTTATACATCCAGCCTGATTGGCTTCCACAGTCAAACTCATATAAATAATTTATGCCCTCAATATAATAGCTTCCATAAAGGGGCGTATAGGAATATTCTATCTGTATGCCGTAATAAGAGCATACTCTTTTCAGCACGTCAAATGCCGTTTCGCCTTCCGTAAATTCTACCGTGGTAGTACCCAATATAATTCCGCTTTCCGGCACATATGCTTCCTTTCCGGTTTTAAGGTCATCAAGATTGTTTAATATGGTATCACACCTTATCTGCACGGTGCAGGTCATCACTTTGACCTCGGTCTGCGACTCCTCAGTAGTCGGAGCCTGCTCCGTTGTCTTACCTTCCTCTGTAACCGTCTGGGGTTTTTTCCCGTTTTCATCACCAGNTGCCTGCGGTTTTTTTCCACTTTCATTACCGGCTGCCTGCGGCTTTTTTCCGCCTTCCGACTCTGTGGTATTTCCCTTTCCATTATCCGTNTTATTTTCCTGACCGGTATTATTTTCAGAAGCCCCNCCATTTACCGTTTCCGTTAAGGTATCGTTGCCATCACCATAAGCCACATCTGTCTGGGNATAATTCTGCGTATATGTATCCTCATTTTTTTCCGATNCNCNNTCCTTATTCCCCTCAGANGCAGTTCCGTTCAAATAAACTATATTCCCGCTTCCATTTTGAAGCTCCTGTATCTCGCTCTGCCTTTGTGCGGCAAGNGTTTCAAATTCCTCCTTTGTAAAGCATAGCATATAGCTTTCGCTAAGNTTTGATAAACGTGACAGNTAAAAACTGTTTAACGAATTTATGCTTATATCGCCCGAATATGTTTCCTNACTCAGAACGCACATATATACTCCCGATNTTACTTTCTCGCTCTGCTCTCCCGTACTTACAGTTACCTCATCCGAAAANACACTTACTGTTATCGTTCCCGTCTGAGCNCTTACGGAAAATATTCCGCCGTCGCAGGTTATTATTGTATNTTCTGTACTGATTTGTATAGGAATGTCATTTTCACCAAGGCATACAAGCATATCCCCCGATATAAGCCTGATGTCTATCAGTTTTCCATCAATTTTATTTACTTCCGCTACAGAATTTTCCCCTAATATGTATTCTCCGCCGAAGCTTACTCTTGCCCCGTTTCTTGTCGTTATTACATTTCCTTCCGTAATTTTCGACTTTTCATCCAAAGTGTATATAATGTCATTTTTCTCAATGCTCACCACACCATAGACTTCATTTACATCTATGCTNCCCTCCTTATGACCCACATATCCCTTTGTAANAGCAACTATCATTGCNCCGCAAAGGGCTATAGCTGCAATAAAAAGAACCATAAGGGCATTGTACAGCCTTTTCTTTTTCCTATTCTCCAATGTGCTTTCTCCCTCCTTGTGTATTATGTAGCAGGCGCATATCATGTCAGCCTATGCAAANTGTAAAATATTGAAATACGACTGAAACGTCAAACTAAGATAAAAAATCAGATNATTTTATGCCTCAAAATTGATAAAAAAGCGTACAAAAATAAGAAGCACAAAACGCCGTCCTACCTCAGAAGACTTCCGTTCGTAACAACAATACAGGTCTCCCGACTTAGCCTTTATCCTACTAAGACACCTTCCCAAAGCAAATGCTATGCTTCAGTGGCTGCAAATTNGCACGTCCCTTCGTAGGCAACACGGTTGCTGAGACACAGTGCCGGACTTNCACCGGCTTCCGAGATGTATTGTTTTGCTTGTCATTAACTTATAACATATATTTTCTATTTTAGCAACAAAATATTACACAGTTCCAATGTAATTGTTACTTTTAAAGTGAGTTTTTAAGGTTCAACACCTGCTCAACCGTTAAACCTGAATATATGGAGATTTTTTCAACAGGCAATTCACCTGCTTTAAGCATTCTTAATGCAGTTTGTATTTTTTCCTGTCCTATACCTTGCTCTATNCCTTTCTCTATTCCCTGTTCTATTCCTTGCTCCAAGCCTTGCTCCAAGCCCTGCTCCATTCCTCGTTCCAATGCCTGATCAAACAGTTCCCTATAACGCATCTCCAAAGTCATATAATCCAACCTCCACTTCTCATTATTNTTTACGGTTCTTACCTCTGTCTCCAGTTTCCTTGTGAATTCATCTGATGCTTCCTTCCCGTCAATATAATCCAACANTCGTTTCATTTCCGGNCCCACATCATTCATCGTTCCTTTTGTATTTAATATTATTTTTGTTGTTTCATCCCCAAAAACGATTCCATAATCCTGTANGCATCTATTTTCAAATGTGTAGATATGCCTTCCCTTACCATATAAGTCAAAGGTGCAGATAAAGATAACATAGCTTCGTTTTAAGTTTTTGTAATCCTCACCCTTTTCCAAGATATTAAGGTCTATCATCCCTTGATAATATCTTGATCTCTTAGGCAGATTTTTATTGATGCCCACCTGCATTTCAATGTTATAGATGATTCTTTGTTCATCCTCTACATATACATCCAGTCTCACACTTTTTGCGTTTGCTGTAATATCTATTGTTTTCTGCGTTTTGGGATATTTTATATCTGATATTTTTATTCCCAGTATTGTCTCTAAAAACGGTTTACAATATTGGGGATTTCTCATTATAACCCCAAATATAAAATCATCCTTAAATTCCAGCTCCTCAAAGCTTTTAATGTCTGATTGCTGATTCCATTTCTCGTACTTATTGTTCATCAATTCTCCTCCTTGTAATTACAGGCAGAGAAGATTGTCCTTTATCCTCAGAACAATTATTGAACGCACGAGAAACCCATATATAACATAACTCACATATTCTCATGTTCCAAGCAGCAACTTCGCTGCCTATTTTTTTTCGTGAAATAAAGCATCGAAGTTTTATTTGATTACAGATTAATCAAGAATGGCTAAGCCAAAATAAAAATAGAATACAATGCTTTGTAGTTATAGTACTACATGCGTATCATAAAATCAAGAAATTTTTAAAAAAATTTCTTTTTACCCTTGCGAATCTGATAAAATTCGCAAGGGCAACAACAAGAAGACCTATCTGGATTAAATCCGCATATGTAACATACATTGCACATCTCCCTCCTTTCTTTCGTCTGGAGGATTTCAGGAAGGTCTCCTACCAGTAAGAAAATACAATCCCTGCAAGAGGCGACAAAAATATCATAATTATGGAGAATGAAAACGACTCCACCGAGGTGAGCGTTGCCCGCTGCTCCGACGGAAACATATCCTGCAAAATTGCATTAGTGCGAACCTGTAAAGCATCGTCTCCGATTGCAGCAAAAAAGCCTCCCAACGTCATAATCAGATAAATTCCCGAATGCTCCACAAAAACACCCGCCAATACAAAAAGCAATGACATGACAAATACATTCCTATACCTGAGCTTCGGCAGTTTCAGTATAAGCTTGGAGCCAACTATACCTCCCATCTCCATAAAGAATAGGGCAAAACCGAGCCCCCATCGGGAAATTCCCGTTTCAGGAAGCTTTGCCTGCAGGAAAAACAAAAGTAAAATGTCAACTGCTCCCACAAAGGAATTGCAAAGCATTAATTTCATTATCTTTTTTCCTGCACTCTTTAAAAACAAAAGGCTCTCACGAAAGCATCCAAGCAGTTCATGCCTTATATAGGTTACACTTGCACCTTTTGCTCTTTCCTCTCTTTTACCCACATAAACCTCACACAGGGATTTCAAAATAAAAATCTGTACCACACCCATCACAAGGTTTGTTCCGTATGCAATTTTATGACCGATAAAAAGGGCAAAGCCAGCACACAAGGTTGAAATTCCGCTACAAAGGCGGTAAATAGCAAGGGAATTTGCCTCGTAGCGTTCAAATTCATTTTCTTTTTTTGCCATTTTCAGCGAGTCATACGCCAGTGCATCTCCTGTACCTGATGAAAAATTATAGCTGAGTGCATGGAATGCAATGGAAAGACATACCATAAATAAATTGCATGATAAAATCATTACGAGGCTTCCAAGCATTCTCATAATCGTGCTTACAATCAGCATTTTCTTTCTGCCAAACACATCGGCAAATATTCCTGATGGAATTTCAAATATAAGGCTTGTGATGTGGAAAATGGTTTCCGCAATTCCTATTTCCACCAAGCTATAGCCTCTTGACGCTAAAATTGCAACCCACGCTCCCGTAAGCGACAGATTTCCGAGAACGGAGGCAGTATATAATCTAGATATTTGTTTTTTAATTTTAAACATAAAAAATCTCCTTAACTTTAAATTTCATAACTGTTAAGAAGATAATGCGATATCCCTATTCAAATTTTTAGAAACGGATTGACTCAATATGCTTTAACAATCTGTCTAAAAAAAGGCGCACTATCCCCATATAGGGGAAAAAGTATAACCTTTCTTCAGTTGTAAATTGCGATTTTTCCAAAACATAATATCAACCTCAATGCTCATGCTACCATAAATAATATTTATACACAAGTTTTTTCTTATAAGCTTTTTATTGTTTTTCAACTGTAAAACATGATATTCACTTGTTTTTCCGTCGTTTTTATATTATTTTATTGACTTTTTATACCCTAAACTTATAATTAATGCATCTGAAAGCATAATAATATAGACAATTATGAAACTCTGTTTTTTTAACGTCCGTTGTACAATATAGACAAATCAATGCAGGCACGCTTACGCTGCTTGTCGCTCGCAACGGTGCTAAGCTCGAAAGCACCTCGCAAAGCACCGGCGGCTCCAAAACACCTGCTTATGATATTGCCTATATTGTACAACTAGGTTTTGAAAATTAGGAACTTCATAATTGACTATAAAAACAGAATCAGGGAAAGAGGTATTCATATGTCAACAGAAATTCCAAAGCTTTTCGGAAGTCTTGTATTTAATGACGAGGTTATGCGAAATAAGCTTCCAAATGATATTTACAAGGCACTTAAGAAAACAATACAAAACGGAACCCACCTTGAGCTTGATGTTGCAAACTCAGTTGCAGTTGCAATGAAGGAATGGGCTGTAGAATTAGGTGCAACACACTATTCACACTGGTTCCAGCCTATGACAGGATTTACTGCCGAAAAGCATGACAGCTTTATAAATATAGCCGGAGACGGACATGTAATCATGGAGTTTTCGGGTAAAGAGCTTGTAAAGGGAGAGCCGGACGCATCAAGCTTTCCGTCAGGCGGTCTTCGTGCTACCTTTGAGGCAAGAGGCTACACCGCATGGGACCCTACCTCCCCTGCATTTATAAAGGATAAAACACTATATATCCCTACCGCCTTCTGCTCCTACAGCGGGGAGGCATTGGACAAAAAGACTCCGCTGCTCCGTTCCATGGAGGCATTAAACGAACAGGCTGTTAAAATGCTCCATTTACTTGGAAATAAAACGGTTACCGGCGTAAATATCACGGTCGGACCTGAGCAGGAGTATTTCCTGATAGACAAGGATATGTACAAAAAACGTAAGGATTTGATTTTCTGCGGCAGAACCCTTATAGGTGCCCCTGCACCAAAGGGACAGGAAATGGATGACCACTACTTCGGAATATTAAAGCCTCGTGTTTCCGCATTTATGCATGAGCTTGACGAGGAGCTTTGGAAGCTTGGCATTCCTTCCAAGACAAAGCACAACGAGGTGGCTCCTGCACAGCATGAAATGGCTCCTATATTTGAAAACGTAAACATTGCCACAGACCATAACCAGCTTACAATGGAGATTATGAGGAGAATTGCCGATAAGCATAATCTTATCTGCTTACTTCATGAAAAGCCATTTGCCGGTATAAACGGAAGCGGAAAGCATAACAATTGGTCCATAAGTACAAATGATGGTGCAAACCTTTTAAAACCGGGACGTACACCTGCACAGAACATACAGTTTCTTGTATTTCTTATGGCTGTAATTAAAGCTGTAGATGACTACGCAGATTTAATGCGTGTTTCTGCTGCCAGTGCAGGAAACGACCACCGTCTCGGTGGAAATGAAGCGCCTCCTGCCATAGTATCCATTTTCCTCGGTGATGAATTAAATGCCGTATTAAAGTCGATTGAAAATGATACATATTTCGGCAAGCAGGAAAAGATAGAAATGAACATAGGGGCAAATGTACTTCCTCACTTTTTCAGGGATACAACCGACAGAAACCGCACGTCACCATTTGCATTTACCGGAAATAAATTTGAGTTCCGCATGGTTGGCTCTGCTGCTTCCGTTTCAGGACCTAACATCATCCTTAATACCGCTGTGGCCGAATCCCTTGCACAGTTCTACACCGAGCTTGACGGAACAGAGCCGGAGGACATGGAGCATGCGGTTCATGAGCTTATAAAGCGTGCCATAAGAAAGCATAAAAAGGTTATATTTGACGGAAACGGATATACGGATGATTGGGTGAAAGAGGCAGAGGCAAGAGGTTTATACAACCTTCCCACAACGCCCGACTGTATGCCTCATTTTATAAGCGAGAAAAATATAAACCTATTTACGAAGCATCACATTTTTACCAAGGAGGAAATCCTTTCAAGATATGAAATTCAGCTTGAAACATATGTAAAGACAATTACCATCGAAGCAAGAGCAATGATTGACATGATTTCCAAGGATTTGCTTCCTGCCATAAATTCCTTTGCCGCCACAACTGCAAGGGAAGCGGCAGAAACAAAAGCATATCTTCCTAACATATCCTGTACAGCACAGGATGCTCTCATAAGACGGCTCACATCAGATTACACGGATATGACAAATCTTATCGACAAGCTAAAGCATGAGCTCACCCAGCTTGGAGGTATAAGCAGTATGCAGGGAGCGGCAGACTACTGCCGAGACAAGATTATTGTTTCAATGAATGAAATCCGCACCATTGCAGATGATGCGGAAGCTGCCATACCAAATGACTTCCTACCATATCCGACTTATGAGGAATTGTTATTTTATTTGTAGGGTGTAAACCTACCAAACAACCTATGGCAGTGGTCTGAATGTTACCACTCATGTTCTTTCTTTTGAACGCAAAAAAGACGCATGGTTTACAGTTTACTGTTCCATGCGCCTTTTTTGCGCTGTTTTATTAATATTTAATTTTTGAAAATATAGCATTATTTTATTGCCACAATTACAGAAAATTTTTGATATGAATAGACACATTTAACTATATTAAATCCGGCATTTTTTAACATGTCTACTTCTTGTTCAACAGAACATTCTCTGTCTAATTTTCTGCGTTCTTTCCATAATTGTATATCCTTATCCATTAATCCACTAGTTGCTAATTGATTTTCCCAATAGGAATTAAACCAATTATTGATTTCCTCCTGACCTGCACAAAACTGGTCATAATTGATGAACAATCCACCACTTGGCAGACGGTTATATATTCTTGTAAATAATTTTGACTTATCCTCATCTTCCAAATGGTGGATAGATAGAGCAGAAATAACCGTATCAAAAAAAACATCAGGCAGTTTATCAATATAATTTTCTATTTGATACGATACATTTCCAATGCTTTCAAATCTTTTTCGGGCAACATTCAGCATTTCATCAGCAATGTCCACAAGCACATATTCAGAATTTGGACATTGCTGATACCAAAAATAAGTTAATAGCCCCGTTCCTGCACCTAAATCAATAATTCGTTTTGGCTCATTTATATTTGAAACAATGAATTTTGTTGTATTCTGGTAGAAATCATCAAAGCAGGGAATAAACTTCCTTCGGTTACCGTCATATTCCTCTGCAATCAAATTAAACTGCTTTTCTATATCCATTTATCATACCTCCGTCATACTCCGATTGTCCCTGCATTTCTGACTATAAAACATNTTTCTAAGGGTACAAATATCCTTTGGCACGCTCTCAATATCCTCAACATCATGCAGCGTTCTCACCCATGCATANTATTCATTTGCAAGCGGAGTTATAAGTGCGGAAGTTTTCATTATATAGCCCTTTCTGATTGCCTCATGGGACACGTTTCTCATAAACTTCCAAAAATTATAATAGGTAAGCTTAAGCTTTGTCATGTAGCCCGTGATATCCTCGATTACAAAGCCCTCAATTTTCCTGCCCTTATACTCATAATCCTCCTCCAAAATCTCATAGTACCAATCATAAAATTCCTGCCAGCTTTCAAGACAAACTGCCCGTTCCTTGTGTTCAAGTCCAAACTGCTCTGCGGCATGGCACATATCCTCATACTCATACTTTGCAAAATTCATTTGATTGTAAATGATATCAAGCAAAAACAAATGATTTTCAGGGTACTCAATGATATGCGGGTCATGCTCCATATCAACACACTCGAATACAAAGGATACATCATGCTCCTTAATATAATTCTTCATTTTGTTAAGGTTTTCCTCTGATACCTTTTTATAGAGCATTTCCCTTAACCATTCTGCATAAGCGCCTCCAATGGTGGACTTTGTGGCAATAAAAAGGTCGTCCTCATACTCGTTATAGCTTACGATTCCCAAAAANCCATTTTCCTTTACATATGCGGTAACAGGAAACTGTAATCTGTGCTGAAGCATTTCAAATCTTGTTTCCTCACGCTCATTTACATTGAAAAATTTGTCATATGCTCTTGCTGCAACCTTTTCCTTAGCAGTATCAAGATACAAGCCACGGGCTCTTGTAGTCTGCTCATTCCAAACCTTTTCATAAAAAGCCTTGCTTGTAAAATTAAAGGAGGATATATTTCCAAATTTCTTTTCCTGAATATACTCATTGCTTCTCATTGCCGCAATAATATCAGCTACGGTTCCTGCCTCCTGCACCTCATTTTTTTCAGGCTTTTTATACACATCATTTTTAATTTCAAATGTATGAGCTCCATCCTTATCAATCTGCACGCATCTTAAATGTCCGCCAAATTCAACCTGTCCCTCCAGGTTGAATACCCTGTCATTAACCAAAACAGGTAACTGCTTCGTGTTTCTGTGTCCGTGTATCTGATAATAATTTTCCGGAGTTGTATCGTAAAAGGTTTCGGCAATCCTCTCAAAATCGTTATAGCTGCCAACCCCCTTTATCATCTGCTCCGTAGCTACAAATGATAAATTTTCAGGTACAGTGCTAAGTCCTGCATGAGTTACCAAATATACATTTTCTCCGTATTTGTAATATGCACACTGTCCAAATTTTCTGTAAAGTTGTCTTATATCCTTTTTGTCGATATTTGAAGCCTCAAGGACCGGCCGTGTAACCATTTCAAATTCCCTCGACCTACCTGTGCTTCCGTTAGCCCAATACCAAAGCCATCTTTCGTGGTTTCCTTCAAGCATAAGTACATTTTTCCTGTCCTTAATGGAAAGCAAAAATTCCAACACCTCGATATTTTCTATACCTCTATCAATGTAGTCTCCCACAAATATGTAAAACTCGTCTTCCTTTATACCACCATTGTCGGAAAAATATTTTTGCAGTGCAGTATTGCAGCCATGAATGTCTCCGATATGGTGTATTTTTTTATATTCCGACAGATCAATCATTTTTAACCAGATTTTATCTAATTCATCAGGTCTGATAACGGTAATACCTGCCGGAATTTTCTGAGTTGCAAATCTTGAATACATCCTGTCAATAACATCCTCAGAAACTCTTTTATACACGTCTCTTTCTGCATTTCTTCTCTTTACCTCCTCAATAGGAATGTCCGTAAAGTCAACGCAGAAAATTCTGTATCTGTATGTATTGCATAGTTCCTTGTATTTGTTCATTTCAGTTCTTTTTGAGTTTGTCGCATCAATTACAGTAAACTCCCCACGCTGCATTCTTGTCTCAAGCAGACTATAAAGAGTTTTCCAGACAACGCTCTCATTGTCCTGACTTATACTTTTTGTTCCATCTACCTGCATAACAGGNCTTTGACATAAAAGCCTTATATCATCAGCAGACAATGCATAGGGCTTTAATCCATTTTTTTCAATCCACNTAGACTTACCGCAGCCGGCAGAGCCACGCAACAANAATAAAATTCTCATAACATAATCCTTTCTTTTCTAACAGTTTCCTACAAAAACATTTTTCAAGTATCTCTCNGCAACAGCCTTAAGCTCATGTATCCTTTTNACATCCGTGGCNTCCCTGTCCTGCATATTGTATCTCGGGAAGAAGCGTGTAATATGAAGNGGAATGCTGTCATTCACNGATGCAATCCATTTTGCTTCCTCCTCCATTTCNCTTAANGCATCATTTTCATTTGGCACAATNAGCGTTGTAAGCTCCACATGNCATGCCGCTGCCGCACATTTAATNACATCCTTAACTGCATCTANGCTTCCNCCAAGNNTTTTGTAATATTCATCACGAAAGCCCTTTAAATCTATATTCATTGCATCAATGTATGGCAAAAGCTTTTCCATGATAGGAAGCGACACCGTACCATTTGTTACAAGCACTGATTTCATATTTTGCTCATGTAAAAGCCTTGATGTGTCAAGGACATATTCCCAGCTTATAAGAGGCTCGTTGTAGGTAAAAGCAATTCCGATATTCCCCATTTTTTCGTAATAAAGGGCCTCGTTCACAAGCTCTCTGGGTGAAATATATCTTGCTCCTATATCCTCCTGCCCTGCCATTGAGATTTCATGATTTTGACAGAAGGGGCACCGCAGGTTGCAGCCGTAGCTTCCCACTGATAAAATTTTGCTTCCCTGACAAAATATTTTAAGTGGCTTTTTTTCAATGGGGTCAAGTGCCATGGAGGTTATGTGTCCGTAATTTTTACAGACTATTTTCCCGTCCTCATTTTTCCTTGCCCTGCAAAGTCCCCACGCTCCATTTTTCAGCTTACAATGATGAAAACATACATCACAGGTTACTTCCATGTTATCCTCCTCAATAATGTCTCACTACCTCAAATCGTTCCATTTCCACCGACTCATCCTCTGCAATGCCTGCCTTCTGCTTTGCAATGGCAATCTGTTCCTCCACCGTATCTACACCTTCAAGATTAGGAAGAAGAAGCCCTCTCCTTCTTCCCTTTGTAACTATAACGCCGTAGCGTTTTACATCAAGCTCATTGGTGGAGAATATTTTTTCCGTGTCTCCCAAAACGTCCACACTTATCGTAAGCCACGGAAGCTCAGCCTGCTTTATAGGCGAAAATCTTGGGTCACGGGTAGATGCACTTATGGCATTTGCAACAATTTCCTTTGCTATGGAGCTTTGTGTTGCTTCTATGGTTCCGATGCAGCCCCTAAGTCTCCCATCCTTTTTTATGGAAACAAAAACTCCTGCCTGCTTACTCTGCATTTCTTCCGGCAGCTCACTTGGCATATCAGGCATTTTACCTATGGTCACATATTCCTCAATCGTTCTTCTTGCAAGACTTACATAGGCATCTTCATTTTTTCTCTGCTTGGCAAGCCTTGCTTGCAGTACATTTTCAAATTGCTGCTTAAAGTCTCGTCCACCGTCCTGACCCTTAGGTTCATATGTGCATACACCGTAACCTACGCCAAAGGGTCCTTCGTATGAAAGCCGTTCTGCCTCCACAGCCCTTTCATCCAGTGCACCTGCCATTATGACAAAGGAGCGGTGTCCGCACTCTGCCGCACTCTCCATAAAATATTCCGAAAAATCAAGTAACTCATTAAACGCAGCCCTCTCCATTACATCCATAACCCTACTGTCGTATTCAGGACCTTCCTTGCTGTAGCCGTAAGGTCCGTCCTCCATAAGCTTATGTGACAAATCACCGCTTGCAATAATTGCAGTATTTCTGCCAAGCTTATCTGCAACCTTCTTGATACACTGTCCAAGCTCATAGTGCATTGCAAGAGGCATACCCGAAAGGCCAATCCTCACAAGCTTGTAATCTTTCCAATATTTATTTACAAAATACAGCGGCACCATAGTACCGTGATCTAAGCGTTTATCACGCTCACCCAAGGTTCCCGCTGGAATGTCTCCCTCATCTGCAAATGTGCAAAGCTCCTTTACAAACTCGGTGTCGTAAGATACCTCCATCTCCACCTGTCCCGCCATAAATCTGCCAAAATCTCCTTTGGCACCATTTCCCGGCGAAATGTGAAAATAGTCCGAATACAAAATCTGATGCGGCGAAATAAGTACGATTGTTTCAGGCTTATGCTCCGCAAGCCGCCTTGCCGCCTCATGATACGCATTAATTGTTTTTTCTATTCCATTTTCCTTACCCCTGCCAATCTCCGGTATAATAAGCGGCGGGTGAGGAACCATAATTGCCGATGTTATTCCCACAAAATACCTCCTTTACAGTTACTCACAATGAATTTTCACATGCCATATTTACACTCTGTATAAACGCTCACCTCAAAACCTTCCGCGTTTATATGTTCATCATACCATAACCTGAGTTTTCTGTAATTATTTTTGTATTGTAGAAAGACTTTTATGTATCTTTTTTTCTAATATGCAGAATACTAATGTCAACATTTCAATATATGATTTACTGGAGGTAAACATGAAAGAGGCATCGCGAAATAAAACCATAAAAACCATTCCATCTGGTGTGTGGGAAAGCAGCAGACCCAAGAAGGGCAACAATAACAATGATAAAAACCAGCCCTCCACAGACATACAGGGAAACGGTTATCCCTTAAACAATAAAAAGGATAAATGATATATTAAATTGCAATAATATCGTTCATGGAGGTTTCCAGCAAAACCGATAAGGCGTAAAAATTTTCAAGTGACGGAAGCGTTTCCCCTCTCAGCCACTTATAGATGGAATTCGTATTTACCATCCCGAAATACTCACTCATATCCTTAACGGTTATTCCCTTTTCCTTCCTTATTCTGTT
>JAAVIA010000003.1 GCA_014799405.1 Lachnospiraceae bacterium
ACAGGAATTGATGAGAATTTTATTACGGTGTTAAATGATGACGGAACGGTAATGGATGATGGAAAAGGATTTGGAGGTGCACAAAGCTGGCTTGACCCCGAAATCGGAGACCATGCCTGCGGTATTGTTGCTGCGTTAAACACCTATTTATACATTACGGGACAAACAAACATAACCAAAAGTCAGTATATAAAATTGTGCGAACAGTTCCGTAAGGAACACCCTGTTGATAATTTCCTTATTGAGAAAGAAATTTTTGGAGCAATACCATCCTCTATGGGAGATTATATTGAGGACAGATGCAGGGAGCAAGGACTTTCAATAAAGACGAGCTGGAATTGGTATAAAGGTGTTAATCAATATGATACTATGAAAAAAATGCTTGCAAACAATATACCGGTGATTTGGGGACTTTATTCGAAGAGAAAGGAATTGACGTTTTATAAATATGAAGTTGATAGTTATGTGCCAAAGAAACATATAAATAGCCATTATGTTGTTGCGACGGCAATCTATGAGCAGGAGCAGGCTGACGGAAGCTATAGGCGGATGGTTGAAGTTTCTTCATGGGGAGAACGGTACTATATAGATTATGATGAATTTCTTGATTTTTCTGAGGTTTATTTTATAAAACATCCGGATTTTACAGTGGGTAACGTTTTTGGTAATCCGTTTATTGAAGGTGAGAAAATCATAAATTCCATAGGTTCAAATATTATGGAGATTAAGATTAATTGATTATCATAAACGGTAAGGTTTAATTAAGTTGTTAAGGAGATATGGAATGGAAAGAAGAAAATATCTGAAAAAAACATGTTTGTATTTTGTACTATCTATGGTTCTTGTCGCATCTCTTGCAGGCTGTCTTCCTGCAAGAAAAATTAAAATAACCGGCAAGTACAGGGAATGGGGAGATGCAATAGGAATCAATAAAAATCCGGATGTGTACTGTACTGGATATTATGAATATGCTGATGGAGTTGAAATCTATATTAGAACATTTGACTATGAAACAGCAGATGAGTTTAAGAAAATCATTGACAATCATAATGCATTTGTTACAAGAAATCCTGATTACTTTTCAGAGGATTTTGATATTGATATATTATTTGAAGGACCAGGTGGAAGTCCGTCAATGCGTTTTTCGAATCGCACAGATTCGGATTCAGATAAAGGTACTACAAGATATATAGAGTTATCAGCAATCGAAACAGAAAAAACTCATCGTATGAGGTATGTTTATCCGGAGCGTTTGGATGATGAAATAAAAACCAAATTTGAGGCGGAAACAATAATAATATCGATAGGAACATATATAGATAAGTCTGAAAAAGCCAACGATTGGTCTGAAAATTTTGGGAACTTTGATACAATAGTTGTTAAAATTATACCAGAGGTTGAACGTGAAATTAATGTTGAGGAAGCCTTGAAAAAGATACAAAGGGCAAATCCTGATGTGGAAATATATTGTAAGACCTATCCCAATGAATTGAGAAAATATGTTCCTGATGAAAATTCAAACTGACGGATTTTAACATGTAGTATCTAGTTATATTTTAAAGGAGATATGGAATGGGAAAAGGTAAATATCTGAAAAAAGCATGTTTATATTTTGTATTGTCTATGGTGCTTGCGGCATCTCTTGCGGGCTGTGTCGGTTATAGAAGAAAAAATAAAAAAATAAACAGCAGCTACAGTGAGTGGATAGATGCTTTGGGTATAAAGGAATATCCTCATATAAGCAGTGCTAGATATAAGGAATTTGAAAATGGGGTTGAATTTTACATTGAGGAATTTGATTACGAATCGGCAGAGGAGTTTAAGAAGATAATCGACAATCACAATGCGTTTGTTAAAAGAAACCCTGATTACTTTCCTGAGGATTTTGACATTGATTTGATATTTATAAGCTGTGGGGGAAATGTAAATTTATATTTTTCAAATTATACTGAATCCGTCACGCTAGGTAAAAATCATGCGGATTATGTGGATGTATCCTCAATTGAAACAGAGAAAAGCCACCGTATGAGGTATGTTTGCTCTGTACGTTTGAATGACAGAATAAATACCAAATTTGAGGTGGAGACAATAATTGTGTCAATAGGAAAAGGCATAGAAACAGCTGAAAAAGCCCACGATTGGTCTGAAGATTTTGAAAACTTTGATACAATCGTTGTTGAAATTATACCAGAGGTTGAATGTGAAATTAATGTAGAGAAGGCTTTGGAAAAGATTCAAAGAGCAAATCCCGATGCGGAAATATATTATACGACCGATTCCAATGAATTGACAAAATATGTTCTTGATGAAAATTAAAATAAAAAGAGAGGCACATGATGGAGAAAAACGTTTCAATAGATGAGATTAACAGTACATGTAAAAAAATCAATGAGCTAAATGACAGGATTAGCAGCCATGACCAAAACGGCAGAAAATTATATGAAGAAATAGGATGGATTTGGAGAAATGATGCTTATATTACAAATATAGCAGAGGAAAATCTTATTATTTCCCGCCGCAACCAACAGCAGAGAGAAAGGTTTATTGAGGAAATAAAAGATAAACAGGCATCCGAAATACAAAAATATGAAGAAAGCATTAAAAGAAATCATAATAAAAATAATGAAACAGATAAGGAGATAGACAAATGACATTTGAATGGGATTGTCAGGCAGCAATGGCAGCAAGCGAAAGGTTAAAAGCCATGGCTGAGGATACAAGCTGTGAAGCGGATATATGTGAGGGCACAGGCATACCAAATGTAGTAGAAAATGCTGAGGTTTATTCTCAGGAATTTTCAGATATGCTTAACAAGTATGCTGAAGCGCTGTATGCAGACGGTACAAACCTTGAAAAGAAAACCGTATATATAAATATTATGGATGATGATATAGGACGAAACCTGACATTGACGTCCTAAAAAGTGAAAATAGTATGAAATTAAACTATATAGGGTTGACGTAGCAAAAAAATTGTCGTAACATTATTCAGTAATTTTAAAAAAAGGATTATTCTGTCGCAAATAGTGTATCGTCAACCCTTGATTGACGATATGGTATAATCAGAAATATCGAATTGGAGGATATAATGTTACAGTTAAAGAACATTGTAAAGACGTATAATACGGGTGATACTGAGGTTCAGGCACTTAAGGGTGTGAGCATAAATTTCCGTCCCAATGAATTTGTTTCAATACTTGGACAGTCAGGCTGCGGAAAGACGACACTCCTTAATATTGTGGGAGGACTTGACCAATATACGAGTGGCGACCTTGTTATAAAAGGAAAATCCACGAAACAATATAAGGACAGAGATTGGGATGCATACAGAAACCATTCCATTGGCTTTGTATTTCAAAGCTACAATCTCATTATGCATCAGTCTGTGCTGCAAAATGTTGAGCTTGCATTAACACTTTCCGGTGTATCAAAGGCAGACAGAAGGAGAAGGGCAAAGGAGGTTCTTGAGAAGGTTGGTCTTGGGGACCAATTGAAAAAAAAGCCAAATCAGATGTCCGGCGGACAGATGCAGAGAGTTGCTATTGCAAGAGCGCTTATCAATGACCCTGAAATACTTCTTGCAGATGAGCCGACAGGAGCGCTTGACACGGAGACAAGCGTACAGATTATGGAGCTTTTAAAGGAAATAGCCAAGGATAGGCTTGTAGTTATGGTTACTCATAACCCGGACCTTGCAAATGAATATTCCACAAGAATTGTAAAGCTTCTTGACGGAGAGGTAATTGATGATTCGAACCCATACACGGATGAGGAAATTGAAAAGGAGCAGTATGAGGAGCTTGATCATAAGAACTTAAAGCATAAGAGAATGTCATACCTTACCGCTCTTAACCTAAGCTTTAACAATCTTCTTACAAAGAAGGGAAGAACAATACTGACCGCATTTGCAGGAAGCATCGGTATCATAGGTATTGCTCTTATTTTGTCATTGTCTGATGGCTTTCGGAATTACATTAAGGGAGTGGAGGAAGATACATTATCCACATATCCTCTTGAAATAACGGATGAAACCGTTGATTCTTCAGCAATGATGACTGCCATGATGGGAAATATGCAGCCTAGCCAAAATGAACATGATATGGACAAAATATATTCCAATGATTTTGTGGGCAATTATATTAACACTCTCATGGGAGAGGTTAAGATAAATGACATGAAATCCTTTAAGAAGTACATAGAGGAGGGTGATGGACAAAAGATTAAGGATTATACCTCCGATATTAAATATACCTATGGCATAGAGGTTAATGCATATCAGATTAAGGATAATAATGATATTTTTCAGGCAAATCCTTCCATCGTCCTTGACAGCATAGGAATGGGTACATTTTCGGATATGGCGTCAATGAGCGTAGGCTCAGGAAACAGGTCTATGAATTTGTGGTCGCAGATGATTGGCAATCAGGAGATGCTTGAAAACCAGTATGATGTGATTGCAGGTGAGTGGCCTGACAGCTATGATGAACTGGTGCTTGTTGTTTCAGACTATAATGAGATAACTGACTATGAGCTTTACTCATTAGGACTTCGTGACATATCCGAGCTTCAGGAGATGGTTACGGCATCCATAATGGGCGGCACAAAGGAATTTGATAGTACTTCATATACATATGAGGAGCTTTTAAATGTGAGATATAAGGTTATTCCTTCTTCCGATTTTTACGCTTATGATGAGGCTGCGGGCTGTTATGTTGATAAGAGTGATGATGCAAATTATATGCGTGAAAAGATAGAAAACGGAATTGAAGTTAAAATATCTGCCATAGTACGCCCAAGTGACAGGGCAACAGTACATTCTATTAATACAACCATAGGCTACCGTAAGGATTTAATTGACTACCTTATAGCAGAGGCTAAGGAAAGTGAGGTAGGGAAGGAACAGCTTGAAAATCCTGATATAAATGTATTTACAGGCTATGAATTTGGAACGGACTTAAGTGAGGCAGCTATGGAGGAGGCAGAGGAATCTTCCCAAGAAATGTATGAGGAGATGGGCATTGCCAATATGTCCAATGAGGAGCTTGCCTTGATGATGTCAAATATGTCGCCGGAGGAAATTGCTGCGATGATTGATGCTATGGAGCAGTCAACGGCAGAGATGATGTCCAGCATATCACTGACGGATTTAAAGACTGTTGAGGATGCAACCTATGAGGAAAATCTTATATCATTAGGAATCGCGTTTGAGGATGATCCTATGGTTATAAGCATGTATCCGATTGATTTCGAGTCCAAGGAATTGATTATGGATATAATAGACGATTATAATCAGTCGGTTATGGATGCAGGCGAGGAAGAAAAAGAGATTGCATATACTGACATGGTTGGAACGATGATGAGTTCAATCAGCACCATTATAAACAGCATTTCCTACGTGCTTATGGCATTTGTGGCAATATCACTTGTTGTCTCCTCCATAATGATTGGAATTATTACATACATTTCCGTTCTTGAGAGAACGAAGGAGATTGGTATACTGCGAAGCATTGGCGCTTCCAAGAAGGATATATCAAGAGTATTTAATGCAGAGACAATAATTGTGGGATTTGTTGCGGGACTTTTGGGTATAATAGTAACAATAATACTCAATATCCCTGTAAATAAAATAATTGAGCATTTTTCAGATTTGAAGAATGTTGCAAAGCTTCCGGTTGCAGGAGCAATTATCCTTATTGTCATAAGCGTTGTGCTTACGATGATAGCGGGGCTACTCCCGTCAAGGGTTGCGTCGAAGAAGGACCCGGTTGAGGCACTTAGGAGTGAATAAGGCTTTATGCGTTATGTTAAACAGTTTTCAATTATTATAATGATTTCATTTGCGGGGGAGCTCTTAAAAGAGTTCCTCCCTTTTTCAGTACCGGCAAGTATTTATGGACTTGTCCTTATGCTGCTTGCACTTATGACGGGAATAATCAAGGTGGAGCAGGTAAATGATGTGAGCACATTTCTGCTTGACGTTATGCCGGTTATGTTTATACCTGCATCCGTAGGGCTTATGGAAAGCTGGNATGTTATGCAGAGCATACTTATCCCTGCCGCCATATTATGTATTGTGGGAACCCTTGTCGTTATGGTTGTGTCGGGACGTGTTACACAGCNCATAATTATCGGGGTGGAAAAAAGNAAAAATAAAAAAGCGACAAAATCTTAAAGTAAAATTTGACATGTAGCATGTCCGGTGNCAAAGCCACCGAGACATAACGTCAGCNCAGGAGTTCTCGATTTACAAAGTAAATCGGAGCATATGCCAAAGGCAAANCTGGAATGGGCTGATGTTCAAAAATGTGGGGAGAACATATGGATCGATTAATTGGNGTAATTTCAGATTCGTTATTTTTTGGCTTGGGAATAAGCATTATCTGCTATTTTGCAGGCGTATTTATAAAGAATAGGACAAGGCTTGCGATTGCNAATCCTATTTTAATCGGCTTTCTGCTTGTCATAGCTGTTTTGAAAATATTTAATATTTCCTATGACGGCTATATGAATGGTGCAAAGTATTTGTCGTATCTGCTCACGCCTGCAACCGTATGTCTTGCTGTGCCTCTTTATGAAAAGTTAAAGCTGCTTAGGGAAAATGCTGCTGCAATATTTTTAGGGATAATGTCGGGTATCGTTNCAANTGCATTTACCGTATGGCTTATATGTATATTGTTTACTCTTGATGAAACCATATTTGCAACCATTATTCCACGGTCCGTCACAACGGCAATCGGAATGGTCGTATCATCGGAAACTGGGGGGATTGAAAATATAACGGTAGCCCTTATATGCATAACGGGAATCGTGGGAAATGTCATTGCGGATGTTGTGTGCAGGGTATTTAAAATAAATCACCCTGTGGCAAAGGGTATAGCAATAGGAAGCGCATCCCATGTTTTAGGTACGGCGAAGGCTGTGGAAATGGGTGAGACCGAGGGAGCCATGAGCGGGCTTGCTGTGGCCGTATCGGGAATACTTACCGTGATTTGTGCACCACTATTACTAAAGATGGTGTATTGAGCCTTGCGGCGGTGTGCACTTGTGAATATCGACATAAGGNATGCATATATAAATCAGANAAAGCATATTTTTATAATAAAAAATACAAATAGGGAGCTGTCATACTTGGAATATTTATATCATAATATAAAAAATCGTTTGAAGACGTCGGTACTTAGGTGACGTATTTTGGCACCTTAGTACCGTTACGTCGGAGACGAGCGAAAGCGTATTTTTGTTATTATGATATAAATATTCCGAGTATGACAGCCCTGTTATGTATGGTGTATTATGCTTGACTACATTTGGGCTTTTATGATTATTGCAGGGGTTATATTCGGCGGCTTTCAGGGNGCGGANGTTGTTAATCTTGTGGCTGAGGGTGCAATAGATTCCGCAAAGGAGGCCATAGAGCTTTGCATTGTTATGCTTGGTGTTGTGGGTTTGTGGAACGGGATAATGAATATTGCAAAGGAAGCAGGTCTTATAACNAANTGGACAAAGGGAATAAATCCTGCCATATCCTTTNTGTTTCCGAAAATTCCAAAGGAGGACGCCGTAAGGCAGGATATTGCNATGAACATGATTGCCAATATGCTTGGACTTGGATGGGCTGCAACTCCAGCAGGACTTCGTGCAATGAAGGGATTGAAACGGCTCGAAGAGGAAAGAAGGAACAGTCATGTAAGTGATGATAAGAAATCTGAAATAATAGCTGCCTCAAATGAAATGTGTACCCTCATTGTACTTAACATATCTTCACTCCAGCTTATTCCTGTAAACATAATAGCATACAGAAGTCAGTATGGGAGTGCAAATCCAACTGCCGTCATAGGCCCGGGCCTTGTGGCAACCTCTGTTGCAACATTAGTAGCGATAATTTTTTGTAGGTTGATAAGTAAAAGAAAGTAATATACCTACACTTTTGTAATCCTAAGGATACCCTTTCGCAGGTATGGCTCCCTAAAATTAAAGTCATAGTAATAAAGCATGTATCCGTCGGAGGCTTCTATACGCCAGCTTTTAAATAAATTTCTGAATAATGCCTCATGCTTTGCACAGTGATACGTGCAAAGGGCGAGCCTTATATTTTTAATTTTATTTAAGGTTTTCCGTGCNCCCCGTATTATATTGGGTTCGCTTCCCTCCGCATCAATCTTTATAAATAGCTTTTTGTCACTTAGGTTAAATTGCTGTACAAAATCGTCAATTGTAATATGTGAATCGTCAGTAAAATCAGAAACAAATTTGTTGATTATTATTACCTTGTCCTTATAATCTGCGTAGGTTTTTGTTAATGCCTCAATCCATTCATCATCGCACTCGAAAATGTATACCTTGTCAACTGTATCCAAATAATCAAATGGGAAAAAGCCCTCTGCACCGCCTATATCCAAAATGACTGAGCCTGCCTCAGGNGCAAAGGTATCTGACACGTAACGGTGAGGAGATGCTTCGTCCTGCTCAATAAGAATATTATTGTAATATCTTTTTGCCCGAAACATGGAGGTGTAGGATTTTTTCATATATAAACGTCTTCCGTTTCTCTGTATATAAAACATATCTGCGTCAGAATCCTTTGCTGCTTCCACGTTTTGGAGCTTATAGTTATTTACATACGGATATGGAAATATGGACATTCCGTTTTCAGATATATATTTTGCAATATCCTTTTTTTCGCTGTCTTCTTCTTTCGATAAAAAGGAAACAACCTTATTTTTAATAAATTTCTTTTTTATTTCGCAATAAATAAATTCAAAATCATTTTGTGCAAGTCTGACAGAAGAAATTTTTTTATTCATAATAACCTCTCGAAGTTGATAATAATGACAGGATTATATTATCACAAACAACACATTTATTAAAGCATTGAAAAAACGTCATTAATGTATTAAAATTATTTGCAAGTTAAAAAGTGTTGAAAGTAAATTTTAAATGGGATGACGTTCAAAGTCGGGAGAGCTTTGTTATGGATGGAAAAACGCTTTATATTGTAGTGCCATGCTACAATGAGGAAGAAGTTATTGGCGAAACTACAAAAAGGCTGACTGTTAAATTAAATAAAATGATTGATGCAGGCCAGATAGACAGGGACAGCAGGATTATGTATGTGAATGACGGCTCCAAGGATAGAACGTGGGAGATGATTGAGGAATTATATGCCTCAAATGAGTTTGTTACCGGTATCTGTCTGTCCAGAAACAGGGGACATCAAAATGCACTTTTTGCAGGTCTTATGACTGCAAAGGAGCATGCGGATATTGTAATATCCATGGATGCGGATTTGCAGGATGACATAGAGGTTATAAGTGAATTTGTAGAGCAATATAAAATGGGGGCTGACATTGTCTACGGGGTAAGATGTTCGAGAAAAAAGGACACATTCTTTAAGAGGCATACGGCGCTTGCATTTTATAGGTTTATGGAAAAAATGGGTGTGGAGCTTGTATATAATCATGCGGATTACAGGCTTATGAGCAGACGGGCTCTTGATGCACTTTCCGAATTTAAGGAGGTCAATCTTTTTTTAAGAGGTATTGTTCCCATGGTGGGTTTTAAGACTGCAACTGTTTCATATGACAGAGGCCAGCGGTTTGCAGGAACATCAAAATATCCCCTTAAGAAAATGATGGCTTTTGCCATAGACGGAATAACCTCATGCAGTGTAAAGCCAATAAGAATGATAACTGCCCTTGGGTTTATTATTTTCCTATTTAGCATAGCGATGCTTATTTGGGTGGTTGTAGGACATTTTCTAGGAAACACTATAGAGGGTTGGACAACTGTCATTGTGCTTATGTGCTTTTTTGGGGGCTTTCAGATTATGAGTATAGGAATTGTGGGAGAATATGTAGGAAAAATATATTTGGAGACAAAGGAACGACCGAGATTTATCATTGAGAATACTCTTATAAAATAGCAGCTTATATTTTTATGATTGGAAAACAAAATGAATAATATGGAAGTAAAAAATAAATTTAGGTACAAGCACTGCTTTTCAATATGTGCATACAAGGAATCACCTTACTTGGAGAGCTGCATAAAATCTCTGATGGCACAGACTGTCAGGACAGAGATAATTATGTGTACATCCACGCCAAACAGGTATATAAGTTCTTTAGCAGAAAAATATAATATAAGGCTGTATGTGAGAAACGGAAAAAGTGATATAAGAGATGACTGGAATTTTGCATATGACAGGGCTGACAGTGAATATGTAACCATAGCGCATCAGGATGATTTTTATGGCAAAAGGTATACGGAGAGACTCTTTAAATGTCTATTAAAATATGAAAAGACGGGTATGGGGAAAAATGTGCCGGTAAGCATTTTTTTGTCCGATTACCTTCCGATAAAAAATGGGAAAATAGGGGATAAGGATATAAATTGCAGATTGCGCAGATTTTTGAGGCTGCCCCTTAAGAATGTGCATTTGGCAGGAAACAAAATGGTAAAAAAAGCCATATTGTCCTTGGGAAACAGCATATTGTGTCCTTCCGTTGCCTATAATAAAAAGGTGTTGGGTGACAGTATATTTACCTCTGACCTTAAGTTTAACATCGATTGGGATACGTTTCTTAAGCTTGGCTCCTTAAAGGGTGTGTTTTTATATTGTGATTATCCTCTCGTGGGTTACAGAATACATGAAAATGCAACCAGCAAGGAGTTTATAGAAAACAGTAAACGATATGATGAGGATTTACTCATGTTTAAAAAATTTTGGCATGAAAGAATTGCAAGACTTATAATGCGCTTTTATGTCAAGGCATATGATACCTATAATGAATGACAGTCAAAAATATCACATATTAAAAATTTTTATTGCAAAGGAAAGAGTACATGAATATTGCATTAGTGTTTAACGGACTTGGCACAGGGGGAGTTGAGAAGGTCGGCTCAAATTATGCAAAGCTTCTTGTGGAAGCCGGCCATAAGGTGGATGTTTATAATCTGAACCCAAAGCGTAATTCCATGGAAAAAAGTTTCCCAAGGGAAACTACAATAATACGAAAAAGCTTCCCGCTGTTTTTGGTGCCAAGCTATTATATTTTATTGGTTAAAAAATATGCATGGGGAAAGTATGCATATCCCATTATTTATTTTTTGACTACTGTTTTATTGTATATAAGAAAATTATTTGCGGGAAATAAAAATAAATATGATATTGTTATTGCCTTTTCCGGACATCTTCGGGATATGACATTTGTGACGCAGGAATTTGTTGAGGCAGATAAAAAGGTTTGCTGGGTACATGGAGCGATTATAGGTAATCTTGCAACGGCGAGCACCTATGGAGATTTATATGCCAAAATAAAAAATGTCTGCGTTCTTTCCGAGCATATGCAGGAGCTTGCAATATACGGAAATCGAAAGCTGGAAGGGTTAAATATTAAGAAAATTTACAATCCCATCACTCTGCCACAGATAGAGTCTGAATCTGCGGTATGCAGGGCTTTGAAGAAACAATATGGCGATTATTTACTTATGGTTGGCAGATTTGAGGCCGACAAGGATCAGCTTACGGTTATAAGGGCAAGAAAAATATTGGAGAAAAAATATAATTTAAAGCCTAAGCTTGTTCTTGTGGGTGGCGGAAGTACATTGAAAAAATGCAAAAAATACGCTGAGAAAATCGGACTTAAAAATGATGTTATTTTCATGGGCGAACGACAGGATGTACACAATTTTTATGCTTCTGCAAAGGTGTTTGTCCATTCCAGTCCGGCAGAGGGGCTTCCTACCGTACTGCTTGAGGCGATGAACTATGGATTGCCTGTTGTAGCAACTGACAGTCCGCCGGGGGTTTCTGAAATTTTGCAAAATGATAAATATGGACTCAGATGTAACATTGCCGACCCGTATGACATGGCGGACAAGCTTGCAGTTATGCTTACAGATAATGAAAAACGGGAGAATTATATTTTACAGGGTAAAAAACGTTTGAAGGATTTTTCTTTTGAAAAAATTTCTGCGGATTTGAAGGAGCTGTTTGCAACCTTGAAATAAAGGCACATGGCTGATGCTCAAAAACAGAACGGGAGATTACGGTATGAATGATGATATTATGGTCAGCATATATTGCATGGCATATAACCATGAGAAATATATAAGACAGACCTTTGAAGGCTTTTTAAAACAGAATACGGGTTTTAAATATGAGGTTATTGTCCATGATGATGCTTCCACAGATAAAACTGCAGAAATTATAAGGGAATACGAGGGAAAATACCCTGATGTATTTAAGGCAATTTATCAAAAGGAAAACCAATATTCCAAGGGGATAAAGGTTTTTGATACATTTATTGCGCCTATCATAAAGGGCAGGTATGTGGCCGTATGTGAGGGGGATGATTTTTGGACGGATGCAGAAAAGCTCAAGCTTCAGGTGGAGTTTTTGGAAAAGCATCAAGACTATTCCGCATGTGTACATCAGACCGTACTTTTTGACTGCCGAACAAGGAAAAAAAGGTTGCTGTCACCATATGACAGGGATCGTGATGTTGATATAAGAACAATCATAAGCGGAGGCGGTAAGGCATATCATTTGTCGTCCCTTATGTTTAGGAGAGAATATGCAGAAAACAGGCCGGATTTTTACTATCTGGAAAAGCATATAGATGACTATCCGCTTGGCATTTTTTTGGCAATGAAGGGAAAAATCTTTTTTATGAACAGGACTATGTCGTATTACAGGCAGTTTTCAGTGGCGTCCTCCTGGTCCTCTGATATAGGCGGCAACGAAGCAAAGCTTATCCTGACAAATAAAAATCTCATTGCAATGCTAAAGGGTGCTGATGAATATTCAAAGTATAAATATCATAAGTATATTGACAGCGCGTGCTCGCATTTTGAATATGAAATTAAACGGCTGAATAAGGATAAGGCGATAATAAAAAACGAAAGATACAAAAGGTGGTTTAAAAGGGAAAGTATCGTAAATAAATTATATATTTTAGCAAGACTTTATGTCCCTGAAAAAATGTTTAACACCGTGAGACGCATAATGAGGAAGGACAATGAAGGAAGATAATAAAACAAAATCCCGCATAATATCTAATTTGATATGGAGATATGCCGAAAGATGTGGAGCCCAGGGCGTTGCATTTATTGTCGCCCTTGTTTTGGCAAGAATTCTGGACCCTGAGCTTTATGGTACAATAGCCATTGTAACAATACTTACGACAATTCTTCAGGTTTTTGTGGACAGTGGCATGGGAAATGCGCTTATACAAAATAAGGATACAGATGATTTGGACTATTCTACCGTATTCTTTTTTAATGTGGTATTATGCTGTGTGCTGTATGCCATTGCGTTTTGTGCGGCGCCCCTTGTATCAAAATTTTTTGACAGACCGGAGCTTACACCTATCGTGCGGGTTTTGTGTCTGACAATCGTCTTTTCGGGTGTGAAAAATGTCCAGCAGGCGTATGTGTCAAAGACAATGCAGTTTAAGCGGTTTTTTTATGCGACTCTGGGAGGAACCATAGGTGCGGCAGTGGTTGGAATCGTGATGGCGCTCAGGGGCTTTGGTGTGTGGGCGCTTGTAACACAACAGGTTTTCAATGTTGCCATAGACACGCTCATACTGTGGATTACGGTTCGCTTCAGACCAAAGCTTATGTTTTCCTTTCAGAGGCTTAAACGGCTGTTTTCCTATGGATGGAAGCTTTTTGTATCTACATTATTTGACACGGTTTATACAAATGCATTTCAGCTATTAATAGGTAAATGGTATTCATCGGCGGAATTGGCATTTTTTAATAAGGGAAAACAGTTTCCCGAGCTGATTATAACAAATGTAAATTCCTCAATAGACAGCGTCATGTTTCCCGTGGCGTCATCAATGCAGGACAGAATCGACGATTTAAAGCAGCTTACAAGACGTGCCATCAAGACAAGCAGCTTTATTATATGGCCTGTTGTTACAGGACTTGCCGTATGCGGCAAACCGCTTATAACCGTGCTGCTTACTGAAAAATGGCTTCCGTGTGTGCCTTTTTTGCAGATTTTCTGCTTTTCCTATGCATTTTGGCCTATACACACTGCGAATTTGAATGCAATTAAAGCTGTAGGGAGAAGCGATATATTTTTAAAATTGGAAATATTAAAAAAAGCAATAGGAATCCTGCTGCTTGTGATAGCGTTTCCTCGTGGAGTGCTTGCAATAGGAATTACATTTTTGCTGACAGATCCAATAAGTGCGGTGATTAATGCGGCACCGAATGTAAAACTTATAAATTATTCCTACAGGGAGCAGATAAGGGATATAATGCCGGCACTGTTGCTTTCACTTGTTATGGGAGCTTTTGTACTTGCCATATCATTTATAAAGATTAATGTCATTCTTGTTCTAATCATACAGATTATGGCGGGAATATGTATATATGTGGGAGGCGCAATATTGTTTAAGGTTGAAAGCTTCGGATATATTTTAAATTTAATCAGAAGAAAATAGAGGAAGATTTATGATGGGTGAAAAAATTGCAGTGCTGATGACTGCTTACAACGAGGAAAAAGAATGGGTATGCGAGAGCGTGGACTCTGTTTTGGGACAGACCTATGATGATTTGCACTTATATGTTTTGCTTGATAATCCTGAAAATGATGTTTTGAAAGACATGCTTAAAGCCTATGAAGAAAAGGATTCCCGTGTAAGCTTTTTTATAAATGAAAAAAATCTTGGACTTGTAGGGTCACTTAATAAACTGCTTGGTATTGTTACCGAAAAGTATATTGCCCGCATGGATGCAGACGACATATGCGAGCCGGACAGGCTGGAAAGGGAAATGAATTTTTTAACCGATAATAATTTGGATTTCGTGATGTCGGATTGCAGCTTTCTTTACCCAAACGGTGAACGGGGCTGTGGGCAATCGATTCCTGCCTTGATTGGGGAAGAATTTAATGAGGCTTCGGCATACGGAAATGTTTCCCTTCATAATACATGGCTGATGAGAAAAGAGGTTTATGATTCACTGAATGGCTACAGGGATGTCAGGTTTTGTGAGGATTATGATTTTGTACTTCGTGCAATTCAGCATAAATTTGCCATTGGAAGAATGTCGGAGGAGACTGTTGTTTACAGGCTGAGGACAGGCAGTGTTTCCTCACTTAATGCAAAGGAGCAGTTTGAAAAGGCAAAATTGCTTAGATATATGTATCGAAAGGGCAGAAATGTAAGTGAAATATCGCCTGAAAAATTGAATGACAGGTTTTCAAGCTATGGCATGGAACAAAAGGAGAAATTTGCGACGGCAAAGACGGAAATTGACGCCTTTGCCGGGAGTCTTTATGGTGGCAGCTATGTAAGCGCAATGGGTAAGGCGATAAAAATATTGTTTTTAAGCAGCGAGGGCAGGAAATTATTTTTTAACCTGTTTCTCGGAAGGTGCAGACTGTCCGCAGTTTATAAAAAGGCAAAAAATTCAAGGTAAATATAAGTGAGGATATAAAATGAAAAAGGTTTCAGTCATAATACCGGTATATAATGTTGAAAAATATTTAAGAAGATGTCTTAACAGCGTACTTGCACAGACTTATGATGATTATGAAATTATATGCGTCAATGATAAAAGCCCCGATAATAGCGACAGGATACTTGCCCAATATGTCAGAAAATTTCCGAGTAAGATAAAAGTATATACAAATGAAGAAAATCTCGGTTTGGGAAGAACAAGGGAAAAGGGCTTACAGCATGCAGAGGGCGAATATGTAATGTTTATAGACAGTGACGACTACATAAGAAGCGATTATATAGAAAACTATGTAAGTGCCATGGAGAAAGATTCATATGATATGGTTATTGGCGGCTACATAAGAGACGTGGAAGGAAGAAAGAAGGTGCATCATGTATCGGATAGCATATGGAGCGTTATTACCTATCCTGTGGCATGGGCAAAAATATTCAGAAAAGCCTTTATTTTGGACAATAATATAGAATTTTCGGATATAAGATGTGGTGAGGATATATATTTCAGCCTTTCCCTTGCTTATCATAATGTAAGGTATAAGGTTATAGACTATGCCGGCTATTACTATTATTTCAATAAAAAGTCAATAACGGGTTCGCTGGATTACAGTAAAAACCATGAGCAGTTTGTTGCAGGCATTTACTCACGGTTTATGAAAAATCATGACATATCAGGGCTTGATAAAAATACACGGTATGCAATTGAGTATTCCTATATTGCAAACATGGTAAATGCACTTATAACGTATGACCACGGCGCGGGAATAAAGCTTATGAAGCAGAAGTACGAATATGTGCTGCGAGAGCTTGAACGGAAATTTCCTAACTATAGGGAAAACCCTTATATCGGAATATTGAGACCAAAGGGGCAGACCCTTAAAATACGCATGGGAGTAGGAGTGACAATGCTTCTTAACAGGGTGGGGCTGGACCGGCTTATGTTTTATGTTATAGCGCTTGTTTGATAAATTAAATTAGATGATGTATCAGATAACAAATAGATTGTTCAAAGACGGGAGTAACATATGGACTTGGATAAAAATAATAATGGAAAGAAAAATTACATAAGATGGGCTGTTATTATTGCCGTGTCAATATTTGCCTCTGTTTTGATGGAGCTTGTATTTAATTATAAATTAATTTCCATTGGAGCGTCGAACCGCGGGGTTTTTTCCGTCGATGTGGAGGAGATATCCTATACGGGCTTTGCGCTTAAGGGAAATGTTTTTGTGGCTACGGGAGAGGAAAAAGCGGTTATAAGAATTGAAAATCCTATAAAATATTTAGGTAAGCTTTCCTACAACCGAAGCACAGGAATGGACACACGTACGTTTATCAATGTGTATTCAGCCGGCGGTGTATCAAATGAGCTTATTGACGCAAACAATAGATGTATCCGTCTTTCCGAGCAGGTGGTAAACGGACCTGTGGAATATATAGAGATGGTGTTTGAAAATCCATATGAAGGCATGGAAATAAGTGGTATTACATACGATAACACAATTAATTTCAGCTGGCGGAGAATGCTGCTTTTTGCTGTAGGCGTATCCATAGTCATGTTTTTGCTTTTGTTTAGAAAGACCGTTGGGGAGCATATAGAATATGCCTTTGCATATATTGCGCTTGCTGTCGGTCTTGTGATGGCATTGGGATTTCCTGTGCAGAAGGTTTCGTGGGACGAGGAATACCATTTTACGTCTGCATATAATTTGAGCTTTTCCAAGGTTGTTATGACGCCTGAAATAATATATTATGGGGACGCCTACGAGACGGGCTCTCTCATGTACCCAAAATCTGAAAAGGAGTTTGCCCAGTTTAAGGAATTTCTGGATAGTAGCGATATATATAATTACGACACCCCGGAGCAGGTGCAAAAGGGTGGATTTATGGGTTTATCAAGTATAGGGCACATTCCGTCTGCGGTGGGGATGAACATAGCGAGATTATTTAAGCTGCCGTTATCGTATCTTTATATTTTCGGCAGAGTATTTAATCTGCTGTTTTATGTTGCCTGCTGTTTTTTCGCCATAAAATATATGAAGCTTGGGAAAAGGCTTCTTGCAGTGGTTGCGCTTATGCCTACAAATCTTTTTTTGGCAAGTGTTTATTCCTATGATGCCATGGTAAACGGACTGCTTTTCCTTGCGACTGCAATAATTTTATCTGATATTGTGGACGAAAAGGCAGTATTTAACTGGAAAAAATATGTGTTTACAATGGGACTTATTTTTATAGCGTCTGCCATAAAAATAGTTTATATTCCTCTCGTGTTGCTTATATTAATTATGCCGAAGGACAGATTTAAAACGAAAAAGGACTTACTTATTATGAAAGGGCTTATTATCGCAGGCGTTGTTTTTGCGGTAGCGCTTTTGCTGTTCTTTGTGGACTTGGCAGATTTTATGTCAGGAGATTTAAGAGGTGGGGATGTAAATGTGGCGAAACAGGTTGAGTATATGTTGGATAACATTCCTGCGGTTGCGGGTCTTGTAGTAAAGAATATTGCATCGTCCTTTGTAAGCTACTCCGTCGGAAATGGTGCATATGGTTTAGTGGGACATTTTGGAGCATTTCCGTATGAAATACTCATTATTGCATCCATATGTGTAATTGTATTGACGGATAGTTCGGAGCTTATGCTTGATATAAAAAGCAGAGTAGGTGTGGCGCTTATAATGCTTGCAACGACAGCGGTTGTGTGGCTAAGCATGTATATTGTATTTACGCCGGTGGGAAGTCCGTGGATTGGCGGGGTTCAGGGAAGATACTTTGCACCTTTAAGAGTTCCGTTTTATCTTTTGTTTGCACTGCCCTTTGTAAAATTAAAAATACCAAAAGCACTTCACAATGCAGCAGTGCTTTTGGTACCGGTTGTCTTAAACTGTGGAATTTTGGCTGTGACCTTTTGCAGCTGGGCTAAGTAAAGTTCGGAACTGTCGCACTAAGGCGTAGGCTTTCGGGACGGTGTCATGCAGGGGTATAAACAGAAAACATGCTTTCACTCGTTTCAGACGTAACAGT
>JAAVIA010000004.1:0-17912 GCA_014799405.1 Lachnospiraceae bacterium
CAGATCCCTTTATAATGAGGGTGATGTTGAAATTTCAGAACGAGCTTATAACCTTGTTATAGGCGGTGTGTTGCTGTATGGATTTTTAGTAAACTGTTTTATGGTTGCTTTTTTCTCCGATGCAGCTTTTGATTTTGTTTATAACAATACATTAATGTTTTATATTGTTTATATTGTTATGTGTATAGCAGGCGGACTTATGGTTCATCGTTCAAGCAATCCGGTTATAAGCTTTATAGGATACAACTTTTACGTTATCCCTCTCGGACTTATAATTTCTGCTTCATTGCAGTTGTTATCATATGCGGGAGCTACCGATATAGTTGTAACTGCTTTTGGTATAACAGCTATTGTTACAATAGCCATGATGGTTGCATCAACATTATTCCCTAACTTTTTCTTAAGCATGGGAAGAACACTTTTTGTTACCCTTGCCATAACAGTTATACTTGAGCTTATTCTGACAATTGCAGGTGCATCACTTGGTATAATCGACTATGTGGTTGTTCTCATATTCTGCGGTTACATCGGCTACGATTGGGCAAGAGCCAATGCAATACCACGTACGGTTGACAATGCAATTGATGCTGCCGCTGAGCTCTACGTTGACATCGTTGTATTATTTATGAGACTGTTACAAATTCTTGCAAGATCAAACAATAATTAATGATTTTTTATCACTAAAAAGGGGCGTTGCAAAATTTTACTTATTTTGCAACGCCCCTTTTTATTATTAAACTATTGCAGCCTTTATGGCTTCAAACAGCTCGTCATATTCCTCATAGGCAGGAAGCTCAGGATAATCAGCCTTTATCTGCTCAGTGCTCCTGAATAAAAATCCAGCCTTGCTTGCCTTTATCATGGCAAGGTCATTATGGCTATCACCGCTTGCAATCGTATCATATCCGATTGACTGAAGCGCTTTCACCGTAGTAAGCTTTGATTGCTCACAACGCATTTTAAATCCCGTAATCTCTCCCGATGGTGCAACCTCAAGGGAATTACAGAAAATTGTAGGATACCCGAGCTTTGCCATAAGCGGTCCCGCAAACTGTGAAAATGTGTCACTTATAATTATAACCTGACAAATCTCCCTGAGTTTATCAAGAAATTCCTTTGCGCCAGGCAATGGGTCAATGCCTGCAATCGTATCCTGAATTTCCTTAAGCCCAAGTCCATGCTCCTTAAGTATTCCAAGTCTCCAATTCATAAGCTTATCATAATCGGGTTCATCCCTTGTGGTCCTTTTTAATTCCGGTATTCCACTTGCCTCGGCAAAAGCAATCCATATCTCAGGCACAAGTACCCCTTCTAAATCCAAGCATGTAATATACATATTTTTCTCCCTCGTAAAAAAACTAAATCTCGTTTAAGGTCTGAACAGCATTATTCTCTATTATAACCTTGTAATGTTCCTCAAAATGCTCTAATGTAGCGTAGGTTGCCTTCATGCTGTCGCCATATTCGCTAAGCATGTTACATACCTTGACAAAATGGCTATCCACAGCTTTTCCTTTTACAAGGTAAAGATAGTATCTTCCATCCTTATTATTCTTATAGAGAGTATTGATACCTTTATACATTCCATTTACGCTGCTTGCAGCATTTATTACATTTTCCATGTTTTTAAAAGAATATACCCTAAACAGTTCCTGAGTAATTGCCGGCTGGGCTGCCTCTTTTTTCTTTGGGGTTCTTGCATTACCTAAAGCGCTAAGACCCTCTGCAAGGCTGCCCAATGCCTCAAGCAGACCATCTGCAGCATTTAAAGCTGCATTTCCTGAGTTTTCCTCAGATACTTCGTCATCATCAGAATCAGAGCTTTCGTCCTCTTCAACATCTGCCAAATGCTTAGTAAATCTTGAAAATCTTGTATCCAGCTCATCAGGATCCTCTACCTTCGTTATAATTAGTATCAGGCACTCTGCCGATACCGGTATAGCTTCTATCATAAGAGGAATGTTATCAACCTCAAAACCCAATTCACTGGATGCCTGCTGCATCAACTCACGAAAAAGCTCCTTTGCTTTATCTGTTCCATATGCTAATTCTGATAGGAGAAGTTCCTTTTCTGCCAAGTCAGCCTTATTAAGAGTACACCTTATTTGATTTTCGCTTAATCTTTCAATCTTCATGTCAGTCACTCCTTCGCAAAATGATATTATTAGTTTATCACAAAATGTTTACATGTAAAGACAATTCTTATTTTTTTCACAAGTTTTTAATGGAAAATAAGCAAAAATATGTTGCTTTTATTTCCATTTTATAGTAAATTCTTATTGTAAATATCGGAATGATTAGTTTAAAACTTTCCTGTATATATATAATTTTCTGTATTTTGTGGATATCCCACATTTTACCCATCAGCAGCATATAAAATACGTTTTTACAAATAGGAATTTATCATAACGATATTTATAATAATGCATATCATTTTTTGAGGAATATTGTTCCTTTTATGAAATAAATATATCACAGTATTTTCTTCTTAGGTCTTAAAATTATGATATGCATATACTCGGTTCAAATAACCAAACAAATTAAAAATTTTTAAACATGGAAGGTGATATCCGAAAATTATTCATAACACATAACAAAACATGTATATAGGTGTTTGCGAAACATACATATTAAGAAGGGAGTGCAGAAAAACCGCACTCCCTTCATCTTTAGTGTGGATGATTAACCCTCAGATATAACTCCTGTAGGGCAAGTACCGGCACATGCTCCGCATGAAATGCAAGTGTCCGCATCAATCTCGTACTTTCCATCACCTTCGCTGATTGCGCCTACCGGACAGGCTCCTGCACATGCCCCGCACATAACGCAGCCATCTCCAATAACGTATGCCATGACACATCCTCCTTTATAATTAAACCTTTTTGATAATCTTTATCAATACTATGACATTGTAATTCATTTTTGTCGATATGGCAAGCATTTTTTTGTTTTATACGCTTTTGCATTGTTTTATACGAAAAAATGCGTTTTCTCTTTTTATACCGTCTATTTAAACAATACTGTATCAGGAATTAAAAATCCTTTATTTTCTAAAAATAATGATGTATAATTTGAGCAGCACAGCTTTATCACTTTATCACTGTGTTTTTCATATTATCAAAATGATTTTTTACTTTTGAAAGGTAAACTTTGCAATGGATAAAAGGGTCCTTATCATAATACCTGCCTACAACGAGGCTGAAAATATTGAAAAGGTTGTCAAAAGCATTGAGGGGCGCGACTATATAATAATAAATGACGGCTCCACCGATGACACAGCAAACATATGCAAGCAGAATAATTATAATTTTATAGATTTACCCGTTAATCTCGGACTTATAGGTGCATTTCAGACCGGTCTTAAATATGCACTGCAAAACGATTATTCTTATGCCCTGCAATTTGACGGCGACGGTCAGCACCAGCCCCAATTTATTGACGGTATGGTTTCCTTTGCAGAGGAAACAAGTGCGGATATTGTAATCGGTTCCCGCTTTGTGGAGCAAAAAAAGCCTTTTTCTGCAAGGATGCTTGGAAGCCGCCTGCTATCAGGTCTTATTTGGCTGTTTACCCACAAAAAAATTGCAGACCCTACGTCAGGGATGCGCTTATACAACAAAAAAACAATGGCAAAAATGGCATCTGACATAAATCTCGGTCCTGAACCTGACACAATTTCCTACTTTTTAAAATGTAAAGCATCCGTAAAGGAGTTCCAGGTGGAAATGAAAGAGCGCCAGGCCGGTGAAAGCTACCTTAATTTTACCAGCTCCATAAAATATATGTGGAAAATGTGCTGTTCAATTCTTGTTTTACAGATTATGCGCGGGAGGTAGATTAAATGTCACTTACACTTAGAATAATGCTTATTGTTGCATGTCTCGGTACATTTATATATATTCGAAGAAAAATAAGGCAGTCAAAGCTTAAAATGGACGAAGCAATTTTTTGGATTGTTTTTTCCCTCATACTGCTTATAATGAGCCTTTTCCCGGAGATACCTGCCTGGATTGCATTTAAAATAGGCTTTGTATCCACGGTAAACCTTATTTATCTCGTAATTATATTTTTGCTTATCATTAAATTGTTTACAATGTCACGAAAGGTTTCAGATTTGGAGGAGCGCTTAAAGCAGCTTGTACAAAATATTGCCATTAAGGACAACCAAAGCAAAAACCAATGAAGCTGTAAAATGAAGTTCTCGCACTTAGTGTGCATATATTATAACACAAACATGTTTTTTATCTGTCAGTTACTTACGGGTTGCCCACCTGATACAGCGTATACTGTAACTAAAAACCCACTTTCGTTCGATTCAGACGTAGCGGTACTAAGAGTTGGTGATTGGGACTGCCTGCATAGGTGGCTGAAAAACCGTTTGAAGACGTTGGTACTTAAATTGCCGGCATAAAGTATCCTGATTTTATATAAGGATATCTAAAGCCGGCAATTTTTAGTACCATTACGTCGGAGACGAACGAGAGCGGGTTTTTCAGCCACCTATGCAGGCAATCCCAACCACCAACTCAAGTACCGACGTCTTCAAACGGTTTTTAGTTTACAGTATAGCTGTATCGTGTGGGCAACTCATACCATCAAATACCAATAAAAACATATTTGTGTTATACGATATATAGTCCTAGTGCGACAGCTTCATTTTACAGCTTGTTAGATTTTTCACTTTTGGCATATACCTTTGTAATAGCCTTTGCAATTGGCGCCGGCCAAAACATGCGAAATATTTTATAGTCCTCATCAGACCTTTTATTGTCGTCTATCACTGCGCTTGTTTCCGACTCCTCATGTATTCTGTGTCCCATAAGGGGCTTGGAGCAGTAAACAAATTCAGAATGTTTCTTTTTGGATAGTTTTTCCCAAAGCTGCCAGTCCAAATTACTTCTCAGCTCTGCATCGAAAGGAGCGGACGGCAGATTTTTCTTTACATACATTACAGAAGGACAGCAGATTGGATTGCCGAAGGCTATGGACATTCTTCGGAGAGTTCTTCTTTTCCCACCACCCTTTATATTTAACGGAAGAAGCATCAGCCTTTTTATGATAAGATTCGTGTTTTTCACAACACGCTTTCCCTTTCTTATCTCAAAATATCCCGTAAAACCTATAGATGGATTTTCTGCTTTATCAAGTATATTTATCATAGTCTCTGTATAGGTCGGTGAGTACACATCATCCTGATGAGCAATTGTCACATATTCCGTTTCAGCTTTAGAGTATGCAAAATTCCAATCTCCTGCAATCCCTTTTTGATCCTCGTTTATATATAAGGGAATATTATATTTTTCTGCAATTTTTTTTATATGTTCATTTTTCGTGGATGTTGCCATTATAATGTCTGATTTTACTGTCTGATTCACAAGCGACCTGACACAGCTTTCCAAATAACGGCTTTCCTTATATGCACATACCACAAATGTATGCTTCAACATTTTTAAAAATCTCCTTCAATACACTCTCTTACAATCTCTTTTCCATTCAGGAAATATCTTCCCCGTCCGTTTATGGAATAAAATATCTCTGCCCCTATATCTATTCCGATACTGTTTTTAACATTGGAAGACACATCCGCATTTTTCGTCTGTATATTTGCCGTCTTACTATAATTACCCATTGCAATGGCTTCCTTTCCCTGTATCTCAAGTATCATTGCCGCACTGTTTATGTTGATACTTACATCTCCGTTCAGGCAGCCTACTCCACACAAAATATCTGCACGCGCATTTAACGTAATCGTTGCCTGTGTCTCATCAAATATACAATATTTGCCCTCCATGCTGCCGATGCAGACACACTTATTGGATCCAAAGTAACCGTTAAGCCCTGTGTAAGCAATGCTTATTGTAGCATTTCCATATAGGGAGCCGATACCTACTGTTGTCGAGTTTATAAGGTCAAACTCAATATTGCACTTTTGTATCATAAGATTTACATCTGCATAAAGCGCACCTATTCCTACACCTTCTTCACCCGATAAATGTATTACATATTTACCTCTGTTTATATATATGTTTCCTCCCATTCCCGAGCCTATGGCTACACCATGCATTACATTTCCGCTGATTTCGATAGCTCCGTCATGCTCAAAATACAAGTCACCATGCTTTTCATCCTTGTCATTACCAATACCATAGCCATCAATTGCCATTTGCTTAATTGTCAGATTTCCATCTCCCTGAATCGTAAGCTTTGAACTCTTCGGCACCAAAATTCCGCCCTGTTCCAAAACATTATCGCCAGTAAGGACAATCGTCACATCACAATGCTCTCCAATCCTTATAGCAGGCTGATTCTTATGCTTGCACAGACTTGCATCCTGCAGCTCTATCCTTCCCACATAGTAATCTCCTATATCTATATCCATATTGGAGGAAAAGCCCGAAATTCCCACAATTACAATATCTCTGTGAATCATATCCTTTGAAAACTTTATTGTTGAATAATGTCCCGTAACAAGCTTTACAAGCGAAATACTGCTTTCAAAACCTGCCTCATAATTTTTAAGTCCGCTTTGTTCAAAAGCGAGCTGTCCATACTGAATAATCTCATTTTGTATACATGTGTCAATTTCGGATACAATTTCTGCCAACGGCTTGGCAGTATAAAAGCCCTGTATCAAATCCGCTCCCAGAGAAATAACCGTTTTTAGTTCTTCCTTTGTCTCAACTCCCTCTGCAAGAGCCTTAAAATTGTTATCATGTGCAAACTCAATAATCTCCTTTACAAAATGCTGCTTTTGAGGACTGAGCTGTATGCCCGACAGGAGCATTCTGTCAATTTTTACATAGTTAGGCATGTACCGGAGGAGATTCGTAATGTTTGAATAGCCTGTTCCGTAATCATCTACTGCGATTTCTATCCCTATTGTTTTATACAGTTCCTTGACTGATGCAAGCTCATCGTCATCAAGCTCCGCCTGCTCCGTAAGCTCCACAACTATTTTTTCGTTGTATTTTTTAAGTATTGGCTCAACAAGGGCAATATCCGTTTCATTAAGGCGATTGCCGGGAATACTGTTTATAAATATCTTTTTATTCTTAAATTTTTCCTCATTTTGTTCAATAAAAGCAAGCACATTTGTAAAAGTTGCTTTTTCCACATCGTAAAGCCTTCCCATATATTCGGCATATTTAAGCACCTGCAAGGGCGAAATCTGCTGCTCTATATCTGTACGCATAAGTGCTTCATAAGCAAAAACCTCCCCTGTATCAGCACAGATAATCGGCTGGAAATGATATGAAAATTTATTGTCATCAAGAATGTCACCGACAATATCTGCCTCCTTCTGCTCCTCCTTTGTCATCTTACTCTGACTTATGCGCTGTGCCTTTGCCTTGTTTCCGTTTTTATTGCTCACGGCATCATTTATCAAATCTTCAAGGGCATCTGCATTTTCCGCCATTCCATAGGCCCCGCCTGCATAAATGTAAAGTCCGCCTATAAACCCGATATCCATATTATATAATTCAAGCTGCTCCCGCATTTTATTCTCAAGCTCATTCATGATGCTTTTCTTTTGCTCGGAAGAAATAAGCACAACAATAAATTCACCATTGCCAAGGTGGCACAAATATCCGTTTACGACAGCACCGGCAAGCATATGTGAAAAATCAATAATCATCTGATTGCTGCCCTTTATACCGCTTTTTCCGTTTATTTCCTGTGTACCCGAAACATCAATTGCAACTATGTCTGCAAAACCGCATCCACCCGGAAGCTCACTAAGTGCGCCTTCTGCATTTTCCAAAAGACCTGTGTAATTATATAAACCTGTAAGTGTATCACGAACCTGCTGTACTGCAAGAATCGAATTTGTCTTTTTAAGTATGTTTACACGTCTATATATCTCTAAGCCACGCACTACGGTATCAAGCCATTTTCTATATATAACGTCATAGCTCCGCAGGTCTTTTCCATAGCTGACTGCTACAAAGCCAAAGCAATGCTCATCAAAAAACAGCGGAGTGAAAATGTAAGCAGCAGGGTATTCATTCTCCTCAAAAAAAGATTCTATAAGCTTCCCTCTGTCAGATGTGGAGGAGATGTCAACCTTATTTAAGCCCGGTCTTGCCTCCCCACATGAAATAGCATGTATCATTTTTTCTGTGTATGCACCCATAATTTTATTTTCTTCCATCCAATCTGTGTTAAGACATAAATGAAAGCTGTCAAAGGGTCTTATCTGATATACATATGAAAATATTGTGTTTATAATTCCATCAGCATCATTTTGCAGCATAAGGTCATCTGCCATGTGATTTGCAACAGAATCAAAGCCTTCCTGAGTTTGTTCCACTTCCCATTTTTCTCTTAAAACGCTCACCTTTTTCTTCTCAATAGTACAGCCACAGCTACTACCGACAAAAAGCTTCACGTTTGCATGAAATTCCGATATCTTCTTACCCGTAAATTCCGCATCAAGGCATTTTACCGAATACGCTCCACATTCCTCCGCCGGTATTGGCGCTGATGTGACAGGCTCAGGACTTGTGCGCCCCTCGGGAAGAACATCATATCCCGTAACTGCAATATCCTCAGGCACACGTATTCCCGCCTTGACAAGCTCCCCTGCAAGACCGATAGCCATATAATCATTTGCACAGGCAATCGCCTGCGGAAGACTGTCTCTGTTCCTTAGTAATTGCTCCGCAACACCCTCACCGCTGTTGTACCAAAAATCCCCATAGAAAATTCTATTATCTAAAACCTGAAGTTCGTGCTCCTCCATACAATCCAAAAATCCTTTAAGACGCTGAGCGGAATGAGGATGTGACTTTCTACCCGTAAGAAATGCAATATCAGTAAAACCATGTACCTCAATTAAATGTGAAATTATCTGTTTTACCGGAGTATAATGATCCGTCATTATTGTTTTAAAGTTTTCGCTTTCCTTGTCAATACAGATAACCGGCTTGTCATATTTCTCACTAAGCTCTGTCTCCAGTTTTTTCCATGTTCCCGGAGTCTGTATTGTGTCAGCCAAAATTACAATTCCATCGAACAAATCATAATTCGGCAACGCAAAAATATTTGCATCGCCCCGCTCCCTTGATTTGGTTTCCTGGTATTTCTGATACATTGCAAAAATGCATACGTCAAAATCACATGCGTATGCCTGCTTAAGAAAACCTTTTATAAATAATTCCTGATAATTTTCATCAGGCTGTCCAACCAATAGCGCTATTTTCTTACGTGCCACGAAATTCTACTCCCTTCACTGAACATATCAGTTTTATAGCCGTGGTTTTTTATTTAATTCCACTAACCTGTTTAAAATATTTATCTATATTTCCCTTAATTTCCTCAGACTTAAGGCTTTTCGAAAGATAACCGGTCGGCTTTAAGGCCAGCACCTGTTCTACACTTTCCCTATCCACCCTGCCCGTAAGGAAAATTACTGCAATATCCGCAAAGTTTTCATCGGAGCGAATCATTTCCAATACCTGTTTGCCATCACATACCGGCATCTCATAATCAAGCAAAATCAAGTCAGGTCTGTTGAGTGTAAGACTGCTGATTGCCGATAAGCCCGAAGTGGCAACTGACACATCATAATCCTCATCAAGCAGCTGCTGCATTGCCTTCAGCATCACACTGGAATCATCTACAACAAGAATTTTCTTTTTGCAGCTAATCTCCTCCTGCTTTGCCGCATTCTTCTTAAGGTACTTCTCAATTTCAGCCATTGCGTTTTCATCTTTAATGTCAGTTCCAATACTGACTTCATGCAAATGCGGTGCAATAACACAATACGCAAAATATCCCACACCAGTATCAAACAACATACTGAACTGCAGCTTTTCCCTCTCAAACACTTTCCTGAATTGTTCATATGTAAGAAGATTTTCCGATTTTATCTTATACCCCTCTGTGGCAGGAAAAAGGTCCATCAGACCCTTCACAGTCTGCCGTGCCGCATATCTCACGGCATTCAGCAGCATTACATTTACCTGATCCGTCTTAATGCCAATCAACTTTCCCACTGTGTTAATCAGCATCTTCTCCTCAAATACAAAAATTGTCTCCCATTTTTTACCCTCATCGTTAATATAAATAATACGATAGTATATTCCCTTTCCAAACTTCTCACCGCTGTAGCTCTCACTCAATACATGTGCATCCAGTTGAAACAAATCATACACCTGTTGAAGAAGCGCCTGCCTCAGGACATCATTTGCTTCCTTCGTCAAAAGCCCTTCCCACTTACTTGTGGTTTTTCCTACCATGGCATGATCCTCGGTCAAGGTATGCCCCAGTAACCAACCGGTACAAACACCCAAAAAATGACTGACTGCATCCTCAGAATAATCCGTCTGTTTCAACTCTTTCTGAAGCGCAGGCAGGGTTTTCTCACGAAAATCATCATGAATGCGCTTGTGCACCTGCAATCCACTGTAATTGATGGATTTCATATATTCTTCCTCATCCGCAAAGTGCTTAATAGCATGGTCATTAAAATACTTAATGCCCTCCTGACATACCCATTGACTTTTTTCTTCGTCTTCTCCAAACTCAAACAGCTTATTAATAATCCTAAATAGCTTTTGGTGTTCTTTGTCAATAATATCTACTCCGATATTAAACCGGTCTTGCCATACTACACGGTTTTCCATATTCCTCCTCCTTTGCCACAATAAAAATATGTGCCAACCCCTCCAGGTGTTTTGTTTAAAATATGTTTTTTTAATGTCTTTGACTTAGTATATCATAATTATTCACCGAATGGTGTGTAATTTTATTATTCCGATAAAAATGCTTCCGCAATATTTTCCAATCCATAGTCAGATATGATAGTTTTTAAGCCCAACATAATTTCCTCTCTTCCAAAATTATTCTTTTCCAAAAACTCATCATCCTTTTTATTTAGATGTGTATAAAATAATAATGCGGTCTCAAGCTTATGTTTATCATCATCCTCACACAATTGAAATAACCTGTCTTCTGCTTCATTGATATTTCCGCTATCCACCATGTGTAGCAGTTCTTTCAGCGATTCTTCATACTGTGTCCCCACTAACAGTTCCTCCGCTGGTGTATCCATATCTATATTGAAAACCAACTTCAGTATGGCTCTGACCATTTCCTTAATCAGCCGCATAATATAATCTTGTTCCAGCAATAGAATTCACCTCCTAAATGTATATTACTCCATCGCCAGCATTTCATCCTTTATTTTAGAAATCAAATCAATATCAGCAGGCAGCCATTGCACTGAATCCAATTCTTCCCTTGTCAGCCATCTTGCCGCTTCATGCTCCTTCAGAACTAAATTGCCTGATATCACTTCACACCAAAAACAATCCATTGAAAGATGGAAATTAGGATAATCATATTCAACGGTATCTATTAGATTATGCACTTCAATTTCCGTATCCAATTCTTCTTTAATTTCCCGTTTCAAAGCCTGCTGTGGTGTTTCACCTTGTTCTATTTTCCCACCAGGGAATTCCCATTGACCTTTGAACTCCCCATAGCCTCTGGCTGTAGCAAATATAACCGGTTTACTATTTTGATTTATAGTCTTCAACACAGCAGCTACTACTCTTACTGTTTTCATCTTATTTTTATTTCCTCTTTAAATCTATTAAAGGTGTTCAACAACAAAGTAATTAAATTTCAAAATCCTCAGACTTAAAATTACTGTAATATCTCCCCTTTGTTGCGGTAAATTTTAATACACAATAATCCGGATCCGTGACACCTTTTTTGTAATACATGGTGTCACCCATCTGCCATATCCTCTCTTTTGCCTCTTGTGTTTCCAATACTTCTACCGTCCCCACGAGGCTGACTCCACGAAAAAATCTCCTATCCACAAAGTAAATACTTGCCTTATTATTCTGCCTAAAGCATTTTACTTTATTTGAGGATGTATTGGTGGAAAACCAAAATGTTTTGATTCCTTCCCTTTCTCTCGGCTGTAACATTGCTTTCGTAATAGGAAAGCCATCTGCATCTACATATGCAATATAGCTTGTTTTCAATTTATCAATCATTTTTCCAATCGTTTGTTCTGGATTTCTCATATTGGCACCATCCTTCTCTAGTGTTATCTTCAAAATTATAATTTCCCAATATTGTACATTATTTTAGCACCCACTTTATATTGTCATGCTCTGAATGGCATTCTCATAAAGAAATTTCTTCAATTCGGTACTATTACCAGTATTGTAATAATCCAAAAGAAAAGCGTTAAAGTGCTCCATATGCTTATCTGTAATCGTCAGCATTCCCACTCCTGCTGCAACTAAAATTTTGTTAGCAAGCATCATACTCGTGCGTTTGTTCCCATCCCAAAAAAATTGACCTCTTGCGCCCCATACAAACGATTCCAGTGCCTTTTCAGTTGCTGTAGTTTCACCATTTGTAACTATTGCCTCGAGTTCATTGCGAACATGCCCATTCTTTGGAATAGGCGGTGTGTAATCTGTACCAGAAATCCCAACTGTTCCAGTACGCAGCTTACCCCATTCAAGTGATTCATTTCTAGATATAAATTCGTTTAATTTACAGAGGTAATCAAGTGTTATAGGTTCATCAATAGTATTTAATAGATGCCTCCATGCATCGCGCATATTCAATATAGCCTGGATATCGTCCAATTGGACATTCGGAACATTCACACCATTTAATATGGTTTGAGTTTGTGGGAATGTTACAGCTCTATTCTCCATTCTCATTCCACAATAAATATTTTCATCCCATTTCTTTTTTACTAAAAATCGGCTCTGTTCCGATGTCAAATGACATCTATCTGGAAATTTCATATATCGGATTCCTTTCACTAATATTCTTCAATTCAAACATACCACAAATAACTATCCATTTGAAATAACTACTATTCCAACTTAAAACACTACCACCAACAGCATTTTAAACTGTTCCTGTCCAAATACAGCGTGGGGATGCTTTGCGGGCATTACGATAGACTCTCCCTCATGTAGTTCATAGCTATTTCCGTCAATGGTAATTTTGCCGACACCATCCAGACAAGTAACAAACGCATCTCCTTTTGACTCATGAGTGCTTATTTCTTCCCCCTTATCAAAGGAAAACAATGTGACACTCAAATGCTCATTTTGTGCCAGAGTTTTACTTACAACCTGTCCCTGCTGATAAGCCACCTGTTCCTTTAAAACCATAACCTCTGCTTTGTTGATATTTTTCATTCCATCCATAATAATATCTCCTTATTTAACATGTTTTTCAATTAATCCAAGTATAACATACTGTTCCATTAATCACCAAGGAAATCATATATTCAAATATATTTTCCCATGTTTTCACAGGCAACTAACACCGCAATTTTATCCAAGTCTCTTTTTACATCCGAATTTATAATACATTTATTAAATAATTGCAAAGGAGATAAACCATATGAACAATAATTTATTCGAAGCATTTAACAACGGATTCCTCAAACTGACTAATCAAATGGTGTCATTTGCAGACATTCCGTGGTCAAAGCACCCTGTCTTTGAAGGTGTCGAGCTTAAGCACATTGTTACATCCAAAGATACAGATGGTAAGTTCAGTTACCACCTCGTGCGCATCGCACCAAACAAAAGCATCGAAAACCACACCCACGAAACGCAATTAGAGACGCATGAGGTAGTGGCAGGTTTCGGGGTATGTATCAACGATGGCATCACGCTGCCTTATGAAGTCGGCACTATTTCCATAATGCCGTCTGGAATTCCACACGAGGTAACCGCAGGAGATGACGGACTTTACCTGTTTGCAAAATTCATTCCGGCATTGTGCTAAACCAATCTTTTAACAGTCTGCTTATACTCACTCGGGGTCAGTCTGACTATTTTATNAAAGCATCGGTCGAAGTGACTTTGGTCACAAAANCCTGTATCNTAAGCCACTTCGATTACGCTTTTTCCTTCTTCCAGTAATTTCTGTGCTTTTCTGACCCTGCACTGTATCTGAAATTGATGCGGTGTCAAGCCACACGTANCCTTAAACCGTCTTATCATATGATACGAACTCAGCCCTATATTCCGTGCCATATCCTCAATGAAAAATATATTTTCCGGTGCATCCAAAATAGCCTGTTTTAAGTTCTTTAAACAGGCTCTATCATTTTCTGATTCATCCTGAATTTTATTTTCAGCTATGCATGTGATTATCATTGAATAAGCTGTATCATTTACTGTCTCCACTGCATGTGGAGTATCCGGCATAATACAAAAACACTCTCCTGCATGGTATAAGCATTTTTTAACACCAGAAATAATACAAACTACCCCATCCAAAATGTAGCCGAATGTAACATGATTTGCATGAGTGTGCATAGGATAAGACTGTTTCGATTTCTGATAATAAATGTACTCAATATTATCGTCTGTTTTATAATATGTGATATTGTTTCTCATAAGCTCTTTTCCATCACTTCATAAACCAAAACAACGTCATTTTCTACATTCCATTTTTCATGTTTAATGGTACGATAACCCCTTTGTTCATATAAATGGCTGGCAGGGAGTGANGCATCTAACAGCACTGTATGATACTTTGCTGAAATCTCATCTTCCAGACATTGCATAATAAAACTACCATATCCCTTCCCCTGAAANTCGGGCAAAACATATACTCTGGTAANATGATTATCCTCATNGCTGNCNGNTCCNACAATCTNATTATCGACTANCAAAATNCCNACATTACCATTTTCTATATCCTTGACAATATTNTCTCTNTTATGATGCTCACAGAAAAAATCCACTACCTCTTTNGGGTAGTATTTAGGATAAATTGTTGTCACCGTATTCTGAACAATATTAAAAATAATATCTATATCTTCTTTTTTCGCTTTTATGTACTNCATTACTTCTCCACCTGCACCTATAATTATNTTCTACNATCTNTATTCTACTATCTNNTCCANNGACNTTCTTGGTCTTGGATTTGGATTTTCATTTGCATACCCTATAGCAATTGCACAGACAAGCTGTTCATTTGTATTGATGTATGCCGTTAGCTCTCNATAGGCAAAACATGTATTNGCAATCCACANNGCACCNANTCCCAANTNNTGTGCCGCCAGNAGCATATTTTCNACAGNCGCNCCAATGGATAAGGAGTCACATATTTCTGTAATTCTCTCATCATTGTCAATCGGNAAAAACGGAGANTGGGCATTTGTGTTAATCACNGCNANTATAACGGGGGCTTCCCTCATAATTCTCAATGTGTTTTTAGCATCCNCTATGCCATGCTGNGATTTTGGNAAANCAGTTATNCCCTTTTCTTCTCTTTGNAGTCCATCCTCCATAGCTTTNAGNAATTCTTTTTTTGGATTCATTTCCAAAAACAATATATTTCCACGGCTGNCTGTTTTTCGCCGAGGGTGCAACTCTGCCTGCATCTANTACTTTATTTAACAGCTCTGTCGGCACATCCTTNTGCTGAAATTTTCGAATNCTTCTTCTTTCNTATATNGNATTAAATGATATCATATCTTTCATAACAGTTCATCAACACCCCCAGCAAAAATTACACTCGTTTTACTAAACTGTAAGCTCAATCTGATTTCCTTCAACAGCTACAATACAGCTCTCATAATACCCATCACCGGTAGTTCTGGGACCGCTAACAACTGTATATCCATCTTTCTTTAATTGTTCCGTCAGCAAATCAACCTTTTCCTTGCTTCCTACACTAAANGCAATATGTATAAACCCCGTTCTATCCATTGACTTTTCAAAATCATCCATAACAGGCTTGTTCATTATCTCAAGTCTTGCACCATCATCAAATGTTAAAAAATATGATTTAAAATCTGTTGTTTTGTTATGATACATGGTATTAGAAACAGCCCCCATATATCGTTCAAAAAACTGTTTTGCATTCTCCAAATCCTTCACATACATAGCAATATGTTCTATTCTCATAAAACTGCCTCCTTATTGGTTTCTTTCTAAAGCCGGGATATATCTTCCTCTGTCCTTTCAACATGCCATTCCAGACTCATTGACTAACATGCACAATATATTACTTTAATTTAAATCCGTTAAACCATGCTCTTTCCTCAAAAGGCAACTTATTTACTGCAACTGTTTCCGATTCTGCAATGCCAATTGGAAGAAAACAGACTAACTCATAATCATCTGGTACATTTAATATTTGTGCCATTTTATAACCAATTTTATCCTCATCCGTAATATGACCTTCATACCAACAGCTTTGATAGCCAAGCTCCACCAATGCAAGCAACATATTTTCAATTGCTGCGGAATAATCCTGAATTGCAAAGCATCTATCTCTATATGCATTTATTCTTTGTGTCAGAATACATATAATGGCTGGTGCAGTTTCCCCAACAGGTGGGATTATTACCTCATACAGCTTGTTCAATATTTGCGGGTCATCTACTGCTATCAAGCTTGTTGTTTGTTTATTACATCCTGAGGGAGCATTAAGTCCTGCCTTCATAATTGTAATTAAATCATGCCTAGGCACAGGCGTGGATTTATATTTTCCTCTATAGCTGTGTCTGTTATTGATAATACTAATAGCACTCAATTTTATTCCTCCATTTATATGTTAAATTCCACAATACGCATTTTTCATAGTTTCCAACATTGACAGTATGACCGATTACCTCAATAAAGAAAGAAGGGACTATTGCTCCAGTAGATTATTGTTCTACTTTTCCAACAACCCCTTCATAGTCTAAGTGTTAATTCATCAAACATATTTACTTATTATAAAATTCCGGATGGTCAGCCCTGTACTGTGCCTCTGCCTCCGCACGCTTTTTTACAGCTTTCCTGAACGAAATGAATGCAATACCATAAAATACAATACAAATAACAGTGGAAACAATTGCAGGACCAAGAAACATATAATCCTTGTCAAAAACCTGCGACCAGCTGACAATAGCAAACATACCGCTAATAACACCTATGCATGACATAAATGTTGTAAACCCAGTTTCTCTTAATATTAAAAATCTCATCGTGCCTTCTCCTTTGCTAGAAATATCATTAATACCACTCAGAATTATAGCACTATGAATTTTCATGTCAATATAATAAAAGCGTACTGCAATCACATATCTATAACGAAACGCAGTTCATATACTGACACTTCATATGATTTATGCCTATGGGTGCAATGCCTGACATCCCTCTATTTTATTCAAAATCGTATTCCGGGTATGTATCCTCAAGTCCCACCATAGACGCACCACGCTCGTAGACGCCTTTTGTAAAATACGTCACAGTATATGACCCACGATATGTATTACTAATATACATTTCGCTTACAATAATATTCAGCATATACTCTCCTTTATCATAAAATAAATCATACATTAGTCGTCCTCCTCCCTTTTGCACTGTATCAGCAAATTCCTCGTCCTGCCCCTCTCTGTCCGTATAGCTTGTACTATTATCGCTGGCATATACCGCCGTTGGCTTTCCCAATATGTCCATTACTAATGGAAGTCCTGTTCGTATTTCATCTTTCTCGTATTCCACGTTCAAAATGTCATAGCCCCTATACTCATAGCCATTCATTTCATATAATACAAANTGGTTATTCTCTATACATTCTCCCAATGTAAGNGGTGAATCCGTCAGNTTATACACATNTATNNTAATGTCATGNTNAGAGTCTTCCTNNTCTTCTTGTAANNATATAGNCCAGTANNTTCCCGGNNNTATCANTTCATCGGAATAATTCATTACNTNATCCAAAGAACTTGTTTCTATGTGTTNTCCCAAAAAAGTATTAAACCAATAATAGTTATACGAGGCAAACATATCCTTCAATTNTGTACCGAACGTAAACTTATCATAAAACATCACATCNCTTAAATCCTTTTCCTCCANNGCACCTAANTTNGCATACTTTAACCAAAANGGNGNATANCCANACTCCTC
>JAAVIA010000004.1:17918-35006 GCA_014799405.1 Lachnospiraceae bacterium
TTNCCANTCNCCCGAAAACNCTGTCGTTTCCTCCTGCGTGTCAGCAGTCGATTCCTCTACGTTCGCTATTTCAGTACCGACATTATGCTCCACCATATCAGTCGCTGTTTTGCTGTCTGAAGCTTCGTCTGATTTGCTATTTTTAATTAAAACAAACGCTCCGACTCCCACAACTGCTGCAACAACAACCCCTATTGCAATTTTAACCTTTAATGCACCTATTCCTGTTTTCATCATTCCTCCTGCAACTCCTTTTACTGTATTTCCTGCAGCCGTTCCGACTACATTTCCAACTGCATTTTCTGCAACTGTTCCGACTGTATTTCCCACTGCATTTTCTGCAACCGCTTCGACTGCGTTTCCAACTGCATTTTCTGCAACTGTTCCGACTGCGTTTCCAACTGCCTCACCTGTAGCACCCACTCCATATGCTGACACGCTTCCTGCTGCAAAGCGTGACATGATAGTTCCTATAATCTCCGGCAGAACTTCGGGTACTATCATGGAATTTGCCTCCTCATACAGAAGACGCATCAAAATCGGCAATCCCACAACGGAATAAAGCTTATCACCACTTCCGTTCTCGTATGCCTGCACACCGTTCCTTATCTTGGCACGGGCAAGACTCAGCCTAGCCTTTATCGTGCCCGGCGGGCACTCCATAATATCCGCTATCTCGTCAATTGTCAGTCCGTTAAAATAGTAAAGTATGACCGTTTTGTACTGGATATCCGAAAGTGTATTTCTCATAATATCCATGACAAGCTTCCTTTTTTCCTTCTGGGTAATGTACTCCTCAGGGAGAAAATTCTCGTTTTCCTCTTCCAACCGACTATCCATATCCTCTACGTCCATGAAAACCGGTGCATTTTTCAACAGAACCCTCTTGCATTTATTCACAGCAATCCGGTTAATCCACGGAACAAACTTCCCCGCATCATTCAGCTGATAAATTTTTTCATATGCAGTTACATAAACATCCTGCATGATATCCTTTGCATCTTCCTCATTGCCGAGAAAGCTGACACAGATAAAATATACTGACCTGCTGCTTAACATNTACAATTGTTCAAACGATGCCTGATCCCCCTGCTTTACTCCCTCAACCAGCTGTCTGATTTGATTTTCATCCATCTTTTTCCTCCTTGCTCTATATATTGTGTTTCATATATATAGAGTCATATTTTTTCAAATAGGTTTAATATTTTCGACTTTTTATTTATTTTTTCCTTCTGCGAACATATTATCATATGAATCCTTGCTGTTCTAGAACAAAAAGAGCGGTCTGCTTTCGTTTGCAAACCGCCCTATAGTCTTATCCTTGCTATTTATTTTTCACAATAAATCCTAATTGCTTCAGCCGTAAATTCTGCTGTTCCTTCTCCTGCATAATTATCAATATTTGTGGTGAACTCTCCACCGCCGGCATACATTTTTCCAAGCTCGGAAAGAATTTCATTTGAACACTTATAAAAATGTTCCGTAATAAAAGCCTGCAGCCTCCTTACCTGTTCCTGAACATCCGGTTCGTTTGGTGCCATCCCTTTCAGCTTTCCGAAATCCACAAATATCTGCATAAAGCTTTCTGAAAGCATTTGCTCCTCTGCTTTACTCCTATTTTGTGCCTTCTGCTCATATTCCTTGTATTCGTCAGTCGTTCCCCACTGTTCCTTTGCTTGTCGTGCGTATTCATCCAACTTTCTTGTGTCAAATACCGAAAAATCCATTGTATTCACTCCTATCAATTGTATTCCACGGGCAAANTTAATCAAATTCTCCAGATGCTCTTTTTTCATNGTGAGCAAAGCAATCTGCTGTTCNAATGCCNTGCCACTGTCAAAATTCGGCTGGGATATGATTTCCTTGATTTNTTTAAGAGGAAATTCCAATTCCCGAAACAGTAAAATCTGCTGTAGCATTTTCAAAGCTGTATCGTCATACAGNCNATATCCACTTTCGGTATATCCGGTTGGTTTTAACAANCCGATTTTGTCNTAATATTGCAGAGTGCGTATACTCACTCCGGTCAATTTACTTACCTCATTTACCGTCATCATTTTCATTCCCTCCTGCCAGCCATGAACATCAGTCCGTGTAAATATACCATAAACTATTACGCAACGTAGGAGTCAATACCTATTTTTATTATTTTATTTCCCGCNTATCAATGATTTTGTCAATCAGTCCGAAATCNAGTGCTTCCTTTGCAGACATATAATTATCACGTTCCGTAGCAACAGCAACCGCCTCAATACTTTTACCTGTGTTTTCGGCTAAAATAGTATTTAAGCGTTCTTTACTTTTTTGTATATGGTCCGACATAATTTTTATATCCGTTGCCTGCCCCTGAATACCATTGCCATGAATAGCGGGCTGATGTATCATTATCTCCGCATTTGGCAAAGCAATACGTTTCCCTTTCGTCCCGCCTGCCAATAAAAATGCTCCAAAGCTGGCAGCAAGACCTAAACATATTGTTGAAACATCACATTTTATATACTGCATTGTATCATAAATAGCAAAACCAGCCGAGACAGAGCCACCCGGACTATTTATGTACAATTGGATATCCTTTTCGGAATCCTGTGCTTCCAAAAACAGCATTTGTGCAATAATTAGGCTTGCTGAAGCATCACTTACCTCTTCTCCTAAAAAAACAATCCGNTCAGACAATAATCTGGAAAAAATATCATAGCTNCGNTCNCCCCGNCTTGTCTGNTCAATAACATANGGAATTGTNCTCATGCTGCCANTTTACCTCCTGATAANTAAGACATAAANGNACCTCCATTTAGTGANCNCATCATGCATATATTNGATTGTTTNGGATAGAACACACCATTTTTTCTATAGATTTTAGGTGTNCATTGATATANTTGTTTAAANGCNAATGTAAATGCCTGTTGTGAATCATAATGTGCTTCATAGGCNATTTCNGCAATGGGCTGCTTGGTNTCCACAAGCTTNNNGGCTGCTAAAGTCAATCTGCGNCCTTGTATGTATTTNTAAATTGTGTGTTTTGTTTCTTCACTNAAAACTCTGGCAATATAAAATTTTGAATAATTTANTGCANCTGCTATTTNATCAAGGGATAAATCCTCATCCATGTGCGTTTCAATGTANTCTACTATCTTTTTTACAACCATGTTATTGTTCATATAATGACACTCCTTTTTTCGAATATCTGCATTTAATATAACATAGNTTNCAAAAATAATCTTAATAGAAATTGCCCAAAATTATTGNCAATTAGCGGTCTCTCAATATAANCAGAGCCAAGAAATGTCGTAAATTCAACANTTCNTGGCTAGTNTATATCGGTCAANACTCATTTGTTATAAGCAACAAGTTTATATTTAAANCACTATCAATTCAAATTCCTTCTCACAATTCCATTATCATTTGTCAGCAGGATAATATCCAGCTTCGTCCAATCATCACACTCGTCAAAAAAAGACTCTTCCTTTCTCTTTTTATAAATACGATAAGGTCTGTCCTCTGAATTATCGTAAATATGGCATATATCACAAACATCGACCACATCCCTCACTAAGGTCAATGCCCTATCATAACGAGTGATAATCTTCTCCTCCGGAACATCATGACCACCAGTCTCCACCCTCGCCTTGACACGAAAAACATTAATCATTGGATCNGTGGTAAGAATATAGTAACACCGAATAAAATATCCCTTTTCTTTTGCTCTTTTAAGTAAGTTAAGATTTCTATCCGTGGACATAACTGTTTCGAAACAAAAATCTTCCATATTTTTTAAATGTAATTCTCTTTACTTCTCAGCTAATTCTGCCGCCTCATAATCTGAACATTTTAAATTTTTCTTAATCTCATCTGCATTAATGTAATCCATAGAAGGCTTTAGCAATGCGGTAAATGTGCTTTTCCCAGAACCATTTGGTCCAGCAAACACAACAATCTCAGATTTCTTTTGCAACTCGCTCACTATAATGCCCCTTTCTCAACCGCTTTCCAACCTCAATCTCTGTTCCATCACTGTTACGTCTCACTACAATCTGTCTCTTCCTGTCATAAACAATAACAGGTGCATCTAATGCCTTCAATTTTTCTATTTCAAGCTCTACAGCCGCATTTGCCCGTTTTATGACCTGCTCATCTGTTATATAATTCTGTTCCATAACCGACACCACCTTTCAGTACAGTTGCTGATTTTTATTATAACAGAAATCTGTTAATAGTACACAAAAATACTTTATTTCCCTCTTTATAATAATCTGAAATTAATACTATCTCAATATCAGCAAGCATAATTCTTAATCTTATATAATTTTTTTAAGCTCATGTATGTTTTTATTTCGGTATACCAAATCATCCCTTACGGTAAAACCAACCTTTTCCCAGAAAATGTTTCCATTCGTATTATCATCGAATACTACCAATGCAACTTTATGTATTCCTTCCTGTTCCAATGCTTTTAATGCTGCATCTACAAGTTTTTTCCCCATTCCCTTTCCTCTATATTCTGGTTTCACAGTAGTGTGGTATATAAACCCTCTGCGTCCATCATGTCCACTAATGATAACACCAATTATTTCTCCGTTATCTTCAGCTACAAAACACGTATCAGGATTTCTACGCAAATATCGGTCAATCCCATCCCTTGAATCATCCGTTGTATTTAATCNNATACCCTCTGTATTTATNCATAGATNATATACCTTNTCATAATCTTCGATATTCATTGTTCGAATCATTNTTTCTCACTCCTTTGAACAAATTTATCTGATGCCAATTCATTTNGAGACATACGGATTATCNTTAATTGTAAACCTCCACAAATAGTCCTTTGCCTCCTCTGCATAATCTATATTAATNCGNTTGCTTCTTAAAATCTGTTTCTTTGGTATAACAATTCCATCCTCCAAATATAACGATTCNCCGCACAAATCATCACCATAATTCTCNTTGGTTATCCCCATAGCCTGACTTAGCTTTCCCGGNCCATTGCATANCATTTTTATATTATCNGTNTTTCTTCTCTTTTTCATTAANTCAATGCCNTCAANNGGTTCAAGCGCCCTAATAAGTATAGCATGNGGAATAGATTCTTTGTTTGTAACAATATTCATACAAATGTGCATNCCATATATCAAATACACATAAGCANANCCACCTTCACCGTATTGNATTTTTGTTCTTTCCGAATACAGATTACCATATGANTGNGCNGCTTTATCCTGTGCTCCCATATAGGCTTCTACTTCCACAATTTTTCCTTTTGTTATACCTTCTTCTGTAATATGAACTAACGTTTTNCCCAATATTTCCTCTGATACTGTCAANGCATCCCTNTTATAAAAATCACGTTNNATTTTCATATTATTTTATCCTTTCATTGAACTTCAACTCAATTATAATTTGCTTTCNGTAAAGNGCTGATGCTACATGTTTTCTATTTTCTCTATTTTTCACTTTCAAAACAATTAGGGCAGTATTACCTGCCCCTATGCTTGTCTTTCCTTTTCTGCTGTTTCAGTTCAAACCGACGTTCTTTCTCCGTTTCCCGTTGCTCCCTGCTTATTGTTTTACGNTCAATTTTCATNTGCTCCTGCTGTAATTTCAAAGCCTGNTGCGATTTTGTNCCGATTCCTCTGCACTCTACATGCTTATGTACCTCTCGNTGTACCCTTTTAGGNTTACGACCANNNTCTTTTACATCAGTCNCCACAGTNGGGCTAAATCTTAGATGAAAGNANTTTTTCAAAATAAAGTCGTATATCTCATAGTCCTTTGGCTCTGCACCAAATGTAACCTTNCANACAGATAACCTTCCATCCGATACACGTTCAAACACTCCCANCCAAAANGGNTCCTCAAAAAANACNGTCAGCTTGCCTGATACTTTGTCCATGANAATTCCTCCTTAAGATTGGTANTGAACAAAGAACGGACGACCCAAGGAGGGAGGGCTACTTACACCAAAATGGTGCGACCGGACTACCTACCGGTTCTGCAAGATTNACTTGCGTTGTGTTTTTATCTTTGCAGTTATATACTATCACATAAACGGCTGTTTTTCNAGNACAAANCATTTATCACCAACTACTTTTTCCCCTTATATCAAAACATTTCACATAATTGCTTATCCANTTGCTCTGCATGANAATAATCACCTTTCGCATCTGAATACCAATCATAAAATAAAACAATTATTTTTTCTTCACTTGCTTTACTTATTATACATTTTGTATTACCCTGTGCCCAAATTCTAGGTAATAANNGTCCTNCTNNACATTCTATTAAGCTTTCTACANTGCCATANTCAATTAATTGTTTAAATAAATCAGGNGATTCAAGTTCAATATCTGTTTTTTTAATATCCATTTTCTTATTTTTCAAATCTACTTCAACCAGTATTGCAATATTATTCTTTTTCATAAATTCTTCAACATTCATGTTATCACCTNTTATTTNAGTTAATTATTTTCTATATATNNACTTAGCAAATTATCCCTNTGTTTCTACAAACATCNCATTTCCCTTTACAATTCATCCAGATATTTTTGCAATNTATCTGCAAANTTCCCAATATGTATCCCNTCTACAAAGGAATGATGTGCCTGAACAGACACCGGCATAATAATCCGTCCATCTCGTTCATNGTATTTTCCCCAGTCAAACAATGGTGTTGCATTATCCTTTTTCCCTGAATTTGTGTGGGAAATATGAGTATATGNAACCCACGGCATTGGAGAACATTGGAATACATCATTGCCAAGAGGCCCTGTAAAATATTCTTTTTGTTGTTCTGCCGTCCGTGTTGCCAATTCTACATATTCCTTCATTGTATCCTGCATCGGAACATTAACTACTTTAAATAATTCTGTATCTTTGTTCAGATAAGTAAAGGCGGTATCAATTTTATCAAACAAAACAACCTTGCCATCCAAAAAACGGTATCGAAATTCCTCAATTTCATTTGCACATTTGCACACAGCATATACGAATGCAAGTGTAAATGAAAACTTTTGCTTTTTGGTTTCTTCCAGAAAATTTGTGATGTCTACATCAAATGTCACGCAAAATGCAGGTTCAACACTATTTCTAAAAACCATACAGTGCATAGCCCTTTCCCATGTTTGCTCATCTATTATCTTAAAAGCATTTGCCATAAACTCACTCCTTCAAATCTCTATTTTGGCTTTTATACATTATTCTATGGAAACTCCAAGGTTGTATGCTTCCTCCAGCGCCTTTGTTTCTTTAATGTCACCAATATCCTTAACACCTTTCACAAGCACCATACCTGCGTCTTCCAGATGAAAAAAGTTAAGCACAAGCTGATACTGCAATTTGATTGCGTCAAACAATTCCGGCAATGTTGCCGCCCCTACCAGCAGTAATGCCAATTTCTTTATATGAAATTCATTTCTCATAGGTGTATGTAGTCTGTCAACAATCGCCTTCAATTCCGCACTAATCCCATAAAAATAAACCGGCGATGCGATTACTACCATATCAGCACTCCTCAGTTTTTCATAAATTTCTGCCATATCATCTTTTTGAAAGCATTGATTTCCTTCCCTAGTAAAACATGAATTACAACCGATGCAGGGATTTACTTTATAATCAGCAACAGACACTATTTCCACAGTATTATTTTTTTCAGCTCCCTGTGCAAATGCCTGTGCAAGCAAATCTGTATTTCCACCTTTTCTCATACTGCCAACTAAAACAACAATTTTACTCATAATCCACTCCTATACAACATCCTACAAAAATCTATTATTGCAACATTATCTAGTATATGTTCCACCCGTATTTTCTTTATTAAAAGTTCTTTCCACTTCTATCAAAAGACATTTGACAATATTTCTGTCAAGGCACCATGGCACGAGAGGATAGGAAGTACGTCTACTCCCCCTCTCGGTATGCGGAAACTATCGACCATCATTTTGCCATTTCGTCCGTATGTGGAAACTTATCAATAAATTAAACTTTCTGTGTATCAATTGCGACTCAACAATAATTCTCCTTGTTCTTGACAAAAATTTATAAAATCCAATACCCTATCATAATATAACTTTACTTGTAATGGGCAATTTCTCCTCAGTGTCATTAATTTTTTCTTTATTTCATCGCATGAAATCACAGCATGATTAAACCATGATTTCGATAATCACCAACTAAGAAATAATACCAGTTGAATATATTAGGTAAACTTTAATCAAGTAACCCACTGCTATCCCCCATCTTTGTAAATCGCATTAAGATTATTGTTCTGAAGGCGGATGCATGGATGCAAACCACCTATGATATTTATGTATTTACATTCATTCATAATTAGCAATCAGTCTTAACCATATTGTAATTAAGGAAACTGAATTTATCTTCATTATCCAAATAATAACTTCTAGCAATTCGACAAAGTCGTACGCAAAGAAGCCTTACATTAACAGTGTAGCCTCGCTCTTTAATCTCAAACTCTTTTCCATAACTAACACGACTGGTATCCCCAATTAATGATTTACCTGCTTCAAGACAAAATTGGTCTATTTTACATGTTTCATCCTTAATATCTCCTTTTTCAATATTAGGATTTCCTGCATGAAGAAAGCCATTTCTTAAACTGTATACCACTTCGCCACTTAAATATGGCATATCTGCGCTATATGGAGACTGCGATTTTTGATATTGGCTTACATACTGATCGTACCATTGAATATATCGCTTTCCAACACCTTTATCCGGATACTCGGCTTTTCCACAAATATCCGGTAAAGTCAACGCAAGCGCAAGTGCAGCAATATAACACTCATTCTCAAGGCATATTTCAATTTCGTTAATACGAGCAAGAAAAATCTTATTATATTCAACAGGCATTTGATACCCTCCACATATAAAAATCCAATATAATTATATCAAACTCCCTTGCCTTTTACAATTATTGCCATTGTGACTTTCACGAAAAACAGATAAATGCCCTTATAGTTGTTCTTGGAGAACTGCAGATGCAGTACCACCAAATAATCTGGTGTTCTAGGTGGCTCTAAAGACAGCAATTTCCAGATGGCTCTCAAACAGGAAACTGGCAGCTTCCAAGGAGGGGATAATATTCACTCAGGAAACAGTGTACTTTAACTATGCTATCCACTCAACGCCTCGACATTTTGAATCATGAATTTGTTTTCGCATACTGTGAAAAACAAAAAACCCGAGCGACGGGACTGCCCTTCAAGCAGCCCAATCTCTCGGAAATTCTTTTATTTCAACACTTTTTCGCACTCTTATTTCTCGACCCTTGACATCAACACTATGCACTCACTATGTTCCATTGGTCGAAATAGCAATTCACACAAAAAATAACCGCCTCACAGCCTGGAAAACTGAGCGGTTATTTTTTACCAAACACTATCTAGGCTAACCGTCTATCGGTAGCACCTTTCTGTTAGTATAATAACATTCAGCCATATTTCTGTCAAGGCGTCATGTTCCGATAGCGTAAATCTACTGTAGGAATTAACCAGACCCACTTACATAACCGGCTTTATTGACCTTTCCAGTATGCCGTTCATATACGCAATTGCCGTTCCGTAATTTGTAAACGGAACCCCTGCATCTATGGCACATTTCATGCGGTAAAGCACCTCACGTTCATTGAGCATACATGCGCCGCAATGTATTATAAGCTTATAGCTGCTTAAATCATTAGGGAAATCTCCTCCTGAGGTGTACTGAAAATCAAGCTGCTTTCCCGTATACTTACTAAGCCATGCAGGGATTTTTACTGTTCCGATATCCTCACACTGCCTGTGATGTGTACAGCCCTCACATATAAGCACCTTATCTCCATCATTTAACGTATCTATTGCTTTTATGCCGCTTACGGCAGTTTCAAGAAAGCCCTTGTGCCTTGCCATAAGTATGGAAAAGGATGTAAGGTCAATGCCTTCCTCCACCTGACTGTTTACCTCCTTGAATGCTTGGCTGTCGGTTATTACCATGCGCGGTTTTACATTTAATTTATTAATGGCATCCGTAACTCCGTCTTCCTTTACAACTACAGGTATGGCTCCTGCATCAAGTAAATCACGTATTACCTGCTGCTGGGGAAGTATAAGCCTTCCCTTTGGAGCTGCCGAATCTATGGGAACTACAAGAACAATCATATCCCCCCTGCACACAAGGTCAGACACAAGCGGTCTTTCCTCTGTATTTCCGGCAGTAAGTATTATCTTTTCCTTTAGCTGGTCTATATTCTTCTTGTCCTTGGCACTGACAAGTACTGCATTTTCTTCAGACATAAGACTCCGCATGTCCTTCACCGACAGAAGGTCGCACTTATTGTACACAACAAGGTAGTTTATTCCCTTTGCCTTAAATATCTGTATAAGCTCATGGTCGGTTTCGCTCATTCTCTCCGTGGCGTCAACAACAAGTATTGCCACATCCGTCTTGTTAAGTATCTGCTTCGTCTTTTTCACTCGAAGCTCTCCAAGGCTGCCCTCGTCATCAAAGCCCGGGGTGTCAATAATAAGAACAGGTCCAATGGGAAGAAGCTCCATTGCCTTTGTGACAGGGTCGGTTGTTGTACCGCTCACATCAGAAACCACTGAAAGCTCCTGTCCCGTAATTGCGTTCACAACAGATGACTTACCTGCATTTCTTCTGCCAAAAAAACCAATATGAAGCCTGTTTGCCGAAGGTGTTCCATTCATACCCATGCCTCCTTATTTAACACAACCCTTATTACAAAACTCTTATTTTAATATGTGAGTTGTACAAAATATCATAATTAAAATCTGAAATCCCTTATACCCTGTTCTATCTTAACGAGATTTTCCTTACATATCTCCCGCACCTTTTCCTTTGGTATATTGTTAAGCTCCGCCTCTATAAGAGCCTCTCCAATACGTTTTGTATCCTCCGAGGCGTAATCAACAAGAAATTCCTTTAATGTCATAAGGGCGTTTGGATGACAGCAGTTTTGTATCTGCCCCGATTTGCAGAGGGACATAAATCTATCTCCTGTTCTTCCCTCCCTGTAGCAAGCTGTACAGAAGCTTGGAATATAGCCCATCTCCATAAGCCATTTTACAACCTCGTCAAGGGTACGCTTATCGCTAACGTCAAACTGCTCGGAATTTTCATCCTCAGGCTCTGGTTCACAGTAACCGCCAACACTGGTTCTTGAGGCTCCACTTATCTGTGACACTCCAAGGCGGATAACCTTTTCCCTTACCTGCTTACTCTCCCTTGTGGATATAATCATGCCTGTATATGGCACGCTTATTCTGATAAGGGCGCACAGCTTTGCAAATATCTCATCATCTATTCCATTATCAAATGCATCAGGGTCAATATCGTCTGCATGTTTTACTCTTGGAACACTTATTGTATGAGGTCCCACGCCGTGTACCGCCTCCAAATGCTCTGCATGCATAAGAAGTCCTGCAAATTCATATCTGTAAAGCTCAAGCCCGAACAGCACTCCAAGCCCCACGTCATCTATGCCGCCCTCCATAGCTCTGTCCATCGCCTCAGTGTGATATGCATAGTTGCTCTTTGGTCCATAAGGATGAAGCTCCTCATAGCTTTCCTTATTGTATGTTTCCTGAAAAAGTATGTATGTACCTATGCCTGCCTCGGCAAGCATGCGGTACTCCTCTACGGTTGTAGCCGCAATATTTACATTTACACGCCTTATGGCGCCGTTTTTATGTTTGATACTGTAAATGGTTTTTATACATTCAAGTATATATTCAATAGGATTGTTCTGTGGGTCCTCCCCTGCCTCAATGGCAAGCCTTTTGTGCCCCATATCCTGTAGCGCAATAACCTCTCGTCTTATATCCTCCTGTGTAAGCTTTTTTCTTGCAATATGCTTATTGGATATATGATACGGACAGTATTTACAGCCATTTATGCAGTAGTTGGACAGATAAAGAGGCGCAAACATTACTATTCTGTTTCCATAAAAGTCCTTCTTTATCTGCTCGGCAAGATTATACATTTCCTTAATCTTGTCCTCATTATCACATGCAAGGAGCACCGAAGCCTCCCTGTGGGAAAGTCCTTTTCGTTCTTTTGCTTTTTCTAATATGCTGTCGATAAGTTCTAAATTATCCTTATTCTCGTCAGCGAATGCCAACGTTTCCCTTATCTCCAAATCATTAATAAATTCCTCAGCCTTTAAGGATTTTGGATTATACATTACTTACACTTCCTTCGTACAAAAAATAATAAAATACCATATCGTCAATGTACGATATTTTTTAATCTACGATTTCAACCTTTAATATGTTTGTATTACCTGAGACTCCCAGTGGTACGCCCGCCGTCAGAACTACCGTTTCTCCTGAGTTTAAAAGTCCCCTTTTCTCTGCCGTCTCAACAGCATGGTCAAACAACTCAAATATTTCATTTTTTTCCTCAAGATGTATCGGTGTTACACCCCATGACATGTTGAGCTGTCTGTATACCTTATGGCTTGTCGTTCCAGCTATGATATTACAGTCAGGTCTATATTTTGAAACCATCCTTGCGCTTGTTCCCGACTTTGTTACCGTTACGATTGCACTTGCGTTAAGGTCAATTGCCGTAGTGCAGGTTGCATGGCATACCGCATCCGTTACATTTGGATTGGCAGTTCTCTCCCTCTGGAAAAATCTCTTGCAGTAGTCTATATCCTGCTCCGTCCTCTCTGCAATCCTAACCATAGTCTGAACAGCCTCAACCGGATATAGTCCTGCTGCCGTCTCCCCTGAGAGCATGATTGCGCTTGTCCCGTCATATATAGCATTTGCAACGTCGGTTGTCTCCGCTCTTGTAGGTCTTGGATTTTTCACCATGGAGTCAAGCATCTGTGTTGCAGTTACAACCTGCTTTCCTGCATTATAAACCTTCCTTATAATCATCTTCTGGATGATAGGAACCTCCTCACCTGCAATCTCAACACCCATGTCGCCTCTGGCAACCATTATTCCGTCAGAAACATAAATAATATCATCTATATGGTTTATACCCTCGGCATTTTCAATCTTAGAAATAATGTTTATCCTCTCACCACCGTTTGCATTTAACAAATCTCTTATTTCAAGAACATCCTTTGCACTTCTTACAAAAGATGCCGCAACAAAATCAACGTCATTTTCGATTCCGAACTTTATGTCCTCCACATCCTGCTCGCTTACATACGGCATATTAAGATGCACACCGGGAACATTTATACCCTTGTGGTTGGAAATTGTGCCTCCGTTTATGACCTTACAGCGGATGTCCTCATCGTTTATGGCCTCAACCTCCATCTTTATAAGTCCGTCGTCAATAAGGATTGTTGTGCCTACCTGAATATCCTTTGCAAGATTTTTATATGTTATGGAGGCAACTGTATTATCGCCCAAAAGCTCCCTTGGTGTTAATGTAAATATCTGTCCGTCCTCAACAGTAACCTTGCCTCCCTGAAAGTCTCTTGTCCTTATCTCAGGTCCCTTTGTGTCAAGCAGAATTGCAACCGGCTTGTCCAGTTCTCTCCTCAGCTTCTTTATCATTTCTATGCGTTCTTTATGATCCGCATGAGTGCCATGTGAAAAATTCAGTCTGGCAACATCCATGCCCTCCTCGATAAGTCTTCTTAATACATTTTCATCCTTTGTTGCAGGTCCCAAAGTACATACGATTTTTGTTTTTCTCATAGCATTACCCCTTTTATGAAATATATTTACTAGTTTAATTATACAAAGCGGCTTGGTATTTGTAAATTAATTTAAAGAATTTTTCTTGAAAAAGCATGCACAGCAAATCATGTATTATTTACTTTTATATAATTACTTTCCCCACTTTTTAACCCTGCCAAACATCGTAAGTACCNTGCTATGCCTTANNATCAAAGCTACTTTGCCCGCTTTCAACATTTACCACTTCTTTGNTTTCCATCAAACTCCCTCTCTTGGCATTTCCCCATGCCTCATTATAAATCATACACATTTCCGTCTGTCTCGCTGCCTCTGCATTCGTGGTATACATTGTCCACCCATTATTGGAATATGNTGCTACCATCTCTCCATTCTTATCATAAAANTCTATGTAATCACTATTGCCTGATGGCAGTTTCTGATATTTCACTTTCCCCTCAAGCAAAGTTGCCACAACATCTATCGGTTTCNGTACATTCTGGCGATTTCTTGAAACAGCTTTTAATCCNGAAGTGATGATTCCTTTTCTATCCGGAGACACTTCTGATGTATAGCTTTTCATCAGTTTATTAAAGCCCTCTGANTTATTNTGGAATTGCCCTTTCGCAAAATCTTTATAAGCCTGCTCAACAATCTGCTTCCGATATTCTTCATCACTCACNCNGCTTTTCTTTTTAGAGAAAACGTATTTGTCATTAAAATCCGGCAGATGAATACCGCCTATACTTCCTGTTCCCAAAAAGGACCTCTGTTGCAATGAACTACTCATAACCTGCATGTTTCTACTCTCTCCTGTAAATTTCCAAATCTATTCAACATACCTTAAAATACCGATAACTTCTTTTTCAATTTTCATGCTTTCATATCAAAAGATGGCTTCTCCTCCAAATAATCCGGCAAGCTTTTCAATTCTTCTCCTTTANCGTTCTTTAGAGAACGATACTCATCAAAATAAATTTCGTAAAATTCTCTTTCTTTTTCTCGTTCAGCCGGAGTCCTTTCACAAGCCCATCCATACCCTGAGCCAAGATAAGTCAACACCTTTGTTCCTTGATAATAAATATCGNCTCCATGTCCCCCACCTGTCATAATCGGACATGTAAGCGTGCCGCCCCCTGCCAAAGCAAATTTCTTTTCGGCAAGATTGCTGATTCTCCCTNCCGCCGCTTCNAGAAAATCAAGCAATGTCAGTTCCCCACTCCCATGGCACTGGGGATTGCTGTCCTGCCNTTTCAGTGCATTTTTAGCCTGTTGGTATAATGCCTTCCTATCNGGCGATACATCNGACATATACTCTGCGCACAACTGCGTNCTCTGCCTATGGATATATTCTAATTCTGCCTTGCTTGTCGTACTCGCCGCCTTTNGNGCCAATTNCTTAATTTCATCAGTAAATTCGGACTTTGANTTACTNTTTTTCCCGAAGCTTGGAATTATAGACCAATCGGGTTCTCCTCTGTTACTTCGTGATATATGTTTTGTATNGGAGCTTACCATACCTGAAACCGAAATTCCCATGAACCCACCTCACAATTTATTTTTCCTCAGACTCTCTGCCGTTCAAATTCGCTCCTGCCCCTTGCAGCGCCAAATACATATTATGCCCTCACATCGAAACCGCCTTGAACTTCCATTCCAACNCCACNGCCTGCATTTATCTCTTGCCTTGCTGNATGNAACGCATCATAGTAGGCAGCTTTCAATGCTCCATGAACTTCCGTCTCCGCCTTTGATTCCTTTTCATGCCAGCCCACTCCNGCAGTATATGTCAGTATCTCGTCACCATTCTCGTCATACACATGAANTGNGGANCCTCTTCCTTCGGACTGAAACTCAGCCTCATATGGTTCNCCAAACAGCATACACAACCACCGCTCATCAGCTTCCCGAATTTTCTTCATATCACCCATATTACCNNAAATTATGGCTTGATTAAGTTTTCCTATCAGTGCCGCCCTGTCTGGTGCTACTTTTTCAACTTCACTTTTCCGCAAAGCAAGGAATTTATTTCCCATATATACATCCTGCGCTGCATCTTCCCTTGCATATTCTGTTATCTTCTCCCGAAGGGAATCCGACAGCTTCCANCCCTTCTTGGATGATGCCTTTCCTGACTTCAGGCTTCCTGTCACATGTCCCATCTTAATTCCTGTTATCTCCATATCAACTACATCCTTTTTCTTTCTATAGCAAGTCACCCTTGCTCCCTTACAACAAGTCCAAAAAATCCGCAGAAACACCTATTAAATGCCTCTGCGGAATAGGGTGTAAATATTATACCTGTAAATCCAATGAACTACCTGAAATAGACGACCTTTTCACAAGCTTGTTACCGTTTTTGACGAGCTGACTTTCTACATTTTCTCTTGTGATACCGTCCAATGCACCAGAAGGAATCGGCTTTCCAATTTCCCACTTAGGGTCCGCTTTCCTAGCAGCATCTAAAAATGCCTGTCGATATGCCCGCTCATACTGCTCCATAGTATATCCTGCTGCTAATCGGTCATTTTTCTGCATCTTGCGATGCAAATTTGTGTACACGTCTGACCGTTTTGTAGTATCTCCATTTAAGATACCATTCTCACGTAAGAATTCTTTCTTNGTCTGTTCAAACATCTCATCNTTNCTGCTCTCNGGAATGGATATAATACGTTTCCGNCTNCTTTCATTTTCATCTGTTACCAGNAGTCCNGCNAGTCCNGTAGTNGGNTCAATGTAATCTCCGTCTTTATCATAGCATTTCATGGAATTTTTAATNCATTGGATATTTGTGTACATTGCNCCATTTCCTGCCTTCATCATTTCTTTNATTGCCGCCTTATATTGNNNGCTGTTCGTATCAATNCCNGCNGCCTTTANCTGCGACTGTATAGAACTGCTATTTAACTGTGACAACTGAAAGCTACCTATAGNGCTTTTTCCTTTTGTNCTTTTTGTTCCAAGCATACTTTCAAACNAAAAACTATAATCAGTGATTTTNGACATAACATTANCCTCCTTGATATAAACNGAAATCCATTTCCGACCATTCATCTTATGGATTATATCGTCATATCCATCTCAATTATTTAATCTATTTGCACTTTTAAGTCATTACAATATAGTCGGATTGCACATACAATCTACAAAGAGGTGATGATATGATAGATTNTAAAATCATAGGCANCAAAATCCATATAAACTCTATTGTTATTATCCTTTTCCTATGTTAAGATACCCCCACAANGGCAACCGTGTTGCAGGGTGGGCTGACCTCTCATTTTTACAGAATGGGGGTGATGCCTATGAAAAATCAGAATAATAACAATTTTGATTTTAAGGATTTAATGACCTTCGGGTTATTCCTTTTGGCATTGCTTACATTCGTTTTTACGTTTTGTAAGTAGTTATACATAGCAAAACCACCCTTGTACTTTGA
>JAAVIA010000005.1:0-117362 GCA_014799405.1 Lachnospiraceae bacterium
ACGTAACAGTACTAAAAATTGCCCGTCTGACATGGTCTGTATAGTAGTTGAAAACCGTCTGAGGACGTCGGTACTTAAATTGCCAGCCTAAGATATCCTTATATAGGAATGTTTTAAGCTGGCAATTTTTAGTACCGCTACGTCCGAGTCGAGCGAAAGCGTGTTTTCAGTTACTATACAGACCATGTCAGACGGGCAATTTAAGTGCTGACGTCTTCAAACGGTTTTCTGTTTATACCCCTGCATGACACCATGACACCGTCCCGGAAGCCTATGCTTTAATGCGACAGTTACAACAATTCAAGCATTGTATTTACAAGCAGGTCATTTTGAGTGGGTTTCATGAAGCAAAAACGGATGTACTTTTCATCGAGCCCTCTGAAGTTATCGCATTTCCTTATTACCATTCCTTTGAGGTTGCAGGCTTCGGCAATACGTCCCGCAGTTACGTCTTCCTTTAAAATTTTAATGAGCATGAAATTTGCGTAAGGCTTAAACAGTCTTACGTTTTTGTTTGTCGCCATAGCGGAGTAAATCAGATTTCGCTCCGTAAAAATCTGCGAGCCCGATTCCTCTATATAGGATTTGTCCTTGAGAAGCTCAGTACAGGCAATTGCAGTGAGAGTTGAAATGGAATTAGGTGTTGAAATAATGTTTACCATATTTAAGAAATCATCATTGGCAACAAAACCGTAGCTTACTCTAAGTCCCGGCACGGCAAAAAACTTTGATATGCTTCTTAAAACTGCAATATTGTCATAGGAAGGCAAAAGAGTGGTGCTTGTAAGCTCCCTGTAATTTTCGGTAAACTCAATGTACATTTCGTCAATTAATAGAAATATGTCCAACGCCTTGCAGGCTTCGGCAATGGCTTTCATATCCTCCCGTGCTATAATCTGAGACGTAGGATTGTTGGGATTGCCGATTATAATCATGTCGTACGAGGAATCCAGTTTTGAAGTAAAATCAGAAACGTCAAGTTTGTAATCAGCCTCCTCTGACAGATTATAGTAATCTATCTCACAGCCATATATGGAAAGCGATGATTCGTATTCCGTTGCTGAAGGAGTAAGAAGCAAGGCCCTCTTAGGAGATACAAGGGAGATAAAAAGTCTTATCATGTCTGTGGTGCCGCTGCCTAAGACAACGTGTTTTTCATCACAGCCCGTATATGCCGATATGGCTTTTTTAAGCCCCGGATAATAGTCTGCCGGATATGTTCCGATTCTGTCTGTGCTCTCAGATAATATTTTTTTCACGGATTTGGGAACACCCATTGGATTTAGATTTGCGTTATATAAAACCGTGTCAAACTGTCCGATACGTAAAGAAGAATTAGCCATATTTTACCCCCTGAAATAACTTTTTGATAAATAACCCCAAATGTCTTTTAAAATTGAATTGTTTTTGTTATAATGTACTCTGTATTATCAGATTTAGTTATATTTTATTATAGCATCATAGCAGATAATATCAAGAAAATTTTGCTTGAGAGATAAATACATAAGTATAGCCAAAAGCTATGGAGGAACATATGAAAGGTATTGTTGAGCATTATGCAAAGGGCGAATTTCAACTGGACAGACCAGAGGTTGAAATCTCCGAACAGTTTTTAAAACTGAACATAGAAACCGGTACGACATATACGGGAAGCTTTCGTGTGACAAGTCCAAATGACCATGTTATCAAAGCGATGGTTTATGACAGCAGGTATATGATACGGTTCGATAATCACACATACATAAACAGGAAGTTTGATGTAACGTATACATTTGATGCAACCTGTCTTGAGGCGGGAAAAAACTATAAAGGTCACATAAGTATTATATCTGATGGTGGAGAATATAAGATACCGTATGACATAGATATAACAACCCCGTATGTTAAGTATGGAGAACAGAAAATAGATGATTTATTTAAATTTGCAACTCTTGCCGAGAGCAATTGGGCGGAGGCTGTAAAGGTTTTCGTGCGGGATGATTTCAAGAGAACCTTTATTGATAAGGATCCTCTCATAAAGCAGATATACGGAAGCCTTCTTGAAAGTCAGTCCGTCAATCAGGCGCTTGAAGAGTTTTTGGTGTATGTACACAAAAAGAGAGCCCTTACTTTATCCGTATCAAAGGCGAAGATAAATGTTGAAATGCCTACTGAGCTTTCAAAAATATCAATTAATATAAGTAAAAATACATGGGGTTATACGAATTCAAGGGTTAAGTCTCTTGATGACTTTATTATACCTGCCAAGAAAAATATTTTAAGCGGGGATTTCTGCGGAAATCTCTTTTCCCTTGACGTGCTTATTTCACCGGAGAATGTTCCTGACGGTGTAAATACCGGAAAGCTTATTATTGAAAATATATATCAGCAGATAGAGGTGGAGATTAACCTTTCAAAACCTCAGACAAAGACCCATATTTCTCCTCGTGCTGCAAACAAAAATCATATGATAAAGCAAAATATAGAGAAGCTTGTAAACGCATACCTTGATTACCGCATGGACAGAATGACTATAAGGGAGTATGTGTCAGCGTCCCTTATGGCCTTTGGTAATCTTGCAAGATATGTTCCTGAGGAGGATTTATACAGGCTTGGAACAATGCATATGAATATTATGCAGGGCGAGACGGAAAAGGTAGAACAGGAATTTTTGCGAATAGAGGCGGATGTGGACAACACTCACATGGATAATATGCAGGAATGTTATTATGCTTACCTTAAGGCTATGGTTAAAAAGGATTCCGCTTCTATAGAGCATGCCAAAAACATGATAAAAAGAAATTATAGAACACAGAAGGAAAAAATGTTCTATTTTTGGCTTCTCATGTTTATTGATGATTCTTATGTGCAGGATCAGTCTGCGCTGTACAATGAGATAAGGAATCTTTATGACGATGGCTATAACAGCCCTATCATGTACCTTGAGTTTTGTGAGATGATTAACAATAATCCGCTGCTTCTAAAGAAGATAACAGGATTTGAAATTACCGCAATCAGGTGGGGTATAAGACATAAATTCATATCCGATGAGGTTATAAATGAATTTATAAGGCTTGCAGGCTCCTTCAAGAATTTTGATACACAGATATTCGGCATTTTGGAGGCAATATACGACAAGAATAAAAACATTGAGGTGTTAAAGAGTATATGCTCCATGCTGATAGGGGCAAACAAGCTAGAGAATAAATATCACAGATTTTACTATGACGCAGTTGAAAATTCACTTAAATTCATAGGCTTAAACGAATGCTTTGTAAAGAGTATGAATTTTTCACGATATGACGTTATTCCTACATCTGTGCTTATGTACCTGAATTACAAAAACACGCTTTCGGAGACAGAGCTTGCTTATCTTTATGCAAACGTTATATATAATAAGGCACAGCATTTAAAGGTCTACCATGAGTATTGCACCACCATGGAGGATTTTATGGAAAACATGATTATAAAGGGTGAGGTAAGTGATGACCTTACTGTGCTTTATGATGAGTTTTTGGAGCCCGGCTCTGTAAGTCCTCTCTATGCAGGCAAGCTTATAAATATAATATTCAGACGTAAGCTTGTATGCTTTAACAAGAAGGTTAGGGCGGTTATCGTAACACACAGGGAGATTGAGGAGGTACAGCGAGTACCTATAATTGATGGCGAAGCGTATGTGGAAATTCTCTCAAACACTGCCTCCATTATATTTGAGGACAGTGAAGGAAACAGGTATGCAGGCTCCATTCCTTACAGGCTGGAGAGAATTGTTGATGAGAAGGCATACATTCCTATATGCTGTGAGTACAGTCCGAGAGATTACAGGGTACTGCTTTACAACTATGAGAAAATAGGCAACTTTACCTACAAGAGTGCAATGGAGGTAAACGCTGCAAGAGACATAGTAAACTGTGACCGTATTTCATATTACTATAAGCAGCAGGCGTACCTTAACATAATAGAGTATTACCATGAAAATCTTGATGCGGACGTGCTTACAAAATATCTCGGCAAGCTGGATATCGAATACTTAAATCACTCCAATGCAAGAACGCTTATCGCATACATGGTAGACATGAATTTGTTTGACAAGGCATTTCAGGCTGTTAAGCTTTACGGTTTTGACGAGATTGATTCCGAGGAGCTTTATCAGCTTGCAGATTATGGTGTTGAGGATTCAAATGGATTTTTAAATGAGGATTTGCTTGCCATATGTGTCCACCTTTATAAAATGGGAAAGACAAACGAGAGAATACTTGTCTATGTCATGAATAATTTTAAGGGCGATTTGGAGGAGCTTGCAACACTGTTTAAAACTGCAAGAAACAGAATAAAGGATGTATCCTTCCTAGCCGAAAACACCTTGGCGCAGATGATGTTTGCAGAGGGAAATGTTGAGTATATATATGACATATTTACTGCGTATTACGCAGGTAGAAACAGAGGACTTGTAGTGAAGGCATTTCTTAGATATGCGGCGTACAATTTCCTGATAAAGGACGTGCAGACGCCGGGAAGTATATTTGACTGCTTATATCAGGAAATCAACAAGGGTAATATAGATGATGAAATATCAAAGATGGCGCTTATATCGCAGTTTTCTAAGCTGGACAGATATACAGATGACCAACGGGAGTGGATATCGGAAACCGTAGGAAAATTTATGGATGCAGGAAAGCTTTTGCCGTTCTATAAGAGCTTCCGATCATTTATCAAGCTTCCGCAGGATGTATTCCTTAAAACGTATCTTATATATAAGACCGATGCGGCAAAGCAGGTTATGGTAAGATATGCTTTTGATACAGGATCACGTCAGAATTTGGCATATAGGATAGAGCGGCTTGACGAGATGATACCAGGACTTTACATTAAAGAATTTGTAGTTTTTCATGGCGAAAGACTTGTGTACAGCATAGATGACGATATAGACGGAAGCGCTTATGTGGTTGAGAGTGAGGTGCTCAAGACGAAGGCGTTTAACCGTAAGGGCAGAAGCAGGTTTGAGGTTATTAACAGCATGCTTGTTAATCAGGAGATGCGTGAGGATAATGAGCTTCTCGAGGCACTTGATGTTTACCTTAACACCGTTCATCTCTTTGAAGAAAACTTAAATATCTTGTAAGGAGGCACTATGGCAGAGGCATATTATATTGGAATGGATTTGTGTCCGGACTCAACGCAGATAAGCTTTTACAATGACATAAAGCGTGAACCTGAGACAGTAAACCAATTAAATAACAAAGAAACATACATGATGCCAAACATCCTGTTTTTCAGCAAGGACACGGGAGACTGGTATGTTGGTTCAGAGGCGTCCGAGGCTCGTTTTAAGGAGGATGGTATCATTCTCGACGAGCTTTATAAGAATGCTGCAAATGAGGAAATGGTTGACGTGGACGGTATCATGTATACCTATCGACAGCTTTTTCTTATGATGCTCAAAATGCACATAGATTCCTTCCTGTACAGGTACGAGGGCGCTACAGTAAAAAAGCTTGTTGTCACCCTTCCGGAATATAACAAAAATCTTTTCAAGGTTGTGTCGGGGCTTTACCGTGAGCTTAATATTCCTTCCGACAGCGTCAGCATAACAAGTCATTTGGACAGTGGCTTGTACTACATATTTAATCAAAGCAGCGAGCTGTGGATAAACAGCGTGGGGCTTTTTGATTACAATGTAGACGGCTTGCATTACTATAGAATTGATATATCAAGAGGAAAGGAGCCTGCCATCATAAGCGTTACCCATATGGATTACAGCAAAGACTTTAATATGGCGCTTTTTACGGGAGACGACATTCTCATGGATAATACATTTGCAAAGATTGCAGATGCTGAGATGAAAAAGACACATATTTCCTCTGTGTTTCTCACGGGACTTGGTTTTTCGGAGGACTGGATGAATAAGTCACGCAACACCTTATGTCAGGGAAGAAGGGTCTTTGCGGGACAGAATATTTATACAAAAGGTGCCTGCTACAAGGCAGTAGGCGGAGAGTATGAGGAATTTTACAATAAATATTTTGTTGAGACAAAGGAAAATGTCATTTTTGATATAGGGATTTCAAGCGGAGATGAGGAGGACAATTTCATTCCTGTGGCAAAAGGAGGAAGACAGTGGTATAACATAAAGGGAAAAATAAATGTTATACTTGACGATACGGACATCATTACGCTTATTTACAGAAGCAGAAGGACAGAGCAGGAAATAAGGGAAACGGTCAAGCTGCATGGTATTCCAAAGCGGCCGAACAAGACATCAAAATTTTCCATTGAGGTTGAGTTTGAGGATCCCCACAGAGGAGCAGTAATCATTAAGGACGTTGGTTTTGGAAAGCTTTTTCCAACAACCAACAAGGTTTATCGTAAGGAGTTTGAGGTTTAATGTCGAAAATAATTTTATGTACGTCAAAGGAAGCATCTCATCCGTTTATATTTCTTAATACAAAGGTGGAGATAAATAATTATGAGGAGTTGTGTTTTTATATATATAACAATACAGTCCTTATAAGCAAATCCTCTCTTTCTGATCGCCTTTTTGACTGGATAAGAGATGAGCTTGATATGCCTGCGCTTGCGTCAAAGCTTGCCACGCTTTCAAACAAGACCTCATATGCCCAGGACCTTCTTGTGGAGATACTTAACGAGGGTAATTATTATGAGCCCGAGGAGATTAAGACCTACGTTGAGGCATGGCAAAAGTACAGAAAGCTGTCGTCACATCAAAAGAAAAAGCTTAAGGCAGACGGATATTTGGGCTATAAGAGGTATATTAAGGCAGCTTCCATATATGATGATATATTAGATAATGCAGAGGGGATAAACGATAACACATTTCTTGGAAATGTTTATCATAACCGTGCTGTTGCGGCGGCAAACAATCTTGATATTGAGGACGCAAAAAATTATTTCAAGATGGCGTATGATTTAAATAATAATGAGGAGTCTTTAAGAGGATACCTGATTGTGTTTGCAGCAGGCAATGATTCTGCCAACATAAGGCAGGAAATGAGAAGATATGATTTTGACGATGATGAATTTGAAAACCTTATGCTTGAGATAGGGGATTCAAATGAGGATGTAAGGGAAATGACGATTTATTCAATGCTTCAGAGGGCTGTTTATAACAGAATGAACAAGGATATGATAGATTATGACAAGAGAATGGATATAATCTTGGGTCAGTTAAAGGATGAGTTTAGGGAGCAGGCAATTTAATGGGTTTAATCGATAGAATCAGGCAATATTTAAATGAAGAAGATATCGAAACAAATCAGGAAGATAATGGGCAAGCTGAGGCTGATTGGATGGAAAAGAAGCCTGCAAGGAAATTTTTCTCAAAAAGGGAAAAAAAGAAGAAAAAATTGCAGGAGGAGCCGCAGGAAGAGCAAAAAAACGATCCCTCAAAAAAGGGAGCATTATCCTATGAAGTTGATTCCGAGCTTTATCAGAGTTTAAGTGGCGGAGCATCGGAAAATGAAAGAAAAAATGCGGCAGATTTTTGTGAACAGTTGATTGACATAACATATTATGCCGAGGATATGAAAAGGGAATATCAGCTTGTCACAAGCTATCTTACTGATATACAACGCTTGGAGGAGCTGCCGGAAAGCATAAAAAATGATTTGGTGGATACATCAACAAAAATCGAAATGCTTGACAATAACAGACAGACATACCTGAAATCGGAAAATCTTCTTTCTATGGAGCGCTACAATAAAATTGCTTCCCTTGAGAAAAGTGTTCCTGATACAATACGGAAGCTGATTGATATGGAGCAGCAGGATACGCTGCTTAAAAATGATATGAGCTATCTTGAGGGAGAGAAGGAGGATCTCAAATTTCTGCATACGGAATATGCGGCAGATATTTCCAGAACGAGAGGATTTATAGTTGCCATACTTGCGTTGTTTCTTGTGGTTGCAGGTATTCTTCTCATAGTTTCTGTTGTCACGAAAAAGAGTGTTACCATATATTGTCTTGGAATCGGACTTTTGGCGATGCTTTGTTTTGTTATTGCATATGTCAGGTATCTCGGCTTTAAAACGGATATAACCGAAAATGATGCAAAGCTTAAGCGGGCTGTTTCATTGCTGAATAAGGTCAAGGTCAAATTTATAAATAATACAAATGCCTTGGATTATATATATGAAAAATATGGGGTAAATTCCTCAAAGGAGCTTGAGTACGAGTGGGATTTGTACAATACGATGGTAAGGGATTCCATAAAATACACTCAGGCAAACAGTGATTATCGAATTTACTGTGACGAGCTTGTTGAAAGGCTTAAGAAGATTGGGCTGGTGGATCCATTCGTGTGGGTAAAGCAGACAAGGGCAATTATTGACCACAGGGAGATGGTGGAGATTACTCATGGTCTAAACGTAAGGAGACAAAAAATACGTGAGAAGCTTGCCTCCTGTGAAAAAATAAAAACAAACGCCAGTGTGGCGTTAAGAGCTGCAATTGACGCAAATCCGGGACTTAAAAGCTTTATAAAGGATCAGCTTGCATCCTACAATATTAAGCTGGACGAGATGGAAAATAAATTGGATGAAACATAAAAATAATATGGAATTTTTTGGAGGATATCAACATCATGGCTAAGGAACTTGAAAAAAACTATAACCCTTCCGAGATAGAGGGAAGGCTTTATGACAAATGGGTAAATAAAAAGTATTTCCACGCTGATGTGGACAGAAGCAGAAAACCATTTACGATAGTGATGCCGCCACCCAATATTACGGGACAGCTTCATATGGGACATGCCCTTGACAATACAATGCAGGATATTTTGATAAGATTTAAGAGAATGCAGGGCTATAATGCCCTTTGGCAGCCGGGAACGGACCATGCGGCAATTGCCACAGAGGTAAAGCTTATTGAGAGCCTAAGGGAGCAGGGAATCGAAAAAGACGACCTTGGACGAGAGGGCTTTCTTGAAAAGGCATGGGACTGGAAAAGGGAATATGGCGGACGTATTATAAATCAGTTAAAGCGTCTTGGCTCATCTGCGGATTGGGACAGAGAGCGCTTTACAATGGACGAGGGCAATAATAAAGCCGTTACGGAGGTTTTCTGTAAGCTTTATGATAAGGGATATATTTATAAGGGCTCACGTATAGGAAATTGGTGTCCTGTATGTCAGACCTCCATTTCCGATGCGGAGGTTATACATGAGGAGCAGCAGGGCTTCTTCTGGCATATCAATTACCCGGTAGCAGGCGAGGAGGGACGATTTGTTGAAATTGCAACTACAAGACCTGAGACGCTTTTGGGCGATACTGCCGTAGCCGTAAATCCTGAGGATGAAAGATATAAAGATTTAGTAGGCAAAAAGGTTATACTTCCTCTTGTAAATAAGGAAATTCCTGTTGTTGCGGATTCCTACGTTGACATGGAATTTGGAACGGGTGTTGTAAAAATTACGCCTGCACATGACCCTAACGACTTTGAGGTTGGAAAGAGACACAACCTTGAGGAGATAAACATAATGAATGATGACGCTACCATAAATTCACTTGGTGGCAAGTATGCGGGCATGGACAGATACGAGGCGAGAAAGCTTATTGTGTCTGACCTTGAGGAGCTTGGACTTTTAGTTAAGGTTGAGCCACATACTCATATGGTTGGAACACATGACAGATGTAAGACTACGGTTGAGCCTCTTGTTAAGCCTCAGTGGTTTGTTAAGATGTCAGAGATGGCAAAGCCTGCAAAAGAAGCGGTTGTGAACGGCAAGCTTAAGCTTATACCTGAAAGGATGGACAAGACATATTACAATTGGCTTGACAATATAAGAGACTGGTGTATATCAAGACAGCTTTGGTGGGGACATAGAATACCTGCTTACTACTGTCAGGATTGTGGCGAGGTTATGGTTACACGGGAGGCACCTTGTAATTGCTCTAAGTGTAACGGCACTAATATAAAGCAGGACGAGGACACCCTTGACACATGGTTTTCATCAGCACTTTGGCCCTTTTCAACACTGGGATGGCCTGATAAAACCGAGGAGCTTGATTATTTCTTCCCTACGGATGTGCTTGTAACAGGCTATGACATTATTTTCTTTTGGGTTATAAGGATGGTGTTCTCATCAATTGAGCAGATGGGCGAACTCCCATTCCACACCGTTTTGTTCCATGGTCTTGTAAGGGATGACCAGGGACGCAAGATGAGCAAGTCACTTGGAAATGGAATTGACCCTCTTGAGGTTATTGATAAATACGGCGCAGATGCCTTAAGATTTACTCTTGTGACGGGAAATGCACCTGGAAATGACATGCGTTTTTATTGGGAGAGAGTGGAGGCAAGCCGAAACTTTGCAAACAAGATTTGGAATGCATCAAGATTTATTCTTATGAATATAGAGAAGGCTGACATAAGCGATGTTGACATTAAAAAGCTTACAATAGCAGACAGATGGATACTTTCCAAGATGAATGACCTTATAGCCGAAGTTACTGAGAATATGGAAAAGTATGAGCTTGGCATTGCCGTTTCAAAGCTGTACGACTTCCTTTGGGAGGAATTCTGTGACTGGTATATTGAGATGGTTAAGCCGAGACTTTGGAATGATGAGGATGATACAAAGGCAGCGGCTCTTTGGACTCTCAAGACGGTGCTTACAAACGGACTTAAACTTCTGCACCCATACATGCCGTTTGTAACTGAGGAGATATTTGTCACGTTAAATGAGGCATCAAATGCAAAGTCGGACGGAAAGGTATATGAGGGAGGCCTGCCGGATATAGCGGATTCAATTATGATTTCCGCATGGCCGATATACAATAAGGAATACTGCTTTAAGGAGGATGAGCTTGCAGTTGACAAGATTAAGGAGGCTGTAAGAGGCATCAGAAACATAAGAAGCGAGATGAATGTTCCGCCGAGCAAAAAGGCTACCGTATATGTTGTCTCACAAAAGGAGGAAATAAGAAATATTTTTACCGACTGTAAGACATTTTTCGCCATGCTTGGCTATGCAGGTGATGTTATTATACAGGAGGATAAGATGGGTATCGCGGATGATGCGGTATCGGTTGTTATCCATGACGCAGCTATCTACATGCCGTTTGCGGAGCTTGTTGACATAGCTAAGGAGATAGAGAGGTTAAATAAGGAAAAGTCAAGGCTTGAGGGAGAGATAAAGCGTGCCGAGGGTATGCTTGCAAATCCAAAATTTGTTGATAAGGCGCCTGCCTCTAAAGTTGAGGAGGAGCGGGAAAAGCTTAAGAAATACACGGAAACCTTAGAGCAGGTAAAGGAGAGGCTTGGCCAATTGGGAGCATAATATGAACAACAAAGAAATTCTTAAAAGGAAATTGGAAAATTATTTGCTTAGACCTATGCTTGCATCACTATTTTTAGTAGTGATGTGCGTCGTATTATTTTTTGTTGATAAGAAATGCGGGTTTATAGCATGCGCCGTTGTATTTATCACAATCCTTGCGGAATTTATAATTTATCTTGTGTCAAAGGCAAGCATTATGCCCACGCTTATGAGGTTTGCCCTGGAGCAGGGACAGATTCAGAAGGAGCTGTTAAACCAGCTTGCTGTACCGTACGCATTACTTGACACGGATGGTAAAATTCTTTGGGGAAACAAACAGTTTGTGGAACGCATAGGCGGAGGCTCAAAGAAGCGGATAAAGAAAAATATCGGGATGTTTTTCCCGCAACTTGCATCTGAGATTGCAAATGTCAAGGAGCTTATGAATATAAACTTGGAATATGACGGAGCAAGCTATCATGCGGAGGTTAAGAGAATAACAATCGATGAAGTGTTTGATGATGAGGATACGGTTGTAAATGCAAAGGGAGAGGCACTTATTGCTCTTTATCTCTTTGATGTGACGGAGCTTAATCACTACAAGCGTGAGAATAAGGAACAGAAATTGGTTGCCGGACTTCTTTATATAGATAACTATGACGAGGTTATGGAAAGCACCGAGGAGGTTCGCCATTCACTTGTGGAGGCGCTTGTTGACAGACGTATCAATATGTATTTGGGAAGCATAGACGCCATAGTAAAAAAGATGGAAAAGGACAAATACCTTTTTGTGTTCAGGCAGAAATTCCTTCCTCAGCTTAAGGATACAAAATTTGCCATATTGGATGAGGTAAAAAGCATAAATGTGGGAAATGAGATACCGATTACCTTAAGTATTGGTGTAGGAGCTGAAACTGACAGCTTTATGGAGGCTTATGAATATGCCCGTGTTGCAATGGGACTTGCTCTTGGAAGGGGCGGAGACCAGGCGGTTGTAAAGCATGGTGACAAGATACTTTATTTTGGCGGTAAGAGCGGCGGAACCGAAAAGACAACGAGGGTGAGAGCAAGAGTAAAGGGGCAGGCATTTACCGAGCTTTTAAATAACAAAAACAGGGTTATCATCATGGGACATAAGCGTCCCGATGCAGATTCCTTCGGTTCGGCTGTAGGTGTTTACAGACTTGTAAAATCCTTTAACAAGGATGCTCATATTGTCATAAATGAGGTTACGTCTGCTATAAGTCCACTTATAAGCAGCTTCAAGGGAAACAGCCTGTATGGTGACGACATGATATACAACAGTGAGCAGGCGATAAACAGTATAGATGACACGACCCTTGTTGTAGTTGTGGACGTAAACAGACCGAGCATGACGGAGTGTGAGGATTTGCTTGCACTTGCAAAATCAGTTGTCGTATTCGACCATCACAGACAGACAAATGAGACAATTGAAAACGCAACCTTATCCTACATTGAGCCGTATGCGTCCTCAGCCTGCGAGATGGTTGCTGAGATGATGCAGTATATAGACGTTAAGGTTAAGATAAGACCTGTGGAGGCCGATGCCATGTATGCAGGTATCGTAATAGACACGGATAATTTTGTTACAAAGACAGGTGTCAGAACCTTTGAGGCGGCGTCTTATTTGAGAAGAAACGGTGCAGATGTTGTACGTGTAAGAAAGATGTTCAGAAGCGACATGTATTCCTTTAAGCAGCTTGCTGAAGGGGTTGTTAATTCACAGATATATTTGGATGCATTTGCACTTTCAAAGGTTAGGCCGGAAAATTCTGATGCACCTACAGTCATTGCGGCAAAGGTGGCAAATGAACTTTTGGATGTTGAGGGCGTTAGGGCGTCATTTGTTGTTACGGAAAATGGTGGAACCGCTTATATCAGCGCCCGCTCAGTAGATGACGTAAACGTCCAGGTTATTATGGAAAAGCTTGGCGGCGGCGGACATGCAAATATTGCAGGGGCACAGCTTGCCGGTGTTTCAGATGATGAGGCAATACTTAAAATTAAGGAGCTTTTAGAGGAGCTTAATAAGGCGGGAGATATTTAAGATGTGTCAACCTCTTTGTCGAAAGTAAATATGGATTGACGGATATTCAAATTTTATATGGAGGTATAGATATGAAAATTATATTACTTGAGGATGTAAAAAGTCTTGGTAAAAAGGATGAAATAGTTGACGTTTCCGACGGATATGCGAGAAATTATGTGCTTCCTAAGAAGCTTGGAGTGGAAGCTACTTCTAAAAACCTAAATGATCTTAAACTTAAAAAGGCACATGAGGACAAGGTAGCGGCAGAGATTTTAGCACAGGCAAAGGAGCTTGCCGATAAGATGAAGAATGAGAGCATTACCCTTTCCATAAAGGTTGGCGAGGGCGGAAAGACATTTGGCTCAGTGTCCTCAAAGGAAATTGCGGAAGCTATGAAATCGCAGCTTGGACATAATATCGAGAAGAAGAAAATAGTGTTAAAGGAGCCTATAAAAAGCCTTGGAACACATATTGTCGATATTAAGCTACATACAAAAGTAACAGCCCAGATGAGCGTTAAGGTTGTTGAAGGAAAGTAGAGTAAATTTTATGGATGAGAACGTCATAAGACGAATACAACCGCATAATAACGATGCAGAAAAGTCTGTTATAGGCGCTATGCTTATGGACAGGGATGTTATTTCAGATGTAGCGGATTTACTGTCAAGGGAAGACTTTTATAATGCACAGTACGGAATACTGTTTGAAAACATGGTGGAGCTTTACAACGAGGGGCGGCCTGTAGATTTGGTAACCTTATCTGACAGACTGAAAATGAAGGATGTTCCTGAAGATATATGCAGCCCTTCATTTATCGGAGAAATTATGTCGGATATCGTAACGTCTGCCAATGCAAAAAATCATGCGCAGATTGTTCAGGATAAAGCTGTTTTAAGACGGCTTATAACCCTGAGTGAAGGCATTACAAACGACTGCTTCAGCGACAGCGATAAGGTGGAAAATATTCTTGAGGACGCAGAGGGGAAAATATTTCGGCTTGTTCAAAACAGAAATGGCTCGTCTGATTTTACACCTGTGTCCCAAATCGTTGTAAATGTAATCGGTGAGATAGAGGAGGCAGCAAGAAACAAGGGCAAGGTAACAGGACTCTCCACAGGCTTTACCGATTTGGACAACATGCTTACGGGACTTCACGGAGGAGAGCTTCTGCTTGTGGCAGCCAGACCTGCAATGGGAAAAACAGCATTTGTGCTTAACATAGCACATGATCTTGCAGTGATGCATAAAAAACCCTGTGCCATATTTTCACTTGAGATGAGCAAGGAACAGCTTATATCACGTATGATTGCAATCGATGCAATGGTTGACTCTAAAAGCATGAAGCTTGGAAACATGCCTGATGAGGATTGGGATAAGGTTATTGAAAGCGTGGACGATATAGCAAGAGCNCCNCTTTTTATAGATGATAATTCATCGATAACGGTTTCGGAGCTTCGCTCAAAGTGTAGAAAGCTGAAACAGACACAGAATATAGAGCTTATTATAATAGATTATTTGCAGCTTATGAGCTCAAACAGACCTGTCGAGTCCAGGCAGCANTTTATATCTGATGTTTCAAGAGCACTTAAAAATATTGCGAGGGAGCTTAATGTTCCTGTTATTGCACTGTCCCAGCTAAGCCGTGCAGTTGACGGCAGAACCGACCACAAGCCTGTGCTTTCTGACCTGCGAGAGTCGGGAGCCATAGAGCAGGATGCGGACGTTGTCATGTTTATATACAGAGATGAGTATTATAATCCCGAGACAACCACAAAGCCTCAGACGGCAGAAATTATTATAGCTAAGCAGCGTAATGGAGAAACNGGAAGTATAGACCTTCGGTGGATAGGCAAGTATACGAAATTTGCAGACCCTGAAAAGCATTATAGAGAGCAGTCACAGTAAGGCGTATTTTATGCCCTGCTGTGACTGCTTTCTTTTTATATTTGCATTTTTACGTTTTTTTCATGAATGACATGTTGTGGAACATTTTTAAGCCATTCCGTTTGCAGTTTTGTATTTCCAGAGCATGTCTGCGTGGTTNTGCTCCTCAATCTGAATGTCTGCTAAAAGCTTGCGGAGCTTTGAATTTGAAAATACAAACACGTCTGTATTGTATTCGGATGATACAAGCTTTTCCGTTCCTATACAGTCAGTTGCAAGAAAACAGTCTGCCTGCTTATCNTCTGAGTTTGACATTGTATCATAGGTGGCCTTAGGGTTGTAATTTGCACCGTCTGAATCGTTACAGTTGCTGTCGGGAACGGTACCGTTTAAAACCTGAGTAAGTGAATCANAGTGCTTTCGCTCCTCCTGCTGTAACTTTTGAAATAATTTCTTTAATACAGGGTCCTTTGCCTGCTGTGCATATTTGCCGTATTTGTCAATACAGGTTTCTTCCTGAGTTTGAAGGTCTGTTATTGCAGCTCTTTCTTTTTCTTTAAGAATCATCATGTTATGTCCTTTCGTAATAGTTAGTTTTAGTTTTTCTGTTACAATGGGAGTATAGACATATTTAAAAGGATTAATACAAAAAACGAATACATAATTAAAAATTCAGATGTGATTGGATATAGTTGATATATTGATAATATTTATCATTATTTAAANATNCGTTGNTNNCATANNANNTAAGTGTTANNCTNNTATTCNGTAAGGTTTATGTTTAGGANNTNTTAATNTNAGGGATAATAAGGTTAATCGTTTTTATATAATATGAAAGCGGTTATGGCATTAGGGTCCTTGATGTTTATTATTGATAGGAAACATGGTTCTGCTTAATGGTTGATGTAGGGTGGTGATTTTTTGCAAAATGGTGAAAGCACTTCATTTTCAGTAACAGGAATGACCTGTTCCGCCTGCTCGGCTCACGTTGAAAAGGCAGTGAGAAGGGTGGAAGGCGTAAATAATGTTACAGTGAGTCTGCTTACAAATTCAATGACTGTTGAGGGAACTGCTTCGGCAGATAAGATAATTGGTGCAGTGGAAAAGGCAGGATATGGAGCTGCCGTAAGAGGAAGCGGGACAGGAAATGTACAGGCGGATGGCTCCTCTGTAAATAGCCCGACAAACGGCAGCACAAATACCGATAAGCCGTCAGCAGGTAACGGCATGGCAAACAGCCTTGGGGAAGCATTAAAGGATAAGGAAACTCCAAAAATAAGAAAACGTTTTATTGCATCGCTTATTTTTCTGCTTCCGCTTATGTATATTTCAATGGGGCATATGATGTGGAATTGGCCTGTTCCTCATATACTGCATGATAATCATGTGGCAATGGGGCTTATACAGCTCATTCTTACAGCCGTTATAATGATTATAAATCAGAAATTTTTTGTCAGCGGATTTACAAGTGCGATTCACGGTGCGCCAAATATGGATACACTTGTTGCCCTTGGAGCAGGAGCATCATTTATATACAGTGTGTATGCTCTTTTTGCAATGACGGATGCCGTTATACACGGAACAAGTGACGACGTAATGCTATACATGCATGAATTTTATTTTGAATCTGCGGCAATGATATTAACTCTCATAACGCTTGGCAAAATGTTGGAGGCACTTTCCAAAGGCAGGACAACGGACGCATTAAAAAGTCTCATTTCTCTTGCACCGAAACAGGCGACAGTTTTAAGAAATGGTCAGGAGATTAATGTAAGTGTTGATGAGCTTTTGGTAGGAGATATATTTGTTGTAAAACCGGGCGAAAGTATTCCCGTGGATGGGATTGTCATAGAGGGTGACAGTGCAATAGACGAATCAGCGCTTACAGGAGAGAGCATACCCGTGGATAAGGCTGTTGGTGATATGGTTTCGGCAGCCACAATAAATCAGTCAGGGTTTATAAAATGTGAGGCGACCCGTGTAGGTGCAAATACAACATTGTCACAGATAATCAAAATGGTGAGTGATGCGGCAGCAACCAAGGCACCCATTGCGAAGATAGCCGATAAGGTGTCAGGGGTGTTTGTGCCATCGGTTATGGCAATTGCAATTTTGACGATTGCGGTGTGGCTGCTTGTGGGACAGACGGTAGGCTTTGCACTTGCAAGAGGCATATCCGTACTTGTTATAAGCTGTCCATGTGCTCTTGGACTTGCAACACCGGTGGCGATTATGGTTGGAAACGGCGTTGGGGCGAAACAGGGTATTCTTTTTAAGAATGCGGTTTCACTTGAAATGGCAGGACGGACAAATGTCATCGCTCTTGACAAAACAGGAACCATTACAAAGGGAAAACCTGTGGTGACAGATATTATTCCTGCTGACGGAATAGAAAAAGAGGTGTTGATTGATTACGCTGTGGCTTTGGAGGGCAGGAGTGAGCATCCGCTTGCAAGGGCTGTTGTGGAGCTTGTGCAGAAGCAGGAGAATAGAGGCACTGTTGCTACATCTGATTTGAAGGGCGAGGATGCCCGCTTTCAGGTTGAGGAGTTTAAGATACATCCCGGTAATGGCCTTGAAGCTAAAATTGGCGGTAGATACATTTACGGAGGTAATGTAAAATTTATTGAACAGCATTGTAAAATAGATGAAAAAACAAAAAAAGATATAGAAGCACTTTCAGAAAATGGAAAGACACCTCTTATTTTTGCGGCGGATAGGTTACTTGGAATTATTGCGGTAGCAGATGAGCTTAAGGAGGACAGTGCAGACGCTATAAGAAAATTAAAGCATATGGGGCTTAAGGTTGTTATGCTTACAGGTGACAATGAGAAAACTGCCGCTGCAATAGGCAGACAGGCAGGAGTTGACAAGGTTATTGCGGGTGTTCTTCCTGATGGCAAGGAACAGGTAATAAGGGATTTAAAGGTAAATGATAAAACCTATGTTGCCATGGTGGGTGACGGAATAAATGACGCACCTGCATTAACACGGGCTGATATTGGAATTGCCATAGGTGCAGGAACGGATGTGGCAATAGATGCGGCGGACATAGTTCTAATGAAAAGCAGCCTTACGGATGTTGTGACGGCAATAGAGCTAAGCCGAAAAACGCTTAGAAATATCCATGAAAATTTGTTTTGGGCATTTTTCTATAATGTTATAGGTATTCCGCTTGCAGCGGGAGTATGGTATCCTTTATTCGGATGGAAGCTTAACCCTATGTTTGGGGCTGCGGCAATGAGCCTGTCAAGCTTCTGTGTTGTAACAAATGCACTTAGGCTTAATTTGTTTAAGCCGAGCATGAGGAGGGGATATGAGCAATCTGATATACATGGTGAGAAGGAAAAGTTTGAAAGTAAGCTTTCAAATCCCGTTGATGTGGGTCGGTACGCTTCGCGTGTTGCAAAAAACGAAACAGAATTAATAAATAAAAAGGAGGAAAATAAAATGACAAAGACAATTAATATCGAGGGTATGATGTGCGGACACTGTGAGGCGTCCGTTAAGAAGGCACTGGAGGAGCTTGATGGTGTAACGGAGGCTGTTGTAAGCCATGAGAAGGGAACGGCTGTAGTTACGCTTTCTAATGAGATTTCTGACGATGTGTTGAAAAAGGCAGTTGAAGATAAGGATTACACCGTTAAGGGGATAGAGTAATTATAGGTGGTCGAATAACTCGGGGTTCGAGTTATTCGACCAAATTAATTATATTGAGCAAACGGCGTAAGGTTGCCTATGTTTACGACTTTATATTTCTCCATAATGTTGTCTGCTGTTTCCTCATCTATCTGTGTATAATCTACACCTGGACCCTTTGTTGTATAAAAGTATGGGTTATCAGGGTTTAAATTAGAATCGAAGGCAACACACTCTATATATTTTAATTCTTTTGCACCTGCTTCAAGTACATAAAACTCATAAAATGTAGTTGCTGCTCCATTTGAACCTTTGGTTGATAGTTTTCCGTCTTCGCATATATCGTACTGATGACGTTCTGCACTTTGAGCAATAAGAATTGCCTGTTCATCCTGATATGTGTAAACATCAAATATAAAAGAATGTTCAATGTCTCCGACAATTAATTCCTCAATCCCATCTGAGTTTATGTCATAAAATGTATATCCTATATCCTCTAGGGCGGTTCCCTTATGATAATAATAACGACACAAATAGTTAAGTTTATTTTCTTCCAATAAGTCAAATTCCCATTCTTCAGACAGTGCCTTTTTATATAAACTCAAAATATTACCATACATAATTTCGGGACTAACAGTGTCTGAATCACTTTTTGATATAATAGTTATAAGGCTATAGATTATAACACCACACACAGACATGACGGCAATAGATACCATAATAATTTTAAATATTTTATTATCCTTCAATTGCAAATTTCTCCTTCTGTTTCTTCCTGATATTTATAAGAGGATGCCTCATATGTGAGAATGTGGAAAGGGGCATGTCGCATATAGGTAAAAAACCTAGGTGCGATAGCCCCTTTTAATATACACTTTACAGCATCTTCCTTTTTCTTAGCACAACAAGCACAATTGCACATATGAGTGCCGTAATTCCGCATATAATCCCAAATCCATACGGAGTAGTGGAAAGTGGCATCCATCTTCCGTCCACGTTCATACCATACAGTCCGGATATAATGGTAGGGATAGACATAACAATCGTTATGCTGGCGAGATATTTCATTATATTGTTAAGGCGGTTGTTTATGATTGTTGTCATAAGCTCTCGGGTACCCTTTAAAATATCGCGATAAATCTGTGTCATTTCAATTGCCTGCTGATTCTCGATAATAAGGTCATCTAAAAGCTCCTGATCCTCAGGATATTTCTTTACGCCACTGTACCTTGTGAGCCTGTCCACAATCAGCCTGTTTGCACGAAGTGATGTATCAAAGTATACAAGGTTGGATTCCATTTCGTGAAGGTTTATAATATCTGCATCCTCAGTTGCACCGCCCATTCTTTCTTCCATCTCAAGTCTTCTTCTGTCAATAATACGAAGATAGGACTGATAAAGCGTACTTGCTCTGTATAATATCTGGTATGTGAATCTCACCTGCTTTTTTGTAGTAAAATTTCGTATTGAATTTACAAGAAAATGTTTAAGCACGGGAGTTTCCACGGAACAGACGGTTATCGTAACATCGCCCGCCCAAATAATGCCAAGAGGTATGGTTGTATAAGCCTCCTGATTGTGTCTTATCTCCACGGTTGGTATATCAAAAATAATAAGGACGTATCCGTCATTTACGTCTACACGAGAGGATTCTTCTTCATCAAGGGCAGCACGCACATCGGAAAGATCGATGTTAAACTGTTTTGAAATTTCAAGAATTTCCTCCTGAGTGGGAGCAGTGAGATTAATCCACATTCCGGGAATATTTTCGTTTGTTTCTTTTAAGAAACCCTGTTCAGATATATATTTGCTAATCATATTCTGCTCCTTTTCTTTTCGTATTAGGTATGTTCATTTTATCATGACAATAATATTATTGTAAACTTCAAATAGTCTTTATTCAAAATTAAAAAAGATTATTTGTAGCATTTGAAAGTTGTGAATAATATTACTTTTTACAATTTATTTTTCTTCATCAAAGGTTGGTATACATCCTGTATCAAAGGGACTTGCAATATCACATCTGCCGTGATGATATCTTTCAGAGATGCTTCCTGCCTCCCTGTCCTCATCAATCTCAATTTTTATGCGGCTTATGCCTGCCTCGACCTTGGAATCTAAAATATTTACGATGTTATCTATATCTGATAAACCTGAGCTGTTGTTTTGATTATCCATATACGATACCCTCCTTATTGTACAACTACATTTCAGAAATAGTGCGTTTTGCTCATCTCTAAAGAAAAATATGTGGTAAAAGACGTATAATTAATATAATTTATACTATAAACAATTATAATGAAATAAACGGAAAAGACAATAAATATTTAAAAAGAAATATATAAAAAGTATTAAACATATTGCATTAAATGCACATATATTCTATCCTTTTTGGTTTTGCCTCCGCTTCCCTCATATTTAAATTTGCCATATCCTCTTGCAGAAAAAATATCGCCTTCCTTTAGTTGCATACTGTTATTTTCACATATCCGTCCGTTAAGGGTTACCTTTCCTGAACGAAATAATGAAAGCGCTTCGGAGCGGGAGCATTTAATGGCTGCCGCAATAATGGCGTCAAATCGTGGAGCCGAAACGATTACGTTTATATTTATAAGCTGAGGGCGAAGCTCACATAAATCCTGCTCGGCTTCGGCAATGGTGCAGCGTACATTTGTATGTTTCACCTTTATAAGATTTTCCATAAGATATTCGGTCAAATTATCCTGACACAGGATAAAAGCACGTTTTTTATTCTTTATAACAATATCTCCGAGGACATTTCTTTCCAAGCCCAAATTCATAATGGCGCCCAGAAAATCCCTGTGAGAAAGCTCGTCGGCAAATTTGTCCATGAGAGGTTCAATTTTTAGAATAGATATGTGCCATGGTTCCTCATACCCAAACATTTCCGCAGAGCCAAAGCGAACCATCTGACGTTCGGCAAGCTCGTAGCCGCCGTTTGTCTTGTAGTCCACAAAGTTAAGCTCATCCCGCAGAGTGTCAAGTAATGCAAGCTCACCTGCATTGAGAAATCCTGTGTAGGTGTATATATTTTGTTTGTATGCCTTTTCTGCTAAATCCAAAAGGCGGGCTTTTAATATTTGTAATTCGTCCATAATATTCCCCGTAATATTTTGTACTCAATCTGTCAACAGAAAAAGTGTACTGCTTGAGTACAATTTCGTTCGTAGTCGACGCTATTATAGCATACGCATCGGCATAAAGCGAGTATCGCTTTATAAATCCCCCCAAATGTGATAAAATGAGCATGGATTATCGCACTAAAAATTCTTAGTGCAACAGCCCAATACGAAAAACCAGGGAGAGCCACAATGTCCGGAAATCTGACAAAAGGAAGCGTGCTTAAAAATTTAATAGTGTTTTCGCTTCCTTATTTGCTGTCCAGCTTTTTACAGACATTTTACGGGTTGGCGGATTTGTTTGTTGTGGGGCAGTACAATGATGCAGGGAGTAGCTCTGCTGTGTCGGTGGGAAGCCAGGTTATGCACATGGTTACCCTTGTCATTGTGGGAATCGCAATGGGTTCAACGGTTATGATTAGTCAGTCTGTGGGGGCAGGAAACAGGGAACGGGTGTCAAAGGCGATAGGCAATACGGTAACGCTTTTTCTGATACTTTCAATTGTTTTTACGGCTGTACTTCTTGTTTGCACAAGACTGATAGTCAGGGTAATGTCCGCTCCCGAGGAGGCAGTTGACGAAACGAGAATGTATCTTATGATTTGTTTCATAGGAGTTCCGTTTATTACCGCATACAATATCATAAGCTGTATATTGAGAGGTTTGGGTGATTCTAAAAGTCCGTTATATTTTGTTGCAGTTGCATGTGTTTTTAATGTAGTTATAGACTTTCTTCTTATAGGATATTTTAATATGGGTGCGGCAGGTGCTGCTCTTGGAACGGTTATATCGCAGACAATAAGTGTTTTTGTTGCATTAATTGTATTGTCAAAAAAGAACTTAAATGTTAAACTGTCTCCGAGGGATTTTGTTTTGGATAAGGACACGCTGCTTTACATACTTAAAGTTGGCATTCCTGTATCAGTTCAGGATTTATTTATTCAGATTTCTTTCATTATAATTACTATAATAGCCAACAAAAGAGGACTTATCGTATCAGCATCCGTTGGAATAGTTGAAAAAATTATAGGCTTTTTGTTCCTTATTCCATCTGCTATGCTTGCATCGGTCTCCGCCATTGCGGCACAAAATATTGGTGCGGGAGAACATGTGCGGGCAAAACAGACGCTTAAGTACGGAATTATTATATCGTTTTCCTGTGGAATAATATTCAGTATCATATGCCAGTTTGCATCACCCCACATTATTGACTTGTTTACGGATGATACAGAGGTAGTCCGAATGGGAGCTCAGTATTTAAGGTCCTATGTGTTTGACTGTGCATTGGCGGCCATACATTTTTGTTTCAGCGGATATTTTTGTGCATATGGGCGGTCAGGCTATTCATTTATACATAATTTAACGTCGGCTGTACTGGTAAGAATTCCGGGGGCATATTTTGCATCGAAGCTTTTTCCACAAACACTGTATCCTATGGGATGGGCAGCACCGGCAGGTTCGCTTTTTTCAGCGGTTATATGTATCATACTATATATGAGGATGAACAGGGCAGCTCATACAACGGATGTCTGAGAAAGTTGAGTTTTGCTCATAACTAAGTTTTATATTAAAGGAGTAATACTATGGGAACGTTTTCACTTAAAGGCTCAGGCGGCGGGCAGAAGAAAAACCAAGGCTTGGCAAGTAAGGAAGATATAGAACGATATGAGACGGTTGGTTATACACATATTGTATATGAAGGCACGTCACATTTTGTTTATGTAAATGATATAACAGAGCGTGAAGTGTTTCAAAAAAAGATAGGCCTTATGGATTACGAATGGTTTGAGGAAGGTACGGGAAATAAAAATTGGGTGCTCTATAATCCTGTTCAGTTCAAGCCGGACAGAAACTGGAAAGGTAAGAAAATTCTTAAATTCAATAAGGATGATTATAGGGGTGGAAGGTTTGAGGTTCCTATAAATTCAAGTAGCTGCTGCGGTATGTTTTCATGGACTACGCTGCCGGAGAATTTTACCTTAAATACGCTTTTTAACACTAAAAATATCGTGGACATGAACCTGATGTTTGCCGGAAGTATTTTACCGGATGGGTTTAATCTCAGTGAAAGGTTTGACACCTCAAATGTAAGGGATATGAGATATATGTTTTATGAATGCGTTCTGCCTGAGCAGCTTGTACTTGGAGATAATTTCAATACAAAGAAGGTTGAGGACATGGATTTTATGTTTTCGGAATGCAGAATACCAAGAAATTTTAAGCTGCCCGATACATTTGATACATCTGCGGCAAAAAGCATGGACCATATGTTTTATGAGGCCGTTTTTACAGGTAAATTTGATTTTGGTCCTGCATTTAAAATTAATCCTGATGTGAACACAAATCTGATGTTTACAGACTGTGTTATAGGCAATGAGGTGATTGCTCCTGAGAAATGCGAGGATTTTGAGTTTATAAAAAATTGTCTGTCAAATTAAAAAATAGCTTATATGTTAAAGGATGCCTTGATGATGCGGTTTATTACATTAGACTGGCATCCTTTTTTAAGATTGGGATATATCATATAATTCCCAATTAATATAATTTAATGTTAATTGTATTGACAAATGATAACAAATGTACTATTGTAATAATCAAGTAGTACAATTATAACGATATAAATAAAACAACTTTTTGTTAGAATTTTGTAAGAAACGGATGATATATTCTTCTTAAGAAAAACTTAACGTAATAGAATGTTTAATGTTAAAAATTTATTTGGTAATATACTCAGCGTAAGGTAGAGACGATGACATAAAAGGACACCAGCAGCAGGAGGAAGGGTACCGATGAACAATGTTTTGGAATACTTGGAGGAAAGCTATAGACGCTACCCAAATAAAACGGCGGCAGTGGATGAGCGTATATCATGTACATACAGACAGCTTACGGAAGAAGCAAGATGTATAGGAACGATGCTTTTAGGAAAAACGGATATGCGAAAGCCCATTGTTGTATTTATGGATAAAAGCGTTACGGCTCTAAAAACATTTATGGGAATTTTATATGCAGGGTGCTTTTACACTTTGCTGGACCCTTCCTTTCCTGCTGACAGAACTCGGATGATTCTTAAAACACTGAAAAACGATATTGTAATTACCGAACCGGACAAGGAAGCTAAGCTTAAGGAAGCAGGCTTTGAGGGCGAAATACTTACCGTATCTGACCTGTACAGGGATGTGTTTGTGGATGAGGAGGCCCTTGNGGCTGTCAGAAATAAAATGGTGGATACGGACCCTGTCTACTGCAATTTTACTTCAGGCTCCACAGGTATTCCAAAGGGAGTGCTTATATGCCATAGGTCAGTGATTGATTTTATAGATTGCTTTACTGATATATTTAACATAACAGGAGATGACGTAATCGGTAATCAGGCACCCTTCGACTTTGACGTGTCGGTAAAGGATATTTACAGCACTATGAAAATGGGTGCAACCCTTGTTATTATTCCAAAAGCATATTTTATGTTTCCGAACCGTGTAGTGGACATGCTTGAGGACAATAACGTGACAACGCTTATTTGGGCTGTATCGGCATTGTGCCTGTTAAGCCGTCTGCACGGACTGAAATATAAAATACCTTCCCATATAAATAAAATTTTATTCAGCGGTGAAATGATGCCCATAAAGCAGCTTAATGTGTGGAAGTCATGTTATCCCGACGCACTGTTTGTAAATCTTTACGGACCTACAGAGATAACCTGCAACTGTACCTATTATGTGCTTGACAGACCCTTTGAGGAGGGCGATATCCTCCCTATGGGAAATGCATTTCCAAATGAAAGGGTAATGCTTCTTGATGAGGCGGATCATGAGATAACAAAAGAACGTACATTTTCACATGGAGAAATCTGTGTTGCAGGAAGTTGTCTGGCTCTTGGGTATTACAATAATCCGGAAATGACGGCGAAAAGCTTTGTGCAAAATCCGTTGCATAGGGAATTTCCTGAAACAATATACAGGACAGGGGATTTGGCGTATTATAATGATGAGGGGCTTCTATGCTTTGCAGGAAGAAAGGATTTTCAGATTAAGCATATGGGACACCGCATAGAGCTTGAGGAAATAGAAAGCGTCTTAAATGCCGTAAGCATTGTGGAGCATGCCTGCTGCTTTTATGATGAGGAAGCGGGTAAGATTGTTGCCTGCTATGTGGGCGGAGATGACAAAAAGCTTATTGTATCAGAAATGAAAAAGCGTGTACCGGAATACATGGTGCCAAATATATTTAAACGCATGGATGAACTGCCCCTTACAAAAAACGGTAAGACGGACAGAAGGTTACTCAAGGAAATGAGGTGAACATGTGGATTACGAAAAAATAACGAAGCTTGCACTGCAATATGGAACACCCACATACGTGTTTTTTGAGGATATACTTTTTGACTTGACCGAAAAAATCAGACAGAGTCTTCCGGATAACACAGGGCTGTGCTTTGCCATGAAGGCAAATCCGTTTCTTGTAGGAAGCCTTTCACACATGACGGAAAGGCTGGAGGTTTGCTCGCCGGGNGAGTATGAGATATGCATAAGGGAGAATATAGCTCCTGAAAGACTTGTAGTGTCNGGCGTAAACAAAACGGAAGAATCCATGAAAAGAATTTTATCCTACAGTCAGGGAAAGGGCTTTTATACAATTGAATCCCCGATGCAATACAAGATTTTAAAGGACTGCTCAAGGAACATGGACACAAGGCTTAAGGTATTTTTAAGGTTGTCTGCAAAAAATCAGTTTGGAATGGACAAAGAGACGCTTGAGAGCGTGCTTAAGGAGCTTATTGCGGACGATGTGTTGGAGTTTGCGGGAATTCACTATTATGCAGGCACACAAAAGAAAATTGATAAGGTGGAAAAAGAGCTTGCAATGCTTACGGAATATGCCGGTTACCTTAAGGAAACGTATGGTGTCTGCGATATGGAGCTCGAATATGGTCCGGGACTTGGAATTTCATATTTTGAAGGAGAAAATTCTTTGGGACAGAATGATCTTTCGGAGTTTGGCGAGCTTTTGAAAANGGTTAGCGGATACGNANGNATTACNATAGAGNTGGGACGTTTTCTTACAGCAGAGTGCGGCGTNTTNATGACNCGTATTATGGATATAAAAAAGTCGGACGGCATGGGTTATATGATNGTGGACGGAGGCATTCATCAGATNAATTACTACGGNCAGCTTATGGGAATGAAAAAGCCATATATGAAGCTTCTGAAAATGTCTGNGGAACANGGGGATGCTTCTATAACAAAATGGACAATCTGCGGTTCNCTTTGTACTNCAAATGATGTNTTGGTACGTGGAGCGNNACAGGNGGATTACGCTGTNGGNGANGTTTTGGTTTTTGAAAANTGCGGTGCCTACTCGGTAACCGAAGGAATGGCGCTTTTCTTAAGCAGAGAGCTTCCTCGGGTTATTCTGGTGAGGAAGGATGGAAGTGTAGAAACTTTGAGAGATAAAATGGAAATAAATACATTAAATAATAAATTGGAGGATAAATAAATGGAAAAATTACTTGAAATTTTGGAGGAAATTGCACCGGGGGAGGATGTAGAAAACTGTACTACACTTATTGATGACCATATTTTGGATTCTTTTGCAATACTTACGTTGGTTTCCGAGCTTGAGGAAGCATTTGATGTTGAGGTGTCCCCTGCGGAGCTTATACCGGATAATTTCAATTCGGCAGCAGCGCTTTGGGATATGATTTGCCGTTTGAAGGAGGAAGGTTAAGGTGTCCTATCATCTTCTCACCTACAGCTTAATATTTTTGCCTGCTGTGATGCTTCTGTATCAGCTTGCACCTGAAAAACACAGATGGTCGGCGCTTCTTGCGGCTGATTATGTATTTTTCTGGATGATAAGCAAAAAGCTTATAATATGCCTTTTGGCGGCAACTGGTATTACATATGCGACAGGACGTGTTTTGGGCTTTGTCACGGAGAGTGGGAAGGTTAAGGGCAAAAAGCTTACAGCAAGAAAACGTATTATTCTTGCCTGCGGAATTTGTCTGACCCTTGGTATGCTGATTGTGTACAAATACCTTAAGGTATTTGGAATAAGCTTTATCGCCCCGATCGGAATATCCTATTATACGCTGCAAACCATCTCATATATGATGGATGTGTACAGAGGTACAATTAAGACTGAGAAAAATTTTGCAAAGGTAGCACTTTATTTAAGCTTTTTCCCTCAGCTTATGGAGGGACCGATAAGCAGATATCATGATGTTGCCGATGCNCTTTATTCAGGNAAGCAAATAGAGTTTGAAAATCTTGTTTTTGGGTATCAAAGAATAATTTGGGGACTTTTCAAAAAAATGCTCATTGCAGATAGGATTGCCCCAATGGTTGGCAAGGTGTTTCACTCATATGAGAGCTATGCGGGTTCGGCGATTGCTGTGGGAGTAATATGCTTTACNATACAGCTATACATGGANTTCTCGGGNTGTATGGATATTGTNATNGGAAGTGGACAGATATTCGGNATTAAATTACCTGAAAACTTCAGACAGCCCTTTTTTGCAAAGAGCGCTTCTGACTTTTGGCGAAGGTGGCATATTACGTTAGGAACATGGCTTAAAGATTATATTTTTTATCCGGTATCCCTTGCAAAGCCTGTAAAAAAGCTTGGGAAGAAGGTCAAGGGAATATGGGGAATGAATGTCAGTAAATTTGTTGCCCCTACGATAGCCTTATTCTTTGTTTGGCTGTCAAACGGAATATGGCATGGTGCAGGATGGACATATTTATTTTACGGCATGTATTATTTTGTGATTATATTTTTGGAAAATATACTGGAAAACCCAGCGGCAAAGCTTATGGAGCGCATGAAGCTTTCTCCGGAGGGGACGACTGTAAGACTTCTTAGGGGTATAAAGCTTTTCTTCATTGTAAATATTGGCGAAATGTTTTTCCGTGCACCAACATTATCCCAAGGCTTTGGGATGTTTGGACGTATGCTGACAAGCTTTAACATATCGGCACTTTTTGAGACAAATTTCGGAGTGGATGGATACGACATAATTTTGGCAGCCGTATGCTTTGTCATTGTCATGGTTGTGGATGTGTTGCATGAAAAGGGTATATCCATAAGGCAAAGAATTGCCTCACAGAAGCTTGTCATAAGATGGGGATTTTGGTATGCGGCAATTTTATGCATTGTAATATTTGGAGCATATGGTGCAGGCTATACCATAGTAGATATGATTTATGCCGCATATTAATATTGTATTATACGAAAGAAGTGATTGACATGAAAATAAGTAAAAACATTATTAAGGTAATCGGATTTTGGCTTGGCCTTTTTGTAATCCTTGAGCTTTTGTCGCTTGCATTTAACAGGGATAGAAATATATATGACATGAATTCAGTAAAGTGTAAAGCGGTTGAGATTGATGCTGAGGCAGACAACAGCATTGAGGTTATTTTCTGTGGGGACAGCGAATGCTATTCCAGCTTTTGTCCGTTACAGATGTATCAGGAATATGGTTTTACATCTTATGTATGTGCCACATCTGCACAAAGGCTTTGCGATACATATGCCATATTGGAGAACACCTTTAAAACGCAATCTCCAAAGGTGATTGTCCTTGAGACAAGCTGCTTGTACAGAAATCCTACATCAAAGTGTGAAGATGGGGACAGCGTAATGAAGTTTCTTTCAAATTATATACCGGTATTTGCATATCATTCCGATTGGAAAAAGATTGGAGGCAGTTTTTTTGAACAGGGAACGGGTATGAAGGGATGTGATTTCAAGGGCTTTGTTTTAAGGAAAAGCGTCATTCCTTATACAGGCGGCGATTATATGAATAAAACCGATATTGCGGAAGAATTCCCAAATGATACATATGAATATTTGGACAAAATTCTTAAATTGTGTCAGGAAAATAATGCAAAGCTTATGCTTGTCAGCGTGCCATCACCGAAAAACTGGAGCTACGAAAGGCATAATGGCGTAACAGAGTGGGTAAACATGTATAACGTGGCTTATGTGGATTTGAATTTGGAAAATAACATTGATATAGATTGGCTTACGGACACAAAGGATGGCGGTGACCATTTGAATTTTGTGGGGGCAAAGAAGGCGACACACTTTATAGGCGAGTATCTTTTTGATAAATATACCCTGTCGGACAGAAGAAAAAACCCTGACTACAAGGCATGGGATGATTGCGTTTCCGCATCAGGGGAGTTTTCTTTCGATATGGACTAAATAATGTCAAAGCATATTGGTGTATTCATATATTTTAAAATGTTAGCACAGTCTGTTGAAGCAAGCAGCCAAAGCTTCATGTACATGGCNATNGGAGATGCCTTNGGCAAAACATTTATCTTTAGNTCGTCATAGACCTTAGTGCTTTCATAGCCCGTTCTTTTTTCTGCACCTGTCAAAAATACGGGAATGTTTCTTGATTTAGCATCAAACAGCATACTTCTTAATTCACTACTGTCCGTACAGAGTGTTCCTGAGTGGTAGGTGTCTAAAAGTATTGCTTGTACATACTCAGGGGCTGGGGAATACGTTTCGCCGGGGTACGGGCGTATAAATGTTATAGGTGAATGTTCTGAAAATCGTGGTTTGTCACCGAAAATAAATTCCACATCGGCTTTACTTATTTTGCATGGTTCTTTGCTATCGCTGTATGCCGTGAGATTATCTACGCTGTATATTTTATCGCTGTATGACATATGGGCAAGAAGTCTTGCACCGTAATGTATAATGGCAGGCTCATTTTCATTTTTATATGAAACGTAAATTCCTCTGTGATTTTTTCTAGCTGTTTTGTGGCAGGNCATAATAAAATCCATTGCNGCTGAAAAGTTATCATAACCATTTGCCCTGCTGTCATCAAGTATATAGTTGCTTGATACCAAGACAATGGGAATGTTAATATCAGAATAAATGTATGACAGTCCGGCTGCCGTGTATTGGAGGGTGTCCGTACCGTGAGTTATGATGATGCCATTGCAGGTATTAGAGGATACTGCTTCATCTATACAGTCTGCAAGCAGGTTTATATGCTTTCCCGTTAGGTTTTCACTTAATATATAGTAGGGCTTGGCTGTGCTAAAGCTTATGCCGTCACATTTTTCGGGATTGCGCTTTCTATATTCATTTATTAATCTGTAATTGTTTTCTTCGTTAGGTCCGATGTAACCGTCATTTTCTGACGAGCTGATTGTTCCACCTGTAAATATTACAAAAATGTTCATACGAGCCTCCTGTTTGGTTGTTTTTATTATATGATATTTTATCTGATATATTATAAAGTCTATTCTAATTGATTTTTAAATAAAAATACCATAAAATGAAAAATAAATCCAATTTTCCTTATAGAAGGGAGATGAGCCGCTATGATTATAAACACCGGAATGAGAACGGACATCCCTGCGTTTTATGCCGAGTGGTTTATAAAACGCATAAGAGAAGGATATGTGTACACAAGAAATCCCTATAATAATACACAGGTAACAAAGTATCGTCTGACTCCTGAGGTTGTGGATGTGCTTGCCTTTTGCACGAAAAATCCTGCTCCTATGCTGCCGTATATGGAAGAACTAAAAAAGTACGGACAGTATTGGTTTGTGACTATAACGCCTTACGGAGCCGACCTTGAGCCCAATGTTCCGCCGAAGGAACAGGTAATGGAGGACTTTTTAAAATTGTCCCGAATTGTGGGTGCAGATAGTATGGGATGGCGCTATGACCCGATTATTATTACGGATAAATATACTGTGGAAAGACATATATCGGATTTTAGTATGATGGCGGAAAAGCTTGCAGGCTATACACATACCTGCGTGATAAGCTTTATTGATTTATATAAAAAGGTGCGGAGAAATTTTTCGGAGGCAAAAGAGGTTGCACATGCAGATAAAATGGCTCTAGGAAAAGAATTTATAAGAATATGTAAAAAATATGATATGGTTGTAAAGCCCTGCGCAGAGGGGGATGAGCTTGCCAGGTATGGTGCAGATTGCAGTGGATGTATGACAAAGCACACCTTTGAAAAAGCTATACACTGTAGATTGGACGTTCCAAATATTAAATCTCAAAGGTCTGAGTGTGCCTGCCTTTTGGGAAAGGACATCGGGCAGTATGACACCTGCGGCCACCTTTGCAGGTATTGCTATGCAAATGTAAATTCTGATGCTGTAAGGCGGAACATGAAGCTGCATAATCCACAATCACCATTTTTAGTTGGAGAGCTTAGAGAGGATGATGTAATACATGAGGTAAACCAAAGCAGCTGGAGGAATGAGCAGATAAATTTGTTTGATGCTGTTGAATTTCAAATATGGAATGGCTGATGTTCAAGGTTAGGAGGATATAAAAATGACGGAACGTGAAAGAATGTTAAGTGCAAGGCTGTATATGGGAGATGCTGAGCTTGGTGAGTTAAATGCAAATTGCAGAAGATTAATGGAAAAATTTAATGCCACAAGATATGAGAGAGACAGTGATAGAATGAAATATATCCGTGAGCTGTTCGCACACGTTGGGGAAAATGCATACATAGAGCCTGAGGTATATTTTGATTATGGCTGTCACATATCGGTGGGGGACAATTTCTATGCAAACACAGGACTTATCATACTTGACCAATGCAAGGTAACAATCGGTAATAATGTGTTCTTTGGACCAAGAGTAAACATATACTGTGCAGGGCATCCCATCGATGCGGGAGTGAGAAACAAACAGTTGGAGTACGGAAAGCCTGTCACAATCGGAAATGATGTATGGGTTGGAGGAAATGTTGTATTTAATCCCGGCGTAACGGTGGGAGATGATGTGGTTATAGGAAGTGGCGCCGTTGTAACAAGGGATATACCGTCACATGTTATTGCAGGTGGTAATCCATGTAAGGTTATACGGGAAATAACGGATGAGGATAGATTGTATTGGGAGGAGCAGGAAAGAGAGAGAAATTCCCTACAATAATGCTATATCACAATCTATGGCGCAGTGCTTTTTCTGGGAACAAAAAATGTATCCTTGAAGCTCTTTTCGAGTTTCAGAAGCGCAATTTTTTTGTCAATTCCGCCTGCATATCCTGTAAGGCTTCCGTTTCCGCCAACAACTCTGTGGCAAGGTACTATAATGGATATTCCGTTACGTGCCACTGCACCGCCGACTGCCTGTGCTGACATCCGTTCAAGACCTGTTTTCTTGGCAAGCTGTCTTGCAATATCTCCGTAGGTTGTAGTCTGCCCGTAGGGAATATTATAGAGAATTTCCCAAACCCCGTTTTGAAAATCACTTCCGGTAAAATGGATCGGAGGCTTAAAATCAGGATCCTTCCCTGAAAAATATATATCAAGCCATTTTTTCGTCTGTTCAAATATAGGAAGCTCCGTTTCTTCATGTTCCTTATCCAAATAGAGGGCAAAATATTTCTGCCCCTCAAACCATAAGCCTGTTAATCCGATTTCATCGGCAGCAAGCAAAATGTTGCCGAGGGGGGATTTATATTTATATGTATACTGCATTTTTAACGCCTTTCCGCATAATCCTTCATTTCAGGAATGGCACCTCCTGCCACAGCCCAAAAATATAAGCTTGCCACGCTGCAATATGGGCTGAATCTTTTTCTGTATCTCTCAAACCGTTCCCTTGAAATATCCTTGTGATGATATACCATCCGTATGCCGCGCAGTATTGCCAAATCTCCAAAGCTGAAAACATCAGGTCTTTGCAGGCAGAAAAGTAAAATCATCTCCGCTGTCCACACGCCTATGCCCTTCAGTGACGACAGGGCGGCAATGGCTTCCTCGTCTGTCATGGTATTTATTGCCGCCAAATCAAATTCTCCCGAATGTACCTTTTCAGCAAATGCCATAATGTAATCAACCTTTCGCCATGTAGTACCATAGGACTGTAGCTTTTCTCTGCCGAGAGCAAGAATTTTCGGTGCGTCAAGCGTTCCCAAATCATCCTTTATTCTTTTCCAAATCGCCACATGCGCCTTTGTGGAAATCTGCTGTCCTATGATGGAATTGACAACAGCCTCAAAAAGATTATTCATGCAGACTCGGTTCACGTGACCGATACGGTCTATTACCTCTGCAAGCTTTTTGTCTTTTGATTTCAGATAATTTATTTCCTTGTCCCCGTATTCAAAATAGCACATTGTATTCCTCCGTTATATCGCATAAACGCGCACTGTTTGCACATCGCATAAACGCGCACCTCAAAACCTTCGGTTTTTCGGTGTTCGTTACACTCACATAGGTCCGAGAACATTCTTCTGGCTGCAAGCAGCCGTCGAATGTTCGTCAGACCTGCGTTCGCGTTTATGCGTTCATTATACCATTGTGGGGAGAAAAAACAATTATCTAAAATTTTTATTGACAAATATTCATATTTCGAATATTATAATGATATCAAAATGATATCATACATTTTGGTACTGCAAACATTATATGACAAATACGCATGTGTTTCGGTTTATTATCTAAATTGAGGCATCGTATGCGGCATGTTCCAAAAAAGGGAGGAAAAGATTATGAGTAATGAAAATGCAGAACAAAAGACGATTATTCATGGTGGCGTAACAGAGAAGGAAATAACAAAAGCAAATGGTGCGGGAGCATTAGTAGGACTTATTTTCGGGGAGCTTATTTCCATAGGGATAATTATCCTGTCGGCAATACTTTTTGACGGCATGGGGAATGGCGCAGTACTTGGAATGGGTGTAACCCTGGGAGTTATAGGAATGATTGTGTTTTCCGTTATGTTTGCGGGTCTTAAGGTTGTTCATCCGAATGAAGCGGCAGTATACACTTTTTTTGGACAATACTACGGAACAATCAAAAAAGCAGGATTTTATTATTTAAATCCTTTTGTTTCAATCTATAACCCTTCGTCCGCTTCTCCGTTTGACGCGTTACAAACAGCGTTTACAACAGGAACAAATGAAACAAAAACAGGAACAGCCACTGCACCAAAGTATGATAAAAAGGTGTCAACAAAGACAATGACATTTAATAATCGCAAGCAGAAGGTAAACGATGCACTTGGAAATCCAATCGTTATCGGTGCGGCAGTTATATGGAAGGTTGTAAATCCTACAAAGGCAGTATTTAATGTTGAAAACTATAATGATTTCCTTTCGATACAGTGTGATGCAATAGTAAGAAATAATGCAAGGCTTTATCCGTATGACGTTATGGAGGATGACGTTGACGAAAAAACGCTCAGAGGAAGCAGTCAGGAGATTGCTGAAAATATGAAAAATGAGCTTCAGGCAAGAGTGGAGGAAGCAGGTATTGAGATAAAAGAGGTAAGAATAACTCATCTTGCATATTCAGAAGAGATTGCGGCAGCAATGCTTCAGAGACAGCAGGCAGTGGCAATTATTGCTGCAAGACAGAAGATAGTTGAGGGAGCTGTCAGCATGGTTAAGATGGCGATAGACCAGCTTAGCGAGGAGGAAATAGTTTCACTTGACGAGGAGAGAAAGGCAGCTATGGTAAGCAACCTTCTTGTAGTACTTTGCGGAAATAAGGACGCACAGCCAATAGTAAACAGCGGCTCAATATATTAAATGAATGGAGGTACAGACCATGAATGCAATTACATTAAATGACATAATGCCTAAGCTACTTGCTATAAGCATACCTGCCGCTAGCGCACTTCTGTTTTCACTTGTATTTATTTTAATAAAAGGCAGTCAGTGTAAGCGGGTGGGGGTAAGCATATCAAAGCAGGCATATAACTCAAGGCTTTCTGTAATTTTTGCCATAAACATGACAGGCTTTATGTATGCCCTTATTGAAGTCTTGCTTATAGTAATGGAAAACGTAAGCTACGATGAGGTGAATCAAACCTCAATGCTATATATGCTGGCAATAGGACTTTTATGTGCCGTGTCGGGAATTTTAAAGGCAGTTTTTGCAGGAAACAGCCTTATAAAAATTGCCAATGACACATCGCCTCAATCTCCTGCAATGAGCAAACTTATGATTTTTCTTGCCATGGCAGAGCTTCCTGCTCTTGCATCGCTGGCGATGTTTGTTATAAAATTTTTTGCCGATAAATAAAATATTCTGAAGGTTGAAAATAAGGCAGTAGCTTTGATGATGTTTTAACATGGTTATGAATGGGAGTGACCGGATGGATAAAAAACCAGATAATATAAACGATCAATTGAATATGGATGAAGAAGCAATAGCTGCAAAGGAGCAGCTATTGTCTGAACGCATGAAACGGCTTGAGGCAATGGAACAGGACATAAAGCAAAAGGAAAAGCAGATGAAGGACAAGGAAAAGGCAAAAAAACAGGTATTATTGAGGCTTGCCCCGTCTCTTTGGGAGGAGCTTGCCGCCTGGGCTGAGGACGAATATCGTTCCATAAACAGTCAGATAGAATTTCTGCTTGCCGAGTGTGTGAAAAAGCGTAAGAAGCTTTAGAAAATTTATTGTTTCTCCAGTTTATTTATATAATAAAAATATGCAATTAAATTTACAATAAGTGCTCCCGACCAGGCGGCAACCTCGGCATATGCCGTAGCATTAAAGCCGACTGACTTTGTAAATATAACTATAACCGAAATTCTGAGCACCATTTCAAACACACCTGAAAGCATTGGAATCAGAGGTCTTTCCATCCCCTGACAGGCACTTCGGAACACGAAAAGAAAATCCACTGCAAAAATTGCAATACCACATCTTATGAGGAATCCTTTGGCAAGTTCAATCTGGAAATCACCATTAAGCATAAGCGATGCCAGCCAACCGGGGAAAACAATCATCAGGGAACCCAGCAGTATATATGATATGGCGGCTATGGAAAAGCAGACCCTTACACCCTGACGGATGCGGTCATATTTCTTTGCACCATAGTTTTGCCCTGCAAAGGTGGATATTGTATTTCCAGATGTACAGGCAGGCTGCATAAACAAATTAATATATTTGCTACATGCGGAATAGGCGGCTGTGTAGGCAACACCCATTTTATTTACAAAGCTCTGTACAATCATACAGCCCACAGCAGTAACCGAATTCATTGCGGCCATAGGAATACCGTTTTTTAAAAGCTTGAGATACATTTTACCATTGCCCTTGAAATCATCTCTGCAAAGTCTGATAAGCTCAATTTTTTTCAGCTTAACATAGCATATTGCTGCAGAAATAAGCTGGGAAATAACCGTTACAATGGCAGGTCCCTCAACGCCTGATTTCAGTCCGAAAATAAATACGCAGTTAAAAACAATATTAAATATGGTAGAAAAAATGATTGCGATAAAGGGCGTCCTACTGTCTCCAAGTGAACGGAGAATACAGGAACAAAGGTTATAGGCAACAGTCGCAAAAAATCCACCAAAAATAATGTATCCGTATAAAAGGCTGTCCTTTATAATAATATCTGAGGTTTTCATAACAATAAGCATTGGCTTTAACAGAGTTATGCTAAGTGTCGTAAAAATAACAATAATAATCCCCGAAAGTGTTGTGGAGGCGGCTATTGAGCGTCGAAGTCTGGCTGTGTCATCAGCACCGTAATATTGTGATATCATAACTGCAAAGCCGTTTGAGAGACCAAGTGCAAAGCCCATGACAAAAAATGTAAGGGAGGACATGTTTCCAACAGCCGCCAAAGGATTGTCTCCAAGTCCTTTACCGACAATTGCAGTATCGGCAATTGTATAAACCTGCTGGAGCATGCTTGTTAGCAGCATGGGAAAATAAAATTTAAGAATTATTTTTGAGGGTCTGCCTTCTGTTAAGGTATATGTATGTTCCATCTTAATATGCTTCCTTCCCATAATACAATTTATTTAAATGACTTGTATTATTTTAGCATCCTACACTTTCTTCGGTAGCACATTCAATATAATTATTTCTTATGAGGAATTATATCAAAAATATGGTGTTTATATCAAAAATGTGTTATTGTTAGTGAACCCATATTATCAATTGTTTAGTGTAAATGTGGATAATTACGAAAAAGGGGGCTGCAAGGTGAACACAACCAAAGAATTAAACTACAGATTATATGTGCAGAGAGAAAGTGGCTTTAAAAGAACATCACATGACAGTGAGTTTGAAAATTATAATTGTATAAGTTCGGGTGATGTGGAAAAGGTTAAGAAAAATTTTATTGCCTTGAAAAAGGATTATCTTGTGGGAAAGGGTGTATTGTCTGATGACCCCATAAGAAATGTACGATATCATTTTATTGTTGCCGCCGCCTTGATTGCGAGAACCTGTGTCGCTGATGGTATGGGTCGCAATGTGGCTTATACACTAAGCGATATATATATACAAAAGGCTGATAAATGTAATTCCAGTGAAAGGATTATAGATTTGCTGGGTGAGATGCAGCTTGATTTTGCAGAAAGAATGAGGGAAATTAAAAAAACAAATGTAGTTTCAATTCATATTAGAAAATGTATTGACTATATTTACGACCATTTGGACGAAAGGCTTACAGAGGAAATGCTTGCGTCGTATTTGCATATAGATGAGTCGTATCTTTCGAAGCTTTTTCTGAAGGAAATGGGTATACATTTAAAAAAATTTATCACTAATGCAAGAGTGGATGCGGCAAAAAATATGCTTATTTATTCGGATTATTCATATTTGGAAATATCGCTTTCCCTTGGATTCTCCTCGCAAAGTGCCTTTATTAGCATTTTTAGAAAGGTTACGGGAACTACACCGGGGAAATTCAGAACTGCATATAAGGGAGGTTTGCATATTGACAAACTAGGGATAAAAAATGATAATTAACTGAGGTGAATTTTATTCAAATATATTTTTTACGGAGGGTTTAACACATGGAGCTTAAAATTTCAGACGGAATAAGGTACATAGGGGTAGACGATAAGGACATTGATTTATTTGAAAGCCAATATGTTGTACCAAATGGTGTATCGTACAATTCATATCTTATTATGGATGAGAAGATTGCGGTAATGGACACTGTTGACAAGCGCGGACAGAAGGAGTGGGAGCAAAAGCTTATGCGTGAGCTTGACGGAAAAACACCGGACTATCTCGTTATTTCACATTTGGAGCCTGACCATGCGGGAAGCATAGCAAGATTGATGGAGATGTTCCCGGATATAACACTTGTTTCAAATGCAAAGACATTTTCCATGCTTCCGCAGTTTTTTAATGCACCTGCCGAGGATAAAACTGTAACTGTTAAAGAGGGAGATACACTCTCACTTGGAACGCACACGCTGAAATTCTTTATGGCGCCTATGGTACATTGGCCTGAGGTCATGGTTACATATGAGGAAAGCGAAAAGACGCTTTTTTCTGCTGACGGCTTTGGAAAATTTGGTGCACTTGATACGGACGAGGATTGGGCATGTGAGGCCAGAAGATATTACTTTAACATCTGCGGAAAATATGGAATGCCAGTGCAGGCCCTTTTAAAGAAGGCTGCTACTCTTGACATACAGAGAATATGNCCGCTTCACGGACCGATTTTGGAGGAAAATCTCGAATATTACATAAACCTTTACAACACATGGAGCAGCTANACTCCTGAAAATAAAGGCGTGCTTATTGCCTANGCATCCATACACGGCAATACAAGGAAAGCGGCCGAAAAGCTTGCAGAGCTTATAAGGGCAAAGGGAGAGGAAAAGGTTGTTGTAAGTGACCTTGCAAGAGAGGACATGGCGGAGGTTATAGAGGATGCCTTCCGATACGACAGAATGGTGCTTGCGGCAGCAAGCTATGATGCATCGGTTTTCCCATGTATGCAGACCTTTCTTTCCAAGCTTCAGGTTAAGGCATACCAAAAACGTACGGTAGGCATACTTGAAAATGGTTCATGGGCGCCTACGGCTGCAAAAACCATGANGGCAATGCTTGAGCCTATGAGGGATATAACATTGCTTGAGCCTGTTGTTACAATAAAATCCACATTAAAGGATGAGAATATGGCAGATATNGAGGCACTTGCTGACGCTGTATATAAGGCTGGAAANNAATAATGGAAGGCTGATGTTCAAGGAGGTAGGAAAATAAAATGTATGATATGATGGAGCTTGTACTGGCAGTTGTTATGGTTCTGTTTGGAATTTTTATGATTGCATGTCCAAAGCAGGCAACAAAGAAACAGTTCAGAGATNANCCGGAAAAGGTAGCAAAAGTGCGTAAAGCAGGTATTGTATGGGTTATATGTGGTATAATTCTTTTTATTCTTGACTTATTAATATAGCTATAAGCACNAGTACAAAAGATATAGATGTGAAACGACATGAAAGCGCAAAAATTGTACTTTAAAAGTACGGTTTTTGCGCTTTTGTTTGCTGANAGTGTTTNGCGNATAAGNTTATAATATNGTAAAATTATATANCGAAATTGTATGNGAAATTCTTGNAATGCGGAGTGGTACAAAATGCAATAAAAGTAGGACAATGAGNGGAGCTGACATTTTGGTTGGTATACAGTATGATTAATGTAGAGGAAATATGCAATTCTGCTTTATCATTGTTAGGTTATGTTTGTGGGTGTATATCATAAAGGAGGAGCTTTATGGGGGTTACAAAAAGAATATATTTGTTAAGTGTTATTATGAGTGCCGTATTTTTATTTACCGCATGCGGAAAGGCAAAAAAAGACGACATTGCAAATGATTTAAAAANAAATGCAGNTATGGAGACAAGTGACGGTAATGTGGTAGAAGAAGATGAAGCTAGTGAAATACCTGATACGATTTCTTATGTAGTTATGTCAGGGGGAAGGTCGACAAATGTTGATGCCAAAATATATGCTGATGGTTATGGTGCTGTTCCTACGTTCGCAGTTACGGAATGTGAAAACNAGGATGAATTTGTCTTGAAATATGCCAACAAGCTATTTGATAAGGGTGAGTTCGAGAATATTAAACCATGTGAAATATTAAATAGGGAGGAGCTTGAAAAGGAACTTCAGTTTTATGAAGAAAGGTATTCGGGAAGTAATGGAGATAGCCAAAATCGTTATACAGAGTATATAGAATGGATGCTTGAAAAATTTGATGATATAAAATATGTAGATTATCCTGATGATAATATTGTGTATACAAGAACAGAAAAACCTGTATTTTGGGATGAAAACGGGGAAGAAATGGACAGCAACGCTATTATTACTTATGAACAGGCACGACTCAGGGGTTACGTTGATGGAAGATTATGGATTATGAATTATGAGGATTCTTATGATGACCTTGTGATAGGTGATGAAATATATCACAATGAAGGCATACCATATTTGCAGGCATATTGTATTGATGAAGAATATCTGGTTGTAGATACATTGGGAATGGACGAGACGAATATAAATAATCTGTGTGACCGTGAGAGTGCCGAAGGACTGGCGAAACAATTTNTGAGCAGACTTGGGATGAGTAATATGGAGCTTTTGCATATTGTACATAATGACATCTGGTTGACTGAGAAAACTTCTACTGTGGATGGTTATACGATGATTTTTGGTATGTCAGAGAATGGGGCACATCTTTTGTTTTCGTATGGAGCATGCGAAGCTAATATGGTGCCTACTAATGAACAGAATATCTTTGCTGCACAACCTTATGTGGAGGTGCAAGTGAATAGTAATGGAGTATATGGCATTGTAATACGTGGAAATTATAATAAGCCGGAGATTATGTCGGAAGAAACTACAATGCTGTCCTTTGATCAGATAAATGAGGTTGCTAAAGAGGAATTGGCAAACACTGTAACACGCGATATAGGTAGTATAGAGTTTGGGTATGTGTATATCACTTATGACGGACTCTCATATGCAATTGTTCCTGTATGGCGTTATTATGAAGTTGGAAGTGAACGGGACACCACTGACAAAACTCNTGCTTTAACAATATGTGCTTTAGATGGTTCTATAATTTATAATGATAATCTAGGTGNANNTGNNCCGTTTGCAGGAACGATTCCATATTGAAAAGTTATACTGAAATTGTATGTGNGGTTTTTATAAAAAGGGGAGTGATATATCAGACAGATAGAGCTATAAATGTAATAGAAGCCATAGTGTAAAACATATGTAGTATAAATCGAAAGTGAGTCGATTTATGAGAGAGATTAGGAGGAAAACTTATGAAAAAAATAATGAAAAAAGCAATTACTGCTATTATTTGTGCAATGTTATTGGTTGGAACAATGGGAATGACTGCATTAGCGGCCAGTGGAGATATTTGGGGAAATCTGAGTGGTAACTGGGGTACCGCAACATTACAAAATACAAGTGGAAATACGAGATATTGTGTAATAACGATTCGTCAGTATGATTATGATCCAAGCAAATATACTTTGGTATCAAGTAACCAGGCAGTTATGTCAAGTGGAAATACGGTTACAACGCGTGGTGAAATTTCTGATATGCATGCAATAGGTGTTGGATTGGTTTATAATTCAGCTCAATATCAATCGGGAATTGGGTGGAGAGATACAACTCAAATAAAATAGTCACCTTTTTCATTTATACATACAGAACTTAAACGTATGCAGTTAGGTTTTGTGTAATACGTATTACGGTGTGTCCTTGTTTTTATAACTCATAAAAGGAGAAGGTAAAATGAAATACATAGCGATAAATATAAAAAATTTCATTAAAAATGAAACCGATATTTTTGTATTGGTTATTATGTGCATTTTAAGCTCTGCAATCATAATTAACTTTGCCTTTGGATTTTATCATCACCTTGAGGAGAAAAAGCTGGAGGGAGAAAATGATAGTAAGTCTTTCGGTATCGAGTTTCATGATGAAACAAGAGCTATTGTTACAAAGGGAGATCTTATGGAAACATTGCTTAGTCTTGATGATGACATATATGAAAATTGTACCATATGCTTGGAAGGCAGGTTTGTAGATGAGAAGACAGAAGATTCTGCAATTGATAATTCTTTGCTAGTAGTAAGCATGTATTTTGGTATACAAGATGGCAAAGTCACGATTGCGCCGAATGCGGAATCAATACAGGAAGGCAATGTATTGGTGGATGGAGATTACTTTACTGCAGAACAGGTGGAAAATGGAGAACTGGTATGCTTGGCTCCGCCACCTGAAATGGGACATAGTGGCAGTGATGAGCAAGAGAGATGGGCAGAGAAATATAGTGCCAATGAGGATGGAACGTATACGATAGACGGAAAAAACTATACATGTATCGGGTATGTTGACTGGTTTTCTGTAATTCCATGGGTGCCTGTAACTACAGTAGCAGATAACTGTTATGTTAAGCGTATGGGATTTCTTTATAAAAACACGGTGACACGACGGGCTTACAAAGAGATAACGAATATCGTCAGAGAAAAATACGGTGAACTGGCGGAAATAGAACCTTTGAATTTTCAGGAGGTGGACAGCTTAAAGTTTTATAATACATTGTTAGTGCTGTGCATTTTGCTGATTAGCATGTCAGGACTGATACTTTCCATGCTGTATCAGTATGTACTGCTACAAAGAAGAAAGCAGTTGACCATATACCGAATGTGTGGGCTGACGAATATAAAGGCAAAATTATTATATTTCGTGGAATGTCTTTTCCTGTCTACAGTAATATATTTACTTGCGGTAGTATTTTTCCATTTTATAATGCTTCCTTACCTTTGCAGATTTTTTGAGTATATTGTAGCCTCCTACTCACTATATAGCTACTCAATTCTCGGACTGATGTATATAGGTATTTCTTCGGTTATACTATATCTGATGATTTGGCATCAGATGGGATGGAACATCTCAGACGAATTAAGGGAGGTGTAGGTTTTGTTTTTTTTATTAGGTTGGAAGGATTTTAAACGAACGAAGGGAATTAATCTGCTGATTATAATGCTCCTTGTGGTGGTATTTTTAACGGCAATTTCCATTGTCTCTGCAGTAGAGGAAAAATTTAAGAAATATGCAATACTTTCAGAATATCTAAATAAAAATGGAGTTTATCTTGAGTCTATTCATTTAGCAAAAGAAGCAGTAGGCGTTGAGGGAAATAATGAATTGTTGTGGGATGAAAAAGACGTTAAAGAATATTTGCCTAACGTAAGTGATGTGCTGTCTGTTGAGGTGATTTGGGAATCCTTTGTTATTGGAGTTGATGCAGAAATTGCTGTGTGGTGTTATAGTAGTGCAGTTGTGGAATCGTTGGATCCGAACATGGAAAGCGGAAGATGGTTTCAGGAATCAGATATGAACAGTGACATGCTGAAAGCAGTTGTAACATACAATGAGGATGATTTGAAGGTTGGAGATATTGTAACAGTTGGTAATGGATTAAATGAAGTTACACAGCAGGTGGAAATTATAGGTGTGATGAAGGATAAAGAAAGCTTGTTTTATACGGATTCAATGGGGGACAGGCATCAAGATTACAGGGATTGCTATTATACCTATAATTATGAGGCGGAAGAACATAAGATTCTAATGATTATTGCAGATGAACAGATACTGAACGGAGAAGAAAGAGAGCAATTCGAGAATTTCAATCCAAGGATTTCTAGTACAGGTTTTTTTAAACAAATGTGTGGACCAACTATACTCACATATGATGATAGTGTGTCACAGGAGATAATTTATCAGGATATTGAAAAACTAAACAAATACTCTATGATAAATACGAAACCCCTTCTTTCAAAAATAAATGAAAATAGTTGGGATTACATTTTTGAGGAGACGCACAATTATTTGCCTGTTTTTGTCTGTGTTTTTGTTTTTGTGATAATTGCGTCGGTTAGTGCCAATGCAATTACGGTCAAAAAACAGTTGAAAAATTATTCAATCTATTACATATGTGGGTTACCATGGAAAAATTGTGCAAGAATAAGTCTTGGTGTAGCCTGTATTACCTCAGGAATTGCATTTGGTATGGTTGTATTTTCAATATGTTTTCTAAAGCTGACAGGAATGATTGCGAATATTGCGTTAAAGTTTGGACCATGGCAGCTTATAACATGCATGGTAATAATATTATGTTATGTACTTCTTGCATGGTATATTCCTCTTGGAATTGTGAGAAATACATCGGCGAAGGAGATTATGACCAATAACCACTAAATACAATTTACAAGTCTGTTTTAGCCCATGTAATATCTGAAGGTACAAGGAGGTAATGGCAATGATAGAGATAAAAGATGTTGTTAAGATATATAACAAGGGGGATGCAAATGCGTTTGAAGCATTACATGGCGTTTCCCTAACGATTGAAGATAAAGAAATGACGGCAATTGTGGGGAAGTCAGGTGCCGGGAAATCAACGTTGCTACATATTATTGCCTGCATTGATAATTATGATGAGGGTGAATATTATCTGGACGGAGAATTAATAAAAAATAAGAATGATAAAGAGCTTGCACGAATTCGAAACGAAAAGCTTGGACTTGTTATGCAGGATTATGCCCTGGTGGATGATTTTACAGCTATTGAAAATGTGCTGCTCCCCCTTGATTTTGCAAAAACAAAAGCTTCAAACCGAAAGAAACTTGCTGAACAGGCATTAGCGGCTGTAGGAATGGAGGAATTTAAGAATAAACCCGTAAAGAAGCTGTCCGGTGGACAAAAGCAAAGAGTCGCAATTGCAAGAGCAATCGTGAATAATCCAAGCGTGCTTTTGGCTGACGAGCCAACCGGAGCATTGGATAGTGATACGTCTGAAGAAATTATGGAACTGTTAAAGCATTTAAACCATCAGGGGATGACGATTGTAATCATAACACACGACGTTGAGGTTGCAAATTTGTGTAATAGGAAAATTGAAATTGGGGACGGAAGGATAATGTAAAATATCCTTTAAATTTGATATGTGGGGGAGATTGGATATATGTATGATAAAATTCAGTGTGGAAATCGCTTGAAGCATCTTCGCGAGGTAAAGGGGAAAACACAGCATGAGGTTGCAGCTGAAATAGGAATTTCGGTAGATACTATCCGTAAACTGGAGCAAGGAAAAAGAGCACCCTCTGTTACTGTTGTTGATCGTTTGAGGGAGTACTACAAAACGACGGCAGATTACATTATATCAGGTATTAGTGAAGATTCATACGACCTTTTGGACAGGGATAAGCAATTGATTGTTGATTCTGTCATTGAAGGAATAAAGAAGTTGATAGAGTAGGTGGAGAGAGGGATAGATTAAATATTAAAAATATAGGAAAATATACGATTAGGAGAAAAATACTTATGGAAATTTATGTACCAGATTTAATATCAACTGCAGCACTTGAATTTTGTAAAAAAGTGAATCAAATAGAAGAAAAAGACACTGAATCATATTGTTTTGATTTTATGAATGTGCATACATGTGACCCTTTCCCGATGCTGATTGTATCAAATGAGATAAGAAGAAAAAGTGTTGAGTTAAAACGATTTGGTTGTTATGCAAGGAATTGTTCTAATTCTTATGCTAAGCACATGAAATTCTATAGAGCTTGTGGTTTGAAAATAGGAGATGAAGTTGAAACTGAGCGAGGAAATGATAATTATAGTTGTATAACAAAACTTAGCGTAAAGGAACTAAGAGAAGAAGGTCAGAAAACATTTGATGTTTTACAAGAGGTGATTGAAAAAAAGGCAAAAACTATGGCTAAAATTGTGGGACAGGGAAATGAAGGATTTATAAAATGGTTAGCATTTGTAATAAGAGAGTTGATAAGGAATATTCCCGAACATAGTAAATCAGATATAATATGGTATTGTGCTCAATATTGGCCAAGTTATGATTTGGTGGAATTGGCAATAATGGACGAGGGGATAGGAATACAGAAAAGTTTGTGTAAAAATGTAAATCATTCACACATGATAAATTCTGACGAAGATGCAATAAAGCTTTCATTAGAACCTGGAATATCAGAAACAATAATTGGGAACGGTTCACTACATTTAAGGAATGAGTGGGATAATTCAGGATATGGGCTATATATGGTTAGTGAAATGTGTGCTGAATTAGATGCTAGTTTTATTTTAGCGAGTGGAAAGTCTGCGATAAAAGTTCAAAAGGAAAAGGGGAAAATTATTCAGAAAAAATATGATACAAACATTCATGGTACAGCAATACAAATACGAATTCGTCCTGCTTCAACTGTAGATTACGATGAAATTAGACGTCAAATTGTTTCAAGAGGAGAAGCTAAAGCCAAACAAAATAAAAAAGCAATTCATGTTGCGTCAAAATCATCACGAGGATTATAGGTATATAAATAATTTTAGTAATGATTTTGTGGTTTATTATATGTGTGACAGTTGATAATTGAATATAGAAGAAACAGTCACTATTCTTTAGTAGTATTCTACTATGATTGGTGGCTGTTTTGTAATGAGTCAATTCTTCAGGAAATTTGATATGTTATGATTATATAGTGTTTAGAATTAAGTTGAAATTACCAGTTCTGTCGAATATAATTACAATGAAATAAAATATTTTGGTCTTAATTCAGCGGAATATGGTGTTCCTCAAAAAAGAGAAAGAGTTATCATTGTAGGATTTAGAAAAGATTTATATATTGATTTCAATATTCCAAATATTATCTTGAATGATGAAGAATCATATGAACCTTTAAGTTCTGTAATATAAAAGTAGATAATAAATATTTTTTAGTGAGTGAGCAATAGCAGGAATGCTGCGAAATCGAGAAGTCTATGAATAAGGGACGTGCACAAGATATTATAAAATCATATAATACAGCGGCACACTTAGTAAAAGTTTCCCAAAAGAGTTTATGCTTGTAGAAAGTGAATCCGCACAGTATTGAGCATCGGGAAATGATATTCCACCAGTGATGTTTTGGTATGTGACGAACTCAGTTTGTGAATATTTAGTGAAAAAAGAAAATTTTTTAAGAGAGGATACAACTTTGATTGTTAAATTAGAAAACCCACAAAAGGCGGAGAAATTATTTGCTGACTGGCAGGAAGGCTGTGTATGGTCTGCATTGCAGGGAATTATGGGTGATATCTATGTTGATGATGAGGCAAATCCTGCCAGTGGAGCGGTAGTGTTAGGTGATTTCGCTTTCCTTGCGGGAAACCCAAGTAGAGATATTCTGCTTTGGAAACCATTGATCAGAGAGAAAAATTTTATGATTTTTGTTCCACAGAATGATGGTTGGAATGGAATCATTGAGGAGTGTTACGGAAATAGAGCCAAGAAGGTGGTTCGCTATGCCATAAAAAAGGAACGGAANATTTTTGACAGGGAGCAACTGGAGAATGTGGTTTTTAACCTTTCCAGTGAGTACAGGATTTCTGTTATTGATGAGGAATTATTTAACCAATGTATGGCTTTGGAGTGGTGCAGGGACGGNGTGGCAAATTATCCGGACTATGACTTATATCGTCNGTACGGACTGGGAGTGGTTATTCTNAAAGGNGAGGAAATTGTAGCNAGNTGTTCCTCTTATTCNGGNTTTAACGATGGAATTGAAATTGAGATTGATACCAAGGNNGATTANAGGNGACANGGNCTTGCCTATGTATGTGCGGCAAAGCTTATCTTGGAGTGTCTCGACAGGAACCTGCTTCCGAGCTGGGATGCTCAGAATCTGATGTCGGTTGGATTGGCAAAAAAGCTAGGGTATCATTTTGACAGGGAATATACTGCGTATGAGATAAGAAACCGCTAATGTAGAAGATGTATAGCTGACATAAATAGATTTTATTGTTATAATGGATGAGAGCGTATCAGGAATACTTGCAGGAGGTTTGTAAAATGGATATTGTAAAAATGTCAATGAATAGCTGGCGGATAGAGGATGAAGGTGTCCGCTTCTTTTTGTTGGCAGGTGATGAAAGGGCTCTTTTGATTGATAGTGGTATGAAAATCAACAATGCGAAAGAAATTGCACAGCAGTTGGTATCTTTGCCAATAGAGCTACTTAACACTCATGGTGATATAGATCATGTTGGGAGCAATGGTGAGTTTGAAAAGTTTTACATGAGCCCGGCAGAAGCATCAAATTACTATCATACGCAAAAGAAAACGGGGTCTTTTATCCCCGTGGAAAATGGAGACATCCTTGATCTTGGCAATCGGAAGTTAGAGATTATCCACATACCAGGGCATACGCCAGGAAGCATCGCTGTGCTGGATATTGACAATCGTATTCTTTATGGCGGGGATACCGTTCAGGATGGTGTTATTTTCATGTTTGGGGTNCAGCGGGAGTTTCATGCATATATGCACAGCCTGAAAAAATTGGAGAAATGTCGGGGGAGATTTGATGAGATTTACCCTTCCCATGGTTCAATTCCAGTTCGACCAGAATTGATATCTGAACTATACGAGGGAGCTGGCANCATATTGGAAGGAGNCNNNACAGGNGTAGATGTNGANTTTCATGGTATTCCGCTTANNCAGTATGATGTGGGNTGTGCAAAGTTTCTGTGTGATTTTTAACAACTGATAAAACTACTGTAAAAGTNCTGNCTGNATCGTCAGGCATGAAAAGGAGGATCAACTTGAACGCATTTAAACAAAATCGCACAGCGAGTTTTGTTATCATCACGGTTATTTACATACTCGCCGCCATCGTCGGAATTGTTGTTTATCGTATACTGCCNTTTGATTGGTGGNTGNATCTGCTTATTGCNGATGTNGNCGCGACAGTTCTTACGTTTGTGTTNAGCNTGGTTCTCGGCAANGCATCGGTATATGATCCNTATTGGAGCGTTCAGCCCATTGTCATTCTTGTTGCTTTTGCAATAGGCAGGGAGCTTACTGTGGTTCGTGTTCTTCTGCTGACGGCGGTTATTCTNTGGGGTATAAGACTTACCGGAAATTGGGNCTATACATTTAAGGACCTTACGCATCANGATTGGCGTTACACTATGNTGGAGGAAAAAACNGGCNTTTTCTATCCANTTGTCAATTTTACTGGCATTCATATGGTTCCGACGCTGATCGTGTANGCCTGTANNCTTCCGGCNGNTTANGCCTTTTTGCATGAAGCCNCNTGGAATGTGGGNAGTTTCCTTTTNTTTGGCGTNTCGGTNGGNGCANNCACNATGCAAGNCATTGCNGATTATCAGATGCANCGTTTCCGAAAGCANCGAACCGATGTCTTTATTCGNGACGGACTTTGGAAATATTCTCGNCATCCAAATTATCTTGGNGAGATACTGATGTGGTGGGGTATTGCTTTTTCAGTGATCTCGGTTTTTCCCGATGTATGGTATCTTGGGATTGGTGCGCTGGCTAATACGGTTCTTTTCTTTGCNGTCAGNATTCCGTTNGCAGATGGACGGCAATCCTGCAAACCGAAATTTGAGGAATATAAAAGGCAAACTAGAATGTTATTGCCGTTCAAAAAGTGAACAAATAATCAAGGCTATCACCTATTGCCGTAGGAGATAGCCATTTTTATTTCTTGTTCAACCGATAGTATAGTGAATTCTACAAAGAGTTTATTGTAAAAACTAATTGGTTGCCTTATCATAAAACTATGATAAGGCTGTGTTTAAGTGGGAATGTGGTAAGCCTTCACTTGGAAATTTCATTTTTCAGTTCCAATATCTGTTCAATAGCAAGCCCTGAGTATTCGGAAATTTCATCTACAGATAACTTGCCTGATTTCAGCATCCTCATTACCATCTGTATTTTTTCCTGTTTTGCACCTTGTTCCAAACCTTGTTCCAAACCCTGTTCCAAACCCTGCTTCGCACCCTGTTCTAAACCTTGTTCNAAACCTTGTTCCAAACCTTCCTCATAGCCCTGTTGTAAAAATTCCTTATAACGCATCTCCAAAGTCATATATTCCACCCNCCACTTCTCATTATTTNTCACGGATTGTACCGCTGTTTCCAGTTCCCTTGTAAATTTATCTGANGANGCCTGACCATCTATATAATTTAACAGTCGTTTCATTTCGGGAGTCACATCATCCATCGTTCCCTTTGTATTTAATATTATTTTTGTTGTTTCGTCGCCCAATGCAATACCATAGTCCTGTATGCACCTATTTTCAAAGGTGTATATATGTCGTCCCTTACCAAACAAATCAAAGGTGCATATAAAAATTACATAGCTCCGTTTCAGATTTTTATAATCCTCGCCTTTTTCCAATATATTAAGNTCTATCATTCCCTGATAATACCTTGACCTTTTCGGCAGGTTTTTATTAATTGTTACCTGCATCTCAATGTTGTATATCGTATTATGTTCATCTTCCACATACACATCAAGCCTTACACCTTTTGCATTTGCTGTAATGTCTATGGTTTCCTGCGTTTTCGGATATTCTATATTTGATATACTGATATCCAGTATTGTCTCTAGGAATGGTTTGCAATATTTAGGGTCTCTCATAATAACCCCAAACATAAAATCATCCCGAAACTCCAGTTCCTCAAAGTTTTTAACATTTGTTTTTTGGTTCATATAATCTCCTCCTGTAATTAGCTATTAGGCAGAGAAGATTGCATGTGTTTAAGTTCAAACCAAAGCGTCAAATATGTTTTGCACAAAACAACTTCTCCTCTGCCAATATTCGTTGTGAAATAAAGCATCGAAGTAACCTGTTTTGTTAGACTCGAATTACAGCGCAAGATGTGCCCTTTTCTTTGAATGTCCGAAATAGGATTTACCCATTAAAGAATAGTATAGCAATGCTTTAAAAGGATACTACCATATGCGTGCAGAAAATGCAATAGTTTTTAATATTAAAAGTCCGAAAATCATAACCTTCCACTGAATCTTTAATTTACATATCATTTTATTTAATCTTTGCATAGTATGATACACAGCAAGGGGTAGCCAAAATCTTATTGCAAAAAAATAGTGTCCTAAATATAATATAGAATCATATAAGAAATATAGTTGTGCAATATTAGAAAAATAAGGAGTTTGCAAAATGAGCTCAATATTGATTATCGAAGATGACGAGTCTTTGGCACTTGGACTTTGTCGTGCACTTGGTTCTGCGGAGATAACGGTACAAAGCTGTAATTGTGTGCTGCATGCAAAGCAGAAATTAAAAAATAATGAATATGACCTGATAATTCTGGATGTTAATTTACCGGACGGAGATGGTTTTTCCCTGTTGGATGATATAAAGAAAGAGAGTGACAGTTCTGTTATTATGCTGACAGCCAATGACTTGGAATCAGATATTGTTGCGGGGCTGGAGCATGGGGCGGATGATTATGTTACAAAGCCTTTTAGTCTGGCTGTTTTGAGAGCCAGAGTAAACACACAGCTTGGAAGAAAACAAAAAAGTGATGAGAGCAGGATAAAAGGGGAGAAACTTAGAATCGATGATTATGTTTTCGATTTTGACAGAATGGAATTTGCTCACAATGGAGAACCTGTAGAATTAAGCAAAACGGAGCAGAAGCTGCTTAAAATTCTGACGGCAAACGTGGGTATTACACTATCACGGGAAACGCTGTTAGATAGAATATGGTCAGACGGAGCAGAATATGTTGAGGAAAATGCGTTGTCTGTTACCGTAAAAAGACTGAGGGATAAGCTTTCTGCCCACGAATACATTAAGACAGTTTATGGGGTAGGGTACGTATGGCAGGCACATGGCAAACAGTAGCAGTTACTGCAATCGCGGTAGCACTTATAGCAATAATTGTTGCAGTATATGAGCACATAAAGGTAAGAAAAATATTAAATAGAATAGATGCGATGATTACGAATGCGATAGATGGGAATTTTACCTATAGTACAATAGATGAAAGCCTGTTGTCTGAGATAGAGTTCAAGATGTCAAAGTATCTTGGAAATTCGGAACATGCCGCCAGTAATGTCAGGGAGGAAAAGAGAACGCTGACAGAGCTTATATCGGATATTTCGCACCAGACAAAAACACCATTGGCAAACATAAAGCTTTATGCGGAAATATTGCGGGAAAAAGATTTATCGGAAGAGGATAAGGATAACTTAGAACGATTGTACAGTCAGACGGAAAAATTGGATTTCCTGATTCGGAGTCTGATTAAAATGTCACGTCTTGAGACAGGAATATTAAAGCTGAACCCTACAAGACATTCTGTGGAGGGCATGCTTTGCAAAATCAGGGATCAGTATATTGCAATTACACGTGAAAAAAATCTGGAATTTAACGTAGACATTGTCGATGAATATGCAGTGTTTGATGAAAAATGGACCGTTGAGGCAGTTGGAAATATTGTGGATAATGCCATCAAATATACGGATAACGGTGTAGTTTCAGTGACAGTTGACTGCTATGAAATGTTTTTGTGTATCAAGGTTGCAGATAGTGGCAGCGGCATCAGTGAGGAGGAGCATGGAAAGGTATTCCAACGCTTTGAGCGTTCTGCCTCCCATGCCGATTCCGATGGAGTAGGAATCGGACTGTATCTGGCAAGAGAGATTTTACGGCAGGAAAACGGATATATCAAGCTGCATTCCGAGGTTGGGAAAGGCTCTGTTTTTTATGTGTATCTTCCTTTCGCCTAAATCTTTCAAAACTGACAGAATTGTTTTTTGTATGGAAAGAATTTGGAAAGAATAATTTTTTATCATTGGGTTATCGTTTTAAAATGGCTTTGTGTAAAAAGTATAAGGCTGTCATAAAACGACAGCCCAATTTTTATGACTGATGTTCTAAGGTTGTGGGGCTGATGTTCAAAACAAGGAGGAATGAAAAATGGTTGTTTTAGAGACAAAGAATTTAAAAAAGATTTACGGAAAAGGTGAAAATGAGGTACATGCACTAGCGGGAATTGATATCAGCATTAATAAGGGTGAATTTGTCGCCGTGGTAGGTACATCAGGAAGCGGAAAGACAACACTTCTACATATGCTAGGGGGTCTGGATTATCCTACAGAGGGCAAGGTTTTTGTAGATGGCAGGGATATATTTTCCTTAAAGGACGAGGAGCTTACTATTTTCAGAAGAAGAAAAATAGGATTTGTTTTTCAAAGCTTCAATTTGATTCCAAGCTTGTCGGTATATGAAAACATTGTGTTGCCGATTCATCTGGATGGTAATAAACCGGATGAGGAATACGTGAACCATGTGATTGAAATATTGAAGCTTCAGGAAAAAATAAAGAATATGCCGAACCAGTTATCAGGAGGACAGCAGCAACGTGTTGCAATTGCACGTGCACTTGCAACAAAGCCGTCAATTGTTCTGGCAGATGAGCCTACAGGTAATCTGGACAGCCGGACCTCGCAGGATGTCATTGGACTGTTAAAAGTAACAAGTGAGAGGTTTTCACAGACCATTGTTATGATTACCCACAATGAAGAAATCGCACAGATAGGAAATCGGATTTTAAGAATTGAAGATGGAAAATTAGTATAGTCAGGAGGGCGAAGATATGAAGGTGGCAAATAAAAAATGTATTCGCCGACTGGCGATTGGTAATATGAAGGTTTCAAAGACAAGAAATATTATTTCTATCATAGCAATTGTATTGACAACAATTTTGTTTACATCAATATTTACCATATCCATGAGCGTTATTGACGGCTTTGAGGAAGCGGGCTTCCGCCGGATAGGAACATATGCACATGGAGCATTTACAAGGCTGTATAAAAATCAATATGAGCAATTGGCAACAGATGACAGGTTTAAGGAAATAGGAACAAGAATACATGTGGGTACTGAAGCGGATGCCCCACTGAATAAATGTAATGTTGAGGTCAGCTACTGTGATGAAAATCTTGCAAAATGGATGTATATTGTACCAAAATACGGAAGCCTGCCAAAGGAGGGAACAAATGAGGCAGCAACCGATACAAGGCTGCTTCGGCTTTTAGGTGTAGAGCCTGTAATTGGAAATGAATTTACGGTTACGTATAAAGTAAATAATATTCCGGTAACAAGAACCTATGTATTATCAGGATACTGGGAGAATGATCCCCTTGCTCCGGCAGAGCATATTCTGATTTCGAAAAGCGAGGCAGAAAGTGTTTGCAGCATGACGGAAACGAACATATTGCAGGGAATGTCTGCCGGCTCTTATGACCTGTATTTTATGGTTGATAATTTGAAAAAAATTGATGAAATAGAGCTTGCTGTTTTGCAGGAAAACGGATACCAGAATGATACTTCAGGCAGGGAGGATTATATTCAGAGAGAGGTAAATAATGGTTATACTGTAAGGAAAACCAACGCAGCGGATGTGGAAACAATGCTTGTAATTGCAGGAATTGTTTTGCTTGTTATGATAGTTGGATATCTTGTAATTAACAATATATTTTCCATATCCATATCAAATGACATTCAAAGATATGGACTGCTCAAGACAATCGGAACAACCTCCAGACAAATCAGAAGGATTGTCCGGATTGAGTCGCTTCTGCTGGCTGTGATAGGTATTCCCATTGGTCTGTTTGCAGGTTACTTTATTGGAGCACATCTTTCACCAATCGTATCAGAGCAGATGGCAGGAATAAATGTTTTGGTCTCAATCAGCCCTTGGATTTTTATTTTTTCTACGGTTTTTTCATTGATTACAGTTTTTGTTTCAAGCATGAAACCGGCAAGAATTGCAGCAAAGAGCTCTCCGGTTGCAGCGGTGCGCTATACGGAGGATGGTGTGAGAAATGTAAAGCGGAATAAAATAAGAACAGTAAAGGTAGTTATATCATTGCTGCTTGCCATACTTATTTTTAACGGAGTCATTAATTTTGTAAACGGATTTAATGTAGAACGATATTTAAAAGATGTGAAGTTTGATTATATACTTGCAAATTACAAATATTTTCAGGTAAACGGACATCTGTATTCGGAAGAAAATGGTGTCACGGAGGAAAGCATAAAAAATATTGAGAATACGGGAATGGTGTCTGCTGGTGGAAGGACGTACGGAATTGGTGTAGAACAGTATATTTATGCATATATGCCCAAAGAAATATTTGAACAGGATTTTTTGGATGAGGAAAGCAAAGAATATTTTATAAACAACACAGAACAGATAAATGGCGGATATGAGGTTGACATTGATTTGTANGGTATGGATGACTATTGTATNGATAANCTGGACTGTTTAGAGGGTGACTTGTCACTGCTGAAACAGGAGGGCAATATTGCAGTGGTTTATNATGATGTGAATGNNAGTTGGGTAAAGCNCGGTGATACAGTTACACTGCGTTACGTATATGAATATGACTACTATAACCCTNNCACAGGGGAAANCTATNAGGAGGAGGAACTGGAAAATCTGCCATATGATANACCATTATGGCNCAGGGCAGTAAANTATAAGGATGTAACGTATAATGTCTGTGCAACTGTCAGCNTATCTNATGAGATGAGCTACCGGTATGTTATATGGGANCAATTTATACTTCCGTCTGAGGANTTGCTTGAAAATTATCCCGATGCCACTGTGATGTACTATGCGTATGATGTTGATGATAATAATATATCTGATATGGAAACCTNTGTTGGCGATTACACGGACAATACCGATTACNGCTATGAGAGCAAGCAGACATATATTGATGGATTGGATTCTTTCAGAAAAATGTTTTTNGTGCTTGGCGGANTNCTCAGTGGCNTTATTGCATTNATTGGAGTGATGAATTTTATAAATATNATGATTACAAGCGTGTGTGCCAGAAGAAAAGAACTTGCAATGCTGCAGGCAGTAGGAATGACGGGCAGACAGCTAAAGAAAATGCTGATTATGGAGGGAATGACATATGTTGGTGCTTCCATTATAATTGGATTAATCGTATCCATTGGTACGAATGGNATTGTAAAAAACATAGCGGAAAACATGTTTTACTTTATATCCTACAANGGCACNCCAATCCCAATTATATGTATTATGCCGATTTTTGTNGTNATTGGTATTTTAGTNCCTGTGATTGCTTATCGCCAGGTGACAAAGAAGTCAGTNGTGGAACGNCTTCGTNAGGAGTAAAANTCTTGACAAACTACTTCTGTGGAAGTATAGTATAAAAAACTACTTCTGTGGAAGTATAGGAGAAGCAAAAATGAACAAATTAATTTTGTATCACGGTTCATCTGTCATCGTAGAGCATCCTGCTTTNGGTAAGGGGAAAGCATATAACGATTATGGGGTGGGATTTTATTGCACGGAGCACATTGAACTTGCAAAGGAATGGGCCTGCAGCGAAAACATCGATGGTTATGTCAATCAGTATGAGGTAGATATGTCTGACTTATCTGTTCTAAACTTATCCTCAGATGAATTTACCATTTTGAACTGGCTTGCTATTTTGATGCTGCACAGAAAAGCAAGGCTTTCCACCCCTTTGGCGAAACGTGGCAAGGAATATCTTATTCAGAATTTCCTGCCTGAATTCGAAAATCATGATATCATTGTAGGATATCGTGCTGATGATTCGTATTTTTCTTTTGCAAGATCGTTTGTCAGTAATGAAATATCGTTGAGACAATTAGGCTATGCAATGAAACTTGGAAGGCTTGGAGAACAGTTTGTTTTGAAATCTTTAAAAGCATTTGATGCCATTAAGTTCATTGGTTATGAGATTGCAGATAATACCGTTTATTATGCAAAACGCAAAGCGAGGGATGATGAAGCAAGAGCTGCTTATAACAAAGAACTCGAAAAAGAAGATTTAGATGGTATCTTTATGCGTGATATTATAAGAGAGGAGATAAAGCCAAATGATTCACGCTTACGCTGAAAACTATTTAAATGATGCAATGAAAAACTTAGGTGAGGCTTTTGACTATGCTGTCAATTTATGCAAACTCTCTTTGGATGCTTTTATGGAACTTTTTATTGCAAGTGGATATGCTGATAAATTTGGAAAAGGAAATCCTAAAATTGTATCAGGTTTTTCCGGGACGGAACTTGTAATGGAGGTTACTNCAAAATCGGGGAAATCAATGGATTTTCCTGATGCACAAATTGAATACGACTGTTCTTCAGAATATTGGTGCGGTTGGATATTGGCATATTATCAATGGTACACTGCTCGTTCGTTCAGAGACATATACGATAACATTTCCGTTGAGGAAATTTTTAAGCTGTATCCTACGCACCACGAAGCATCAGAGGAAAAATTCGTGGATACGGTAAATGCAATTATAAAAAGAAAAACCAANCATACCAAGCTTCAATTNCAAAGAAAAAAGTGTGGATATTCACAGAGAGAGCTTTCNGAGAAGGCCGGTGTTAATATACGCACTTTACAACAGTACGAGCTTGGAACAAAGGATATAAACAAAGCGTCNGTTCAGGTTGTCATGGCNATTGCAAATGTCCTTGGCTGCAGGGTAGAAGATTTATTAGAAACAGACAAATTTGCATTCCGTAACAGGGNAATGAAATAATATAATATAAAACCATACGACCTCCGATAAATGTTATGTGAGAAAACAACAAAGTGAGGCTAAGGATAGCGACATTTTCCATGGATGGAGATACTGTGAAAGTGTCGCTATTTTTATTTGAAGAAGGTGTCGCTCCGTTTGCCGAAGGTAAATGTGGAATGACGGATGTTTCATCGGGAGGGAATGGTTATGAATTACTTTAATACAGGCATGTATGCAATGGAGCTGTACGGGTATACAGCGACGAAAACAGTAAATACACAAAAAAACCAGGTTGCAAAAACTAATAATAGCAGCTTTTCTGATACTATAAAAAAGGCTGAACAAAAGGAAAGTGTAGTGGATAAATACAAGAAGAAAAATCCTAAGGATGCAACGGTGGTTGAAAGTATGGTCAGGGCAGGACAGCGTGTTCTTGCAAAAAATAATGCAGAAAATGTATCAAGAGAAGATATGACTATGGAGGAATATAAACAGTTTTTTACACAACTTATGAATAGTATTCCTTTCGACTCATCTCAAAGAAATGATGTGGAGGTGTGGACTATATCGGAAAAAGGATGGGAACAGATGAAAAATGATCCCCAATATGAAGCATGGGTGTTGGGTTATACCGCACAGGATAGGGCGGTACATAATCCTTGGGCATCCATGCCGGGATATTCTCCCAACTTTCATACGGAGAGCTTTGGTGCGTCAATCGAAGAACATTTAGGTCAGTCCGGTCCAATGGGTGGCAGTATGGGAACAAGAAAAACACAGCCGGATGACGGAGAATCATGGTGGGAAAAGCGTCACAAAAGAATGGAAGAGTTATTAGAAGAATGGGAAAAGGAATCACTGAAAAAAGTAGGGGTACACAAAAAAGATGATGTTGACGAAAATGCTTTTGAACAAGTAGCACCGAATGCACCAGAGGAAGTGAAGAACGCATGGATAGAAGCAGCTACGGAAACAGGTGTAAATGGTTTGGGAATACAGGGAAACGGAATGCTGAGCCATATATCACAAATGATGGTTCAAAGGCTTAATATAATGCTTAAGGGAGGAGGAAATACGGAGAGTGTAGACATTTTGGGGAACACAACAGAATCTGCAATTTTGGCAACAAAGCAGGCACTACATAATTTAGAACATCCAATTGCATACACTCCCAAAAGTATAGAGGTTCAGCAAGCCTGCATCAAAGAAAGACAATTTTATATTGCGTTTTTAGAGAAACTGAAAAATTTATAAAATCGCATCTTGGTTCATAGAAGAACAAAAAAAATAGATAGCATATGCAGAAAGGTTGGGGACATGGATATTCAGGCAATTTTGCCGCAAATCAATAATGCTGTAAATTTTTCAAGTAACAGAATAAAGTGTGGAGATGAATTTGAAAAACTCTTACAGCAGGTGAATGAAGAAACAGAAATTGCAGAAATGAAGAAATTTCTGGACGAAAAGTTTAATGTTAATACAGTTGTTGTAGATTACAGTTGTGAAAAAACAGATACAGAGGCAGAAATATATGATACCGCAATGCTGGAAAAATATGATATGCACGGNGGTAGGAATGTGATTATCTCAAAGAAAGCCTTATTNAGGATGAAAAAAGATAGTGCCTTTAGGCGTANGGTATATAAGTCAATCAAAGACATACCNTGGTCAAGTAAGATGGCTGGCGGTATTGTCAAAGGCAATGGAGTATTTATCCATGAAGACGGGACGGGTGGTTACTATATGGAGTTTGANTGGGGTGATGAGGACGAAAACACAAAATCCCNAAAATATAAGCCGATATATTCTGACGGNTTAAGGGTAAAAGAGTTAAATGCTCCNGCATTAGATGAACTAAATAACATGGGATTACAGGCAGATATTTTTATGTCTATAATGGGGNCAAGTTTTAATTACAAGAGGAAAGANCATGAAGTATGATAGGAGNACNTGAAAATGAGTGTTNATGGAATNGGAACAACAGGTTACCCGATGGCAGAAGTTTTTAGGACTTCTAGATAAGTAAACTGNTTGGACTTAAGCAAATAGAGTNATACACTGTTCTGTGATAAANACNGCGAGGCATGCAAACAAAGCCACNGTAAGCAGACTTTTTTCACGGTANGCNGCAATAAGAGCNACNATGAAGCCTATCGTGGCAGAGAGCACACTTGCCGTGGAGGAGAGTATGGCAGGAAATGTCATCGCNGCGAGGCATGCATATGGNACATANTATAAAAATGATTTNATAAAACGGTTNGTAAGTTCNTTTTTGGAAAGNAGTANTGGNAGCATACGAATNAGGTATGTAACNCCTGCCATGACCAATATATATAAATAAATNTTATACTTCAATTTCTGTATNCTCCTTTGNNTGATTTTCNTCNTCNATTGGATGAAGCAATGCTGCNNCACATGAAACGAGCAGTGTCACAATAATAATTACGAAGCCTGAGGATATCTTCGCAAGGANTGGNGTTATGCGAAANAGNCCNCTTATTATCATNGCNNANACNACNACTGCCAGAATGGCACGGTTCNTTTTTGCAGGNGGAATNATAATAGCGAGAAACATACCATAAATNGCGACACTAAGGGCACTCATTATAATGCCCGGCAGTATATTTCCTGATATTGCACCAATTAAGGTTCCCANTACCCANCCCGGAATAGCAATACACATGCAGCCATAGTTNTAAAATGGGNTGATTTTGCCTTCCTTGGATGCACTTAANCCGAATATTTCATCGGTAACTCCATATGACATCAGACATCTGTGATACCATGAAACCTGTGGTTCAAGCTTTTGAGCCAGTGAAAATGACATCAGGCTGTAGCGCAGATTTATGATTAGCTGTGTGAGTGCCATTTCTAAATATGAGCCGCCGGCAACAATGATGGAAAGTCCGGCAAACTGTCCTGCGGATGTGACGTTTGTAATTGAAATAAGCACTGCCTGCCATGTGGTAAGTCCCCCTAATATTGAGGCAATGCCGAATGTAAATGAAACGGCGAAATATCCAAGTGCAACAGGAATTCCGTCCTTTAGTCCTTTTTTGAAGCTTTCGGTATTCATGGAAAGCCATCCCTTCTTTTCTGATTTATAAGAAATTCTTTTTAATTCCCTATAGGTGTAATCGCAATTTAACATTATGTGAGAGGTATTTCAACGATATTTCAAAGACAACCGGAGTTGGGGGGAATATGTATTTTGGAATGACAGGCACAATATTAAGTGTTATATTATAGACATGACGGTTCTGGTGACGGAAAAACAGCACAAGCGAGTGTCATTGCAAGATGTGAGGTGGGTGAATGAAGCATAAGATTTTAATTGTTGACGATGAAGTGATGATAACGGAGTTACTTTCCGACCATCTGGGGGATGAGGGATATGAAATCTATATTGCAAACAGTGCCAGCCGTGCTTTGGGGCTTTTGCCGAAAAATCCTGACCTGATTATATTGGATATCAATATGCCGGAAATGGATGGATTGGAGCTTTGTAAAACGATAAGGGATCATGTTTCCTGTCCAATTCTTTTTGTGACAGCGAGAATTACGGAGCAGGATAAGATAAATGGTTTGCAGTATGGAGGAGACGATTATATTACTAAGCCATTCAGCTTAAAGGAGCTTTCTGCAAGGATTGCCGCGCATTTGCGCAGAGATGAACGCTCTCACATGGCAGCCTCTGTTCTCACATCGGGAAAGCTCCTTGTAAACCTTTCACAACGGCGTATTTTTTTTAAGGAGCGTGAAATTGAGGTTTCAAAAAGAGAATTTGATTTGATTGAGTTTCTCTTAACAAATGCAGGACAGGTATTTGACAGGGAGTGCATATATGAACGAATTTGGGGATATGATGCAGAGGGCAGTGCAGATGTGATAAAGGAGCATGTACGGAAAATCCGTGCAAAGCTCCATGAAGTAACGGGAGAGGAATATATTGAAACGGTTTGGGGGGTAGGCTATAAATGGAAACGTTAAAGAATAAATGGAATAACATGCCCCTGCGCCGTTTCTTCATAATGACGGTGTTTGTCTGTGTAGTGATTGTAGCACTCTTATCAGCCCTTATCATCGGTTGTTGTGCTTCCTTCCGTCACTGGCTGTTACCAGACCCCAATGCAGTGTATCTTACGGTTGAACAAACTATGTCTGACGGAAATATCATAACGAGTACCTATCTTTTGGAATATGGTGAAGATACATCATCTTTGCCGGGTTTACAGGCGGAAGACAATGATGGTCCTATTATAGAAAAGCCCGAAGGAAGAAAATATTCTGTTCAGAAAATTGAAAAAAGCTTTGATACTCTTACTCCGAAACGGAAGCTGGCTTATAAGATTGCAGGGGTAACGATGGTTGTTGCACCTGCAGTATTGGCATTTGTGGGAATCATTCTGTGTAGTATGGTTTTTTACCGACGCAAGCTGAAAGAGCCCTTGAAGCTCATGGCTGATGCAACAACGCAAATTGCAAACCAAAATCTGGACTTTGAAATCGAATATAACTGTAGTGATGAAATGGGTGACCTGTGTCGTTCCTTTGAGAATATGAGAACAGCACTTTGGGAGAATAATAAAGCCATGTGGAATATGCTGGAGGAACGCAGGCTCATGCAGGCATCTGTGGCACATGATTTGCGTAATCCAATAGCCATTATAGAAGGGTATACAGAATATTTGGACGAAGGGCTTAAAAATGGTAACGTCAGTATAGAAAAAGCAACCCATATAGTACAAAATCTTAATGTAGCGGCAAAGAGACTTGAGCAGTATACAGAATCCGTCAGAGTTTTAAACCAGTCGGAAGAGATACCGCTTGACCGAAAGTTAATTTCTGCATTGGAGCTTGCGGATAATATCACGGAAGATTTGTCTTTTTTGGCAGAACAAAACAAAATAACACTACGTGTGCAAAAAAAACTGCCGGATAAAGAAATAAATGTGGATTCAACCGTGCTGTACCGGATTTTGGAAAATATCATTAATAATGCACTCCGTTATGCAAAACAGGAGATATGTATTGATTTTTCTCTGACAGATGGATGGTTAAATGTTGAAGTTTCAGATGACGGAGAAGGGTTTTCTCATGAAATGCTGAAGAGGGAAGGGAAACATTTACTCATTTCCGGACAGGATGGTCATATGGGAATCGGACTTTCCATCAGCCGTCTGCTTTGTAGGAAGCACGGAGGCGGTCTGGAGCTTTCAAACACATCAAATGGCGCATGTGTAAAAATTTTTCTTTTGGTTTGACGGTTTTTTGACTTTTTCAATTTAAGATCTTCTTGTAATCAATACAAGGAGGTCTTTTTTATATGAAAAAAATAATGGCTATTTATATGTTAGTAATTGTATTTTGTATGTCGCTTTGTGCATGCGGCAGCAAAGATAAAGCAGGTGATTCTGATTCGGATAACGCTGAGCATTTTAGTACTTTGCACAGTGTAGACGGCAATAATGTTTCTTCTGAAAACGGTAAGCTGCGGCTTCTGAGCAGTCGCTATGGAGAAGGTTCCTGCATTACGGAAAATGGATATTATTATCTGGTAAATGATACAGTAGAGCTTCGGGATGGAACTTACGGAACCCATTTAATGTATATGGATTTCGCCACAGGACAAGAAATTTATCTGTGCAGTACAGCTGGCTGTAAGCATGATTCTCCTGACTGCCCCGCTGTATTTTTGTATGATGACTTTCCGACATGGACGACTATACTTTTTGTGTTCAGAGATAATTTGTATATTTTAAGCCGGGAATATGATAACGATGGTTCAATGTCACAGGACACCATGACGATTGGTGATAGTAAGGTGGAAAGCCAGCCCGCTACTTTGTACCGTGCAAAGCTTGATGGAACGGAACGCAAAAAAATTTATACCTTTGACCCTGAACTCACGCTTGAGGATAAGGTATTTGGAAATGATGATGGAATCTATGTGGTTACGAAAAAGCTTTCTGTGGAGAAAAACGGAAATCTGACATATACAACGTCTTCTGAGCGGAAGCTGATGTTTTTGGACCTTGATTCCCTTTCTATCAGGGAAATGTGCTCAATGACTTTTGATGATAATATTTCGTGGCAGGTCATAGGGTGCTGCCAGAATGATTTTGTGCTGAGTGGTACAGATTTCGGCAAAGAAATTTCGCAGGATGAAAAATGGAACGATGATTTATATCGGGAGCTATATAATAATTCCTCTCAGGTTTATGCAGTTCTGAATCCCAATGACGGTAAACTTAAGGAACTTTGCAGACAGTCAAACAGTTATGAAAATTCATCACAAATTATAGGAGATAGTCTGTATTTGTCATCCACCGAAAATCAGAATATTGAAGTGCTGAACATAAGAACAGGCGAAAACAAAACGCTTTGTTCTTTACCACAGAATTTTCTCATGGATGCATTTGGTGATACGCTTTGCTGCAGAGACTGGAATCTTGCCGAAGACCCGACCTTTTATTTTGTCAATACAAAGACAGGTACTATCACCCATACACCGCTTACTATCTTATGTAATGGCTGGTCAATTGATTTCCGAGGAGAAACATCATCGGATATTTTATTTATCTATGATTATGATGCCACGGCTCACGAGGACGGTTCATATGAAATATATCAATATAAGCATGCGTTAATTTCGAAGGAGGATTTATTTGAAGGACGGGAAAATTACCGCGAGATTGAAATGATTGGTCCGGGGGAGTAAGAAGGGAGGCTGATGGATATGCTTACGCTTAACGGGATTACAAANAAATATAAGGATAAAATTGCNCTTTCTGATGTATCTNTNGANTTAGACTGNGGAATTTATGGNTTGCTGGGACCNAATGGTGCAGGGAAATCAACGTTGATGAATATTATTACAGGAAATATNAAGCCAACGGAAGGAAAGGTTNTTTGGGATGGGACTGATATATGCAGACTGGGATGGGAATTCCGAAGTCTGATTGGGTATGCACCACAGCAGCAGGGTCTTTACAATAGCTTTTCAGGCAGACGTTTTTTATCATACATGGCAGCCCTCAAGGGAATTTCAAAAAAAGACGCAGGAGATGAGATTGACAGAGTNCTTTCCTATGTNAATATGCAGGATGCGGCAGATAGAGCTATAGGTGGATATTCAGGNGGGATGAAGCAGCGTATTCTGATTGCACAGGCGATTTTGGGCTGTCCGAAGCTGATTGTGCTGGATGAGCCAACCGCAGGTCTTGACCCCAAGGAGCGGGTGCGCGTAAGAGAACAAATTAAAGCACTTTCNGGAGACAAGATTATTCTTGTCTCCACCCATGTGGTTTCTGATATTGCACCAATCGCAGGAGAAATTTTGCTAATCAGGGATGGCAACATAATTGACAGGGGTGGTGTAGAAGAGCTTTGTCAAAAATATGGAGAGAGTAAGGATTTAGAAGAAGTGTACATGCATATTTTNGGAGAGGAGGAGTGTNATGTTGAGGCTGATTCCCTTTGAACTTGGTAAAATATGGAGAAAACGCAGCTTTCTCTTGTCTGTTATTACTTTATTACTTCTACATCTATTTTTATTATGGTACACCTCTTTGCCAAAGGAGGGAACACCANCGCTTAACGCTTATAAGGCTGTTTGGACAGAGCTGTCTGAAATGAGTGAAGCGGAAAAAGGAAGCTATATTACGGAGCTTAAAAAAACGATTGANGGGGTTTGTTTTGTGCGGGATATTCTTACTATGCAGAGCTTTCAAAATGAAATGGGAAATGCTNTGGCCNAGCAGGAGCTGCAAAACAATCCGGGTGTGTTTGAATGTTATTATGAGCAGTATCAGTCGGGTGATTATCTGAAATTCACTGCCTCNTTGGAAGAGGAACAGGTACTTGTAGATGAATTGTATGAGGAGTGGCAAAAGGTTTCAGGATANGGAGATTATCTGAACTATATTAAAGAAAATAAAGAGCTCCTCAGTGGGATTTCTATTTTTGGCGGTCCGNATCAGAATACCTTTAGTGCCAGAAATCTGGAAAAGAGTGGGAGAGACTATGAGAATTTAACGGATAAAAATGTGCACTTTACTCCATCAAAGGGGATTACTCTTGCAATGCAGGGCATATGGGTAGATATTCTTTTGTTTCTCAGTATTATGCTGTTTGTGGGCGGTCTGATTACGGAGGAAAAGGATAAAAAATTGTTTTTTATTACCCGAAGTACAAAATACGGTATATTTCATACTATTGTGTCTAAGTTGACAGCGCTTCTTATTCACTGTGTTTTAGTTACCTTACTGTTTTACATGGTCAGCCTTGTTTTTTTTGGTCAGAGCANAGGCTGGTTTGANCNGACTGTCAGTTTGCAGTCGGTGGCTTCCTACATGGAAAGNAATCTGCCAATCAGCATTGGTGGATATATATGGCTTTCTGTATTAACAAAAGCNTTNTTATTATTTGGAATGGGANCTGTGCTTANTGTTTTCTGCATTTTGTCCGAAATAGCATCGATACCGTTTTTGNTNGGTTCAGGAATTATCGGNGGAAGTGCACTGNTGTANTATTTGATACCATCAGCCTCNGTATTTGCTGTTTGCAAGTATATCAACCCNTTGGGACTGATGAAAACNGAAAATTTGTATGGTGCATATCTGAATTTCAATATATTTGGTTATCCGATGTCCAGACTGAGCNTGTCCNTTGCNCTGATTATTTTCATTTGTATTGTGGGAATCAGTGGTAGCTTATGGTTCTTCTGCCGAATGCGTAATTTGGAGGNAAAAAAGCTNCGGTTGCCGTTTTCCATNCCGTTCCGCCCCCACACTAATATTATGAGACACGAATGGTATAAGCTTCTGATTACCAATCGTGTACTCCTGATTGTTTTGCTGNTTGCGGGGCTGCTGGCATACAGAAGTCTAGACCGTACCTACACACCATCGGTAAGCGAGCAGTATTACAGAGATATTATGACCGAATTGGAAGGTGAGCTGACTGATGAAAAGGAAGCACTTGTTTTATCAGAGAAGTTGCGGTATGATGAGGCACTCCAAAAAATTGAGCAGATTGACAGAATGGTTAGTTCGGGCGAGCTGAGTACTTCTGTAGCAGATAATATGAAAGCACAGGCCAATATGACACTCGCTTTTTATCCTTCTTTTTTGCGTGTGGAGGAACAGTATGAGCGTATTAAGGCTCATGGGGGTAGCTTTGTTTATGATACCGGCTATTTGTATCTGTTTGGTATTTTGGAAGAACCCTTTTCCGTCGATTTCCTCATTTTATCCATTGGTATAATTCTTGCTGTAAGTGGGGCTATAGCTATGGAGTATAAGAATGGTTCGCTCTTTTTATTATGTGCAACAAAGACAGGAAAACAAAGAATTATGCTATATAAGATTCTGATTTGCAGTATTGCAGCGGTGGGACTCACATTGATACCGGTTGCATGCCGGATATACCGCATCTCGTCTGCTTATCCGTTGCATGGTCTTGGGGTTTCCATACGGAATATTTCCTGCTTTACGAAATCTGCCATACCGCTTACTATTGGCGGTTTTGTGTTGCTTTTTGTTCTTTCACAGAGTATAGTGGCAGTCCTTACTGCGTTGCTTACAATGGCGATATCGGTATGGAGGAAAAGTCAGGTGCAGACCATATTTTTTTCCCTGCTGTTTTTAGCTGTTCCGATGGTGTTAAAGCTGCTCGGTTTTGAGATGGCGAAATGGTTTTCGTTGTATCCACTGTACGGATGGACAGGGGGGTTGTAAAAGTCTTTGAACGCATAAACAGATGGATAGATATTACTTCGATAATGACTATTTTATTTGTGACATTGATATATTTGATAAGCACAAGAACATGGTTTAATGGTAAAACGGAATCGTTCTATTATGAGATGAGTACAAAAATATAGATGTGAAACGACATAAAAGTGCAAAAATTGTAGCTTTAAAGTACGGTTTTTGCACGTCCGTTTGCTTGAAGTGTTTGCTGTATAAAGTTATAATATAGTCAAAAATATATAGGAGGATTTGCGTATGCGAAAATATGGGGAAAGAATTTTTGGTGCTGTTCTGGCAGTTGCAATCACTGTGATACTTTGTACTAATGCTGTCATGGCATGGGATGTATCAGAGAATGGAGCTACCATGTGGTATTTCCTTACACAGTCGGGAAATTCATGGGATGCCGAGACCTATTGCTATGAGGGGGAGGACAGTATGGTGTCGCTTTTTATTTATGACAAAAAGAATGGAACGTTGCTTAAGTCGGATAGCGTAAAGGGACGGGATAACATTCCGGTTCCGGGATCAAGCGCAACACGTACATATGCGCATTTGAATTTCAGCAACAGCTCAGCAAAATATGGAAGAAGTACCCATGCTTTGCTGTTTCAAGGGGAAAATAGACCATTTATAAGTGCACGCGAATTGTATAAAAGTAAATAAAAATCGGAGCATAAATGATGAAAAAGAGAAAAAAAACGGCAGTTATATTGGCGATAATAGCTTTTGTTGTGGCGGCAGTATTATATCTGTATTTGTCTAAATGGTATTGGGAGGAGGTACCTTTTATGAGAGCATCGTATGACCCTGATATATATGGAGACGACAACTCGTCGGTGGGAATAAGTTTTTTCCATGTGCGTGACAGGTTGGAGCTAAAGCTGATATACGATATGAATATTTCTCAGGGGAAATATTATGTTACAATATACAGTGTTCCACCTGGGCATATTAATGAAAAATTGTATACTGCAAAATCGGAGGAAGTGCAGGACCTGTATCTGGCAGGCTACAGAATTTGCATAACGGATGATATGATAAAGGTGTATGAGAATATATACGATAAGTCCGGCGAGTATATGATTGATACGGCGGATTTTGATACGGGTCTGTATGCGCTTGTAACNCATGCTGATTTGGAGGGGGTTATGGATTTAACCTTAAGCTACAGATATAAGCAGTATAACTGGATGAATTGGGCAAGAAAAATAATATCTCTGTATAGTGATGAATTTGTTTATACNCAANANAGATATTCTCCGTACTAAGGGTAAAAAATTATGAAAAATGTTTTTNGATATAAAACATCGTCAATATGCTTTTTTGTGGGAATGGCATTTTCATTTATTGCATTATATTATGGAAACCGAAGNGAGTTTAAGTTAAGAAATGCCATGATGGAAAAAAATGGGAACAGATATCAGTATGAGACGGATGTGTCCTATTATGGGACATCCTTCTCTCCTGACTGGATTTCTAAAAGCGACAGAGGAAACTGCNTCATTCGTGCNTTTTATGTTTCCCTTGATGATGCCAGGGTAATTACAAGCGCTGACATCATCGTGTACAATAACGAAGCNNTGCATCTNCCCATGTTAAGCGGAAAATTACCCCAAGTCCCNACAAANGATACANNTGAANNTATTGTTGCGATTGGAGAAGCGTATAGGCAATATGTACATACGCTTAATGGTGAGGAGTATTTTACAATTAATGGNGAGGAATANAGGGTAGTAGGATTNATAGGCGGCGGAATGAGCAACGAATATGACGAGTATATTGTGCTGCATGCGGACTGCTTGGGAGACAGTCTGAAACAGCAGCTTTGTTCTGATTCNAGTGCATTGGGAATGAATATTGTTTTTCAAAGTGATAAATATGATATGGCGGGNGAGATTGAAAAGACGAGAACGGCATTAAGCAAAATGGGAAGCTGTTCGGTTANTTCCTCGGAGTATAATGANGGNGTAACAGTAAATTTAGATTCAGGAAGTACATATTTTTGGATTTATGTATACTGTGGGGGAATATCCGTCCTTATCTCNGTTTTTTGGATTATACAGAGAAAAAAGGAGCTTGTCATAAGGAGAGCTTACGGATATTCAAATAAAAGGCTTATTGGCTTNTTGGTGGCNGAGTATATGAAAATTTCTGCTGTCTCATTGGCTGCCGCCGCNATTGTTATTATGGCGGCAAATAAAATATTTGACAATTATATGAATCGCACCTCCGACGAAATTATACTTTTCTTTACTACAACAGTTATTTATCTTATAGCCACAACAGTAACCGCCATGCTCTATCCGATTTTCCATATTCTTAACAGCATGCCGGATGCTGATATAAATAAAAAGGACACTTAAATATGAATATAAAAGGAATACTCAGATATACAATTTCAATGCTGTATAGGAAAAAGGGCTTTTTTGTTCTCGAGCTTATAATGATGAGCNTGTCATTGTGCCTGCTTAATCATGCATTAATTCATTATTATAATGTTTATAGGGACATTATCGTGTTAAGGGAAAATCTGGATAAGAATGAAAATCAGGTATACAAAATTCGTTTTGGAAGCTGGGGCATGATGAATGAAGAAAACGGCAGGAAAATATTTGATTTTACCCAAAATCTCAGGGATGTGGATGGCGTACAGATGGCAGGGAAATATTATGTAGAGGGAATTAGCCTATCCAAAATCGAGGAGAAAAATTCGGTAATTGTTGCTGATACATTGTTTATGGATNCATCCCTTCTGGAACTTAAGCATATAGAGGACAGCGAGGAGCTCCATATGGTGCTTAATGAGGGCGAATACANAGATTTACTTGTAGGGGATTCTCTTAAGGATTTCATGCCGGTGGGAAGCAAATGGGAAGCACCATCTAATGGCAGAAAATATATTGTCAGAGGTATCATAAAGAAGGGAGAAACATGGATTGCCACCAATATAATCAATGAGGGGAAAAATGAAATTTGCCTTGATGATATGGTTGTTACTACATGTGAGGATGATTATCTGCAACAGATATCCTCTATGGCAAGCTATACATTTGCAAATAATGTCTTTTTCACCATTGATGAAAATAATAGGGATATTGTATTGGAGAATGTAAGAGACATGGCGAAAGCACAGGACTGTCCGATTACGATTAAAACTGTGAGCCAGACAATAAATGATTATAAAAGTCAGTATAAGGATGTGTATACAACGACAAACCTTCAGGTGTTTATGATGCTTGCTATGACCTGCCTTGGACTGTTAATGACAACCTTGATTTCACTGTATAACCAAAGAAAAAATATAATTATTATGTATGTTTATGGTGTGAGTGCAAGAGAGCATGCAATTATTCAAGGCATAAAATGCTTTGTTATGTATTCTATTGCCTGCTGTCTGTCATATATAATAACCTTTCGTTTTACAAGAAGGTGGTATGATTTGGGTATTAATTATTCAGAAAGAATTATATCGTTCGGCATAATATTTGTGGTAGCCGTTTTCCTGTGTAACAGCTTTNTTGCCTGCAAAATTGTATCGGGTTTTATAGACAGATTTATTCAGAATGGAGAATCCTAATGATAGAGATGAAAAATATAACTAAAATATATAAGGGTAAAAATGTAGAAACATGTGCATTAAAAAATATAAATTTTGTAGTCAATGATGGTGAATTTGTTGCCATATGTGGAGAATCCGGCACGGGTAAATCGACGTTGTTGAATATAATAGGCTGCATATCCGAGCCGACCGACGGGGAGTATTATATTGATAGCGGCAGGGTTGATTATAGGAATAAAAAGAGTTTGGAAAGGCTGAGGAAAAATAAGTTTGGCTTTATATTCCAAAGCTTTGCCCTGATGGATAAGTATACTGTATACGAAAATATCGAAATGCCGCTAATAGCAAAAAATATAAGTAGAAGTAAAAGAAAGACCTTGATTAATGACAGTCTCGGGTTAGTTGATTTGGAGGATATAGCATACAAATATCCATATGAGCTTTCAGGAGGGCAGCAGCAAAGAGTGGCAATTGCTAGAACACTTGCCATGCAAAATCCCATTATTTTAGCGGATGAGCCTACAGGAGCATTAGATGAAAAAAATGCAAAACAGCTTATGAATATATTTTTAAAACTGAAAGAGCTTGGACATACCATTATTATGGTGACACACAATATGAAAATTGCCGAATATTCGGATAAAATAATAAATATTCAAGAATTGTAAATAAGTAAAATTATGGTTAAAAAAAGTATCACAGCACCCGAAGCAACCATTATTTGGTTGCTTTTTTTCTCATTTAAAAATTCCTGTAATTGAGCTTCCGGTATAAGTGCCTGATGTTTTGCCATTTTAAAATGACGATAAATACCTGTAATCATCATAATAATGGCAGAAACACCAAAAAAACAAAAATGCGTGTAGTACATTATGTTATCGGTAATTTTTTCAAGACTTTCAGAATAGGTTCCTGAATCAGGGCTATAGTTTATATTACCTGCAATAATATAAATTCCGTAAACAAACAGTCCCCATATTAATATGGTTGGAATAACACTGAAGGTTGGTTTCCTGATTTGTTGTTCAGAATTTGCTGTATTGTCCAGCAAAGCGGTTTTTTTACTTTTATTTAATCTGATAAGAGATTGAATGCCTGCCACAATAGCTAATACGGATAAAAATATTCCGAATAATACCCCGACTATTGTCTCAAAGGAACGTACGCCATTTGAAAAATTATTCATTTTGTTTCTTCCTCCTTGGAACATCAGTCCCTTTGCCGTTCAGGCTTTTTCAAAGAAAATTTTATCACAAAAAGTTATATAATTCAATTGCTGCAAACAAAACTAGACTATGTACATTTAAAGTAGGAAGTGCTAAAATTAGGTATAAATGAACGAGAAGAAAGGGTGGTTCATCTTATGCGTAAAGCTAAAAACAAGTGGCAAAATGTGTTGTTTGTCCTGATTTTGTTGGTAGCAATTTGTCTGCTGTTTCGATGGTACTCTGTTTCAAATAGTAAACGGATTGAGGAACAGAACCTAAATTATGCCATGGACTCTGCACGGCAAAACTCGAGAGGATTGGGAAATGAGTTTACCAACGCACAGCGTCGGGTGCGAAACTACGCCTATTTCCTCAGCGTTGCGCTAAACGCATCGGATATTAACACCGATTTGCTCAAGGATTTTGAGAAAAACACTGATTTTGATGCCATTAGCTTTGTCAATGTCCGGGGAATTAATATGACCTCCGATGGAGCACTCTTCGACAGCTCAGATAAAGACTACTTTATTGACGGAATGAATGGAAAAAGCGGATGCAGTATGGTGCTCGATTCTCAGATTACAGGCAAAACAACCATGGTTTTTTATGCTCCTGTGTGGGATGATGGTGAGCTTTCAGGAGTACTGTTGGGACTGTATCTTGCGGAGGACTATCTTCAGGAAATATTGGAAGTAACCTATTTTGGCGAAAGTGCGGATGTCTATCTCTGTACCCGAAATGGGGAGGTCATTGCATCATCTATGGGTGGCAATCAGGAAAATTCGCTGCCGGATGCATTGCGGGACAGCGGAGTTATTGATGGGCAGACTGCTGAAAAACTTTGGGAAGTGCTACGAGGTGAAATTGAACAGGGTAGCTTTGTTTGCGCCTCCGGTAGTTTGACGGACAACCTGTGTGCGTTGCGGGTTCCAGGCACGGATTATATTTTAATTCAAACTTTTCCTCAAAATGTGACTCAAAAAATGATCCATAATGCCAACTACACCGGAATCATTTTGCAGGCAATCCTAATTGGTCTGTTTGTTGTCTATGTCATATTTTTGATTGTTCGTTCTCATAGGGAGCGGAAGGTACTGGAAAAAAGAAATGAGCAATCCAACTATGTGCTTCAGGGTCTGAACACTCTCTTTTCTTCCAGGTATCTCACGGTAGATTTGGAAACGGGCAACTATTCCTATATGGCAGGTGCACATCCTCTCAGCAGCCATCTTGACATGGAGGGTTCCTATCAGGATATTATTGATGCACACAGTGCCGATATTATTGAGGAGCAGGGTAAGGAGGATTTTCGTCGTCAGTTTTCTATCGATAGGATAGTTGAAAGTTTGACAGATAAGGATGTCTTTAACTACGAGTGCCATGTGATGCGCAATGGAAAGGAATTGTGGGAGCTGCTCATTTGTGTCTGTATTGAACGAAAAGAGGGTAGGGCATCCAAAATTCTCTATGTCCGTCAGGATAATACCCAACTGAAGCTACAGGAAATTCGGGCAAAAAAGGAAAAGTCCGTTATGGATCGCAAGGAGCGGCAGTACCGTATCGCCATTATGTCCTCCTCTTTCTCGGCGTTTGAGTTTAATCTCACTCAGGATCGGATTGAACAGGATGTGACCCGCACCATTGATGGAAATACGGTCTCTTTGTTGGAGAAGGTCGGCTTGTCAGCACCTTGTCCTGCCTCACTTTGCTTTGAAAAATGGAGNGACTTCATTTTGGAGGAGTCTCTGGAGGAATATAACGATGCAACGAATTTGGAAAACTTGAAACGNCGTTTCAAGCAAGGGGAAGCCGAAGTCACGGTNGATTACTGGGGNTGGACCTCGAAAGANCAACAAATGTGTGTACGCCAATCCTTTATTATGACCAGNGATGAACGGACGAATGACATCATGGTTATGGTTCTCTCACGAGATATAACGGCGCAAGTACAAAAACAGCGAGAGCAAACACAGGCNCTTCAGGATGCGTTGATGCAGGCTCAGCACGCTAANAATGCAAAGACAACCTTCCTTTCCAATATGTCCCACGATATCCGTACGCCTATGAATGCCATTATCGGATTCACCACCTTGGCGGTCAGNCNTATTGATAANAAGNGNCANGTNGAGGATTGCNTNCAAAAGGTNCTCTCCTCCAGCAACCACCTGCTNAGNCTCATCAATGANATTTTGGATATGAGCCGNATNGAGAGCGGGAAGGTACAGGTCATGGAACAGGAGTGCAATATTTCTGAGTTGACCCACAACTTGGTCAATATTATCCAGCCGCAGGTAAAGGCGAAGCAATTGGAGCTGTTTATCGATACACTCAATGTTAATAACGAAGATGTAATGGCTGACCCATTAAAATTGAGTCAGGTGTTCGTAAACCTGCTNAGTAANGCTGTGAAATACACGCCTGCCGGNGGAACAGTGAGCTTTCGTATCCAGCAGCAGACGACCTTCCACCGCGGTTACGGTGATTATGTGTTCATTGTCAAGGACAATGGCATTGGTATGACAGAGGAATTTATAGAGCACATCTTTGAACCCTTNGAGCGCGAGGCCAGCACCACTAAGACTGGTATTCAGGGGACAGGCTTGGGAATGGCTATCACAAAAAACATTGTGGATATGATGGGAGGCAACATCAGCGTTCAGAGCGANAAAGGCAAGGGTAGCGAATTTCGGGTTGAGCTTAGCCTGAAGCTTCAGGATGTGGAGAAAAACGCCGCTCAGATTAAGGAGCTGGAGGGATTACGNANNTTGGTGGTNGATGATGACTNNGANANCTGTGAAAGTGTGACCCGAATGCTNNAACAGATNGGTCTGCGGGCNGANTGGACNGTGTCGGGNAAAGAGGCCGTCCATAGGGCTAAAANNGCNCNTGATGAGGGNGATTCNTACCANACCTANATNATTGACTGGCAGATGCCTGAAATGAGNGGGCTTGAGGTNACACNGAAGATTCGGTCCGCAGATAGGGCAAGAAGCNCNNATNATTATTNTGACNGCCTACGATTGGNCGGNGATTGAGGANGATGCCATGAGTGCGGGGGTTACCGCTTTCTGTGCAAAACCGCTATTCATGTCCGATTTGAAATCGGCTTTGTTGACNGCGAACCATCTGATTGAAAAAGAGAAAGAGGTTTCTTGGACGGTAGCGGATTTTGGTGGCAAGCACATTTTGCTGGTTGAGGACAATGAATTAAATCGGGAGATTGCGGAAGCGATACTGGAAGAAACGGGATTTATTGTAGAGAGTGCACCTGACGGCACTGATGCGGTGGAAATGTTTGGCAAATCGGAGGAGGGCTACTATGATGCCATTCTGATGGATGTGCAGATGCCGGTCATGGACGGATACGAGGCTACGCGCANCATCCGTGCACTATCCCGAAAGGATGCGAAAACTATCCCGATTATTGCTATGACAGCNAATGCGATGGAGGAGGACAAGGAGACAGCTTTAAAAAATGGTATGAACGCACATATTTCCAAGCCTCTGGANGTCGAGTTGTTTTTGTCTGTTTTAGGCAGATATTTAAGCTGACAGTCCATGCGTCTATAGCATAAAAAATTATTAGAAGATGTTGATACTTAAATTGCCGGTTCAAGATATCCTTATATAACATAAGGCTGTTTTAAACCGGCAATTTTTAGNATACTATTAATGNAAGTGCCCGTTTAGCTGTCACTCTTGCTATAACNATTACTTATAACCAAACATAATCTTCATGTATTAGACAAAATGGTATCCCCGTTTTATAATAAGGACAATTCAAGGAACACCTTGCAGGAAAAATAAGAAATTAATTATACGGAGGTAATGATTATGGCAAATATTAATGATTCAAAAAATTGGAGTTTTGAGACAAAGCAGTTACACATAGGACAGGAGCAGCCGGATGCGGCAACAGGCGCAAGGGCGGTTCCGATATATGCAACTACATCATTTGTGTTTAACAATTCAGAGCATGCAGCTGACAGGTTTGGACTTCGTGATGCAGGAAATATATACGGAAGGCTGACAAACCCTACACAGGATATATTTGAGCAGAGAATTGCAGCACTTGAGGGTGGCGTTGCAGCACTTGCACTTTCCTCAGGGGCAGCGGCAATCAATTACACAATACTTGCCCTTGCGAAAAGCGGTGAGCACATTGTGGCATCCAAAAACATTTATGGTGGAACCTATAATCTTCTGGCACATACATTGCCGTTATCCTCTGGTATTTCCACAACCTTTGTAGACCCGGAGGAGGAAAACAGCTTTGAAAATGCAATAAAGGAAAATACAAAGGCGATTTTCATTGAAACGCTTGGCAATCCAAATTCTAACCTTATTGATATAGAAGCTGTTGCAAAGATTGCTCATGAGCATGGAATACCTCTTGTGATAGATTCCACATTTGCAACTCCATATGTGCTTCGCCCTATTGAATATGGCGCAGATATTGTTGTACATTCAGCAACAAAATTTATCGGCGGACACGGAACAGCCATAGGAGGAGTTATAGTGGACAGCGGCAACTTCGATTGGAAGGCTTCGGGAAAGTATCCTTGGATATCTGACCCTAATCCGAGCTATCATGGAGTATCCTTTGCGGAGGCGGCAGGACCGGCTGCATTTGTTACATACATAAGAGCCATACTGCTTCGTGATACGGGAGCAACCCTTTCGCCTTTCCATGCATTTATATTCCTTCAGGGGCTTGAAACCCTGTCCCTCAGGGTTGAAAGACATGTGGAGAATGCCCTGAAAATAGTGGAATATTTAAATAACCATCCGCAGGTTGACGCTGTGCATCATCCGTCGCTGCCGAGTGAACCAAGCCACAAGCTTTATGAGAAATATCTTCCAAATGGCGGCGGCTCAATATTTACATTTGAGATAAAGGGAGACGGGGAGACGGCAAAGAAGTTTATTGACAATCTTGCAATATTTTCACTTCTTGCAAATGTTGCGGATTCAAAATCCCTTGTAATTCACCCTGCAAGCACCACCCACTCACAACTTACGGAGGAGGAGCTTTTAGACCAGGGCATTAAGCCAAACACAATACGTCTTTCTATAGGAACGGAAAATGTAAACGACCTTATTGCTGCTCTGTCGCAGGCATTTGAGGCGGTTAGCATTTAAAAACTTTCAATGTGGTTATGTCCAATACCATGGAGGAAAATATATGACCCTTACACAGTTAGAATATGCTGTAAAGATTGCAGAAAAAAAGTCCATGAACAAGGCGGCGGAGGAATTGTTTGTGTCCCAGCCTGCACTTTCGGGTGCCATAAAGGATTTGGAAAATGAGATAAAAACAGAGCTGTTTATAAGGACGAACAAGGGAATTGTTATAACAACCGAGGGCGAGCAGTTCCTTAGCTATGCAAGACAGATGGTGGAACTGAATAAGCTGATTCGGGAGCGGTACGATAAAGAAAAGTCTTCCAAAAAGAAATTCAGCGTATCAATGCAACACTATTCCTTTGCCGTTGAAGCGTTTATGGAGCTTGCGAATACATTTGCACTTGATGAGTACGAGCTTGCAGTGCATGAGACAAAAACCTATGAGGTGATTGATAATGTAAAAAATTACCGAAGTGAAATTGGCGTTTTGTTCATAAATGAGTTTAACGACAAGGTTATGAAAAAAATATTTTCAGAAAACGACCTTGAGTTTATTCCGCTTTTTGAATGCGGTATATCCGTTTATCTTTCCGGGGAGCATCCGCTGGCAAATCGGAAAAAAATAAAATTTGAGGAGCTTTCGGATTATCCGTGCCTTTCCTTTGAGCAGGGGGATAAGAACTCCTTTTACTTTGCCGAGGAGGTGCTCAGCACATTGGATTACAAGCAAATAATAAAGGCGGACGACAGGGCGACTATGCTAAATCTCATGGTGGGTCTAAATGGATATACCCTTTGTTCAGGTATTATATGTGAGGATTTAAACGGAGGGAAATATAAATCTGTTCCCCTTGATACGGAGGACAAAATGACAATCGGATATATTAAGCGCAAATATATGCCTTTGAGTATTTTGGGGCAGAATTATGTAGATATACTAAGCAAATACGGAAGGAAATAAAAGAAAGACTATATTGCCGAAGGCAAATATGGAAAGGCTGACGTTCAATGATGAAGGGAGTGTAAAATATGTCAGAAATAAAAGAAAGTACATTAGAATTAATAGGTGAAACACCATTGGTTAAAGTTGACAGATATAGTAAAAAGGCGGGTGCTTCTGAGGCGAATATTATCGTAAAGCTTGAATGCCTGAATCCGGCAGGCTCCGTAAAGGACAGAGTTGCCCTTGCCATGATTGAGGATGCGGAAAAAAGCGGTAAGCTGAAAAAAGGAGCAACAATTATAGAACCTACAAGCGGAAACACGGGAATTGGTCTTGCGGCAGTTGCGGCAGTAAAGGGATACAGGGCAATTCTTACGCTGCCTGATACAATGAGCGTTGAGAGAAGAAATCTTCTTAAGGCATATGGTGCTGAGCTTGTGCTTACAGAGGGGGCAAAGGGAATGAAGGGTGCCATTGAAAAAGCCGAGGAGCTTGAAAAGGAAATTGACGGCGCCGTGATTTTAGGTCAGTTTGTAAACCCTGCCAACCCTGCAAAGCATAAGGCCACAACAGGACCTGAAATCTGGAGACAGACAGACGGAAATGTGGACATATTTGTGGCTGGCATTGGAACAGGCGGAACAATAACCGGAGTGGGAGAATATTTGAAAGAAAAAAATCCTGATGTAAAGATTGTTGCTGTAGAGCCTTCTGCAAGTCCTATTTTATCAAAGGGAACAGCAGGCCCGCACAAAATACAGGGAATTGGCGCAGGCTTTGTGCCTGACACCCTCAATAAAGAAATATATGATGAGGTAATTACAATAGAAAACGAGGACGCATTTGCTGAAGGAAAGGCATTTGCACAAGCGGAGGGAATTTTGGTCGGCATCTCATCGGGCGCTGCGCTTAAGGCAGCAACAATACTTGCAAAAAGGTCTGAAAACGCAGGTAAAAATATTGTTGTTCTGCTTCCTGATTCAGGTGACAGGTACCTATCCACACCGTTGTTTTCATAAAATGGGCAGTTCTGATTGAAACGTAGTTCTGCCTTGAAATGAAATCTGACATGAATGTTTGATACAAATACCTCTAATTCAATCTGGCATTATCATAATATCTTAAATTGGATATTTTGATAGTGCCAGTTTTGCATTATACTGTTCATTGTTAAAAGCAAGTATTAAATGATGTTCAAAACAGGAGGAAATAAAAATGGAAGAAAATCGATATGAACTTAACAAAAATTTGGCACAAATGCTTAAGGGCGGAGTAATAATGGACGTAACAACACCTGAGCAGGCACACATTGCAGAGAAGGCGGGTGCATGTGCAGTCATGGCATTGGAGAGAATACCTGCGGACATACGTACGGCAGGGGGTGTTTCAAGGATGAGCGACCCCAAAATGATTAAGGGTATACAGGAGGCGGTTTCCATTCCTGTAATGGCAAAATGCAGAATCGGACATTTTGTGGAGGCACAGGTGTTAGAGGCAATAGAAATTGATTATATTGATGAAAGTGAGGTGCTTTCACCTGCTGATGACGTATACCACATTGACAAGACAAAATTTAAGGTGCCATTTGTGTGCGGTGCCAGAGATTTAGGAGAAGCCTTAAGGAGAATTTCTGAGGGAGCTGCCATGATTCGCACAAAGGGAGAACCCGGAACCGGAGATATCGTTCAGGCGGTCAGGCATATGCGGGCAATGAACAAAGAAATAAAAAGAATACAAAATATTTCATGTGATGAGCTGTTTGAGGCTGCAAAGCAACTACAGGTTCCCATTGATTTACTTAGGTTTGTTCATGAAAATGGCAAGCTTCCCGTTGTTAATTTTGCTGCGGGTGGCGTTGCAACTCCGGCAGATGCAGCGCTTATGATGCAGCTTGGAGCAGAGGGAGTTTTTGTGGGTTCAGGCATATTTAAGTCGGGAAATCCTGAAAAACGTGCGGCTGCTATTGTACAGGCGGTGACAAACTATACGGACGCAAAGCTGATTGCCGAACTGTCAGAGGATTTAGGTGGTGCAATGGTAGGAATTAATGAGGATGAAATAAAATTGCTTATGGCTGAGAGGGGAAAGTAAATGAAAATCGGAATACTTGCCCTTCAGGGAGCCTTTGCAGAGCATGGAAGGATGCTTGATAAACTTAATATAGAGCATTTTGAAATACGAAACAGTATGGATTTGGATAAGAATTTTGACGGTCTGATAATCCCGGGCGGCGAGAGTACGGTTATGGGAAAGCTTTTAAGGGATTTAGATATGTATGAGAATCTGAAAATTAAGGTGAAAAGCGGACTTCCTGTATTTGGTACATGTGCAGGGCTTCTGCTGCTTGCAAGGGAGGTTTGTGGAGAAACGCCCCTTGGACTTCAGACAATGGATATTAAGGTGAAAAGAAATGCATATGGAAGGCAGCTTGGAAGCTTTTATGTGGAAGAAGAATTTTCGGGTGTAGGTAAAATTCCCATGACCTTTATAAGAGCGCCGTACATATACGATATATCGGAAAATGTGGAATGCCTTGCAAGGGTTGACGGGAAAATAGTAGCTGCACGGCAGGGCAGGCAGCTTGTGACAGCTTTTCATCCTGAGCTTTCAGATGATTTAAGGGTGCATGAATACTTTATAAATGATATAATGTGCATAAATGCACATTATATTTTGCACAAAAACAGTGCAAATAGCGCATCGTCAATCGAAGATTGACGAAATGATATAATGCAAAAGAAATGATATTATGATAAAATTATCTTCAAAGCAGTTAAGAGGGAGAGCCTTGATGGTAGATACATATGAAGCCGGCAGACAATATAATATATTAAAGGAATATCTTACTGAGCTTGAAAGCGTTGCAGTTGCATTTTCAGGCGGGGTTGACTCTGCGTTCCTTCTCAAAGTGGCAGCGGATGTGCTTGAAAAAGATAAGGTTGTTGCAGTTACGGCGGTCTCCTCCCTGTTCCCTGATAGAGAGCAGAGAGAGGCGGAGGAATTTTGCAATCAATATGGCATAAAACAAATTAAGTTTCACCATAATGAATTTGAAATAAAGGACTTTAAAAATAATCCGCCAAATCGTTGTTATCTCTGTAAACGCCGTTTGTTTGAGCAGATTATAAGCATAGCAGAGGAAAACAATATAAAACATGTCGTTGACGGCTCCAATATGGATGACAATGGGGATTATCGTCCGGGTATGGTGGCAACAAGGGAGTTAAATATCAAAAGTCCGCTGCAATATGCAGGCCTTTACAAGGAGGATATAAGAGAGCTTTCAAGGAAGCTTGGACTTTCTACATGGAACAAGCCATCTCTCGCTTGCCTTGCCTCAAGATTTGCATACGGGGAAACAATCAGCGAGGAAAAGCTTGCTATGGTTGATAAGGCGGAGCAGCTTCTTTTTGATATGGGCTTTAGCCAATTTCGTGTGCGTATTCATGGACAGGAAAACGGACTTACTGCAAGAATTGAGATAATGCCTGAAGAATTTCCGAGGCTTATGGAGGAGGGTAGCCGTAAAAGAATAAATACATATTTCAGGGAAATAGGTTTTTCTTATGTGGCCCTTGATTTAGAAGGTTATCGCATGGGAAACATGAATAATGTCATTAAAGCAGCTTGTGAAGGAGAGACAAAATGAATTGTAAAAAACTGATGCAGAATATCATGGACGTTATTGCCGAGGAACAGATAAAGCTTGGATACCGCAGTGAGGTAATATATCTGTACTATCCGCTTAAATCCCTAAACAGTCTTCTCGGCACTGACAGCAACATTTATGGAATGAATATCAGTTTGTCTGAATTTTCGGAATATGCAAAAGAATATTTAGGTAAAATCGGAATTTCAAATAGAAAGGAAAGGTTTTGTATCGCTATCCCGCCCGAGGGTGCGGATTATGTCCATGAGCATATGGGCGAAAATGAGTTTTTAAAAAAATTTATTGAGACAGTATCAAAGCATGGCTGTACCTTGGAGGATATTGTGGATGTTTTTGGGCAATATTCGAAAAACGTGATGGTAAAGAAAATAGAAAATGAGGAATTTGACTATCTCATATATTTTGCGGATGGCAAACCAAATGACTACATGTACTGTATTAAATTTGAGGGATGTCATGCCAGCTACCACCGTTTTACGGAGGATGATTATTTAAGCTTTGGATTTTAATGGAGGGTGAAAAATGAGTGGGGAATGTACACATGACTGCGGATCCTGCGGAAAGGATTGCGCAGACAGAACGGTGCAGAGCTTTCTTGCACCGGAAAATGAAAAATCAAGTATAAAAAAGGTAATAGCGGTTGTAAGTGGAAAGGGAGGTGTGGGTAAATCCTTGGTCACATCGCTTTTGTCTGTGCTTTCCCAAAGGGCAGGAAATAAGACGGCGATAATAGATGCGGATATAACGGGACCATCCATCCCCAAAACCTTTAAGCTTGAAGAGGAAAATGCATATGCAAAGGAGGACAATATAATTCCTGTTGAAACCAAAACAGGCATTAAGCTTATGTCCATAAATCTTTTATTGGAGGATGCCGGTGCGCCTGTTATATGGAGGGGACCCATACTTGCAGGAACGGTGAAGCAGTTTTGGAGTGATGTACTTTGGGGAGACATTGACTGTATGTTTGTGGATTGCCCGCCCGGAACAGGGGATGTACCCCTTACGGTATTTCAGTCACTTCCCATAGATGGTATTATAGTGGTTACCTCACCTCAGGATTTAGTGTCAATGATAGTCGGGAAAGCTGTCCGCATGGCGGAAATGATGAATATACCTGTGCTTGGAATAGTGGAAAATATGTCGTACTTTGTATGTGATAATTGTAATGAAAAGCATTATATATTTGGAGAGAGCAATCTTTCTAAGACGGCAGAGGAATACGGTATTAAAAATATTGCTAAAATACCGATAGAGCCAAAATTAAGAAAACAGGTGGATGCAGGCGACATAGAGGACTTTGAGGGTATATGGCTTGATGAAATTTATAAAGTTATTGAAAATATGGAATTAAAGTAGTGGAAAAACGTCGAAATCTGTGATAAAATATGTATTTGGGGTAGTATGTAAAATGTTGTAGTTGCATTTGGAGGCATGTTATGGATGTAAACAGGGTACTTTTGGAATATGACAGCATGTTTGGCAAGAATACGTTGGAGGAGATAGAGAATTATTTGGTTTCGTGTATAGAGGAAGCCTATGAGGAGCCGGATTATTATTCCGTTATAACGCTCTTAAATGAGTTTATTGGCTTTTGCAGGGATACGAGCCAAAACGAAAAGGGGAAGGAAGGCTGTCGTTATACTATAGATATCATGAATAGAATGGGACTTGCAGATACGGTTGAGTATGCTACAAGTCTGCTCAATGTTGCAAATGCCTACAGAGCTTATGGAATGCTTGAGGAGTCCCTTGAGCTTTATTCCAAGGTTGAGGAAATTTATAATCAAAATTTATCACCAAATGAATTCAATTATGCCAGTTTATATAACAATTGGAGTCTTTTATATCAGGAGATGGACGATTTTGACGGTGCCGAGGATATGCTTAAAAAGGCACTGAGAATTGTTGACAGATACCCAAATGCAGTAGTGGAGCAGGCTACGACAAGGACGAATCTTGCAGTAACTATGTTCAAAATAAGCCAGGATGAAAAAAACGGATTACATGGCAGTGAAAGGGAACGGGAAGCCAACGCCACATATAGGGAGGCTATGAGTTATCTTAATCATGCGCTTAAAATATACGAGAAGGATGGTGGAAAGGATTTCCATTACAGCGCAGCCCTTGCGGCAATGGGAGATGCGGTATATATGAAGGCGGACTATGTTGTCGCAACCAAGTATTACGGCAGAGCCATGGCGGAGCTTGAGAAGCATGTGGGAAGAACGGAAGCCTATGACAGAATACAGGAAAAATACGAGAATGCATTCAGAAGAGCCGAGATGGAAATGAATGTGGCCGATTCGGTTTTTTATGATGAAGAAAAAGTTACACGTGAGCAAAACGCAGAAGAACAGAGTATAGAAGAAAAAATAATGGCAGAGGAGGAAACGGTTTATTCTGAGACTGCCGGAAATCAAGAAAATGCTGAAAATGAAGCTTTGGAGGAAACAGATAGTGAGGATGAAGATGCACCTGAAATAAAATATTACAGGAATAATATGCAGAGATGCAGGGCATTTTACAGGGAGCAGGGAGCGCCTATGATACACAGGGTTTTCCCGCAGTATGAGGATAGAATAGCAGTAGGTCTTGTTGGTGAGGGTTCAGACTGCTTTGGCTTTGACGATGAAATTTCAATGGATCATGATTACGAGGTCGGTTTTTGCATGTGGCTTTCTGATGAGGACTATGATACCATATCAGGAAGATTACAGTTTGAATATGAAAATATACTTACAAAGTACGCAAAATATTATGTAATGCAGAATGATAATACTGAGGAAAACAGCGAAAGACCTTCAAATCGATTTATAGATGGCAGAAGAGGCGTGTTTAGAATTTCAGAATTTTATAACAGGCTGATTTTTGCATATTCCCCTGTGGCAGATACAGGAAAAAATGTTATAACAGACTTTTCAAATATATCTGACTATATTTGGAATATTGTAGGAGACGAGGGCTTGGCAGCTGTCGTAAATGGTCATATTTTCAGGGATGATTTAGGTGAGTTCACAAAAATAAGAGAGCAGCTTCTTAACTATTATCCAAGAAATATATGGCTTCTTAAGCTTGCAGGTGAGCTTCACAATTTTTCCCAATATGCACAGAGCAACTATGAGCGCATGATGGCAAGGGCAGATTATACCGCAGCCATGATATGTATTGCAAAAGCATCTGAAAGTGCTATGAGAATTGCCTATATTCTTGATAAGCAATATGCACCTTATTACAAATGGATGCGCAGAGGTATGAACACACTGCATAAACTGAAGGATTTAGCAATTATGCTTGATAATATTGCAAAGCTGCCTTGTCAGATTGATGCATGGGAAAATAAAAAATACAATCCGTATTCCATAAATGAGGATGATGCGGTGGCGGTGTCCTTTGAGGCTGTTGCCAGAAGAATACAGGGAGAGCTTGTTGCACAAGGACTTATAACAGGAAAAAGCACATTTTTGGATAATTACTGTCAGATGCTTGTTGATAATGCGGCAAGAGGAATGGGGTCGAATCAACAGGAAGCTTTCGCTGCGGGGCTTGACGAAAATATATTGGTGGACGAAGCTACTGACGAGCTTGAAATCGAAAAAATCGTCAGTGAAAAAACGGAGAGAAGAAATCAGAGAATGACAAAGGATGAACTTGTTCAGGATATTATAAGCCGTGAATGGCAGCAATTTGATAAGGTGAAAAATGAAGGCGGAAGGGCAGAGTGTCAGGATGATTGGAATACATTTTCACTTATGCGCCGCAGTCAGTATGACGCCTGGCCGGAGGAGCTTTTGGAGAGTTTCCGCAATGATTTGATTGATGCCGAGGAAAGAGGCTGGAATCTTATAATGGAGAAGTATGCCCGCATGATGGAATCGACGGCACCGGTAAGGTTTGAGGAGCTTAGGGACAGCCTTCCTGTAAGAGATGAGTCACGTATAGCCATTCAGGAGGAAATTATTAAAATACAGGTGGAATGGATGGAGGAGTTTGCAAGNAATTTCCCTAAAATGGCAGGNAATGCAAGGAGCAATCCATACATCTGAGGATAATGTGTTTGATACCTCATACGANACATATCTCCGTGGNGAGCTTGGAACATANTCCGANGAAACGCTTGTGNTGTATGGNAGNTTTATTGTGGATACACAGANACAGGGCAAAAATCTTGCATACATTATTATGAATAACACNGCTAAGGGATACGGATATGAGTCTGTGACGGTGGCAGAACTGCGGTTGGAGNTNGCNGAGGGTNAATAATATGGAATATAAAAAATANGANGCAAATGCAGTCGCCGTGCTTAAAAAGGGTGAGGGAAGAACCATAAAGGCAGGCGGNGCATGGATATATGACAATGAGCTTGANAGCGTTATGGGTGTCTGNGAGGACGGAGACATAGTAATTGTCCGTGACTTTGACGGATACCCTATGGGAAAAGGCTTTATAAACAGAAAATCAAAGATTATGATAAGAATGCTGACAAGAAATGCGAAGCAGGAGCTTGACAGCAATTTTTTGCGTNTGAGAATAAAAAATGCATGGGAATACAGAAAGAAAACTGTGGATACAAGCTGTTGCAGACTTATATTTGGCGAGGCTGATTTTCTGCCCGGGATAGTGATAGATAAGTTTGAGGACGTGCTTGTCGTTGAATCTCTTGCACTTGGAATTGACAGGCTGAAGCTTGACATTGTTGAAATATTGAAAGAAATTCTTGCCAAGGACGGCATTTCCATAAGAGGTGTTTATGAGCGAAGCGATGCCAAGGTAAGGGAAAAGGAAGGCATGCAAAGAAGCAAGGGCTTTATCGGAGAGCCCTTTGACACAAAGGTTCGGATAGTTGAAAACGGAGTAAAATACATTGTTGATGTTGAGGACGGACAAAAGACAGGNTTTTTCCTTGACCAAAAGTATAACAGGAAAGCGATACACAGCATATGTAAGGATGCGGAGGTATTGGACTGCTTTACCCACACAGGTTCTTTTGCATTAAATGCAGGAATTGCAGGTGCAAAGGATGTTGTTGGTGTTGACGCTTCGGAGCTTGCAATCAAGCAGGCAAAAGAAAACGCAAGGCTTAATTTCCTTGAGGACAGGGTACATTTTGTATGTGACGATGTNTTTGATTTCCTTCCGAGAATGGAGCAGGAAGGTAAGACATATGATGTGGTAATACTTGACCCGCCNGCATTTACAAAGTCAAGAAGCTCCATAAAAAATGCAGTGAAGGGCTATCGGGAGATAAATTTAAGAGGCATGAAGCTTGTCCGTGACGGCGGCTTTCTTGTGACCTGCTCCTGCTCACATTTTATGGATTACGAGCTTTTCACAAAGACAATCCATCAGGCAGCAAACAATGTACACAAAAGACTTAGACAGGTGGAATTTAAGACACAGGCACCTGACCACCCGATACTATGGGCTGCGGAGGAATCATATTATCTGAAGTTTTTTGTGTTTCAGGTTTGNAATGANCAGTGAATTATGTATTTTTATCCTTAAGAAACTCAATAAATGCCTTAGCATCAAGTGGCTTTGAGAAATAATAGCCCTGAATATAATCTATGCCAAGATNTGAAATGACCTTAAACTGTTCGGCGGTTTCCACNCCCTCGGACACGATTTTAAGGCGCATGTCATGTATCATTTTTGCTGATGCCTGTAAAACAAACTTTGCCTTTTCGGTTTTGAAATATGCCTGNGTCATATCAAAATCAAATTTAACGATTTTGACAGGCATATCCACGATATAATTTAAATTGGACTGTCCGTTTCCAAAATCATCCAATGCAAATATAACGCCGTAGTCAATAAGGCGGTTCATATTTTCAAGCATAATATTCTTTTTCATGGCTGCCGATGATTCGGTAATCTCCAAGCTGATATATTTAGGAGGAAGCTCATATTTTTCCATAATGTTGATAAAGGTATCAGCAAGATTTTCATTTTCACACTGTATAACTGAAAGGTTTACGTCAATAAACTGTATGCCGTATTTTTCAATATTTTGTTCTTTTATAAACCGGCATGTCTTTTCAAATACAATTTCGCCTATCTGTGATATAAGTCCGGTTTCCTCGGCAATTGGAATAAAAAGATAGGGCGGTATTATGCTGCCGTCATTGTTTATTATGCGCACCAATGCCTCGGCAGACACAAATTTCTTTTCTGCAACTGAGTATATAGGTTGGAAAAATACCTCTATACGATCCTCCTTGATGGCGCTGACCGTTGCCTCCAGCATTTCATCACGGCCTTTTTTGCCTGCAATCATGTTTTCATCAAGTATCATTGTGTAGTCGTCAAGAGTATCACCACAGTGCAAACGGAAATATCGCAGCAGGCCTAACATTTCTTCGGCATTTTTAGCTATGGCACCGGTAGGGATAATTAAATAATTTGGCTGTAAAAAAACGGAGCCGCCGTTTGCAATATTGTCGTTTCCGGTAAGCCATTCCTTCTCAAAGCGTTCTTCAATGACAGGACGTGCTTCCTCCAAGTCATCAGTGCTTTCAAATAACAGCGTAAATTCTCTTCCGTCAGTTTTAAACACTGTTGCGTCAGATATTTGCTTTAAAAACTGCTTTACCTCCACCATTGCAAGTTCTATCTGAGTCATCTGGAAATCTTTTTCGTGAATATCCTCCAATGAAATGACCATTCCGTATATTTCTTCCCCTAATCTGTATTTTTGTCTGATAAATTCTCCAAATGCATAGCTGTTATAAAAACCTGTACTGCTGTCTATATACAATTCAGGATTTTCAAGCTCAAAAAACAGCATGGCTATACCAAGTGATGCCGCAAAGCCAACAAGGAGAAATTCCTTGTTAAAAAACTGTATAAGACATGCCACAACCCATATGATAAGCCAAAAAGCAAGGGTGCTCCTACGTTTTGGGTTCATGGTTTTTCCGTGTACAATCAGTTCGAAAAATGTGGCCATAATAAGAAGAAATGCACCTACATATGTGATGTTACACGCCATTCCATATGTATAAGTTACGGTATCTTTTTGGTAAAAGTTTATTGGTGATAGGACGACAAATATGGAGGCTGCTATTACAACAGCAGAAATACAGATGGTAAATCTGTCAGCCTTTGCAAGGTGTCTTATATCTGCGTTTGCATATATGAGCATCATACCGCATATACTGCCGAGAGAAATAAGGTATGCCTTACATTCAAGATTTACAAGCCATAATGGAAGAAAAAATCGATTTACAATAAGAATGATAGACAGAATGTCCAATATAATACAGCCAAAGGTAAGATACAAAATCATCATAAAAAGCTTACCACTGTAAAAACCCAAGGTTTTACGGCGCTTACAGCAGTAGAAGACAAGCAGTATAAGACATAATCCACCTATTTGCATTTGAATATTCATAGCCGAATTCTTCCTTAAAAGTAATATGGTATCTAATTATATCATAATTAAAATCATTTTGGGGAAATAATTTACAAAAACAAACTTTCCTAATATAATAAAGGTATGTTAGGAGGTTTTTCAATGAACAGTAAAAAGGATTCCTTTAGGACGCAGATTGAGTCCGGTACACCGAGGAAAATGCCGGGCAGTATGAAGAAGAAGCAGGCTATGGCATTCAATCAGAATAATCTTGCCATGGAGCGCACGGAGCTTTCTAAAATACGAACGGACCTTGCCTTTCACAACAGTCGTTTATCGGCAGAACAGACACATCTTGCATACTTAAGGACGATTGTTACTTTAGTTGGAAGTGGTGCAACGGTATATAAGGCGTTGCCTGTTCTTGGTATTTCTGAGATTTTCTCTACGTTTTTGGCTGCATTTTTGATTATATTTGCGTTGTATTTTATTTACAAGGATATTACTACCTATCCGAGAATGAAGCGTTATTTGGATGAGCTTGAGCAGAAGGCAAATGAGCTCGCCACAAAAGCGGAAAATCAGGTGTATCAGATTGAAAGTGAAGAAGAATGATACGGCCTAATAACGCCGCAGGCGATTTTGCTGCCTGAATTTCCAGCAGGCTGTGATGTGAAATCGTCTGCCATATCGTGAATGACTACAGATTTATCCATAGTTTCTTCAATGGTTAGAATGGGGTCATAAAAGGCAGACCATGCATATCCGTCTGATGAAATAAGGGGCGGCATATCTCCGGCATGATATGGATGTTGCCTGTCTAAAGGATTGTAATGCCCGCCTGTTTTCTCAAAATTTTCTGAACAGTCACCATTTTCATGTATATGAAAACCAAAAAAATTCGGCGAGCCCTCAGGGGCTTTTTTTGGGAGATTAAATATTTCTGACTCAATTAAAATCCCACCGTAGGTTGTGTGATAAAATTTTACCTTGCCCTTTATTTCAGGATAGGACTTTCCTCCAAGTATGTCCGCAATGGCATCAGGACAGACGGCATACAGTATATTTGTAAGTACAAGGTTATTTGGCAATGTATTCATGTATATACCTTATAAGCTTTCTTATATGTATATGTTGCTTGTTTTTAAATGTTGCATGTCCATTTACGTCCTTTTAGTGTCCATTGACGTAATTTTGGTATTGATATTGCATTTATTTGACGATAAAAAAAATAGAAAGTTATTAAAGGAGATGGAAATTATATGAGAATTACATCACAGATGCTTAATCAAAATATGAGCAAGGCAGGCGTAAGTCTCCAGCATCACAGTCTTTTGGATTATATGAGGGATCAAAATGGCTCCAGTTCATTATTCAATGTTATGAACACAAAGGCAGGAACTGCCATTTCTTCTGTAAAGCTTGGAAAATACGAGGATTTGAGTAAGGCGGCAGATAAGCTTATTGGCTATGCGGATAAACTTTCTGACGACAAAAAAGACAGTGTTATGAGTAAAGCAAAGGAGAGCGGTGATACAAGCGAACTCTATAAGGAAGCAGAAGCTTTGGTGGAAAGCTACAATGATATGCTTTCCGCGATGAAGTACACGCCTGGAACGCTGAATACATTTTACCGCAACAGCTTAAACGAGCTCACCGAGGAAAATAAGGAGGAGCTTGCGGAGATTGGAATAACAGTTGAGAGTAATGGTAAACTTAGTATAGATAAATCTAAGTTTAATGCGGCATCCATGGAGAAGCTTGAAAAAATATTTGGAGGCAGTAATTCATTTTTGGAAAAGCTGTCTTATACTGCGGCTCATATTGGAGATAATGCCGAGGCTAATTTAGATAATTCTTCAAGCAGTTATCTGCCGGGAGGCAAATCAACCAGTGGATATACAAGTAAATATGATTACAAGGGATAAAGTTTATTTGTATACAAAATATATGCGGCATAAGAAATGGCTGGAGGTGGATAAGGTTGCTTATAACGAGGGGTGACGATGGCAGGAAGAAAATTACCATAGGAAAAGGGGAAAGTGCCCGAACGATTTATGCAGAGGATATTTATTACATTGAGAGCAACGACCATAAGATTTCCATATCATTGGCAGATGAAAGTATTGAGTGCTATGGAAGAATCGGTGATTTAGAGAAAGAACTGAAGCCCGATTTTTTCAGGATACATAAGGGTTATCTGGTAAATGTGAACTATATTGATCATTATAATCGAACGGATGCATATATGAAAAACGGAGATATGATATCAATATCAAAATATAAATATTCGGATTTTGTGCAGGCGTACACCAAATATTTCTCCAAATTGTAGTTATTGGGATGGGTGCATTACCCCATCCCAAATAGCTATTACTGCATCGACGCAAACAGTGCGGCGATTTCTTCAGGAGAAAGTTGTTTATTAGAGTCGTCACTTACAGCTGCTGTAGGTGACGATTCTTCTGTTTTATCATCAAGAATATCGTCTAAGGATATATCAGGTTCGTCATTTGCTGGTTCAGGCTCCGATGCAGGTGCTGCCTGAGCAAATAATGCAGCGATTTCATCCGGTGACAGCTGCTTGTTAGGCTCAGCGTTGGTTTCAGGAGCAGGAACTTCCTCAAAGGCTGCATCAGTTGTGGCATCCTCATCACTACTTGGAAAAGGTATTACATCAGCCTTAGCCGCTGCCTCTATAGCCTCCTCAACGGAAACCTCATCAGCGTCGGTAATTTCATCATCTGTGGCAAACTCTAAATTTTCCTCCAACTCATCCGCAGCTTCCATCAAATTTTCATCCTCAGGGAGAGCTTCAGTATCAGCATTTTCCTCAAATATATCAAGGCTGTCCTTGGATACATCAGAAACAGTGTCTACTGAAAGTCCTGAGATTTTACTTGACATGGAGGCGATTCTGTTTTGTACCTGCATGACGTCATCTGAAAGAGCGCTTATAGCTTCTGCAAAGGCAGCGCGCTCATCCTCTGAACATCTGTCTACAAGTGAAGTCAGCGTTTCTAAATCACTTGTCAGCGTATTTACGGAATCTACAAGCTTATTCGTGTTTGCATCATTATATTTTATTAAAAACTTCAGTGCTTTATTTATTGACTGTGTTGTGTTTTGCTTTGAGGAGGAGGTTGTTCTCTTTATAATACGCTCAAGCCGTTCAGAGCTTACGGCATTTGAGTCCTCCATTCGTGTTATAACCTCTGATATATTGCGTACCTGAATATAGGAAGCTTTACTGAGCTTTACGGTTATGTCATCCTCCTTTGAGAGGAGAGAAGTTACTGCGTCATCTATATATTTTCTCATATCTTCCTCTTTTGCACTGTGTAAATCCATGAGAGCAAGTAATAATGCATAAACGGATATGACAAGCGCAAGTGAAACTATGATAATGTATGCAGGAGACTCTCGATATTCTGCCATACAGTATACCCAGCCGAGAATTAGAGTTGCACTTATCATGCCAAGAGTTACGATTCTTTTATATAAAGCCTTCATTGAAATGTCCTCCAAACCTTTAACACAAGTTTACATTAAAACATTTTAACACAGTACATTAAAATATTCTAGTATTTTGTTGCTATATTTCGATATAAAAAGTATAATATAAGTAAGAAAAGAAAGCCGAAAGCAGAAGGGGTAGCTGAGCATGGGTCGCACAAAGGTTATGGTAGAGTTTTATTCTGAGGAGCCCTTGGAAAATGTTATGGCTATGATAAAGTACAGACCGGAAAAAATCATTTTTCTAGGACACAAGGATAATATGATAACAAAGCGTATAAACGATATTAAGCAGTTTCGTGACAACAAATGTCCCGATACGGAGCTTGAATTTATTGAGGTGCCAAAGGATGACCTTAACGGTACTATTGCTATGATGACGGATATTATAAGGGAAAATCCGGGCGTTAGATTCGAGCTTACGGGAGGAAGCGAGATTATTCTTATTGCGCTTGGATGTATTGCGGCAAGGATGGATATAAGCAAGCTCAGAATTGACCCGTTTACGGGAACGGAGATTGATATAAGAGGTTCAGAGGTTGTGACCTCCGATTACCATTACAATTTAAGTATCGCGGATGACATAATATTACATGGAGGTGTGCTTACAAAGCAGACGGGTAATTATTCCGTATGGAATTTCAATGATGAGTTCAGGCAGGATGTAAGAGCGGCATGGAAGATTTGTCAAAAGCACAAGGGTAATTGGAACAGATATTGTGCACGTATAGATGAGCTTAGAAAAAGTATGCCTGATCAGTATGAGGGCTGGGTAGAGCTTTTCAGAAACCCTTTGGGGGAGGCGATACAGCTTCTTCGGGATTTACATCAGGCAGGACTTATCAGGGAATACAGTGAAGCAGGCAAGCGTGTTTATTTTAAATATAAAAACAATATGATAAAAAGGATAATCGGTAAGGCGGGAAATATTTTGGAGCTGCACGTTTACGAGGTGGCAACCAGAGACGGATATCTGTTTTCCGATGCGCTTATAGGTGCGCATATAGACTGGGACGGCGAGTTGCATGATATAAATAACCCGGGGTACGATACGATAAATGAGATAGACGTTATACTTATGAAAAAGGTCTGTCCGATATTTATCTCCTGCAAGAGCGGTAAGGCAGGAGGAGCAGCACTCCATGAACTTGAAACCGTATCGAGAAAATTTGGTGGAAAGTATGCAAGAAAGGCACTTATACTTGCAAGACCATGTGATGATACAACGGGAACACAGTTTTTCAAGCAGAGAGCTAAGGATATGCACATTTGGATTATAGACAATGTTTTTAAATTAACGGATGAGGATTTGCTTGAAAGATTGAAACGGATATGATTTTTTGATATTAGGGTTTGGATTATAAAACATATGACACCGAAGCTGCATATTATGTCTATAAAAAAGGCTTTTTTATGGATGATTTTTGCTCTGACTATATATATTCAGATGAATATTTCAGCTTTCTTGTCAAATATGATAACGACATGAACAGAGTCGATGATATATTTAATCCTGCCTGTGTTTCAAGAATTAATAATCGGTTCCTTGTGGCTTACACAAAACCGGCATCTATGAATATAAACGAGATTTTAAAATATGGATATGCTTCAATTCCCAAGTGCTATGGTCTGATGGACAGTGATGTGCTTCAGGTGATTGGGGCGGACAGGATAAGAAATCTTCCCGGGCTTGGATTTGCAGGAGAGGGCGTTCTGATTGGATTTGTTGATACGGGAATCGATTTTATCTCTGACGCATTTAGAAATCCTGATGGTACAACAAGAATATCGTCTATATGGGATCAAAATCAGGAGGTATACGGACAGGGAGCCTCCGCTTATGGATATGGTGCGATTTTTACGGAGGAAAAAATAAACGAGGCACTTGCATCTGACAATCCGTACAGTATTGTTCCATCTCTTGACGAGGATGGTCACGGAACATTTATTGCTTCGGTTGCATCAGGAAGTGAGGGGATTTCGCCTAAGTCAGACATAATTATGGTAAAGCTTAAGCAGGCTAAAAGCTTCTTAAGGCAGTTTTATCTCATACCTGACGAGGTAAATTGTTACAGCGAGGATGATATAATGTTTGCCATAAAATATCTTGTTGAACAGGCAGCCGTTCTTGGTAAACCGCTTGTGATATGTCTTGGCATCGGCACAAACCAGGGCGGACATACGGGGAACACATATATTGAGACATATCTTAATGCTATTACACAGCTTAGGGGAATCGGAGTATGTGTTTCCGCAGGAAATGAAACGGGATTTGGAACGCATTTTCATGCTTCGGAAGTATCAGGTGACAGTGAGGATATGGAAATTTCGGTTGGTAGCAATGATAAGGGCTTTACGTTGGAGCTTTGGGGCAAGGCTCCCGGTATCCTGAATGTGAGTGTTATCTCGCCCACGGGAGAGGTATTTGGCAATATTTCGGCAGTTAAATCAACGACCTACAGCAGGACATTTCTCTATGAGGGAACAACCGTATATGTGGAGACAACTGTTGTGGAGGGAACAACCGGAGACCCTATGGTTTTGTTCAGATTTGAAAATCCAACAGAGGGTGTTTGGATTATAAGGGTTAAGGGGGAAGGAAGTACCGCGCAATTGGGCTTTGACGCATGGCTTCCCATACATGGATTTAATAACTCGGATACAAAATTTGTCTCGCCGTCACCTGACACAACCATATGCTCGCCCGGAAATGCCAGAGGTATTATTACGGTTGCAGGCTATGATTACAGAACCAATGCCATTTATGTAAATTCCAGCAGGGGATACACGAGAATGGACGGTATCAAGCCCGACATTGCGGCACCGGCAGTTGACGTGCAGGGAGTGTTTGCACGGAGGATGGATGGACTTACCAGCGGCGGATTGTATATACGTCGAAGCGGAACAAGCATTGCGTCCGCAGTTACGGCAGGAGGCATTGCACTTATATTGCAGTGGGCAGTCGTGGAGAATAATTATATAGACGTGACTAACGAATCCATAAAACGTATTCTTATGACGGGGGCAAGGAGAACTACGGGTATGGCTTATCCAAACCGCCAGTGGGGTTACGGAGCGATAGATTTGTACGAATCCTTCAACGCATTAAGAAGATAACCAGACATTGAAAATAAGGAGTTTCGCAATTCCTAATAAGATAAAAAGGGGGAAAAGCTATGGAAAGAGATTGGGTATATCTTAAAATTGATGACGACCGCATGAGGGTAGCTCTTTGCATTAAAATTCCGGAAGGAGAGGAGGCACCACACTTTTCCCCTGAATTTATTGAGACTTATCTCCACGAAAACGGAATAACGACAGGCATAGATAAAAATGCCATAGCGATGCTTTCTCAATATGTGGAATATGGAAAGGATGTTGTTGTCGCAAGGGGAAAGCCGCCTGTAAACGGAAAGGATGGAATGTACAGCTTTAATGTTGCAATGGAGGATATTAAGGACAAGCCCCTTGTAAATGCTGACGGCTCGGTGGATTATTACAATTCACTGAAGCTTGCAATGGTTAAGAAGGATGAACTTATTGCAGTATACATCCCGCCTACACCGGGGGAGTACGGATATACGGTGTTTGCAGAAATGCTGCCGCCGGTAAAGGGACGTGAACTTAGACCTTTAAGAGGAAAGGGCTTTACCATAAGCGAGGACGGCAGGGAGTACAGAGCGTCAATCAATGGCAGAATATACAGGAACGGTGAGCGTATCATAATTGAAAATGTATATGTTGTCAAAGGCGACTTGGATGTTGAGATGGGCAACCTGAACTTTAACGGTGACGTTGAGGTAAGAGGTGATGTGAGAAGCGGTCTTACAATAAATGCCGATGGCAATATTTATGTACATGGACACGTAGGTGGCTGCCGTCTTATTTCAGGTGGAAAAATTACCATAAGAAAAGGGATTCAGGGAAGGAATAAATGTACCATAGTTGCAGAGGGTGACGTAATTTGCAGCTTTATGGAGCGGTGTACAATAAATTCAGGGGGCGACGTATATGCGGATTCAATACTTGACTGTGACATTGTGGCAAGAAATAAGGTGTATGTCAACTCAAAAAAAGGTATGATTATAGGTGGCAATATATCAGGCATGCAGGGAATCCTGGCAAAGCATGTAGGAAATGCATTAGGCGCAAGTACTATGCTTATTGCAGGTGTTACACCTGAGCATATGAGGGAGGTTGCAATTCTTACCGAGACACTTGAAAAAGTAAATGCAAATGTCGAACTCCTTGACAAAAGTCTTAAAATGTACGATCGGATGCCGGGTGCTAAATACACCAAGGAAACGGAGGCTCTCCGCACAAAAATAGTCCGTGCAAAGGTTATGGAGGTTGCAAGGCAAAAGAAGCTTGAGGAACGATTTGAAATTGTTAATGAGGAGATAGATAGGGCAAAAGAAGAAGCAAATGTAAGAATAACCGGAGTTGTACACGTAGGTACAAGGGTGAGTATGTTGGGAAATGTCTATACAGTTAATGAGGATTTTAAGGACGTTAAGTATATATACACAAATTATCAGGTGGAGCAGCTTCCGGGGGAAGAGTAAATTCTAGTTGTCGCACTAAGATTTGATATGGCTTGTCTGTCGTTGTTACATGCTGCTATATACACACAAAACCGTTTGAAGACGTCGGTACTTGAGCTTGGGTCTCGACGCATATATACATGGCACATAAAAACACGCTTTCGCTTGTCTCCGACGTAACGGTACTAAAAATTGCCGGTTTAAGATACCTTCATATAAAGGAATCTTAAACCGGCAATTTTTAGTACCGACGTCTTCAAACGGCTTTTATGTGCCATGTATATATGCGTCGAGACCCAAGCTCTTAGTACCGTTACGTCGGAGACGAGCGAAAGTGTGTTTTATGTGTATATAGCTAGCATGTAACAGCGACAGGCTGGCCATACACTCAAAATCTTAGTGCGACAGCTTTATTCTACTGAATATTTACATTTACCGCACGTGACTTGCTGGCATCCTTTGGATCAGCCTCAGTATCAAACGTAACCTTCTGACCTTCATTTAAAGTCTTGAAGCCATCGACCTGAATGGCTGAAAAATGTACAAATACATCTTCCCCTGTCTCGTCATTTGTGATAAATCCATAACCCTTTTCAGAGTTGAACCATTTTACTGTACCGTTGTTCATCATGGTACCTCCTAAATAATAATTTTGACAAAAAATAACTCACATATCTGCATGCCATCCAATCGCACAAACAAAGAGTAAACCATGCATAATGTGAGGACAAAAACTATTTATTGCTAACTTAATATAGCATAAATGCCAGAGGGTGTCAAATAAAAAATAAAAAAACAGAAATATAAAATGGAAACATTTTAAATTATGTACTACCGGTTGTAGGTTATTCATAAACTGTACAAACAGTCATTTGAGGTTGTAGTATTGAAAGATTATATTGAGGAGCGGGCAATAAGCGTGGCTCAGTATATTGTAGAAAATGGNGCCACAGTGAGACAGGCAGCAAAAAAGTTTGGCGTCAGTAAGTCTACGGTACATATGGATTGCGCTGAAAGGCTTGTTTACATTAACGCTTCACTAGCGGAGGAAGTGAGAAAGGTGTTGGATGTAAACAAGGCNGAACGACATATAAGGGGAGGGATGGCGACAAAGGAGAAGTATCTTCACGTACAGTAGATGGTGGTAAGCCGAAAAAATGCAATCACAGAAACAGCCATGCCGTGCAGGGAAAACTATGAAGAAAACGAATTGTAAAGTTNAAATANAATTATGTTTACAATTTTATGCATTAATGGTATTATATGCGCAGAACATAATTTTATTAAAGGTTTACGGAGGATGAAATATGCTGATATTTGTATTAATCTACATAATTATTTTTACTGTCATTGGCTTTTATGATATGAAAAAAGTAAAAAGCTTTGAGGAATATGCTGTTGCAGGTAAAAAGCAGGGGACGTCAAAGGTGCTTCTTTCTATACTTGCAACGGCAATTGGAGCATCGGCAACCATAGGAATTGTTGATAGGACCGCAAGTATCGGCTTTCCTGCCGTGTGGTGGCTTTTGGTAGGCGCTGTGGGACTTGTTTTGCAGGGCATTTTTCTTTCTGAGAAGGTAAGGGCGTTGGATGCGGATACGTTGCCTGATGTGGCAGAAAAGACCATAGGAGCGCCTGCAAGAAAATTTATTGCGGCAATCATTGCCGTTTCATGGATTGGAGTTATTGCGGCACAGTATGTGTCCATGGCTACGGTAATGTCTGCCGTGACGGGCAGTGAAAACAGCAGAATAATTCTTATAATNGTTGTTGCAGTTACGATACTTTACTCTGTGGTTGGCGGACAGATGTCGGTTGTGAAAACCGATATGATACAGGCGATTATNATGGCAGCAGGCTTTTTGCTTGTATTCGTATATCTTTTCTTTGTAAACGGGGAGGTAAACAAAGCTGTATTTGAAAATATTGAGCTTACAAACGAAAGCTTTANCNNAATGGGGTTGTTTAATCTTCTGTTTGTNGTGGGAGGAACATATTTCTTAGGACCTGACATTTTATCAAGAAATCTTGTGTCAAAGGATGGAAAAACNGCAAAAAAAGCAGCAATTACNGCAGGTATTGCNCTTGCANTTTTTGCTGTAATTATAGTGCTTACCGGTATGTGGGTTATAANCTATANGNCCTCACTTGACGGAAAATCTCCCCTCATCTGCCTTCTTGATGAANTAATACCTTGGCCTCTTGCGGTTGTTTTATGTTTGGGACTTGTGTCNACCATTCTTTCCTCCTTAGATACCTGTCTTGTAAATGTNGCATCAATAATAGAGCATGACATTATAGGNAGAAATAAGGTAAATGAGGTAAGGNTTATTATTGCTATANTNGGTATNGCTTCTCTGGGTATTGCACTTTTTAAAACAGATATAATAGGNCTNNTNACAGGAGCATACTCCATATATGCACCCGGAATTGTATTTCCTCTTTTTATAGGCATTATCTGTCATGGNAAAAGANAAATAAAAAGACCGCTTCTCTACATGGGAATTGTAGCAGGAACGGTCATGGGACTTTTAAATACATATATGCATATNGGAGGAGAGTACCTTCCTCTAATAGGAATGGGNGTATCTCTTATATTCGGTATTTTGTCGGTATGCATTCCNCCTACCAAAATTTAAAAATGCGCATCAGCTTTAACATAACATTATAATGAAACGGCTGTAATGCNTTTCTTGCCTTTTTAAGCTCCTTGCGAATTTCAATATGCTGAGGNCAGTGCTTTTCGCATTTGCCACACTCCACGCAGGACTTAATATCCGTTCTGTCTTTACTATATGCAAGACATTGAAGATACTCAAAACGTCCGGAGCCTTTGTTTTCGGTGTACATCTGATTGTAGCATCGGAAAGCAGTAGGAATGTCAATTCCTTTTGGGCAAGGCATACAGTAGCCGCAGGCAGTGCAGCCCACCTTTGTTTTCTTTTTTATCTCATTCTTTACCTGTTCAATTAGGGCAAAGTCCTCGTCTGTAAAGCTAAAAGCACCTGTGTCAGAGGCGATACGGCAGTTTTCCTCAATCATGTCAATGCTGTTCATGCCTGAAAGGACACAGGTTACCTCAGGCTGGTTAAAAAGCCAGCGGAACGCCCATTCGGCAGGAGTGCGTTTTGTTTTATAATCGGCAATGATTTTCTTTGCAGTTTCNGGAAGCATATTAACAAGCTTNCCGCCACGCAAGGGTTCCATAATAATTACGGGTATTCCCTTTTCGTGAGCAGCTTTAAGNCCTGCAACACCTGCCTGACTGTGCTCATCCAAATAGTTGTACTGTATCTGGCAGAAATCCCAATCGTAGGCATTTAAAATTTCTAAAAACTTTTCAGTATTGCCATGAAAGGAAAATCCCAGATTTTTAATTTCGCCCGATGCCTTTTTTTCGGCAATCCAATTTTCTATTCCAAGACGCTTTAGTTTTTCCCATGCACCGATGTCGGTGAGCATATGCATTAAATAGTAATCAATGTAATTTGTCTGAAGTCTCTCACACTGCTCCTTAAAATACTTGTCTATGCCTGACTTGGATTTTATAAGATACTGCGGCAGCTTTGTGGCAATGTTGATTTTTTCACGGCAATTGTTTTTTGCAAAAATTTTGCCGAGAGCAACCTCACTTCCGCCATAAATGTATGCNGTATCAAAGTAATTTACGCCAAGCTCTATAGCCCTAAGCAGCTCCTTCTCGGCTTTCTCCATATCAATTGAATTTCCCTTTTTGGTAAAACGCATACAGCCGTAACCAAGTAATGATATGGGCTGTCCGTTTCTATCGTCGCGATATTGCATAAAGCGCCTCCCTTTTTTTAATATCAGCTGAAACCTTGTGAGCATTATAGCAGTTATAGTTTTTGGTGTCTATTGGGAAATACGATAAAAGTAAGTATCAAGAAGATTCTTGTGCTATTATTTTGATTATGCTAGACTTGGAATAAGCAATCCTAATCAGTTTGGAGGAATGAGCATGAAGAAGATTCTTGTCATACAGGGAGGCGGCAGACATAAAGGCAATACAGAACAGCTAATCGACCATTTTGTAAAAGGCGCAACTGAGGCAGGGCATTTGGCAGAGGTGATTTCTCTCATGAAAAATGAGNTAAAAGNGTGTTTGGGCTGCAATGCCTGTCGTTACCAAAAACCNTGTGTACAGAAAGATGCATTTAATGAATTGATACCCAAAATCAAAGCCGCAGATTGTATTGTGTTTGCATCACCTTTATATTTNTGGANGGTATCTGCAAGAATNAAAGCATTTATTGAGCGGTTTTATTGTATTGCAGAAGAAGATAAAACACCGCCTTTAGGAAGATATGAGAAATATCCGGTTAAAGATTGTGCCCTGCTTATGACATCGGCAGATGATTTTTTCTGGACNTTTGAGCAGGCAGTATCCTACTATCAGTTTACATTAGTAAATTACATAGGCTTTCATGATANGGGAATGCTCCTTGCCGGAGGCTGTGGTGATACAAATGGAAAACCGCAAATTGCAAAAACAACGCATTTAGAGGAAGCATACGAATTTGGGAAGAAAATTTATGATGAATGANAGGTTATTTTATTGGGAGAAAGCATCTGTTCTTCCTTATTTATCATAGACTGTTAAAAAAATTTCCCTTGTTTCAACCCCATAAGGGACGAAATAAGGGAAAAGGTTGATATCCTGNTAGTAAAATATTCATATAAATTCACGTCAATTCATTTTGNACACCATAAAATTAAGATAAGCNGCAAATATGCACCATANAAGGTACGGAATTTGCAGATAGGCNGCGAGNCGACTTATGTGATAAAACATGTAAATCATAAGTAGAATAAGCATAATAAGAGCAATGAGCCANANNAANGCAAAAAGNTATCGGGAAAAGCCAAAGAAAANTATGCTCCAGAAAAAGTTAAAAATAAGTTGAAGTGCGTAAATACCTAGGGCTTTTTTGCTGCTTGTGTCACCCGAAACGTAAATCAGGTAGGAGGATATGCCCATTAATATGTAGAGAATTGTCCACACGATAGGGAAAAGTGCGGCAGGCGGGCTTGATGCAGGCTTGTTTATGACAGAGTATGCCGAGGTTCCGCCGCTTACCACCGTGGAAAATGAGCCCACTGTAAGAGGGATTAAAATAGCGATTATAAGGGCACTTTTGTCTTTAATCTTCATATTTATAACCCGTTTTTCATACTTGTTAAAATTATATGAAAAACGGGCTGTAAATATGAGCGGCGAAATGTCAGTGGNATTTTTTATTTCCAATTCTGTGGTTNGNCAGCTTCNTTTGANTTGNTTTGTGTTTGTGCANNTTTATCTGNTTCNNNTGNATTTGNCNTGTNNGNATTTTNTNNCTGTANATTCTGAACAGTCGTGCCAGCNTNTTTCAAAGCCTTTTTCTTTCTTTTCTTCTTTATAACGAATATTANTGTGATTATAATGGCAGCTATTATAACAANGTAATATATATTTAAAATGACGAAGAACAGAAGNTTTTCCAATACTTGTAAAAAGCTCTCCCATGAATCNTTGCAGGTGTTNTTAAACCTGTCCCCNAANGTGTCGGTCTTTTTAGGNGCNTCCTCGTATTTTGATACCTCTTTAATTGTTATGTTTATGTAGGAATATGCCACATCATTTTCAATGTTGGTAATNNNCGATTTAAGGNTGGCTATCTGTATCTGAATATTAAACAGCTCGTTTTCAATCATAAGTGCATATTCATCCTCGGTAGCCTCCTCNAGTAAGGTAAGGTATCGTTTGTACTCTGTCTCGTAGATTTCCAGCTGTGACTTATATGTTCCGTANTGCTGTGTAACNTTTGTGGCNTTGGANNNTTTGNTCCTCACATCGCCAAAGCTNCCTNCCGAGTTCATAACNGCATCATATTCNGAGCTNGGTATTCTTACCNTGGCGGAATATNCATTATGCTTATCCGATTCCTCTATGGCATAGTAGCCGCTTGTGGAACGATTGTCCGAGTATGATTCTGATTCGATAAAGCCACCTTTTTCATTTACAAGGGCTTTGAAATCATTTACGGAGGTGTTAAAGTCTAAGGTGTCAATGGAAAGGTCCCCGCGGTAAACAAGCATTTCCTTATTTACAACTCCTGTAACCTCTTTTGTCGGTGATACGTCGGATTCTGATGACATTTCATCGTTTACGGCCGCCGCAGTATCCTTTGACATATATTCATCAGTCATTTCACTATCATAATCATAATAGGCTTCTGTGCTAAAACCTCCCTGTTCACCGGCTACAGCGTTTGTGTACGCATATTCACCGTAGGCATTATCTGCCAAATCGTCTGATTTGGTATTTCCGCAGCCTGTGCAGATTAATGTAAGTATCATTGCTGAAATTATAAATTTCTTTTTCATGGCTAGTCTCCTCTCGTTAAAAAATTTATTTATGCTGAAAAACCACATGCAAAGTTCCGGTTTTTCAAGGTTATATATTATATACGGATAATAATTGAGTTTTTATGGAAAAAATTTATATATTTATAATCATATAATTATTAGGGAGATTATTTAAATATATTACAACGGTAAAATATAATATTAGTACGTGGTTGAGCTTGTTTTTTGTTTTTGATATAATTTCAATACATATAGAAATTTACATATATTTTGTTTATGAGTTCAAAGGTATGGGTGAGGTTTTTATGGCAGGAAAACGACAGATAGTACATTTCACTCCTCAAAAGGGATGGATAAATGATCCAAACGGATTGATATATGTTGACGGCGAATTTCACATGTTTTATCAGCATTATCCTTATGACACAAAGTGGGGACCTATGCATTGGGGACATGCCGTGAGCAGGGACTTGCTTACATGGAAGCATTTGCCTGTTGCACTTTATCCTACGGAGAACGAGTACATTTTTTCAGGCTCGGCAATTATTGACAGGGAAAATATTATGGGCTTTGGAAATGGTGAAAAAGTGCCAATGCTCTTGTTTTACACAAGCCATAACCCGAAAACAGGGGAGCAGATGCAGAGCATGGCATACAGCACCGATTATGTGCATTTTGAAAAATACAAGGGCAATCCAATTATAAAAAATATAATTGGGAAAGCAGATTATAAAAAGGATTTTCGTGACCCAAAAGTGTTTTGTGATGCAGTGCGGGGTGGTTTTGGAATGGTGCTTGCAGCAGGTTGCGCAGTAGAGTTTTATCATTCTGATAACCTGACGGAATGGACATTTACGGGAGAGTTTTATCCGAAGAAGCACGGGTACGGAGGACTTTGCGAGTGCCCCGACCTATTCCTACTTGAGGTAAATGGAGAAACGAAATATATTTTATCCATGAGTATGATTATTACTGAGGAGGGTGCCCCTGAGGAAACTCATATTATGCAATATTTTGTAGGGCGGTTTGACGGATATGTTTTTGAAAATGAACAGCCCTTTGATAAGGGACAGCTTCTTGATTTTGGAAAGGATAATTATGCAATGGTTTCATTTACGGACAGTCCGAACCCTTTGATGCTTGGATGGGGCGAGGATTGGAACGCTGCAAGGCGGAATGAAGAAAAAGAATTTTTCGGAAAAATGACAATTGCAAGAGAAATTGAGCTTTGCGAAATAAACGGCAGATATGTAATAAAGCAGATACCCGTATGTCCAACGTCGGACATGGAAACTTGCGAGGTTTGGGAGAGACAATTGACGTTGAAGGACGGAGAACGGATAGTCGTTAATGGTATGATTGACTTGAAAAATGTGGGTGAAGCATTTTTCATAAATCAAGAAAAGATACAACGCAGGTTAAGAGGAAACTGCGAAATCCGTGTTTTTTATGATAATGGGTATTATGAAGTTTTTGCTGATGAGGGGATGATTGTGTACAGCTGTAATGTTTCATAAGAAAGAAAAAGGTGCGATATAGATGTTTTTATAAAGGTGAAATTTCTGATATTTACAAATAATATAAACATATATTAAACTGTAAAAAAGGTAATTCATATATTTCAGGAGTTAGATTATGGAAAATATTTATGATAAATCTGCCGCAAATTACAACAATGCAGGTGCCGTTGAAAGACGGAAGATAGACAGAGCCAGGAAATATTCAAAGACCGCCATTGCTTTGTCGCTTATAAGTCTGCTTTACATAGTAATTCTTATTTTCATGCCCCCGGTCAGGCTTTTGAGTATTATGAGGGTAGTTATGCTTGTACTGGATAAAATTTTTTTGTACGGTTTTCCGATATTTGCCGTTTTGTTTGGTATATTTGGGTTTCAGGAGCGGGAAAATGAGCTTCGGTTTCCTGCGCTTATATTGAGCATTGCTTCAACAATTGCCGTAATAGTTACAATTATTGTATTAATACTGGCTTCGGCAGGTGTGATAATTGATTTTTTTAAGAATGTCATAAACAGGTTTTCGTAGCAAAAATGACCTTTATGTAAAAAATACAATATATATGACAGCCCTAATTTACAACAGAAATTGGAGATAACATGAAATGAATAATATAAATGAACATGAAGCGAATGACAATATAGACAATCATAAAATGAGTAAGAGAGAGCTTGCAAAAAGGTACATACTTTTTATAATAAGTCTTTTTGTGGTAGCGCTTGGAGTTGCAGTAACAAAGAAGGCGGAGCTTGGAGTACCACCCACCTCCTCCGTTGCAAATGTTTTAAGTCTTAAATTTACCTCGCTAAGCCTCGGTAATTGGCTTTTTATATGGAATTTAATTCTTATTGCAGGGCAGATTTTAATACTGCGTAAGAATTTTCAGCTTATACAGCTGTTGCAGATACCCCTTTCATTTTTGTTTGGATATTTCACTGATTTTGGAATGTGGCTTGTGTCGTTTATTGAGGTTGACGCATACATATTGAGAATACTGTTAGTTGTTTTGGGTACGGTTATTCTGGCATGGGGCGTGGCTCTTGCCGTCATAGCAAATGTTGTTATGAATTCGGCAGAGGCGTTTATAAAGGCAATATCAGACACGACGGGAAAGCAGTTTGGGTACTTAAAAATTGCCTTTGACTGTACCTGTGTTGTGCTGACAATTTTGTTGTCCCTTATATTTTTTGATTTCACCATCAAGGGAACAAGAGAGGGAACAATTATCGCCGCAATTTTTACGGGAATGATTGTAAAATTCTTTCAAAGTAAGTTTGGGGATAAGATAGAAAAGCTTTTGAGGTGATTATCCGTTTGTTCATTTAACCTTTATATGCATAGTGTAGTTATGGCATTTGCCTTACTGACAGGATGTGACAGTAAAAAGAAAACAAATAAAGAACGGCAAATCGGAATTTGTGGAGGAAAATTCAGATTGTCTATTTGGGATTTGCAGGGCGAGACATATGTGATAAAACAAACAATAAGATGGATATTGAGGGCGGTAAAAATCCATGAAAAAAAGAAGCTTTCGAGTCTTTGCATTGAAAGAAGATTTACAAGCGATATTCAAAAATTTTCAGAGTGGATTGGACGTGTATTATGTACCAACATATTCTGATGTAGGAGAAATCTCTTTTGATGATGTCACAATTATAGAAAATTTGGGGATTAACTTCTATGGTCGACATTCTGGAAATATGCAAATGCTTGTACTTTTACAATCAACAGAATGTTTATGGCGTTTATACCAGTGCAAGGGAGAAAATGAACAGCATATACGGTACAGCACTTTGAATGCAGGAAACATAGATTGTATTAGTATTGACTTAAATGGTCTTTATCAAGACAATGCAATCTTCCCGACAGAGGTTTCAACAATGTATTATGATAATGAATTAGGGAAGCAACTTTTCGATGAAATGAGAAGGATAGTCCGAAAGCAAGCAGTTAAAACAGTTCATGGTTATTATATATGTCCGAAAGCCTATGAACAAAAAGAGAAATATAGGTTTTGTACAATTGATATAAAGTCTCCGCCAGAATATGATTTACAGGTTACATAGAAAATCGGAATTTGAGAGGAGTGATAGGCATGGAATTTCCCTTTTATGATGAACCTAATACAGCTACGATTATTTGTTGTCATATAATGGAGAATACAGCTCCGATTCTTTATGTATCACATGATGAAGATGACGGAATCTGGCAATTTTTATGTGGGAAAGTGCATGAAATAGAAGAAGCAAAGTTAGTATCTCTAAAATGGGTTTTTGATTTAGATAACTCTATTGGTGTTCTAAGAGATATGCCTTGCGGCTGCTATGCCGAAAGAAAAACACAAAATGATGATTGGGTTATCAGAAAACGATAAACTAGGATTTTAAGAGGGTTGAAATGAATAAATTATTTAAAGATATAAGGCATGGCGATATTGAAGCAGTGCGGGCGGTAATATTAAAAAATGTCACCATTGTAAACGAAGTTTACAATGCAAAAACACCTAAAAAGGATATAGGGCAATCGCCATTACAAGTAGCGATTAAATGTGGGGAATTTGAAATTATAGAGCTTTTGCTTGAAAATGGTGCAGATGCCGATTTTATGGAAGACGCTGCACTTGTTCCACCTCATAGCGTTTGTATGTCTGTCCTGCATGATGCTATAATAGGCGTATTTGCTGCATTATGTTATAAACAGTATAGCCATTCGGAAAAGTATATGGATTTGATTAAAATATTTGCTTGAGAATGGAGCCAATCCTAATCGGAAAACATCATCAGAATTGCTTCCGATAGGTACGGCAGTAAATCAAGCAGAAATGATTTTGGAGCGCAAGAATGCTTATCCGGATATACAAGAAATAACAAAGCAGAGATTATTTGAAACCCTTGATTTACTTATTAAATATGGTGCAGATAAGGAAGAATGGCTTAATCAAAATTTTTGGGGAGTATCAAATAAAGTTCATTTCTTTGAGGAAAAAATGTATGGGATGGATAATATTGACATAAGGGAACCTATTCGAAATGTTCTTAAAGAATATTTCGAATAAATATTTAGTCTTATTGCACAAATTCATATTTATTAGAGAGGGTTGAGAGGCAATAGTATATGGACAATAGCGAAGAGGTGATTGCTCAAATCAAGATATTATGTTCGTCTGTTACGGAAGATAGCTACGATGTCATAATACAACGATGTTATAAACTTCTAAGTAAATTATGCGATTTGGGCTTAGAGAGAGAAAGCGTCTATCACATATTTCTTGAATATTATAACAATTTAGAAGATGGAATTATTAGTGATTGTGTAGCAGATGTTTTGGATTTTATAGTTGGTTGGTGTTCCCCACAAAAGCGAATATGGGAAGATTGAATTTGGTAGATAATCGGAAATAGAAGTAATATACTCAAATTGATAAATTGGAATTTATTGAGGCGAGAAAGAGGTGATGACTAAATTGATATATATTATTTCAAATGTATCTGATAAAGTAGAACGTCTTGCTGGTAGCCCTTATTGTATTGTAAATGGAAAGCCAGAAAGTATTGTTTCTGATAAGATAAAAATCGATATGGATGATAATAATTTAAATATAGAATTAGGATATCATCAACGTGGAATAAAGAAATGTGTAAATTTGAAGGCTGAGATAAAAAATAATTCACAAGATATGTATTATATATATAAAGTACCATTCTTATCAGATGGCACTGGTAAATTGAAGCAAGTATCAAAAAAGTATTATTATTATGAATCTAATGTTGTATAATATGTAATTTTTCCTTGTATTTAGGAAAGATGCATATAATGGAAAAACCTAAGGCAACAATTATCGCCGCAATTTTTACAGGAGTGGTTGTAAAATTCTTTCAAAGTAAGCTTGGGGATAAGATAGAAAAACTTTTGAGGTGATTATCCGATTGTCCATTTAACCTCTTATACATATATTGTTTATGTGGCTTAGAACGATAAATCAAAATTTGGAGGGCTAACTTGATGAAGAAATCATGCGGTGCAATAACACTTATTGGTAGTGGTATGCCAGAAGTGAAAGTATGTGATATTGTAAATGGAAAACCTAAAGTTAAGCGGATTGAAAGAGAAGATTGTATAGAGTTTGTTTTACGATATTCCTTGTTTCACAAAGAAATTAAGCGATATGATAAAAGAAGTTTTGAACTTATGAAAGAACAGGAATTTAAAGTATGACTGAAAGAAATTGTAAAATTAAAATATGTGGCTTGACTGATGTCTCGGAAGCGGAATACCTTAACAAGAATAAGGTTGATTTTGCAGGAATTGTAATGTTTTATGAAAAAAGCCGACGCAACACAAACGTGGAGACGGCTGAAAAAATAATAAAGGCACTTTCCGATGAAATAAAATCAGTTGCTGTTATGGTTTCACCAACCCTAGAGCAGGTGAGGCTTGCGGAGCAGGCAGGCTTTGACTATGTACAGATACATGGTAAAATAGCTGATGATATTATAAATGAAGGTGACTTGCCAATATTAAAAGCATTTAATATAGATGATATGAATATGCTTGATTTTTATAGTAAATGTCCACGGATAGCAGGTTATGTCTTTGATGCGCATGAGCCGGGAAGCGGGAAAACCTTCGACTGGAATTTGCTGAAATCCATGCCTCGGGACGGTAAGCTGTTTATGCTTGCAGGCGGTTTAAACGATAGAAATGTTGCAGATGCCATAAGGTGTGTAAGACCTGATGGGGTTGATGTTTCCTCAGGTGTTGAATATACTGACAGGCAGGGAAAGGACCCAAAGCTGATAGATAGTTTTGTTGCAGCAGTCAGAGAGGAAGGTATGTGAAAATATGGATAATTTTAATCAGATACAAACAACACAAAGCGGACCTGTGGCTGAAGCACCTAAAAAGAATAAGCTTCCAAAGATAAGCTATAATTCACCTGTTGTGCTCACGTTTGCAATTGCAGCTCTTATTATACTCATATTGGACAAGCTGTTTAATGGGAAATTGGTATTAGCAGCCTTTTCCGTGTATCGTTCTCCTATATCCTTTGGATTTTTTATAAGGCTTTTCGGACATACATTGGGGCATGCAAGCTGGGCGCATCTTTCGGGAAATATGATGCTGTTTCTGTTGCTTGGACCTATACTTGAAGAAAAATACGGAAGCGGTAGGCTGCTTGGAATGATTGCCACAACGGCAGTTGTGTCGGGACTTGCAAACGTACTGTTTTTTCCGCATGTTGCACTGCTTGGTGCAAGCGGAATCGTGTTTATGATGATTGTACTTACGTCAGCCGCATGCATAAAGGGTGACGGTATACCGCTGACAATGATTTTAATAATTATTATTTATCTTGGTGCGGAGGTTGTAAGCGGAATATTTGAAAATGACAACATTTCACAGCTTACACACATCATCGGCGGTATCTGCGGCGCTGTTTTTGGAATTGCATTGAATAAGAATAAAGAATAAAAGCAGCGGCATCATTGCGTTATGTCCAGTCTTTTCTTCTGTATAAAATAGCCCCAACAGCAGTGCATATCACTGTCAATACCCCAAGAATAAGTAATTCCGTCCTATGTAGTCCAAGGCTGTCACCGGCAAAAACCCCTTGCATTAAATCAACCGCATAGGTCATTGGTAAACAGTCAGAAATTTTTTTAATAGTATCAGGGAACAGCATATCCGGCATTGTCGCACCAGACAGGAACAGCATAACAAAATAAAAAAGATAACAAAGTAAAGTTGTACTCTTTAAATCCTGCCCGATAGCTGTGAAAAGAAAGCCCATGGAAAACAAGGCAGCTATGGAAAACGACATGCTTACGCAAAGGGAAATAAAGGTGCCTTTTATCTGTACATGGTAAAGAAGCTTGCCAATTATTAATAAGATTAAAATTCCAATCAGTGTCATGATAAGATTGACCAATACTTGTGCCAGCATGATACTCTTTTTTCCGACTGGTGTAGCATCAAATCTCTTATAGATTTTTTTCTCTTTATAACCCGACAACGTCAGAGGCAAAGACATTAAACCGGTTACCCCTATTACCATGACGGAATATGCAGGCACACAAATATCCATCATTGTAACATCTGCCCCTTCATAAATCGGTGTATTTCCAAAAATTCCGCCAAATAAAAGGAGCATTAACACAGGAAACACAAGAGCAAAGAAGAAACTGAAAAAATCTCGTGTAAATAACCGTAGTTCTATTTTACATATAGCTATAAACCTTTTCATAATATTCCCTCCATTGTAAGTCCTGTTGTTTTGGGTGCAATCATTAAGTAAAGCTTTTCCAATGATAAAGTTTCGTCCCATTCATCATGGGGAATCCGTTTTTTTACATACTCCCGGAATCCCTGTTTCGTGCCAAAGAATTGCTGTTTCCCTTTTTCTAAATAGAGGATTTTATCTGCAAGGACTTCTACCTCATCCAGATAGTGGGAAACCATGATAATTGCTACGCCACCGTTCCTTATATTCTCAAAGCTAATCCACATATTCTGTCTTACTTCCGGGTCAAGCCCTGTTGTTAATTCATCCAACACTAAAAGCTTGGGACGTCCTATCAGGGATAGTAAAATAGATAATCGTTGTTTTTCTCCGCCAGACAGTTTGTGAATCGGACGTTTCTTTTTTTCATCAAGTCCCATTTGTGTCAGTAATAAATTCCAATCGGCAGGTCTTTCGTAAAAGGTGGCAAATAATCGGCATAGTTCTTCCACTCTGATTTTCGAGAAATACTCTGACTCCTGCAGTTGAACTCCCATTTTCTTATATATTTCACTGCGGCGTGTCCAAGGGTCTTTTCCAAAAACTCGAATCAAACCACTGTCCGGTTTTCGCAATCCCTCTATACACTCTACAGTAGAGGTCTTTCCAGAACCGTTTTGTCCGATAACAGCCAAAATCTCTCCGGCGTTCACAGAGAACGAGACACTTTTAACCGCATGCAGACTTTTATATGCCAAATTCAGATTTTCCACTTGTACAATTGCCTGTGACATAATAATTCCTCCTATTTTTATGATAGTTCTATTTTATAATGGGGTTTGAACGTAAACAACAGGGTTTGGGAAAGTGGCAGTCTGTGATGTGTAAGAGGTCAGATTTCATGTCTGAAATGCACACAGCCGCCGTTTAATCGTGTTATAATAATTGTGGAAGGAGGTCCATCTATGAAAGTTGAATGCAAGATTAGTGCAGATTATAAAGAACCATATGCAGTTCTTCATATAAACAAAATGTCCGGGACGATTGCGGAAATTATTTCTATGCTGGAAAAAGAAAATACAAATTCTGTGACATTGATTGCAACAAAAGATAAAAAAACTTATTTTATAAAACCGGAAGACATATCGTTGGTACGCACCGAGGGCAGGGAAATCGTCTGTTACGATAAACAGGGGAACAGATATATATTAGATAAGCCTCTATACGAATTGGAAAACATACTTGATATTTGTTTTGTGCGTATTTCCAAATCAGCCATTGCTAATATCAACCAAATCAATCATGTAGAAGCAAGTTTCAATGGAACAATGGAGCTGGTAATGAAAAATGGGGTCACGGATTACATTTCCAGAAGTTTTCGCAAAGGGTTCAAGGAAAGGTTGGGATTATAATGAAGCATACTGTTAAATTAGTGATTACGTATCTTTTATATGGTATTTCTATTGGCTGCACTTTTTTTGTGATTATGTGTTTATCCTACTTTGTTTGGGGTGGGGAGGATATATTGATGCAAATATTCAAAGATTTTGCAAGACAGTCTATCGGTGCTATGCTTGTAGGTATTGCCTGTGGTGGAACAGCGATTGTCTATCAATTTGACCGTCCTTCCGCATTTTTGAAAATAATCATACATTTTTGTGTTGGAATGGGTGTTTTCTATCCTGTCGGGATTTATTTAGGCTGGATTCCTTTTTATCCGAATCGAATAATATATACTGTCTTACAATTTTTATGCTCATGTGGTATTTTTATGGTAATCTGGTTTTGCTTCTATCTGTTTAACCGAAATGAAGCAAAAATGATTAATAAAAGACTGAGAGAGCTTGAACGGAATAACACCGTAAACACTGTAGGCAAAGGTTAAATAAGTAAAAAGAAGCTTTGTAGCAAAGGTAGATGTCAGTTGCTCTAAAAATCTCAAAAAGGTCACACTTTATTTCCGCAATAATGATTTCCTTTCATGTAATATATGTGTAGAGATTTACATGTAAGTTCTCAAAAAAATGAAAGGAGATGTATAAAATGAGTGAAGGAATAGAGGCAATAAGAGAGTACATTAATGCCACGAGTCGCATGTCGGATTGTAGTTATAGGGAAAATGTAACTGTATATGTCGATGGTGCAAATGTGGGTAATTTTGCCGTTAATGCAAAGATTGAGACAAATGATGCCTTTGTGGAAATTTTTTGGAATAAATCCAATGAAAGAAGATATTACCAAAGTTACTCATACAGATACCAGACTATTAAGTACTCAGGTGGCACACTGAGCATTTATGCAGAAGACAAAAGCCGTAATGATATTGTAATTACAATAAACGCATAATTAATGACAAGGGAGCAGGGATGAAATATAAAAATGTTGTAAAGGGAATTTTTAAGGAAAGACCGAACAGATTTATTGCAAATGTTTATATTGATAAGTCTTTGCAGGTTGTACATGTAAAAAACACAGGCAGATGCAGGGAACTGCTTTTGCCGGGTACACGTGTATATCTTGAAAAATCGGATAACCCGAACCGAAAGACGGCATATGATTTAATTGCAGTAGAAAAAGCACGTGAGGGGAAGGCACCTTTACTAATTAATATGGATTCCCAAGCTCCTAATAATGCTGTGGAGGAATGGCTTAGGAAGGGAAATATTTTTTCGGAGCATGCATTTATAAGACGTGAATATACATATGGGAATTCACGGTTCGATTTTTATATTGAGGACGGAGAAAGAAAGGCCTTTCTGGAGGTTAAAGGTGTGACGCTGGAACAGGACGGGCATGCGGCCTTTCCGGACGCACCCACAGAGAGAGGCATAAAACATATAGAAGAGTTAATATCCTGCATGGACGCAGGATATGAGGCATACATACTTTTTGTAATACAGATGAAGGAAATGTATGCATTTTCTCCGAACGATAAGACACATCCCGATTTTGGCAGGGCTCTGCGGAAGGCAGCAGACAAGGGCGTTAAGGTACTTGCAGTGGACTGCAAGGTAGGGACAGATTATATGGAATTGGACAGGTATATTGAAGTAAGGTTATAGCAGGAAACTCTATTCATGCTCAAGCTTTCCGAGAAACTCCCGCATACGTGTATTGTCAGAATTAAATACATCTTCCGGTCTGCCCTCGACAGCGATAATGCCGTTGTCCATAAATATAACTCTGTCAGAAATATTTTTTGCAAAGCTCATCTCATGTGTAACGATAACCATTGTCATTTTAAGCTCTGCAAGTGACTTGATAACCTTTAAAACCTCGCCTGTAAGCTCGGGGTCAAGTGCGGAGGTGGGCTCGTCAAAGAAAAGTACCTTTGGATTTAATGCCAGGGCTCTTGCTATGGCAACACGTTGCTGCTGACCGCCTGAGAGCTGACATGGATAATAGTCCTCCTTGTCGGCAAGCCCCATCTTTTCTAAAAGCTCTTTTGCTTCCGCCATAACATCCGTTTTGTTCCTTTTCTGAACATGTATAGGCGCATCAATAATATTTTGCATAACGNTCTTGTGTGGAAATAAATTAAAATTCTGAAATACAAGTCCAAAATTCTTTTTTATCTGAGTAAGCTTTGCNGGCTTTTCATATACGGACACACCATTTACCATGTGTACTGCCTTTTGACCAAGGTAGGAAAGGTCGCCGCGGTCCATGGTTTCAAGCAGTGTAGCTATGCGGAGCAGTGTGGATTTGCCCGAGCCGGAAGGTCCGATAATGGAAACAACTTCACCTTCATTTACCTTAAGTGAGATTCCCTTTAACACCTCAAGCTCGCCGAAGGATTTTTTTATATCATTCATTTCAAGATAGACCATTATAATTCTCCTAACTGTAATAGTTAAGCTTCTTCTCGCATTTTCTCATAACAAATGCAACGAGCAGATTAAACACATAATAGAATATGGCTGCTACCACAAACGGAACAAAGGTTGTGTCCCTTGCGGCAATCTGCTTTGCAATGGAAAACATTTCCATATAGGAAATAGAAAATGCCAAAGAGGTATCCTTAACCAAGGTGATAATCTCATTGGTAACTGACGGCAATATAATTTTTATAACCTGCGGCAGAATGATTTTTATAAATGTCTGAACCTTGCTGTAGCCGAGTATTTGGGCTGCCTCATACTGTCCCTTTGGAACTGCCTCGATGCCCGAACGGTAGATTTCCGCAAAATAAGCAGCATAATTTATTGAAAACCCGACAATGATTGCAGGAAAGCGCCAATTGCCTATAGGCCATCCAAACAGATAGTACGGGAAGAAATAAACTACAAGCAGCTGAAGCATAAGGGGCGTACCGCGAAGGACGGAAATAAAAAAGCTTATAATTCCGCTAAGTATTTTGTTTTTTGACATTCTACCAAAAGCAACCACAAGTCCAAGCGGCAGGGAAAAGAGCAGGGTGAGAAAGAAAATACCCATGCTCTTTAGCATACCGTTTGTCAGCTGCTCAAGCATAACTGAAAAACTCATTTGTATAGCTCCTAAAATAAATTTACTCGAGGCAGGTCATATCCTCTAAGCCGTACTTCTTTGCAAGCTCATCAAACTTACCGTTTGCNTTAAGCTCCTTAAGCGCNGCATTTACTTCATCNCTAAGCTCTGTATTTCCANGCTTAAATCCNATNCCNTACTGCTCTGCATTAAGATGCTCGTCNAGGATAATNTATCCGCCTCCACGGCTTTCAATCTGATACTGAGCAACTCCTATATCCATTGCAAGGGCATCAATTGATCCTGCTTCTAATTCTGCAAAGGCTGTGTTGTAATCACCAAATTCCTGAAGTGCNCCAAATGTATCAGCGAGAGCCTTTTGACCNTCCTCGTCTGATAAAACGTCAAGTGCAGCAGATGCAGCCTGAACNCCGACTTTCTTTCCTGCAAGNTCCTCAAATTTTGTGATGCCCGCACTTTCCTTTACAACGATAACCTGACTGTTATCAACGTAAGGCACTGACCATTCGTAAGCATCCTCACGTCCATTCATTGTAAANCCGTTCCAGATACAGTCAATTGAGCCTGAATTAAGCTCNTTATCCTTGCTGTCCCANGCAATAGGCTGTTTTTTAAGNGTCCAGCCCTTAAGCTTACAAACCTCCTCGGCAAGCTCAAGGTCAAAGCCTGTATAGTCGCCGCTATCATCCATATATCCATATGGCGGGTACTCTGCNTCAAATCCGACAGTAAATGTTTTTGCNTCATCCTTCTTNCCGCATCCCGTGAAAGCTGCTGCCACAAGACCAAGNACAAGAAGNCCGCTNAAAAGTTTCTTTTTTAATTTCATTTGTCTAATCTCCCTAATTTAAAAATGTTTTATTATGATAAAGCACTAATGCAATACTAAGGTATAATATCACAANGACCTTGGAATTTCAACGGAAATGATTATGNATTNTAAANTTTTNGCGNGNATACTT
>JAAVIA010000005.1:117367-127275 GCA_014799405.1 Lachnospiraceae bacterium
CAAAATATATTGCTTTATATAAAATCNGATGTATGGTAAAATATGCGTAAATNCACATTTTGCTTTGCCNGGAAGGAGGACCTTACATTATGAAGCATATATTATCNCACGTTGACCACACGCAGCTTAAACCCTATGCAACATGGAATGACATAAAAAAGCTGTGTGATGAGGCGATTGAATATAAAACGGCATCCGTATGTGTGCCGCCGTGCTATATAAAGCGTATACATGACACTTATAAAGATAAGCTTAATATCTGTACCGTAATAGGCTTTCCTCTCGGTTATTCCGTCACTGCGGCAAAGATTGCCGAGGCAGAGCAGGCAATTATTGATGGAGCCTCGGAGCTTGATATGGTAGTAAATATTTCAGATGTAAAAAATGGTAATTATGAAGCTGTTGAAAATGAAATAAAGGCACTTAAAAAGGTTGCCGGTAATAAAATTTTAAAGGTAATAATAGAGACGTGTTATCTTACAGAGGATGAAAAGAAGGCTATGTGCTGTGCAGTCACAAATGCAGGGGCAGACTATATAAAAACCTCCACCGGCTTCGGAACCTGCGGAGCAACAATGGAGGATATTCTGCTTTTTAAGGAAAATATAGGAACTGGTGTTAAGATTAAGGCAGCGGGCGGAATCCGATCTGTGGAGGATATGGAGGCATTTCTTGACGCAGGCTGCGACAGGCTGGGAACAAGCTCAGCGGTAAGTCTTATTAATGAAAATCAAGCCGCTGATTATTAACTGCTGACGTTCAATAGAAGGAGGGTATTTACATGAATGAGGTTTATGAAAAATTGCGGCGTTGTCTTGCTGCCGTTAAGAAAAAGGTTGCATTTGAACCAAAGGTTGCACTTATTCTTGGCTCAGGGCTTGGGGATTACGCTGAGCAGATGGACATAAAAGCAATGGTAAATTATTCGGACATAGATGGATTTCCAATATCGACGGTGGCAGGACACAAGGGACGTTTTATTTTTGGATATGTTGAGGGCGTTCCCGTTGTTGCAATGCAGGGCAGGGTACATTACTATGAGGGATACCCGATGTCAGATGTGGTTCTTCCTGTAAGGCTTATGGGGCTTATGGGTGCAAAAACCGTAATACTGACAAATGCGGCAGGAGGAGTAAATTACAATTTCACACCGGGAGATTTGATGATGATTACCGACCATGTCACATCATTTGTTCCAAGTCCTCTGATTGGACCGAATATTGACGAGCTTGGGACAAGATTTCCGGACATGAGCGAGGTGTATAGTAAAAAGCTGAGGGAAAAAATAAAGCAGGCAGCAAAAAATACGGGAGTATTAATACAGCAGGGTACATACATGCAGTTTACAGGACCTAATTATGAAACACCTGCCGAAATACGACTTTGCAGGTCTCTTGGCGGCGATGCGGCAGGAATGAGTACGGCATGTGAGGCTATGGCGGCTCGGCATATGGGTCTTAATGTCTGTGGAATATCCTGCATTACAAATATGGCAGCAGGAATGTCAAATAAACCGCTTAACCATAAGGAGGTTCAGGAGGCAGCGGACATGGCAGCGGACAATTTTAAAAAGCTGGTTACAGAGCTGATACGGCTGATAGGCGAGGATGACTATTCGTGTGAGAGTTTGTATAATTAAGTGAGGAACAAAATGAAAAATAGTATTAAATTAATAAGAGTTAGTTTATTTTCGATATTACTGTTGTTATTTTCAGTATATGTAATAGTAGAATATGTAGACAGTATGAAAATCAGACTTGTAATTTTTATAATTTTATTTGTTTTAACAGCTATAGTTGCAGTAATCTTACTGAGAAGTTCTAAATGTGCAGCTTCGCGAATTATAATGTTGGATGTTTTGACCATAGTAATTTTTGTAGGATTGCTTGGAAGTTTTGCAAAGAAGCTTATGGCAATAAATGAAATGCAGCGCGCTTTTGAAGGAAATAATGGATTTTCGTTTTCTTATTCAAAGAATATTGGCGATAAAGGATATGAGGATATAGATAGCGCTGTGGCAGATGCAATAGACTATAGAAAGAAAACAACGAATCAAAATGAATTGGAAGAAATTTATCGTGTACAGACAGGAGAAAAAATATTTATTTATTTTAAAGAATCGGAAAACATTGTTGAATTTGAATTTTTTAGACAGAATGATTTGTATTATAGTTATGGCAGTAAGCTTTTAATATATTATGGCGTGGGAAGCAGTGATAGATACACTGCAGAAGAAACAATTAGAAAAGATATAGCAAATACCATGTGGCGTGGATTTGAAAGCAAAGAGGTAGGAGTACCGGCGTGGGGTGTATCTACTGATGAGAAGATTTTCTCAATGACTATTAATGAGAGGAAGGTGGATGATGTAATTCAAATAGATGAAAAAGATGGGAAAAAATATTATTTTTGGATTACAACAAATACTGGAGAAATAGAAACAATTGAAGATGTGAAAGAGGCAACTATACAATTATAAGTTTTAAGGAGGCATTTAATGGGTAAATTAGGAGTTGCTATTGACAAACAGAAGGAATCTATAAAGGGTATTATAAAGAGATATCTCGTAACACTTATCTGTGTAAATGCAGCATGTATTTTTGAGATATTTCTTGATGCCACTGGTTATTATAGGAAGAGTGGTCATCTTTGGAGTAACGGCAGCGTGAGGGACATGGTTGAGTATATATTGGGGTTCCTTGTATTGTTTGCAGTCGGAAGCTTTTTTGTGGAGAGTGTATTTACGGAGGATGGCAGTAACAGAAAAAAACTTGTCCTGCCGTATATTTTGCTTGGAATTATCAGTATTGTTTTGGATATTCTCGCATGGAATGCAGATGATATATTTTCGAAAATGGGTCAGGATATGTTTTTCAAGACCTTGTGGCTGTATATTATTTTATGTACGGTTCTTGGATTTCATAAGCTAATAAAAAACAGCGGTATGTCATTTGCAAAATATTGCGTCAATCTGGTTGTGGGTGCAATTAAGGTGGGAGCCGTACTGTTTTTGTTAAATGTGGGATTTGTTCTTTTGGTCACAATATTTGATATATTAATTCTTGATATAGATGAATGGACGTTTATAGAGTACGTTGAATTATTCCTTGTTGGGGCTGTGTATGTGCCATATACACTGATTTGTCTTACTGATAAAACGGAAACCGAATCCAAATTTATAAGAAGTCTTTTGCTTTGGGTACTTATGCCAATGGTAAACGTCGCAATGATTATCATTTACATGTATGTACTGAAGATTGTTGTTACAGGATATATGCCGAAAAATGAAGTGTTTGGCATTTGTGCAGGGCTGTTTTGCTGCGGAGTAGTTATTTGGACAATGGCATATCCGTTTGTGCCTGGTGAATATAAAGATTCAAAGGGAAAGGCATTATATCGAAATGTAATAAAATACGCAAAATATATTTACGCACCTTTTATATTGCTTGAATGTTATTGTATCGGCATCCGTATTAATGAATATGGAGTTACCATTAGCCGTTATTTTGCTGTTGTATTTATTATTTGCCAGATAATTTATGTGGCATGGGAACCGCTTTACGGACTGGTGCGTAAAATGTTCAGGAAAGAAAAAAGCGGATATGCGGAAGGTTATGAGCATCTGCTCTATGTCGGTATTGCAGTTTATGTGCTGTGTGTCATGCTGCCGTTTTTCAGTGCGGAAAAGGTAGAATTTCTGTCACAGAAAAAGCGGTTTGAGGCTGTTATGAATGGATATTCCGTAGATGAATTAAATTTGGCTAAGGATGATATTCAAAGTGCAAGCAGTGCGCACGAGGCTTTAATTTGGAATATTTATGGTGCTGAATATTTCAAAGAAAAGTATACGGAGAATGAGTGGAATAAAATAAAAAAATATTTTAACCAAAATGGGTATGCATCTGTGCGGTGGGATTATTATAAAAGAACAACAAACGATGCAATTTCTGTTTCGGGCTACAGCTATATGTATTCGTTTACGGAAAGGTATGGAAGTGAGGAATTTGATATTGAAAATAACAGTGCAGTAACTGTGGGCATCAATAATGAGGACCTTCAGAATGTTGAGGAAACTTGGAATGTGGATGTCCGGGAGCTTGTTCAGCTTGTTATAAGCAGTGGACGTGATAGTGCCGGCAATGATGGTACACTGCCATATGAAATTCAGATGGATGGTGGAAAAGAATGTGTGGTAAAATATATTTCTTTTGAGTACAACGAGGTGGATGGAAAGATTAGGTATTTAAATTTGGAAGGCTATATTTTATGGTAGGAGGTTTTCTATGGATATGGATGAAAAGGAGCTCGTACGGCTTGCAAAAGAAGCAAGACAACATGCATATGCTCCCTACTCTCATTTCAAGGTCGGAGCGGCATTGTTGACACATTCAGGAAAGATTTACAAGGGATGTAATGTGGAAAATGCCTCTTTTGGAGCGACAAATTGTGCGGAGAGAACAGCATTTTTTAAGGCAGTGTCAGAAGGTGAAAATTCATTTGCTGCAATAGCCATTGTTGGAGCACCTGACGGAACGGACACTGCGGATACATGTGCACCCTGTGGAATCTGTCGTCAGGTCATGAGAGAATTTTGCCAGCCGGAAGATTTTAAGATTGTGCTTGAAGATGGACAGGGAGGCACGATTTCCATGACATTGGAGGAGCTTTTACCAAGAAGCTTTGCGGGGGAAAGTATGGGCTGATGTTCAAGGGGGAATTTTATGAATAAAATTAAAATGCCAAGAGTTGAATTACATTGTCATCTGGATGGTTCCATATCGAAGGCTTGTATGGAAGAACTGTTGGGAAGAACAGTAGATAAAGAGGAACTTAGTGTTTCAGACGATTGCCGGGATTTGGCACAGTATCTTGAAAAGTTTGATTTGCCGCTCAGTGCACTTACAAATGAAGAGGGGTTAAAGCTGGCTGGCAGTGATTTCATGCAAACGATGCACGAGGAAAAAATGGATTACGTTGAGGTGCGGTTTGCACCGCTTTTATCTGTGAATTCCGATATGACAACAGAAAAAGTAATACAGGCGGTAATAAACGGACTGGAGGCAGGACGGCAAAAGTACAAGGTAAACTATGGTGTTATCGTATGTGCAATGAGACACCACAGCTATGATGAAAATTATGCTATGCTCAAGGTGGCCCGTGAATTTTTAGGAAATGGTGTCTGTGGGGCTGATCTTGCAGGAAACGAGGCGGCATACCCAATGACCGAATTCGTGGAGCTGTTTCAGCATGTGAAAAAATGGGGAATGCCATTTACAATTCATGCCGGTGAATGTGGCAGTTCAAAAAATATTGAGGATGCAGTAAACTGCGGTGCGTCACGTATTGGACACGGCATAGCGATGGCAGGACATGATGACGTTATGAGGCTTTGCACCCAAAAGAAAATAGGGGTAGAAATGTGCCCTGTAAGTAATTTACAGACGAAGGCTGTGGAGGATATTTCAAAGTATCCGATGAGATTGTTTTTGGATAACGGAATCATGGCTACCGTGAATACGGACAATAGAACCGTAAGTAACACAACACTTGACAAAGAAATTGAATTCATAAAGAAAAATTGCCATATTACAGATGACGATATAATCAAAATGATGAAAAACGCAGTCGAGGTCTCCTGGGCTGATGACGACTTGAAGGATAAACTGATGAACATGTTTTGATATGTAGATAATTGAGAAATTACTTATTTCGATAAGCTAGTTGTACAATATAGACAATATCACACGCAGGGTGCTTTGGAGCCGTCGGTACTTAGACTGCGTATTTTGCAGTCTTATGTACCGCTACGTGCGACAAGCAGCGCAAGCGTGCCATGCGTTGAATTGTATATTTTCTACAACGTATTATGCAACAAATATAGTTTCGCAATTGTCTAATTAACGAAAAGGAGGAACCGCTATGCAGAATTATTCAGGCGAAGTTGGATTGCAATATCATTTACAAATAAGACCCGGTGATGTGGGACGGTATGTTATACTTCCGGGAGACCCAAAGAGGTGCGAGAAAATAGCAAGCCATTTTGATGAACCAAAGCTCATTGCTGACAGCAGGGAATTTGTAACATATACGGGATATCTGGATGGTGAAAAGGTAAGTGTTACCTCAACCGGAATCGGAGGACCGTCAGCGTCGATTGCTATGGAAGAACTTGTGCTTTGCGGTGCAGACACATTTGTGAGAGTAGGCACGTGTGGTGGAATCGACATTGATGTAAAGGGTGGTGACATAGTGGTTGCCACAGGTGCAATCCGTATGGAGGGAACAAGCAGGGAATATGCACCAATCGAGTTTCCGGCAGTTGCCAATCTGGATGTGACAAATGCTCTTGTTGGGGCAGCAGGGAAGCTTGGCTACACATTCCACACAGGTGTCGTGCAGTGTAAGGATGCATTTTATGGACAGCATGAGCCGGAACGGATGCCTGTAAGCTATGAACTTCTTAATAAATGGGAAGCATGGAAGCGTCTGGGTGTTAAGGCATCGGAGATGGAATCAGCGGCACTCTTTGTAGTGGCAAGTCATCTTGGAGTAAGATGCGGTTCCAATTTTCTTGTAGTCGGCAATCAGGAGCGTAATGCAGCAGGGCTTTCCAATCCGATTGTCCATGACACGGAATCGGCAATAAAGGTTGGAATCGAGGCAATTCGAATCCTGATTGAACAGGACAAACAGGACAGAAAATAGATGGGAATGGCTGATGTTCAATGATAGGAGGCATTTATGGGAAGATTTAAACGTATATTTACAATAGTGATAGATTCCTTAGGAGTGGGCGCAATGGAGGATGCGGCTGATTTCGGGGATATAGGAACTGATACGCTGGGACATATTTCGCAGCGTATGGACAATTTTCAAATACCAAATCTGCAAAAGCTGGGGCTTGCAAACCTTCACAGCCTGAAGCAGGTTATGCCTGTTGAAAGGCCGATTGGCTATTACATGAAAATGAATGAGGCCAGCACAGGAAAGGATACCATGACGGGGCATTGGGAAATGATGGGATTGCACATTACCAAGCCGTTTCAGACATTTACGGATACAGGATTTCCGGATGCACTTGTTGCGGAATTGGAGAAGCGTACAGGACATAAGGTCATAGGAAACAAAAGTGCGAGTGGTACAGAAATACTGGATGAGCTTGCTGAGGAGGAGATTGCAACAGGAAATATGATTGTTTATACATCCTCCGATTCTGTCCTTCAAATATGTGGAAACGAGGAAACATTTGGATTGGATGAGCTTTACAGATGCTGTGAAATAGCAAGGGAGCTTACCATGAGGGATGAGTGGAAGGTAGGACGTGTTATAGCAAGACCTTACGTGGGAAAGAAAAAGGGAGAGTTTGTAAGAACAAGCAACAGACACGATTATGCACTTAAGCCGTATGGTCAGACCGCATTAAATGCACTTAAGGATGCAGGCTATGATGTCATATCGGTAGGAAAAATAAATGATATATTTGCAGGGGAGGGCATAACGGATAGTAACAGATCAAAATCCTCCGTTCACGGTATGGAACAGACCATAGAAATTGCGGCAAGAGATTTCACTGGCTTGTGTTATGTAAACCTTGTTGACTTCGACACCCTTTGGGGACACAGAAGAAATCCAATCGGATATGGACAGGAGCTGGAGCGTTTTGATGAAAAGCTGGGGCAGTTTTTGAAGGCTATGCGGGAGGATGATTTGCTTATTATAACGGCAGACCACGGCAATGACCCTACCCATACAGGTACGGACCACACAAGGGAACGAGTGCCATTTATTGCCTATTCACCAAGTCTAAAGGACAGTGGCAGGCTGCCGGATTCTGATACATTTGCTGATATAGGTGCAACAATTGTTGATAATTTTAATGTTGCCATGCCGGAAGGAACGATTGGAAGGTCTATATTGGAGAAAATCGTGTAGTGTTGACAAAATACCGCTTATTATGATATAAAATACAAGGACAAAGGTGTCTAGAGTAGGATAATACTGTATCTAGGCACCGTTTTTTGTTTAACTAAGACGATTGTAAAGCGGACATTCGTAAAATTTATGCTTTGCAATTGCCCATTTATTTATATGTAAAAGGAGAGGAAACATGGATTTAATTGCAAAAATTAATTCTGCCGTAAATGATGTGGTTTGGGGTCCGCCTATGCTGATTCTCATGGGTGTGGTAGGTATACTGATGACCATACTTACAAAATTTTTTCAGATAAGCCATTTTGGGTATTGGATGAAAAATACAATCGGAGGAATTTTTAGAAAGAAGCATGTAACTGCGCATACCGAGGATAAATCTATATCACAGTTCCAGTCGCTTTGTACTGCACTCGCAGCAACGGTAGGTACAGGTAATATTGTAGGTGTTGCAGGAGCGATAGCGGCAGGTGGTCCGGGTGCGGTTTTCTGGATGTGGATTATTGCATTTTTTGGAATGATGACAAACTATTCTGAAAATGTGTTAGGTATATATTACCGTAAGAAAAATGAAGCAGGAGAGTGGTCCGGTGGTGCCATGTACTACCTTCAGAATGGACTTGGTTCTAAAAAGGGCTGTAGAGGAATCGCAACATTTCTCGCTGTATTATTTTCAATATTCTGTTTCCTTGCCTCCTTCGGTATAGGAAATATGACACAGGTAAACTCCATAGCATCAAATGTAAATAAGGCGTTTGGTATTCCGAATTATATAATAGGCATTATACTTGTAATAGCTGTGGGTTTGGTTGTAATTGGCGGTCTTAAGAGAATTGCAGCGGTTACCGAGAAAATTGTTCCATTTATGGTTGTTCTTTACATAGTCGGTGCAATTGTAATAATTGTTACACATATAACTGACATACCTGACATATTTGTATCTATATTTAAGAGTGCTTTCGGCATGAAGGCCGTAGGCGGTGGTATCGTTGGCTTTGGTATAAAGCAGGCGGTTGTGCTTGGAATGAAGCGAGGCGTGTTCTCAAATGAAGCAGGACTTGGTTCCTCAGTTATGGTACACTCAAATTCAAATGTTAAGGAGCCGGTTGTACAGGGAATGTGGGGCATCTTTGAGGTATTTACGGATACGATTATCGTATGTACCCTTACGGCGGTTTCCATACTTGCATCAGGCGATATTGACCTTGCAACGGGTCAGGTTGTTTCAGGAGTTGACTCAAATAATCTTGCATCAGAGGCATTTGGAAAAATGTTTGGAACTGCGGGAGAAATGTTTATTGCAATAGCGATTCTTCTCTTTGCGTTTTCAACAGTGCTTGGCTGGAGCCATTATGGCAGCAAAGCATGCGAGTATCTTTTCGGTTTAAAGGCAACATATGTTTACAAGGTAATATTTACAGTTGCTGTTTTTGGCGGAGCAGTTATGGGACAGAACCTTGCTTGGGATATAGCAGATACATTAAACGGTCTTATGGCAATCCCGAACCTTATAGGTGTACTTACACTTTCGGGAACTGTAGCTGCCATAACTGCAAACTACATAAAAAGACATTTTAAAAATGAGGATATAACTCCGATGCTTTCCGCATATGACGATATACAGGCAATGCAGGAGAAGGCACTTAAGGAAGAGGAAGACTAAAATTAAATAAAAGGACATGGTCAGGCTGTCACATAATGGTATTATGTATATAGATAATAAATACCATTATGTGACAGCCTATTTTATTGCTTTTTATTTTTTAAGTTGATATAATTGTATTATAATTTGTATATTTTTTGGATTAAAAATTTGAATTATAAATTTTATAATTATGTATTTTGTGATATAAAATAGAAATGAGCAAAACGTACTATTTCTAATATACAGTTGTACAATATAGACAATATCATAAGCAAGGCATTGGGGAGCCGTCGGTACTTAGGTGCCGTATTTTGGCACCTTATGTACCGTTACG
>JAAVIA010000006.1 GCA_014799405.1 Lachnospiraceae bacterium
CATTTCAATCATTCCTCCTGTCACTCATATACTTTATCTCTGTCACACATTTTAGTTAGTTGCATCTAACTTATTAAATGATACACCTCATTTTAAATAATGTCAACATTTATTTTTGTTTCATTTTTAATTATTATTTTTATACTTTCCTCACTTTACTTAATTGAAGTTTATAATTATATATGCTATAATGTGCCTCAAAGCAAATGCATTATTCTTTGCAAAAAAAGCATAGCTAATAGTATTTTATTATGTCAATGTTACGGAAAGAAGGTTTTTAAATGGTAATACGTGAGTCTGCCGAGGACTATCTTGAAACAATTTTAATATTAAACCAAAGGATGTCTCATGTACGTTCTATCGACATTGCTCAAGAGCTCTCCTTTTCCAAGCCAAGCGTAAGCGTTGCCATGAAAAATTTAAGAGAGAATAATTATATTACCGTAGATGGAAACGGTTATATTAATTTAACAGAAAGCGGCATGGAAATTGCCAATAAAATATACGAACGACATGTTTTTCTGACAGAGTGGCTTTCCTCAATCGGTGTTGATAAGAAGATTGCTGCGGAGGACGCCTGCCGTATTGAGCATGTAATAAGCCCCGAAAGCTTTTCCGCAATTAAAAAATATATAGCAGACAATTAAAAAGAGGGCTGTCGCATTAGGTTTACGGGCATTACCACCCTGCCATGCGACACCCTCTTATTTTTTACTTTATCTTTTTACCATGTAACCCGCCTTTTCTATACGGGATATTATTATATCATCACTGACCTTCTCGGCATAAGAAACCGTGAGTGTTTCCTTTTTGAGATTAACCTTTCCCGAAACGCCTTTTATGTCATTTACCGCCTCCTCAACTCTGTTTCTGCAATGCTCACAGTGCATTCCGTCAACCTGAAAGGATTTTCTGTAAATGATATTGGAAAGCTTCTTTTTTGTCCTGTAACTGCCTCCACCTCCACAGCACCCGCCTTTTCCCTTAAAGTGCCTGACTGATGAAACGACACCACCGCTTATGGCAATTACAACGATAGTGATAATAATAATGTTTTCCATGTTATGCCTCCTGCATCAAATATCGCCACAGAATTTAGAAATCATCCTTATGGCAACTGCCGCCTACGCATCCGTTCTTCCTGTTTGCACACTGCTTTGCGTAAGGACATCCGATACAGGTTTCCCCACGTTTTTTTGCCTTATATAAATAAATTACATTTCCAAAAATAATAGCTAAAACAATAGCAATAATTATAATATTTTCCATGTTTTACTTCGCCAATGCATACTCTGCCTTAAGCTGCTTGTTCGTATGAGCGATTATGGCAACAACGATAGCAACCATGACAACTACGGCGATAAGACCTCCAAGTGCAGCACCAAGTTTTAAGCTTTGCGGTGCAGTGATAAGTGTTCCAATAGTATATACAAGATAACCAACGGTGTAGCCGACACCGAGCTGAAGACCTATGCCACCCCATAGCCATTTTGCACTTTTCATCTCTGAATTCATTGCTCCAATGGCAGCAAAGCAAGGCGGTGTGTAAAGGTTAAACATAAGATATGCAAGTGCCGCAACTTTAGTAATCGCTATTACTCCTGCAACCTCAGTACCTGCGCCCTCCATAAGTGCAAGCTCCTCAGTATCAATAAGATTTTCAAGTCCGACAAAGCATACTGCAAGTGTTCCTACAACATTTTCCTTTGCTATAAATCCGGTAACAGCTGCTGCTGCAAGCTGCCAGCTTAATACTCCCACAATAGGAACAAGCAGATAAGCAAACGGTCTTGCTATTGATGCAAGAATTGATGCGTCTGCTGTCTCGGCAACACCAAAGTGCAGGTCAAAGGTCTGCATAATCTGAACAGCCGTATTACAGAGAAGAATAATTGTAGCAGCTTTAACTATGTACGCCCATCCACGACTGCACATTGATTTAAATGCACCCCAAAGTGAAGGACGCTTATAATCAGGAAGCTCAATGATAAAAAATGACTTTCTCACCTTATATCCTGCAACCTTATTTACGAGAAGTGCACCGAGGAATATAAGGGCAATGCCCGTGAAATACATTAATGCACTTACCCAGCCCTTACCGTCAAAAAATGCGCCTGCAAACAATGCTATTACAGGTATTTTTGCACCACAAGGCATAAATGGTGTAAGCATCGCCGTTGCCCTTCTCTCACGGTCATTACGAATTGTACGGCTTGCCATAATACCCGGCACTCCACATCCTATTCCAATAACAAATGGAATAACTGATTTTCCTGAAAGACCAACCTTCTTGAAAATAGGGTCAAGCACAACGGCAGCCCTTGACATATAACCGCAATCCTCCAAAAGAGCAATAAGGAAATACATTACCATGACCAGCGGCAGGAAACCGATAACTGCAATCACACCGCCGATTACACCATCGACCAAAAGTGCTGAAAGAAGCGGCGTGGCATTCTCAAGCAAGCCGCCAACCCATTCCTGAAAGCTTTCCAGCCATCCTACCAGGGTATCTGCAACAAGCGGTCCGACCCAAGCCTGTGAAATCTGGAACACAAGAAACATAACAACTGCAAATATAGGAATTCCGAGCCATTTATTTGTAAGTATTGCATCAATCTTATCCCCGGTATTCTTATCCTTTGTAAGTACCTTACGTGTCTCCACGTCCTTGACAATTTTATTTACAAACTCAAATCGTTTCCGGTCTGCCGCCTCAACAACGCTTTTATCCGTAAGGTCAATATCTCCCTGCATGTAAGGTGCGCTCTGTACGGTATCTGCCACCTCCACGGCAGTTTCAACAACTTTCTTTAAGCCCTCGGCAGAGGTGGAAACCGTCTTTATCACAGGACATCCAAGCTTCTCGGATAAAGCCTCCGCATCAATTTTTGTTTCCTTCTTCTCGTTAATATCGCTCTTATTAAGCGCTACAACAACAGGTATTCCAAGCTCCAAAAGCTGCGTTGTAAAGAAAAGGCTTCGGCTTAAGTTAGTAGCATCCACAATGTTTATTATAACATTTGGATTTTCCTTTTTTACATATGAGCTTGTAATACTCTCTTCACTTGTGAATGGTGACATAGAGTATGCTCCGGGAAGATCCACCGCAATAAGCTGCTCCTCTCCTGCATAATATGATTTTTTAATAGGGTGCTCTTTTTTGTCTACCGTAACACCCGCCCAGTTTCCCACTTTTTCATTTCGGCCCGTAAGCTCATTGTACATTGTGGTTTTACCGGAATTAGGGTTACCTGTCAGTGCGATTCTCACTTAAAAATTCCTCCTTTTTTTAATATATAATAGTCAATTGCGAAACTATGTTTTTTGTATAATACGTTGTAGAAAATACGCAACGCAAGTTACACAAGACTAACCACATCTCAAAAAGCAAAGTGCCCCAAGCATATCCTATATCCCTACTGCTTTTTGGCACTCTGTTCCTTAAGTTTTTAATGAATCTGTTTCATTTGCACATAAATTCACATGCAATTAAATACATATTGCATCCGCAAGCTGGTTATCAATATTGTATCTGCCATCTTTGATGGAAACTACACAGCCGCCCTTTAAATGAGAAACCACAGTAATGGACTCTCCACTGTAGCAGCCGAGGGAAAATAAAAAGCTTACCAGCTCATCATCATCCGCTTCAATATCCTGAATCACGTATTCGTTACCTTCCACTGCATCTTTTAAAGTCATATGTATCACCATGCCCTTTTTATAAAATATATGTTAGTTTGTTTATACTAACCAACATCTCTTAAAAAAGTTAGCAACTGCTAACTAATAATTATTCTATTCGCTTTAATCACATTTGTCAATAGTTATTTTTGTTTTATTTCATCAATTGACAGTATTAATAATTTGTAGTATTATTCCATTGATTATTTTTAGGAGGATACAAATATGAAACGTAAACTATTAATGATGCTTATGACACTTACCATGTCTGCCGCAATGCTTGCAGGATGTTCCAAGGATGACTCAGAAACCACGGAAAAGAACAGCATTGCCACAGATGAAGCAGTAGGAACTGAGGAAACTAAAGATGACAACGACACCTCAGAGGACACTGTTCCTGCTGAAAAAACCTTAAGTGATTGGCTTGCCGAGGAAGGTATCAAAGATCAATTGGATTCTGAGATAGCCTCCGTAAAGTCAACCTATTCATCCACATATTCAGATGTAAGCTACGAAATTGATGGTAACACATTGGTTTATATCTATGTATTTAAAGACCCTATTCCTGAAGATGCTATTGATGGCATGACGGAATCCCTTGATGACGAATTAGCTCAATCAGTAAAGGATCAGAATCTTATCAGCATAATGGAACAGCAGTCCGGTGTGAAGGGTGTCAGTGTGCGCTTTGTTTACCGCAACCCTGACGGAACCGATGTCTTTAGTGGAACATACAGCGAATAAATAACAGATATTACATTAAGAGGCTGTCGCACAATGAATTTACCTATGTGCGACAGCCTCTTTTTATTATTCGTACTTATAAAATATCTCTGCAAGTTTTCTCAGATTTTCATAATCCTCGCAGGCTGCAAGCTCTCTTGCGGAATGCATTGCAAGCATAGGAATACCAACATCAGCACCGAGCATCGGAAAATAGGTGGATGTAATAGGTCCAAGTGTTTGCCCTCCGGGCATGCCTGAACGATTTACCTGCTGCTGCCAGGAAATATCCGCTTCCTGACACAGCTTCTTTATAACGGCGGATGCCTCACTGTCAGTTACATACCGCTGAGTGGCGCTTGTCTTAATTACAATCCCCTCTCCCAAATATACAGGGTTGGTAGGATCGCTTTTCTCGGGATAGTTTGGGTGAAAGCCCTGTGCCCCGTCCATGGAAAGCAGAAAGCCTTTAGTCAGCATTTTAAGCCATTCCTCATTTTTCAATCCCAATTTACCTGCAAGTCCCTCCAATATATGAAGTAAAAGCATGGAATCTGCCCCCTGCTTGGAACGGTTACCTATTTCCTCGTTGTCAAACATAACGGCAACGGAAATGTTATTATGTGAAACACCTGCCATACCCTTCATCGCCTCCGTAAGCGCTGCCACGGAAGCTAAATTATCAAGCCTCGGAGAAGAAATAAGTCCTTCGCAGATGCCTATAACCTCAGGCGGTTCAGGATTATACAAATAAAGGTCATAATCAAGCATCCCATCTATGTCGCTAAAATCAGAATCAGCAAGTCCGAATACAGGCATCATTTCTTTTTGAATGTCCATCTCAGACTTTTTATCCCTATCAAGATGAGGCGCCAGTGAAGGGATGGTGCATATTCCCTTTTTTGATGACACATACTTAATCTCAGGATGAAATGCATCTGTGCCCTCCAAAACCAATTTTCCTGCCACCCCTAAAGGCCTGTCAAACCATGAGTATTTTATAAGACCTCCATACGGCTCTACATTTAACCTAAGGCAGTGCTTTCCGTCTAATTTGGGATTGGATTTTATTTTCAGGCATGGAAAATCCGTATGAGCTGTTGCCATGCGTAAAACAGAGTTTTCCTTGAAACTTCCCACACTTACTGCCAGCAGCATTGACGGATATGGTGTGATAATATATGCATGATTTTCCTCCGCGTGCCAATCNCCTGCAATATCAAGCTCCTCGAACCCACATTTAAGCAGTTGTTCCTTTACATATTTCACTACGTGAAAAGGACTTACTCCCTCACATATTACATTTTTTAATGTGTCCAATCTTTTATCCATTTTTCACCATCCTTTTTGAAAATCCCCACATATCAGCTCATCCTTCCAGTGAAACCTCACATTCCTCTGAAAACTGACTGTTATATTCCTTATAAATTTCCTCATAGCTTTTCANGTTACCATGATTTTTATTCATCCTTTTCAAGTATTATGCTCCCCTTTCATTTNAGCATTATCACATCATTATTATCCTGCAACACATAATAGTCCAACTTATAAAAAAAATCAAGCTGCCGCACTATGAGCCTANGTGTTAAATCCCTAAAGCTTCTGTTGCGACAGCTTTCTTTTAAAGTAAATATCAACATATCTCATTATGATATTACATGATAAACCATTACAAAATGGCACAGGCTTCCAATCATAACACATACATGAAAAATTTCATGTGTTCCAAAATATCTGTGACGCTCATTGTACGCCTTAACTCTTGGTGTCCTTATCGCATAGATAATTCCTCCGATTGTATATATAATTCCTCCTGTCAACAGCCACACAAACTCTGAGGTTGCCATGTTGTTCATAATTGGCGTAAATGCCATAACACACATCCAGCCCATGGCAATATACATAACCGAGGATAACCATTTNGGACAGGTCACCCAGCAAAGTTTAAAAATAATTCCAAGAATACCAACCATCCAAACAAGAGAAAGAAGAATGATACCTGTTTTTCCTCCGATAACAAGCAGACACACNGGTGTGTATGAACCTGCAATCAGCACAAATATCATGGCATGATCAAATTTTTTCAATATCTTATTTTTTCTCTCTCCCATATCAAAGCTATGGTACATGGTGCTGGCACCGTAAAGTAAAATCATGCTGACCATGAAAACAAGACAGCTTAACGTTACATCCGTTCCTTCGGAAAATGCTCTGATAATAAGTGGCACTGTTGCAAAAACAGCCATCATCATTCCTATAAAATGTGTGATTGCACTTCCCGGGTCCTTAAGCTTTTTTATTGCATTGCTCATTNNTATCAACCTCCNCTCTATATAATGTAGTTTTNAAAACTANGTGTTGNTTTCTTTTATACTATCANATAGAGTTATTATATGCAATGCATATTTTTTCATTCATAAAATTTACTTTATTGGTTTNAATTTTATNGTATANAATAATTTTACAATATANCTAAACCATATANTCAACATGNTTTANNGGNATATCNGCTTCCCCTGTCTGTTCTGCCTGNTCTACCTGNTCAAGCTTTGCCTCCTGAATATCCTCAATGGTTTCTTCCACTNATTCNGACAAATCATCCAANNCATCCAGCAAGCCTTCGCCTGATGNTTCCTCGCCNATTGCCTCCTNCTTGAGTTCTTCCTTTCTTTCCTCNTCTGTCTTTGGCTCGTTCTTTTTGGCTGCNTCGGCAAGCTTTTCTCCACGTTCCTTTGCNTCATCCATNATGTGCCACATCTGCTCATTATTGTATGCCTTTTTTGCCGCCGCAATGCTTTCCTCATAGCTGTGATATGTTTCCAGCTTCTGGGCTATTTCCTCAACAGTGGAACATTCCATATTTTTCAAGTTCTCTTTTTTATTTTCCCAAAACTCAACCTGACTTTGACACTTNGCCTGACGTTGCTGCTTTTCTGCCGTNCTTTTCAGTCCGTTATTTGCCATATTTCCAAAAAACCCGNTTTGATTAATTTTTATATTCATATATNCGCCTCCTGTACTTTGAACACCTGTTTAAATTATTTACATATGTAATCTTTATCGGCTGTTTTAAGTAAAAACATTATATGTGCAAAAAGCAGATATACCCCGATAGATATATCTGCTTTTTTGATTTTCTATTTAGTTACCAGACNGCTATTCCTGTATGTCCTTCTCTGTATCCTTTATATCGTCAGNCCGAACATACCCTGCATCCGTCTTTGGTGCGGCATCCGTCTTAACNTCCGTGTCATTTTTCACCCTCGACGTGTCCATCGCAAGCTTTGTTCCTGCAAAGCTTGACAATAATGCGCTTGGATTTACTCCAAGACTGTCACCGATACCATCAATAACCTGTTTTAAAGATGTTGTTACATCCTCGGTCATTTTTGCAGTATTNCCTGAGCCGTACATTGTAATCTTGTCAATATTGGCAAGCGGNGCTGCGACGGCTTCTGCCACCTGNGGATACATTTTACAGAGCATTTCGATAATTGCTGCCTCGCCATATTTCTGCATGGCTTCNGCNTTTTTATCTATACCTGCTGCCTCTGCCTCCGCCTTTGCACGTATGGCTTCCGCTTCCGCCTTACCCTTTGCAATGATACCTGCTGCCTCCTGCTCCATGGCATATTTAAGAGCGTCAGCCTCNATCTTTTTAGCCTNTGCATCCTGCTNAATNTCGTACTTCTTTGCTTCNGCNTCCTTCTGTCTCTTGTAAAGCTCAACATCTGCCATCTGCTGCTGNTCATATTTCTTGGCNTCTGCCTGCTTTCTTATCTGNGCATTNAGNGTCTGCTCCTGTACCTGAGCNTCNTTNGTCTTTAACTCAATTTCTCTTTCCTGTCTTGCGATATCTGCATTTGCNGCAGTTACCTCAATGGATTTTCTCTGCTCATGCTCCTGAATTTTGTATGCNGCNTCAGCCTCAGCCTTTTTTGAATCCTCGACAGTTTTAAGCTCTGATTTCTTAATTGCAAGCTCATTCTGTTTGATTGCAATTTCCGTATCTGCCTTAACTCTAGCATCGTTTGCCTGCTTATTAGCCTCAGCCTGTGCGATTGCCACATCCCTGTCAGCATTTGCCTTTGCAATAGATGCATTTTTCTGAATGGCTGCCATGTTGTCCTGTCCCAAGGCAGGAATCAAATCATTTTGGTCGGTTACGTGCTGAATGTTGCATGAAATAATCTCTATACCGAGGTTGTTCATGTCCTTTTGTGCCTTTTCCTGCACCTGGTCACCGAATACCTTTCGGTCATTACATAAATCCTTGAGATTTACGGTTCCGATTATTTCTCGCATGTTACCCTGCAATGAATCAACCAATGCGGTTATGATTTCCTCCTCCTTCATGTTGAGGAAGTTTTTCATTGCCTTCTGCACGCCCTCTGCATCTGTCATTACCCTTACCTTGGCAACAGCGTCAATATTTACACCTATAAAGTCCAAGGTCGGTACATAGTCACCTGTTTTTATATCAATGGAAATCTGCCTTACAATAAGCTTATCCAGTCGCTCAAAAAAAGGAATCCGTATTCCCGCACGACCAATCAGTATTTTGGGCTGTTTTCTCATACCCGATATTATGTAGGCAACATCAGGCGGTGCCTTTACATAACTGCATATCAACAGAAATAGTACTGCTGCAATAATTATTCCAATTAAAAAATATGGCATATCATTACCTCTTTCCTTTGTTTTTTATATCCATTATATGCGATATTGATTTCACTTTAACATAATTTATACAATTCCGTCAACTTCATAAGGTTTAAACCGTTTTCCTGCTTATACTTTATAAGATATGCCTTTATCTCACCATGCCCCTCCCCAAGGTCATCGAGCAACGCATCTATATTTTGGGCTTTTATTGCACCGATATCCGTGAGCAAACGAAAATGCCTGAGACTGTCTGCATAGTTTTCCTTTATGAGTCTCCACGTCAGGCAGGCCGGGCAGTCCTTCATATGCAGGCAGATATAATCCACATATCCCTGCCTTATGGAGGCAGCTAAGCTTTCGTCAAAAATAAGCCTCTCCATGGCAAGCTCAAGCTTAAACAAAACCTGCTCCACAGCATATCCTTCCCTCGTTTTACTTATGTCCTCCTCCCCTCCAAGCATATTATTATAATATCCCTCATCATCAGGAGCGTTTATAATTTCAGTTATTTTTCTATCCAGTCTTTCATACCAAAGCCCTATATTTTCCGTATCTGTTTTTATAAATTCATCGGTTTTAAGAAGCCTTACCGTCATGGCCATCAAGTGAGGAAGTGGCTCCTCATATGCTCCAATGGACAGTCTGTTAAGCCTTTTACATCCATCAAACACACCCCTTCCAAGAGTCACACATAAATCCTTTTGTTCACAGGAAACCACAGCAAGGCTTTCACAGTATGCAAAAGCCCAATCCTCCACCACCGCTATATTTTTGCCGAGTCTCACCTCCCTGATTTTACAGGACATAAATGCTTTTTTACCTATTATCCTTACAGGTATATCATCTCCGTCAACATTTATAAAATCGGGAATTAAAAGACATTCGACATTACCGGTCATCCCCGTTATTACAATATGCTTTTTATCCCTGACAGCTTCAATCCTGTATTTTAAACCATTGTTTTCTTTTTCCACCCTTAACACCTATCCTCTGTTCTTAAGGCACTGCCATCAGCCTTACATTTCCAACTGGCCCAAATGCTTCTCTTGCATTTTTATCTTCTTATCAAGCTGTGTTTTTCTGTCACTTACCATAAGCTTCTCACTGTATTTTGAATAGCTGCTGCACCCAAACATACTTATATATTTTGCACTGTAGCTATTCTCGGTAAGCTCGGAGACTAAAACGAGCATTTCCTGTCCATCCCCAAATACATCTTCCACAAAGCGAAACAATGCCTCAAGTCTGCCTCCCACTGTTTTTTCCAAAGCCTTCAAAGCATCAAGCTCCCTATCATATACGCTCTTTACAATTGCAAACCCGTTATCATCAGACATTTCGGAACTATCCTTATCTTTCCTTTCATCATTATTTGACAGGACACCCAGCATTTCATTTAATGTACTCCTCACCTTTTTTAAAAGCTGTTTTTTCTCCGAAGAAAGGGAGCCTGCCACCTCAAGCCGGTCTATACTTATCTGACATTTTCTCTCCTCTTCCTCCAATGTCACGGATATATTACTGCTGCCTTTTACCACCATAAGCCTGTTTAAAAGCTCCTCTATATAGCATACCCTATCCACAGCCTCCCTTATATCAGTCGTCACATAATCAAGCAGAACCCCCAAAAGCGCCAGCCTTTCATCAAAAGATGCAGCCCTTGCCTTGCGGACAACATCATCACTTGCATTGCCTGACAATATTTCCTCAGGGGTGTAGTCATTTTTATATTTATTATACAGCTCATAATAGGCAAGGAAACGCCTTGCAATATCTTCATTTCTTATGTATTGGGATATGAGCCCGTAATCAACGGTTATTTTATTTTGCTCATACATGAAAATAATGTGGGACAAATCCTCCCATCCCCTTGCAGTCACGTAGGAGCGTCCCTTGACGGTAGTCTCAATATGATAAAAATATTCGGTCTCCGCCTGAAGAAATCCTATAACAGAACCGCATATGCCCTTGTCCGTGGCATATTCCTTCCAAACGGCAAAATCAGGCTCAACCGTCATAACCTTAAGGCGGTCAAGTGTTGCCACGTCAAAATCCCTTACGCCTCTATTGTACTCCTTTGGATTTCCTGCGGTTACAATAATCCAGCCCTTAGGCACCTCATGTCTTCCAAAGGTTTTATATTGCAGAAACTCAAGCATGGATGGTGCAAGTGTTTCAGACACACAGTTTATCTCGTCAAGAAAAAGTATCCCCTCCGTTATACCGCTTGTCTCCATAGTGTCGTACACTGTGGATATTATCTCACTCATTGTATACTCTGAAACGTCATATTCCTGCCCACCGTATTTTTTCTTTTTTATAAACGGAAGTCCAAGTGCAGACTGTCTTGTATGATGTGTCATGGAATAGGATACAAGCGCAATCCCCATTTCCTCTGCAAGCTGCTCCATAATGGCAGTTTTTCCTATTCCGGGAGCCCCAACCATAAAAATCGGTCTCTGCTTTGATATGGGTATTTTATACTCCCCATATTCATCCTTTTCAAGATATATTTTTATGGTATCTTTTATATACACCTTAGCTTCTTTAATATTCATAAAGCTCCTCCTCCAAAACAGTCTTAATTGCCCACCACGGTACATCATGTCTGTTTTTATCCTCATTTAAAAATGCAAAGGCAGCCTTATAGTTGGGCACCTTTTCAGGGTATATTCCATATCCGTCCGTAAAATATATAAGCCCGTTTAAGTCTCTTATATCCCCATTATTTATGAGCATTTCCACTCTGTCAAACACAGGACGGAAATCCGTACCGCCATAGCCCGACACCTTTACATTTTTTATATATGCCTGAAATGTATCCCAATCGCTTATGCGTTTTTCCGACACAATATTATCATCACACAATAAAATCAAGATACAAAATTCATCAAAAAAACCTTCCCTTGCGCGGAAAATATCATATGTCCTCTGCAAAGATCTCTTTATATACTCACCTCTACAAGAGGCGGATGTGTCTATGGCTATTACAAGCTCCCGTATCTTGTCCGCCTCTTGGTATTCCAACGGCTCAATAAGTGGCATACTTCCATATAAATTAAGACCATATGTGTAATATACATAATCAAATTCATCAGGGCTTACAGCGATTTCCTCTCCATAAGATATAAAATGCTCCAAGATGCTGCCATAACTCACATGCTTTTTCTGCCTTTCCCAAAGGTTGTCCTCCAAGGCACGTGATGCCCTTTTTTTAGAAAAATTCTTTATATCGCTGCTTAATCTCTCCGATATTTTTTCCCACTGTTTTTTATTTATGACAAGCTCATCCTTTTCATCATCCAGCCATGCATCATGGCAGTCAAGGGAAAAAGCTTGTCCATACTCGGAAAGTTCCCTTTCCTCTATTCCTCCGTTCACAAGCTCCCTGTAAATAAGCTGCGCCGTAAGTCTCGGAACACGGTTACCTATTTTTTCAAGGAGCTGCCTTTTATTATCATCCCCTGCAAGATAAAATGCATTCCCTGTTAAATCAAGAGCTGCCGCCTCAGCAGCCATATCCGCCGCCACGTTCCAATACTCTTTGCGTTTTTCATCACTTAACGTATTATTCTTTTTACTCAAAATATGTTCAAGCTGGTTTTCATGAAAAAAAATTTTATGCATAATGACATGCAGATAAAGTCTTACAGCATAATTGCCGTCTCTCTTATATTTCTGAACAATATATAGCGGGTCATGGCAAAGCTCGCTTCCTTTCAGACCGACTTTTCCATATCCGTAAGTTTCTTTAAGGCGAATTGCCAAAAGGGCAACGTCAAAATACCTGTATTTAACCATTATGTCCGCTCTTGCAAGATCAAATATTTCTTCTGCGATTTCACTTATCATATTTGACATCCCCTTCAAGCAATCTTTATCAAAATCATCCAAGCGCCACATCCAAAATCATCATTATGACAAAGCCCACTGCAAAGCCTATTGTTCCAATGTTTGAATGTTCGCCCTCTGCGGACTCAGGTATAAGCTCCTCCACCACCACATATATCATTGCGCCTGCTGCAAATGCCAAAAGATATGGCATAACAGAAAGTAAATGTGCCGAAAGCCACAATGTTATGATGGCTCCTATCGGCTCAACGATTCCTGACAAAACTCCATAAAGAAATGCTTTTTTCTTTCCTGCTCCCGCAGCACACATAGGCATTGATACAATAGCACCCTCTGGAAAGTTCTGTACAGCTATACCTATTGTAAGCGCCATGGCACCCATAAATGTAATATTGCTATCCTCTGCCACTACACCTGCAAAGGTTACTCCTACAGCCATACCCTCAGGTATATTGTGTAAGGTTACTGCAAGAACCAGTTTTGCCGTCCTTGAAATATGGGCAGGCAGTCCCTCCGCCTTATCTTCATTTACATGTAAATGGGGTATAAGCATATCAAGAAGTAAAAGAAAAAAAACTCCCAACAGAAAACCAACAGCAGCAGGAATAAATGACAGCTTTTTCATGCCGCCCTCCTCTGACATTTCAATGGCAGGGATAAGCAGTGACCATACAGATGCCGCAATCATAATGCCCCCTGCAAAGCCTGAAAGAGTTTTCTGTAGCTTTTCATTAAGCTTATCCTTCATAAAAAGCACAGTGGATGCACCAAGTGCAGTACCTATAAAGGGAATCCACAGTGCCAACATTGTCTCTTTCATATTTATCCTCCCTCTATAAGCAGTATATTCCATAATTTTCTTTATGTACTAAAAACTAAAAATTTATTCATCTGCTTGACGCATACAGCTTGCCCGTATAATATGCGTTTGCCTCAATCATACGTTCCTTCATTTCTTTTTTGTTTCTATACATAAATGCATCCGCCATGTGCCATACGTCTGACATTGTTTTATCCCTGTTCGATTCATTGTAGGTTGCATATCCATAAGCAATACTTATCCTGAATTTCTTATCAGGATTTGCATTATGCTCTGCAATGGCTGATTCAAACCGTTTCATTCCCTCATTGTACTGTGCAACAGGTACATCTCCCGTTATAATTACTATAAACTCGTCACCGCCTATTCTATAGCAGCTTCCCCCAAGTCCCTCAAAGGAATTTTTTATTATGTCCGCACTCTTGACAATGAGCTGGTCACCGGTCTGATGTCCCATTTTATCGTTAATATATTTCAGGTCATTTACATCAAACATTACAAAAATGACCTCATTGGCATAATTTTTGTATTCCTCAAGCTCTGCAATTCTCTCCTTGAACAATGTCCTGTTTCCAACACCCGTAAGACCATCCTTATATGCAAGCTCGCTTATCATCTCAGAGCGTGCTCCAAGCTTGACGGCATTTATGGTTTTCTCTAAGCTTGATAAGCCAAAGCATATCATAAATATAATGAGCCCGACCCTTACGCACATTGCACTGTCATGTGAATCAGACAGATAGTACCTTGCTATATCCATCATTGCAGATACAGCAATGGCTAACAGACCAAACATCCGAAATAAGCGATAAATTGCCTTACCGTCCGTTTTTTCTTTTTTGGATTTCTTCTTTATAACTGAAAGTACAATTACTATTGCCGAAAATACGCACAGTACATGAGTAATCACAAGCGTTTCATGAAAATCCATAATGTTAAGGAAATGCAGGGAAAAGCATATTAAAAATTCAAAAAAGGAAAATGTGCATAGTAACCCCTTTACGTGCTTGAAGCCAAAACCAAACGCCTTATCAAAATAAAGCGTCATAGGAATAACAATAAGCATCAGAATCGTACAGGAAATAGTCTGTATAAGCCTGCTGTCACCCAAAAAGAGTTGAAAAACCCCCGTCTCAACAAGGCACCATACAGCTATGGTTACAGAGGAAAGACCTAAGTACATAAGCTCATGATTCTTTTCTCTTTTAAAATTCAAAGGAATATCTGCAAGTATAAGAATTATGCCTATAAACAGAAGCAGAACGCTGTTAAGAATTGCAAACAGCTCCTGCTCAATAAAAGAAAGAGTCACACCGCCTGATGGTCCTATATATACATCTGTTATTCTTGTCTTTGCATTATCGTATACAGTTGTTATTTTAATTTGCAGCGTTTTTCCTGCATCCTCACTGTAAAGAGGAACATAATTATGCCTGCTTNCAAAGGACNTATTGTAGCCGCTGCTTTCCTCAACATCAGGCTCGTATCTTAGTTTTCCGTCAATATAAACCTTGTAAAAAATATTTTTTGTTCTGAAGCACAGAGATACGCCCTCCTGAAGCTCGTCAGGAAGGGTGCTGTAAATGCTGAACTGCTTACCCACCTTAACACCCTCGGNTTTATTAAGGTAATCCAAATCAACAGCCGTCCCATTTTCCAGTGTCCAATTCCCATCAAAAACAATCATGTCTTCCGATAATTCATCTGTCGGAGAGTGCATATTGCTCTTAACGGCCACACTGACAATTAAAATACAAATTGTTAATGCCATAAAAGCATACATTATATGATATAATCTGCTTCTTCCATTCATAATATCATGTTCCTTTATTATATAAATAACTACATTATCCATTTATTATATAATTTTATCAATGAATTGCAAGTTTTTTCTATTAAAATGCCGACATATTGTATTTAGTCTTTGATGTTATGCAAATAATTTGGTATACTGTATATAATTGCAAATCAATTAAGGAGATGGACAACATGCAGCTAATAAAATTCCAAAAAGATCAAAGCATTGCTAAAAAAAATGATAAAGTAACCTGTTGGTATCTTATACAAGAGGGAAGTGTAGTACAGAAATTTGGTTTTTCAGAGATTGTTCTGAAAAAAAATGCCATTATNGGTATTGCCGATAAGGATATTTTTCAATGTGACTACATTGCGGCTGAGGACACTGTGCTTGCATCATTTATATGCCAAAGCTCAGCNGATTTAAAGTCACTTTTAAAGAAACATGAAAAAATAAGAAGCTTATTCCTAAAAGCCGCCCTTGAGCAGCGTCATCAGACACTTACGCTTTATTCAAGCTTAAATACAAATACACGCCAGTTTCACAGCTTTGTAGAATCACTTTATGATGATTACAGACATCTTTGCAGTACATACAAGGTTGATGTAGCGCCTTTTTCCAAGATAGACCGTTTTAATAGTCTTATTATGAACCATCAGGCAGAGGACTGGGAGATAAATAACAGCGACAGCATAATAAAAAATTATTTACCNGAATATATAAACCTTATGGGAAAAGATGACAGNATGACTGTAGGCGTAATCATGGAAGCAAGTGCACAGATGCACAGATTTACTCGGGGAATCATGGAAATGGAGTCCTATCTTACCTACAACAAAAGTATTTTGCTCAGTGATTCACGCAACGATTTATTTACNCTTCTGTTTGAGCTGTCCGTCAAGGTTTATTACAAGNTGTATGANATAGAGCCTATCAAAAAGGATATTAANCTCATCATCAAGGTTGCCGACAGGCTGAATATATACAACAAGAAAATGCTTGATCTTCGTTCCAGCGAATTTAAAAATTATAACTATGACGCGGAGCTTTCTGAGAAAAACGATATTTTAGCCCCTGCACGAAAGGAAATGGATGTAATTGGAGAGGACTGCCTGTATCATATACTGAACTATGCAGGATATGNAGGTGAGGACATCGAACGTCTTTACGAGATATTTACGGGCTANCGTGATTTGAAGGATAAAAATTCCACTGAAAAGCATGTGCAGGCAATCAGAAAAAATACCACTATGGCATTTTACGAGGTTTACTATAAGGTATTTATGCATGCCATAACTGATGAGACAAGCATTATGCCGGATATAGAAATGTTCCTCAATTTTGGATTTATGGACTCCTCCTTTATCGGAGAAGAAAATACAAATGCCCTCTATGAGCTTTCCGCACATATTGACGTATGCCATTCAAAGTATATATTCACCATTTATGAGTGGCTTAAATGTATTTACAGAGGGGAGAAGGAACCCTGCAAAAACGAATTTGACATGGATTACAAGTCACATATTGCAGACCTTCTCAAAAGAAGAAACATCACAAAAGAACAGGCTGAGGAATACTTACAGGACAATGCAAGAAAAGTACAGTTTGAAATTGAAAATATGTTTACCTCCGTTAACAAAACTACATACGGAAGGGTAACAACCTTCTGCCCTGTGCTTTATGGTGATGATCTTCTCGCTTCCATTGATAAGATGCTTGTAACTGCGGAGAAGCTTGAAAACGCTATGAACGCCATCAGAAAAATTGATTATTCAGTATTTTACCGCGAGGTGCTTTTCTCAGATCAGGCAAAGGGTATTACCTGTGAACGTATTATGAAGGAAATCCTGCCTGACATGATTTTGATGCCGAACGCAGGAAGCCGAGGTATTATGTGGCAGGAGACCTCGGGAATAAAAAGCGATACGCCGGGCAGATTTATGTTTCCGATTTTTACAATGTCAGAGGTTGATGATTTAATGATTAATGTCATGGGTGCTTTCCGCTGGGAGATGTGTCGTAAAATACAGGGTGTTCACTGGAATGACATTCTTGATAAGTCGCTTACTGCGGAATACTGCTCATATATCCAGTTCTACCGCAAAAACAATGACCTTTCGGCAGACTCAAAGGAAAAGATTAAAAATGCACTTGCCCGCTGCAAGAACAATTACCGTGAGGTATTCACAAGGGATTATGCAAACTGGGTTATTTTCGAATCCAAGGGAAGCTTCCGTCTTAACAAGGTATCAAGAGACATACTTGTAAGGTATTGCCCATTTGCAAAATCAATAAGAAATAACCTTAAGGATAACCCTGTTTATCAGACATCCATCACCAAGTTTGAGCATCAGACGCAAAAGCAGCTTAAACACCATCAGACAGTATACGACAAATACATTAAGGCTGAAGGCGAAAACGTGGAGGAGCTTAAGGATAACCTGATGTTCTACCAGATGTAAGATTGGAGGATTACTAAATGAAATACTTTTTGCATGATTCTGAACGAAAAAATACAATATGTCATGAATTTCAAAAAGGAAAATTTGACGGACATACCTTCTGGAAAAGTGACTCTATTTCTTTAAGTGATGATTTAGTTGTCACACTTGGAATTGATAAACTCTTTAGAGATGTTATTCCTAATTATAATTCATATGACGACTTTGAAATAGATAATGAGTTATGGAACAATATAATGCTGAAGGCTCAAGAAATTGGCGGAGAGGTATTAACGTGTATTTCAGAAGCTGATGAATGGGCAAAAAACACCTTTCTTGAATATGATGTTTTTACTATAATGCAACCATAAATTTCGATTTATGTGAGTAATTCAATATCAAAAACAAGCCCGAAAACAGTTCATCCAAACCGCTTTCGGGCTGAAAACTTCTTTATGGGTGCCGCTCTTTAAGGCGACATTCTTTTTTATTGTTTTTCTTTAAAATTCATTTCCCGGGAATTTCGGTATTCCATCAAAGCCAGGCTTTAAGTCCTCATCCGTTGGAATGTAATCGGACATCTCGCCGTCATGGAATTTCTCGTAGGCAACCATATCAAAATATCCTGTGCCCGTAAGTCCAAAGAGGATTGTCTTTTCCTCCCCTGTCTCCTTACACTTGAGAGCCTCGTCGATGGCAACCCTTATTGCGTGGCTGCTCTCAGGTGCAGGAAGTATACCCTCAGTCCTTGCAAACTGCTCCGCAGCCTCAAATACGGAAGTCTGTTCAACGGAGACAGCCTCCATATAGTCGTCATGGTAAAGCTGTGAAAGAGTTGAGCTCATGCCGTGATAGCGAAGTCCTCCTGCATGGTTTGCAGATGGTATAAAGCCGCTTCCAAGCGTGTACATCTTTGCAAGAGGGCAGACCATTCCTGTATCACAGAAGTCGTAAGCAAATTTTCCTCTTGTAAATGAAGGACAGGATGCAGGTTCAACAGCGATAAACCTGTAATCCTCCTCTCCTCTTAATTTCTGACCCATATATGCGGATATAAGACCGCCAAGATTGGATCCTCCGCCTGCACATCCGATAATAATGTCAGGCTTTACGTTATATTTGTCAAGAGCAGCCTTTGCTTCAAGTCCAATGACGGACTGATGCAAAAGCACCTGATTTAATACGCTTCCAAGCACATATCTGTAGCCTTCTGTGGTTGTAGCCACCTCAACAGCCTCCGATATTGCACAGCCAAGGCTTCCTGAAGTTCCCGGATGCTCTTTTAAAATCTTTTGACCTATTTTTGTGTCCATGGATGGTGAAGGAGTTACACTTGCACCATAGGTACGCATAACCTCACGTCTGAAAGGCTTCTGCTCATAGGACACCTTAACCATATATACCTTGCACTCAAGGTCAAAATATGCACATGCCATAGAGAGTGCAGTTCCCCACTGGCCTGCTCCCGTTTCCGTTGTAACACCCTTAAGTCCCTGCTTCTTTGCATAATATGCCTGTGCAATTGCAGAATTAAGCTTATGACTTCCGCTTGTGTTATTTCCCTCAAACTTATAATAAATCTTTGCAGGTGTTCCAAGAGCCTTCTCAAGATGATATGCTCTCATTGTAGGTGCAGGACGGTATGTTCTGTAGTATGCCTGAATTTCCTCAGGAATATCAATATAGGCATCCGTGTCATTAAGCTCCTGTGCTATAAGCTCCTCACAAAATACTGCTGAAAGCTCCTCCGGCTTAAGAGGCTCATGTGTTGCAGGACTAAGCAACGGTGCCGGCTTATTTTTCATATCGGCACGCATATTGTACCACTGCTTTGGTATTTCACTTTCATCAAGATAAATCTTGTAAGGTATCTCCTTGTTACTCATTTTGTTTCTCCTTTTCCTTTATAAATGTAATTCTTTTTTGATTATTATTTTGCTCCATCAAGCAATCTCCAATACCACTATGCCAACTAATTACAACATTCTAAATGGTATTTTTAGACAATTATCCCTAAATAAAGCTTATATGTCAATAGCAAAATACTCCATAACAGCCATAAGGTCAGGCAACACCTGCTCTGCAAGCTCCCTCATCTCATCTGTTGCCGGCGCAAGATCAGGTACCATGATACATTTAAGCCCTGCACCTTGTGCGGAACGGACACCATTGTAGGAATCCTCTATTGCATATGCATCACTTGGATTAACACAAAGCTCATTACATGCCTTTAAAAATATATCCGGCGCAGGCTTACTTTTTTCCACCATATCACCGCCTATAACCTTATCAAAATAATCATAAAGTCCGGCATCCTTAAGCTCCGCTTCCACTATCGCCCTTCTTGTTGAGCTTGCAAGAGCAATTTTTATGCCATGCTCCTTAAGCCACGGCAGTATCTCTCTGACTCCCGCTTTTACGGGAAGCCTTCCATTGCCATACCTTTCATGGAATAAATCTGACATCTCAGTTTTGTACTTATCATAAGGAAAATCCTGACCGTATGCTTCAAGCATGTAAGCTCTTGTGGCATCACGGTTTAAACCAAGGGAGTGGCGGCATGCATCCTCTATATCAGGTATGCCGTATTTTTCGGCAACGACCTGCCAACATTCCGTTACCTTAGCCTCCGAATCAAATATTACTCCGTCCATGTCAAAAACTACAGCCTGAAAACTCATTTTTATTTCTCCTTTTCTATACATATAATTAATTCTCCTTTATGCTTAATTTAAGGCGCACTTATAATATTCAATTTTCATGGTTCAAAGTGTTTAACGGAGCACATATGCTGACAGGTCACTGAAAGCTTATATGCTACGGCTGACTGCTTGGCTTTGTTTTGAGGTTACCCTCATATTTCCCCTTGCATAACACGCTCAGCTGCGCGAAAGAGCATCCGCCGAATACTTCGATAACTCTTTACCTCGTCGACCTAAAATGTGAGAGCCGTCACACGGCAGTCACAACTGACTTAGGTACATGGCGCTAAGGTTCTTAACCTTTCGAAATCTGCTTCCTCCATACAAACAGACAGCTCATTATAACATGTGCGACATATGTAAGTAAACAAAAAAATAGGACTGTCGTAAGCAGGAACGACTGCACTGGCGTGCCAGTGCAATCGTTCCTATCTGCAACAGCCCTATTGTCTTTATTTATTCCTTTATTATCTCCTTACTGCAAAAATAGGTTATAAGGAAATAGATAATATATATAACAAGTATCATCCCTGATGACGCTATAATTGCACCTGTAAGCCCTCTCTTTGAAAATGCGGAAAGCATAAACATTCCCACCTGTATTCCGAATACAGAATGTAATACTGCAAGAAGAAGCGGTATTCCAAAAAATACGAGACTCTGTCCTCTGAGTGAATGATTCAACATTTTTTCATCAACACCAATTTTTCTTAAAACTCCATATTTTTCCTTGTTGTCGGCTGCATTTGAAAGCTCCTTAAGTGAAAGGATTGCCGCTGCCGATATAAGAAAAACAAGTCCTAAATATGTTCCGATAAACACAGCAATCGCAGTAAGCCCCGTACTACTGGCATACAGGTATGTTTTTGTTCGTACGTTCACATGGACATGGTAGTTTCCTTCATTGCTGTTTAAAAATTCGCTAAACTCATCACCTGACAAATATTCATCCCACGTCTCGAGCTCCTTCTTCGGCATATCCTCATAATTGGCTATAAAAAGCGCTTCTATATAGAGAAGCTCATCCATGTAAGCATCAAAAGCACAGCTGTCAGGTACAATTATTGTCCCTGCATTACCCTCAGTATTACTCATATATAATCCAAGCT
>JAAVIA010000007.1 GCA_014799405.1 Lachnospiraceae bacterium
TGCGTCTTTCTGTGCCATAAAATTACCTCCTAAAAATAAAAATTACTCTGCTTCCTTCTTTGCAAGATATCCATTGATGGATTCTATAACTTCATCAACATTCATTCCGTGAACCATGCATGCTTCCTCCAAGCTTTCCATAGCTGCTGAAGGACAACCTACACAATGCATTCCTGATGCCATTAAAATGGCGGCATTTCCAGGGTCTATTTCTATGATTTCATGAATCAACATTGACTTGTCAACTGTCTGTGCCACGTTAAGACCTCCTTTATAATATTGTACTTTTATAAAACAAAATATATAAGTATTTTGTTCATTCCATAGTAATATATACTATATCGCTAATTTCTTTGGTGTATTATAACACCATATATAGGAATATGTCTATGAAAAAACTAATTGTATACTGTATACAATTAGTGTATCAAAAAAAGTACAAAAAAACGCTTATATAACATTGACGTGTATACAATTTGAAATTATAATATAAATATCATCAGAGTTTGGCGAGGTAAAATACAATGGGGGTATAGCCTTTATGCTGAGTTCTGATACAAACAGTTTAACTAATTTTTAATGAAAATCCGCATAGTGACAGCGGAAGAAAAAAAGGAGGAGTAAAACACAATGTTATTAAAATTTGATGCATTGGAAGCAGAGGGATGGAACGGATTTGTACCGGGCAAATGGCAGAAAGAAGTAGAGGTTAGAGACTTCATCCAGAGAAACTACACTCCATATGAGGGTGATGACACATTTTTAGCTGAGCCAACACAGAACACTAAGGACTTATGGCAGATGGTTCTTGATCTTTCAAAGAAGGAGAGAGAAGCAGGCGGTGTTCTTGATATGGATACTAAGGTAGTTTCTACACTTACTTCACATGGTCCTGGATATCTTGACAAGAGCAAGGAGACTATCGTTGGTTTCCAGACAGATGCACCTTTCAAGAGAGGTATGAACGTATACGGCGGTATCCGTATGGCTATGAAGGCATGTGAGGATAACGGATACAAGGTTGACCCTGAGGTTGTAGAGTTCTTTACTACACATAGAAAAACTCACAATGCAGGTGTATTTGATGTATACGATGAAGAAATAAGAAGATGCCGTTCAAATCATATTATTACCGGTCTTCCTGATGCATACGGACGTGGACGTATCATTGGTGACTACAGAAGAGTTGCTCTTTACGGAATTGATTTCCTCATTGAGGATAAGAAGATTCAGAAGGAGTCCTTCGGTAATGTTTACACGGATGACGTTATAAGAGGCAAGGAAGAAATTTCAGAGCAGATAAGAGCTCTTGGCGAATTAAAGAAGATGGCAGCAGCATATGGCATTGATATTTCTAAGCCTGCAAAGAACGTGCAGGAGGCTATTCAGGCTGTTTACTTCGGCTATCTTGGAGCAGTTAAGGAGCAGAACGGTGCAGCTATGTCACTTGGCCGTACAGCTACTTTCCTTGATGTTTATGCTGAGAGAGATCTTAAGAACGGAACATTTACTGAGTCACAGATTCAGGAATTTGTTGACCACTTTGTTATGAAGTTAAGATGCGTTAAGTTTGCAAGAACTCCTGAGTACAACTCAATCTTCGCAGGCGATCCTGTATGGGTTACTGAGTCACTTGGTGGTATGGGTGTTGATGGTCGTCCACTTGTTACAAAGATGAGCTTCAGATACCTTCACACACTTGATAACTTAGGTACTTCACCGGAGCCAAACCTTACGGTTCTCTGGTCAACAAAGCTCCCTGTAAATTGGAAGCAGTACTGTGCTAAGATGTCAATCAAGTCATCCTCAATTCAGTATGAGAATGATGACCTTATGAGACCGCTTCACGGTGACGATTATGGTATTGCATGCTGTGTATCATCAATGGTTATCGGTAAGGAGATGCAGTTCTTCGGAGCAAGAGCTAACCTTGCAAAATGTCTCCTTTACTCTATCAACGGTGGTGTTGATGAGTGTACGGGAGTACAGGTTGGTCCTAAGTACAGACCTATCACTTCTGAGTACCTTGATTATGATGAGGTTATGGATAGGTTTGACGATATGATGGAGTGGCTTGCAAAGGTATATGTAAGTGCACTTAACATCATTCACTACATGCATGATAAGTATGCATATGAGAGAATTCAGATGGCACTTCATGACAGAGACGTTAAGAGATACTTTGCAACAGGTCTTGCAGGACTTTCAGTTGTTGCTGACTCACTTTCAGCTATTAAGTATGCTAAGGTTAAGGCAGTAAGAAATGAGCAGGGTATTGTTGTAAGCTACGAGACAGAGGGAGATTTCCCTAAATATGGTAACAATGATGACAGAGTTGATAAGATTGCTGCAAGCCTCGTATCAACATTTATGCACAAGCTTAGAAAGCATCATGTATACAGAAATGGTTTCCCTACCATGTCAATACTTACTATTACTTCAAACGTAACTTATGGTAAGAACACAGGAGATACTCCTTGTGGAAGAAAGCATGGTGAGCCATTCGCACCTGGTGCAAACCCAATGCATCAGAGAGATACTCACGGCGCACTTGCATCACTTTCATCAGTTGCTAAGCTTCCATTCATGGATTCACAGGATGGTATTTCAAATACCTTCTCAATAATCCCTGGAGCACTTGGCAAAGAAGATCAGATGTTTGCAGGAGACCTTAACGTAGACCTTAAGCTTGATTAATTAAAAAAATCATGAAAGGTTAGGTAAACCCTAATGGATAATGGTTTAAGTAATGTAGATGATATAGTTGCAATGCTCGATAATATGGTAGCAGATGGTCATGGACACATTAATGTGTCCTATGACCCTGATAAGGAAGGAAATGAGGTTGAGACTTTAGGATGTCTTGACTGTGCAAAGGGTAATCTTGCATGTTCAGTTCCTACGCTCCATGAAGGCATTGACGACGCATTTGAAGAAAATTAAATTTTTAGTTGGCATTTCATTTGTCAGCACCATAATATTTATTTAGAAATAGGAGGATTATAATTATGGCTAGCACTCAGCAGATTGACAACTTAGTTGGTATGTTAGATGGATATGTAGAAAAAGGTGGATACCACCTCAATGTAAATGTATATAACAGGGATACACTTCTTGATGCACAGAAGCATCCGGAGAATTATCCACAGCTTACAATCCGTGTATCAGGATATGCAGTAAACTTCATTAAGCTTACTCCTGAGCAGCAGGCTGACGTTATCTCACGTACATTCCATGAGGGTATGTAATTTACTGCTGGTAAGTTGACATATCTTTAAAATAAGGGTAACATAGAGAGGTACTCAAGGCTTTGAGTGCCTCTTTTATGTTATTGTATAAGTATAAAAGTTAGGAGAGATGCGACGTGGAAGGAATGATACACTCAATAGAAACCTTTGGAACGGTGGATGGTCCCGGTGTGAGATATGTGGTTTTCGTAAAGGGATGTCCAATGAGATGTCAATATTGCCATAATCCTGATACATGGGAAATGGCAGGAGGAACGAAAATGTCCACAGATGAAATACTTGAGGACTATGAGAAATACAAACCGTTTTTAAAGGGTGGCGGTCTTACGGTCACCGGTGGAGAGCCTCTTGTGCAGATAGATTTCCTTACTGAGCTTTTTGAAAAAGCAAAGGAAAAGGGAATACACACCTGCCTTGACACCTCAGGTATCATGTTCAGAAGAAACGATCCTGAAATTTACGAAAAATATGTAAGACTTATGAAGTCAACTGATTTGATTATGCTTGATATAAAACACATCGACCCGGAGGAGCACATTAAGCTCACTGCACAACCGAGTGAAAATATATTTGATTTCCTTAAGTTCTTGGATGAACAGGAAAAGGAAATATGGATAAGACATGTGCTTGTGCCCGGAATAACGCTTGTGCCCGAATATCTCGAAAGACTTGGAAGGTTTATTGCGCAGTTTAAGCATATAAAAGCCCTTGATGTTCTTCCTTATCATGACATGGGCAAGGAAAAATACAAGAAGCTTGGCATAGATTATGTTCTTAAGGATGTCGTTCCTGTAGAGAAGGAACAGGCGATAGAGGCAAGAAACATGATACTTGCTGCAATGAAGGAAGAAAGACAAAGACTTGAAAAGGCATAGATGGCTCATTGTTCTTTTTGCAATATAAAAATCATATATTTAACCAAACGCTTTGTTTTGGGTATGTATGATTTTTCATAATATTTTGTTAAAGGGAAAAGAAATATTTTATAAAGTAAAAAGTGTGTTTGGAAAAAGAACAATACGTTTACTTCTTGGGATTTTTTTAATGTTCGTGCTTGTCATTATAAATATGTGCATTTATTTTTCGCAGGCACTTAAGTTCCCGGAGGAGATAACGGTAGTTGTGGACGCAGGTCATGGTGGAAATGACCCTGGTAAGGTTGGAGTAAGCGGTACATTGGAAAAGGACATAAATCTTTCCATTGCATTAAAGCTGAAGGCGGAATTGGAGAAAAGAGGTATAAAGGTAATACTTACCAGAGAAAGCGACACAAGCCTTGCCATAGAAGGGGCCACGAACAAAAAAACCTCTGACATGAATAAGCGAATGGAAATTACAAACAGCGCAAGAGCCGATTTGCTTGTAAGTGTACACCAAAACAGCTTTACCGACCCTAAAGTCCAGGGAGCACAGGTTTTTTACTACAAGAATTCTAAGGAAAGCGAGGATATAGCGGTGACGGTTCAGGCGGAGCTTGTAAATTCCTTAGATAAAGACAATAAACGAAAAGCAAAGGCAAATAACGATTATTATGTCCTTAGAAAAAGCACCTGTCCTGCGATTATTGTGGAGTGTGGATTTTTAAGCAATTCCCAGGAAGAGGCAAAGCTTGTATCCGAGGAATACCAGCAGGATATTGCCGAGGCAATTGCAGAGGGAGTATATAAGGGCTTGAGGCAGTAAATGCCTGTAAAAGCAAAAAAGATGTCCGCCTTTTATTAAAGGCGGACATCTATGTTTGCTCCAATATTAGGATTAACTGACTGCTCCATCATCTTAGTGATCATGTCGCCGCTCATTTCCACTGAGTCAAGAGATTTCTTCAACATGGAAATGTCAATGGCATTCATGTTTCTTGTATCACTGACCGATAAACTGGTAGGTCCAAGTGAAGTTATGTTCATAAGATACAGCTCCTCTCGAAATCGTTTTAATGTATTATAGCCTAATAACCAAATATATGCAATAAAAAAGAAAAAATTTCATAAAATTTTCAAAACACAAAAAATTAATAAATAATTTTACATAAAGTGGTTGACAATAATATCCCCTAGTGTTAATATAATTTTGTAATAAATTGTAACACTTTTGTAACAAATGATTGGATTGTTTTGGAGGAGATACCGTGCGAAAAACATGCAGAAAATGGCTTAAGGTCATAGTGTTATCCGGCATGTTTGCATTTGTATCAGGAGCAGTTGCTTCAAACGCACATGATATTCTTTACACAGATGAAAATGTAAGCTTGTCAACTGCAATTGACAGATGTATAGCATCAGGGACGGACATATTAGAAACCGAATATAGTGTAAACGTACAGATTGGCGAGAGTACAAAATTTGTTTTGACAAATGAAGCCGTAGCATCAAAAACGGATGCGGAAAATGAAGCGGATGCCAGCGCAGACTTAAAAGCTACATTGGAGGTTACTGCTGTGTCACAGGTGGAAAATAAACCTGAGACGGAGGTCGAAATAGAGACTGAAGATAATCAAAATGTTGTAGCTTCAGGAAACGGCAATCAGGAAACCTACAATTTCTTTTCGGGCAAGGCGATTGTAGTAGCTTCCGATTATGTAAATATCCGAAAGGGAGCGGGAACGGATAAAGAAATTATTGCGACGATACTTCCTGATGGAATCATAAAGGTAAAAGAGGCCGGCAGTGAGTGGACATGTATTGTTTCGGCCGGACTTGAGGGATACATAAAAAATGATTATCTGCTTTTTGGCGACGAAGCTGCAGATTATGCAATGGCAAATTTGGATGATATAAATGCCACATATAATGCCATAATGGCTAAGCCTGTTGAGAAGGCGGATTCCAACAATAATGGCGGACAGACAAATAACAATTCTTCATCACAAACATCCGCTGCTGAGACGCCTGCTGCAAGCGGCTCGGGCGTGGGAACTGACATTGCAAACTTTGCACTTCAGTATGTGGGGTATCCTTATGTTTATGGTGGAACAAGCCTTACAAACGGAGCTGATTGTTCAGGTTTTGTAATGACCGTGTATAAGAACTTCGGTTACAGCCTGCCTAGAACTGCTGATGACCAGTCGCTTGTGGGCGTGGAGGTAAGCAGGGAGAACATTCAGCCGGGCGACCTTATTTTCTATGATTATGGTACGGGAGTGGTACAGCATGTTGCCATATATACGGGAAACGGACAGATGGTACATGCTGCAAATACAAGACTTGGAATAATATCGGGCAATGCATTTTACAGCTCGATAATCTCCATCAGAAGAGTAGTAAATTAACCCCCTCTTGATAAATGTGTCAAAGGAGCTTTCATTAAAAAATGAGGCTCCTTTATTTTTGGTAAATTTTTTTTGATTTTATGTGACAGAATGTTCCATATTTGGTATACTATCCTGTAGTGAAATAAAAATTAAATTAACTTAACGGAACGGAGGTAACGACATGAAGGCATATAAAGATATGAGTAAGGAGGAGCTTCTTACTCTTAAGGATGCTCTTATGGAGGAATATAAGACGGAGGAGGCTAAGGGACTTAATCTTAATATGGCAAGAGGCAAGCCCGGCTTTTCCCAACTTGATCTTTCCATGCCAATGCTGGACGTAGTGAACAGTGAATCAGACATGAGAACTGTCCTTGGCAATGATGTCCGCAACTATGGAGATTTGGACGGAATCGGTGAGTGCAGAAGGCTTATGGCAGACATGATGTCCGTAGAAAAGGACAATGTGGTTGTCTGCGGTAATTCAAGCTTAAATATAATGTATGATACCATATCACGTTCCATGACACATGGCGTAAATGGCTCCACGCCTTGGTGTAAGCTTGATAAGGTTAAATTTTTATGTCCTGTTCCGGGATACGACAGACATTTTAAGATAACGGAATATTTTGGTATAGAGATGATTAATATTCCTCTTTATGATGACGGACCAGATATGGATTTGGTAGAGAAATATGTAAATAATGATGAAGCTGTAAAGGGTATATGGTGTGTACCGAAGTATTCTAACCCTACCGGTATTTCCTATTCCGATGAGGTTGTAAGGCGCTTTGCAGGACTTAAGCCTGCGGCTGAAGATTTCCGTATATATTGGGATAATGCATATTGCATACATCATTTATATGATGATGTTCATGATGAAATACTTAATATATTGGATGAGTGCGAGAAGGCAGGAAATCCTGATATGGTTTACATTTTTGCCTCTACCTCCAAAATAAGCTTTCCAGGTTCCGGTGTGTCTGCAATAGCGGCATCACCTAAAAATATTGAGTTTATAATGGGACAGATGACGATACAGACAATAGGGCATGATAAGATAAATCAGCTTCGCCACGCAAGGTTCTTTAAGGATATAGACGGTTTGAAGGCTCATATGAAGATACATGCCAAGCTTCTTCGTCCTAAATTTGAAGCTGTACTTAACACTCTTGAGAAAGAGCTTACGGGACTTGAAATAGGCAGCTGGATTAAGCCTAGAGGTGGATATTTTATATCCTTTGATGCAATGGAGGGCTGTGCGAAGAATATAGTTGCAAAGTGCAAGGCACTTGGCGTTATATTGACAGGTGCAGGTGCAACCTTCCCATATGGTAAGGACCCGAAGGATTCAAATATCCGTATAGCACCGACTTTCCCTACACCTGAGGAGATGGAGTTGGCGGCAAAAATCTTCGTGCTCTGTGTAAAGCTTGCAAGCGTGGAGAAACTTTTGGAAGAAAAATAAAAAGAGGGGCTGTCGCACTAAAATCTTAGTGACAGCCCCTCTTTTTATTTAATTTAAAATTCCGGCTCAATAAGACCGTATGTGTTGCCCTTACGTTTGTAAACAACGTTGACCTCCTCAGTCTCAGCGTTGCGGAACACGAAGAAATTGTGTCCTAAAAGCTCCATCTGTATGCAGGCATCTTCAGGGTACATAGGTTTAACTGCAAAACGCTTGCTTCTGATAATCTTTATTTCCTCATCGTCCTCATCCTCAACATTAAAGAAGTCGTTTTGGATATATGCAGCGTTCTGTTCCTTGTCCACTATCTTCTTTTTGTATTTGGTAACCTGACGTTCGATAACCTCAACGACCAAATCTATTGAAACATACATATCCTCGCTTGATTGCTCTGCTCTTATAATGTGTCCCTTCATAGGGATTGTGACCTCAATTTTCTGTCTTTCCTTCTCCACGGAAAAGGTAATCTGAACATCAGTGTCCTCAGCAAAAAACTTTTCTAACCTCCCGATTTTATCATAGATTGCTGACTTTAAGCCTTCAGTAACCTCAATGTTTTTACCACTTATGATATAATTCATATGCCCCACTCCTTTACGGTCAAACTCATGTATCCCAATGGGTAATACATTGATACAATTATAACATAAGGGAATCATTTTTCCAACAGATTTTTCCGTTAAAAAGGAGGACCGTAATTTGTCGTTTTTTTGCAACAAGCTCAGCATTGTGAAAACGCGCATATGTAACTCCGGCATAACCGACAAGTATAAATCCCAAGGCTGCCATTGCAGTTGTAATAATTGCAGTAATTTTATTTTTTAGTAGCTGTGCAAATGCATACCACATACAATATTTCATTATCAATCTCCTCAGTGTTGAATGTCAGCCCGTTAAACGTATATTAATTACACTCTTTTATTAATGTATCAGGTTTGTCCGTGCATATTCGTATAACCGGAATTATAAGCACCAGCGGAATTGTTACCACAATGTATTTTAATATCACACTGATTTGCCACAAAAAGTCCTCCGTGCTGAATATCGAAAAAGAACCCTCAAGTTGATTTAAAAGTATCATAAACAGCTCAGAAGCCATAATTGCCCCAAATAATAGGACCAAAATCCGTTTTAATACTAACATAATAATGCTGCCCTTGGAATACCCGTAGGCACGCCTTATTACAATTTCCTTCTTGTTGCTGATATACCAGTAAATAATTGACAGTACAACCAATACGGAAGAAAAAGCATATATGAGTATGGCGATTTTCCTGCTCTCAGAATTGACTGCGGCACTGGAATAAAAGCTCTGAAAATTCGTTGGGAACAAATTTTCAAGATACATATTCTCATATTGAGCAAAGAAATCCGCATACACAGACATATCTGTATTAGAGGAAAATACAAGAAAAACACCTGCATTATTTTTGTAGTACTCCAAATCCTTTAACGCACCCATACCGATACATTCATAATACAAAATTACCTTATGGTTAAAAATAGCAGAATTTTCAGCAGCTACATATCCCGTGACATAATATTCATCACCGTTTATCTTTATGTAATCACGTCCGTTTCTGCTATATGTATCTCTTTTTAATGACTTGCCAAGAACAATACATGACTCACCTGACGCAAGGTCCTCCTGTGTCGGGTACCTGCCTGCTATTATGGGATAAATCAGTTCGTTGCCGTGCATTACCATCTCCGCTGTTCTGGGACGCTCGCTTTCTCCCTCGTAAAACATAGTGTCCATGACTACAGCATTACAACCGGAAAAATCCTCATAATGTATGTCTGTTAATTGAATCTCTTTTCCGTATACAATGTAAGCTTCTGCATTATTATATTGATATGTTTTTATATCGCTCGATTCGTTTATGTCTATTTTTTTGCCGCATCATAATAGCAAAACATAAAAAATGATAATGCAAGACCTAAGAAAACGCTTATTCCTACGAAGCCATATCTGAATAATTTAATTAGAGCGATCTTGAATAAATTTGTATTTAACATTAACTGTGATGGTAAAGTGATAAAAAAAATTCTGTCAAATTATATTCTCGTGTGTTACAATAATTATACAAATTTGGGAAGGGAGGATATACAGTGGCACAGTTATTTCTTTGGACATCCAATATTATAGCAGTCATTGTCATAATATTGACCATAAAAATAAGAAAAATAAAACATGAGCTTACAAAAATTATTCAGTGCCTTTATACATGTGCCATAGCCTGCATTCTTTTAAATGCGGCGGATGTCCTTCCTATCGGTGAAACCGGGTCAGTTCTTTTGCATGGTCTTTATCTTGCGGCAACGGATTGGCTTGTTATTGTACTTATGGTATATGCACGTAGGTACGTCAGAATTAATTTTGGAAAAAAACTGACAATTGCTTTTTGTGTTTTAGCACTGGCAGATACGATATCGCTTGTGGTAAATACCTTCACAAGGCATATATTTGACAGCCAGTCAGCTTCCATAGGCAATACAAACATATTTGTTGCCCGAATGAAATTTCCTATGTACATAACACATCTTGCAGTTGCATATCTTCCGGTGATTATTGTGCTTGTTATATTCGGCTATAAGGTTTTTCGTACGACTAAAATGTATAGGACAAAGTATCAGTCGGTATTCGTAAGCCTTATTTTAATAGTGGCAGCAAACATTGGCTACAGGTTCCTTAAAACACCTATAGATATTTCTCCGATACTTTATGCTTTTATGGCAATATCCATATGTTATTTTACACTGTACTATGTGCCGAGGGGGCTTGTTGCAAAACTGCTTTCGCATACATTAAATGATATGGACAACGGGATAATGTGCTTTGACAGGGAGGGTAAATGTGTATATGTAAATGCAGTGATAAAAAGGCTTTTCAATACAGGCGATGATCTTTCAAAAATTGAAAAAAATTACGAGGCATGGAAGAATGGCAGAAAACCGGAGGAACTTACGGAGGAAAGCTGGCGGGATGATAAAATGCTGAATGGGGAGATGAACTATTTTTATACAACGTTCAAGCCGCTTCTTGATGAAAACGGAAATCATGTAGGTGCCTTTTTCGTATCGGAAAATCATACAAGGGATATTTTGGAGCTTAAAAAGCAACAGTATCGGGCACTTCACGACAAGCTTACCGGAATATATAACAGGGAGGGCTTTATCGAAAGAGTATCAAGAACACTTGAACAAAATCCTGAGGCGGATTATACGATGCTTTGTACCGATATAAAGGATTTTAAGCTTGTAAACGAGCTTTTTGGCGAGAAACGCGGGGATGAGATTCTCATGCAGATAGCAGACCTTTTGCTTAAAAATACTTCAAGAGGAACAATATACGGACGGCTTGGCACTGACAGATTTGCGATTTTTATGCGCACGGAGCTTTATCATGAGGAGATGTTTGTTGAATATGCAAAGCAATTGTCAAAGCTTGCCAGCAATGACGTTTATCATATGGTTATCCATGTGGGAGTATACAAAAATGTAAATAAACAACATAGCGTTGCGACCATGTGTGACCATGCACTGCTTGCCATCAACAAAATAAAAGACGATTACCAGCAAATTGTGTCATATTATGACGAGGCATTAAGCCAGAATATAAAAAATGAAAATCAGCTTATCGGTGAGTTTGATAAGGCACTTACCAATGGTGAGTTCTGTATGTTTTTACAGGCACAGGTCTCCAGGGAACACGTTGTTCAGGGAGCCGAGGCGCTTACAAGGTGGATGCATCCTGATGTGGGCATGATACCGCCTGTAAGCTTTATACCTCTTTTTGAAAGAATCAGTCTTATACATAAGCTTGATATGTATATTTGGGAGCAGGCATGTATTAAGCTTAAAGAATGGAAAGAGCAGGGTAAGACCGATATGTACATATCCGTAAATATTTCACCAAAGGATTTTTACCTTGTAGATATATATGCAACATTTACGATGCTGGTCAAAAAATACGACATAAATCCTGCAAACCTGCGTCTTGAAATAACAGAAACCGCACTTATGGCGGATATAAACAAGCAAATAGAGCTTATAGAAAAGCTTAGAGCGTTTGGATTTGCCGTGGAGATCGATGATTTCGGCAGTGGATATTCTTCGCTTAATACGCTTAAGGATATACATGCGGATGTTCTCAAGCTTGATATGGGCTTTCTTAGCCAGACAGAGTTTAAAGATAGAAGCAACGCTGTTATAGATGCAGTTGTAACGCTGTCAAAGCAGCTTGGCTTAAGTGTTATATCCGAGGGTGTTGAAACATCGGAACAGGTAGATTTCCTTACAAAAACAGGCTGTGATGTATTTCAGGGTTACTATTTTGCAAGACCTATGCCGGTTAAAGATTTTGAAGAAAAATACATGAACAATGTTGTAAGTGAATAATAATATTTGAAGTTCATTTCCTACGGGGAAAGGAGAATATATGTCATATGTTGAATATGAGAAGGCACAAAAATTGGGGATTAAGGCATTTAAGAATGCAATGGCCAAGGGGGTTTCAGAGTATCTTCCTGTTTTAGATGAGATACTTGAGGAGGTTGATATCCAAAGTGAGGTAAGCCTTGGACTTGTGGACATACCTCTCGACAGAATTGTCGGAACGAGCAATGTGGGAAGAACCTATGCATTTGCAAACAATTTTATGCCACTGCTTGACTTTAAGACAGAATTCGGCTCTAAATGGTCTGCACTTTGTGACAGTCACCTTGAGGAGGGAATCAGGGACCCTATTAAGGTTTATGAATACATGAACAATTTTTATGTTATTGAGGGAAACAAAAGGGTTTCTGTTTTGAAATACTTTGAGGCGGTTACAATACCTGCAAATGTCACAAGAAAAATTCCTAAGAAAACAGATGACCTTCAGGTGAAGATATACTATGAGTTTATGGATTTTTATAAGCTGACAGGCATAAATTATCTTTGGTTTTCACAGGAGGGATGTTTCAGGCGGCTTCTTCAGCTCACGTGTGAAAATCCTGATGAAAAGTGGAGTGAGGAGCAGGTTAAGGATTTCGGCTCGGCACATCACAATTTCTGTATGGCAATGAAATCAAGAAAGGGTAAGCTTCCATTAACAGCAGGAGATGCTTTTCTTATTTTCATTGATATATACGGCTATGACGAGGTGATGGAATACACAGAGGCAGAAATGCGTGAAAAGATTAATCTGCTGTGGGAGGAATTTCTCATTGAATCAAAGGGCAGGGAAATAAAGCTTACAATGGAACCTGCCAAAAAGGGCAGAAAAAAGCTTATGGATTATTTCCTGAGTCCTGCCACAAAAAAGGTTATGGTTGCATTTATATTTGATAAGGACCCTGATAAATCCGACTGGCTCTACGGACATGAGCTTGGAAGAATATATCTTGAGGAAAACTGTAGTGAGCATATAAAAACGGTTAAGGTGCATAATGTAAAATCTGAGGAGGATGCCGTTGTTGCAATGCAGGATCTTATCCTTATGGGGGTGAAAATAATTTTCACCACCTCCTCAAAGCAGGTTAAGGCAAGTCTTAAGGTTGCGGCAAATCATCCTGAGGTAAGTATTTTAAACTGCTCCTTAAATACGTCTCATAAGCTTATAAGTACTTATTATGCAAGGCTTTATGAGGTTAAATTCCTTGCGGGAATGATTGCGGGGGCGCTTGCAAAAAACGGAAGGATAGGCTATGTTGCGGACTATCCTATTATCGGCATGCCTTCAAGCGTAAATGCTTTTGCATTAGGAGCTAAAATGATTAACCCTTATGCAAGGGTGTACCTTGAGTGGACGACCGTAAAGGGCGTTTCAAAAAATGACGTGCTTAATAAATTCAGAAGTCTTGATATTGAATATGTATCGGATCAGATTATGTTTAAGCCTGAGGAGTACAACAGGCAGTTTGGTCTTTACAGTATAGTGGGTGACAAAATAGAAAACCTCGCTATGCCGGTATATTTGTGGGGTGTGTTTTATGAAAAGCTAATTGAGAGCATTTTAACCGGAGCTATGCAAAATGATGAAAAAACAAATGTTGACAAGGCGCTTAATTATTGGTGGGGGCTTTCTGCCGGGGTTGTTGACCTTATCTGCTCCGAGAAAATACCTGCAGGAACAATCAGACTTGTAAATATAATTAAAGATATGATGATAAATAATGAATTTAAGCCATTTCAGGGGAACATTACCTCAAAGTCGGGCACTGAAAAAAATGAGAAAGGCGAAGATATGCTGCCTGAGGACATCATGCATATGAATTGGCTTGTTGATAATATTGAGGGTGAGATACCGGAACTTGAGGATCTTAAGGATGAGGCGAAGGGCATAGTCGTTCTTAAGGGTGTTGCCGAAAGTGATGATACCGAGAAGATGGCGGAAGAAGCTGACGGGGAAAATGCCCGGGGAGAGTAACTTATGAGGATTTTGCTGCTTGCTGATGAGGAGTCAAAATATTATTGGGATTTTTTTGAAAAAAGCAAATTGGAGGGTATTGACCTTATAATATCCTGCGGTGATTTGGCACCGCAGTTTCTTTCCTTTTTGGCAACCTTTGCAAAAGTACCCATACTTTATATACGTGGCAATCATGATGGCTGCTACGACGAAACTCCTCCTGATGGCTGTGTATGTATAGATGATGATATATATATTCATGAGGGCATAAGGATTATGGGCTTGGGAGGCTGCATGTGCTATAACGAGGGCAATTTGCAGTTTACGGAAAAACAGATGAAAAAACGGGCAAGAAGGCTTGAGAGAAAGGCAAAAAGACTGGGGGGTGTTGATGTGCTCATAACCCATTCTCCGGCATACAGACTAAATGACAGTGAGGATTTGCCTCACACGGGCTTTAAAACATTTCTTGATTTGATGGACAAGTATGAGCCGAAACTTTTTGCGCACGGACATGTTCATATAAATTACGGCAGGGATTTTAAACGTGAATGCATGTATGGAAACACGAGGGTTATTAATGCATTTGAAAAACATATCGTAGAGCTTTGAAATTAAAAGTTGTAGGGCACTTAATAATTTGATATAATAAACCATTAAGTGATTTTTCTTAAATTAATTATAAAACGGAGGATTGCCATATGCAGACGAGGTACGACAGATGCCCCAATTGTATGCAGGCACTGCAAAACGGGGAGGATACATGTCCATATTGTGGCTTTGACATAAGCAGTTATGAGGAAAGGGCAAACTGCTTAAAGCCATTTACTGTGCTCGAAAATAAATACATGCTGGGCCGTGTTTTGGGAGTAGGCGGTTTTGGCATAACATATATAGGATGGGATTTGAATTTACAGACATACATTGCAATAAAGGAGTATTTTCCTGAAAGTCTTGCAGGCAGGGATGTCAGTGAAAACCAGACCGTTGTACCGAATGAGACAAGCAGGGAGATTTACGATAAAGGACTGAAACGATATGTGGAGGAAGCGCAAAACATATCTAAATTTTATCAGCTTCAGGGAATCGTGTCCGTAAAAGATTTCTTTTATGCCAACGGAACGGCTTACATAGTAATGGAATACATAAATGGCGTAAACTTAAAGGATTACCTTAAGAACTACGGCGGAAGACTTGAGGAAGCTACAGTTCTTGCACTTATGAAGCCTGTTTTTGAATCTCTTTATCAGATTCATAATTCGGGACTTGTCCACAGAGACATAAGCCCTGACAATATTATGGTTGATAAGGACGGCAAGATTAAGCTTATAGATTTCGGCTCCGCAAGGGGACAGTCTGCGGAGACTGACAAGACCTATACGGTTATACTCAAGCATGGCTATGCGCCTTCCGAGCAGTACTATGCAAAGGGTAATCAGGGACCTTGGACAGATATTTACAGTCTTTGCGCAACCATGTATAAAATGCTTACGGGGGTTATACCTCCAAACAGCGTGGAACGTATGGANCAGGATATGTATCAGACTCCTACACAGATGGGNATACAGGTATCGCAGAGAACAGAATATGTACTTTCNAAGGGTCTTGCGGTTAAGGCGAGTGACAGATACCAAAATATAGGACAGCTTCTTACGGATTTATACGGAGAGGCNCCTGTATTACAGCAAAGCGGAAACAATGTNCCGATTTCAGGNGTTTCGGCAGCAGCAAATCCTGCGTCATTAACAAATCAGTCCATGCATATAACAGTTCCGGAGGCACAGGCGGGGCAGGCGGCAGCAAAAAACAAAAAGACGGCGTATATTGTGATAGGGGCGTTGGNTGCTGTNCTTGTTATAGGCATAATANTNTTTGTTGCCTTAGGNAAAAAGGATGAAGGAAATAAAAACACGGANGCGGATACCCCGACNGTGGAGANTCCAACTGATACNGATGCTTCGACGGANGANCCGTCCACTGACGANCCGTCCACGGAGGANCCTGANGATNCGGGNTACAAGTATGTATGGCCGACAGANCTTTCGGATAACTGGCAGGACTATCAGATAGATTTGAACGGAACGGTATATCAGTTCCCGATACCTTACAGTGAGTGGATTAGTATGGGNTGGAAGGCNGATACCCTTCCTACTACCCTTGCNGCAGGTGATGATACCCTTGTGANTTTTTANATGGATGATATAGANNTNTATGTGNATATGGNAAATTTTGGACTTTCTGAGGCTGACATAAGGGANTGCTTTATAATTGGAATAAGCANTGNTACTGNTATTGATTATGTTGCNCCCGGATATGTGATAACCNTGCCGGGCGGAATTAAGTTCCGTGAGGCGACGGAACAGGATGTAAAGGCTGTNTTTGGTGCNCCTGATTATAGATCTGATTNTGAAAATTCTAANGGAGATATCATTATCAGTCTTGACTANGCCGGAGATACGTTTGAGGATGGCATGGACCTTGAGTTTGATGGTGAGGGTAAGCTTAATNCTATAAGGNTTATAAATACGAAGATGCCNGANGGCTTTGANGTNGNTGCGGCGAATGTAAGTACGGAGGCACCGGAGATAAATTCNCATTATGTTGCACCGNCGGGACCGGCAGCGGACCGATTTGACAACATTGTAACGTTGGANGGCGTAAGCTACAGCGTGCCTGTTCCTGCATCGGTTCTTGCAGAAAACGGATGGATACTTGATACCACNACTGACGATTANGTTTTGGGAGAGTCATCTACNTCAACNTATATGCAGAAAAATGGAAGNCGTATAGAGGTTACGCTTTACAATTATACAACAAACGCAGTACTTCCTGTAAATGCATGGGTGACGGAAATAACCGTGACCGCAGGATANATTGATGTTGANGCTATCTTNCCGGGAGGAATTATCCTTGGAAGCNCNGATNCGGATTTTGAAGGGGTATTTTCTGATNTGGNGGACGATTATAGNGTCAGNGATTATACGAATATGAAATTTCAATATGCATATCATGATATTGATGAGGACTCATANGAACAGTCCTGTCTGGCAGTTNTTTCTGATGAGACCGGCGCTATATATGANATATCATACAAAAACAGACCGAGGAAAATCAGATAGTGGATGTGTCAGGCTTTCTATCATAGAAGTAAGGAGATGATGGTATATGGCAGAAGTAAATTTTAGGGAAATTATAGATGAATATGTACGTTTTTGTAATGAATCGGGTAAAATAGATTTAAATTTATATGAGGAATACAATGTTAAACGTGGACTTAGGGATTCTAACGGACGAGGCGTTCTTACAGGCCTTACGGAGGTTTCGGATGTGGTTGCGTTTAGGGTTGAGGAGGGNGAAAGAATACCGATACCGGGTGAACTGTATTTTCAGGGCTATGAGGTGAAAAAGCTTGTTGCAGGTCAAAAACACAGCCTTTATGGCTTCGAGGAGGCTACATACCTTCTGCTTTTCGGAGAGCTTCCAACAAAGCCTCAGCTTGACAGCTTTGTGGAGGTGCTTGGCAATTTAAGACAGCTTCCGGATTCCTTTAACAGAGACGTAATTATGAAGGCACCTAGCAATGACATGATGAACGTGTTGCAAAAATGTGTTCTGACTCTTTACTCTTATGATGACAACCCGGATGACCTCAGTATAAAAAATGTTCTTAAGCAGTGCCTAAGGCTTATTGCCCAATTTCCGGTTATGGCAGCATACGGATATCAGGCATACAGACATTACTATTTGGATAAGAGTCTTGTAATTCACAGACCAAAGAAGGAGCTTTCCACTGCTGAAAATATATTGAGGCTTCTTCGGACGGATGGAAAATATACGGAGCTTGAGGCGAAGGTTTTGGATGTATGTCTCATAATACATGCGGAGCATGGAGGAGGTAACAACTCAACCTTCACAACACATGTGCTCTCGTCTACAGGCACGGATACATACTCTGCCGTTGCAGCATCCCTTGGCTCCCTTAAGGGTCCGAGACATGGTGGGGCTAACCTGAAGGTGCAGCAGATGTTTGATGACCTAAAGAGCAACATAAAGGACTGGGAAAATGAGGACGAGCTAAGCGAATATCTTCAGGGACTTTTAGATAAAAAAGGTTTTGACAAATCGGGGCTCATATACGGAATGGGACATGCGGTATACAGCGAGTCAGATCCGAGAGCTGTTATACTTAAGGAATATGCGAAGAAGCTTTCCGAGGAAAAAGGACTTTCCGAGGAATTTGCCCTTTACGACAGGGTGGAGACCATTGCGGCAAAGCTGATTGCCCAGTATCGGAAAACACTTAAAACTGTAAGCGCTAATGTGGATTTTTACAGCGGCTTTGTATATAAAATGTTAAAGCTGCCTACGGAGATATTTACGCCGATATTTGCCATATCACGTATTTCAGGTTGGTCGGCGCACCGCATAGAGGAGCTTGTAAATAATGGAAAAATAATTCGTCCCGCATATAAATTTGTGGGAAGACATAAGGAATATGTTTCCATAGAGGAACGAAACTGGTAAATATGTCGGATTTTCCATGGAAAACTGAAATGGTAGGGTGAAACAATATGTGGATTGCAGAACAATGGAAGGACTATGAGGTTATAGACTGCTCGGCGGGAGAAAAGCTTGAACGCTGGGGAGAGTATGTACTTGTAAGACCTGACCCGCAGGTAATATGGGATACACCAAGGGAAAATGCCTTGTGGGAAAAGTCAAATGCCCATTACCACAGAAGTAAAAGCGGCGGAGGAAATTGGGAATTTAAAAACCTTCCCAAACAGTGGCAGATTGGATATAAGGGGCTTAGGTTTAATCTTAAGCCCTTTGCTTTTAAACATACGGGACTTTTTCCTGAACAGGCGGTAAACTGGGATTGGTTCGGGGAAAAAATAAGAGAGGCAGGACGTGCCGTAAAGGTTTTAAACCTTTTTGCTTACACGGGAGGAGCTACACTTGCTGCCGCACAGGCAGGCGCGATGGTAACTCATGTTGACGCATCAAAGGGAATGGTTACATGGGCAAGAGAAAATGCAGTGTCATCAGGACTTGGTGATGCTCTCATAAGATGGCTTGTGGATGATTGTGTAAAATTTGTACAGCGTGAAATAAGACGGGGAAACACATATGATGCGGTAATTATGGACCCTCCCTCATACGGCAGAGGACCAAAGGGGGAAACATGGAAGCTTGAGGAAAATATATATGAATTTATTAAGCTTTGCAGTGAGCTTCTTTGTGATAATCCGCTGTTTTTCCTTGTCAATTCATATACGACGGGACTTTCTCCGTCGGTGCTTACCTATATGATTTCGGAAACGGTAGGAAAAAAATATAAGGGAAAAACGGAATCGCAGGAGATAGGACTTCCTGTTACGGATACAGGGCTTGTACTTCCCTGCGGTGCATCGGGAAGATGGTGTGAAATATAAGTATAGACATTCAAAACAAGAGGTAGTATATGGATGAAGAAAACAAGCAGGTAAAAAAGAAAAGGAACAGCAAAAAAGGCAAAATCGGTATGTCACACAGACGGGAACAGGTCTTTGCTGCAAAAATGACTATCGTTGTAGCCCTTGTTGTGATGCAGCTTATTCTTTCCATATGGGTGTACAGTGCGCTGGAACCGTATATCGTATATTGGCGTACAGGAGCGCTGCTTTTGAGTATCGGCGTTGTGCTTTATATAGTAAATAAACAGGATAATCCTGCATATAAGCTTGCATGGATTGTGCTTATTTTATCCGCACCACTGATTGGAGGTACATTGTATGTAATTCTTGCGGGAAACCGAACACGTAAAAAATTCATAAATAAGGCGCTTGAAAACCATACTGCAACCTTTGAGTATCTGCCTGATGATAAGGAAACTCTTGAGGAGATAAAGGAAATAAGCAAAAGTGCAGGTGTGCAGTCGGAATATATATCAAAATCCGCAGGATATTCCATATACAAAAATACGGAAGTAAAATATTTTCCTTTGGGGGAGGAGAATTATGTATGTCTCCTTGAGGAGCTTAATAAGGCAAAGCATTTTATATTTATGGAGTACTTTATCATAAAACAGGGGGAAATGTGGGAAACCATACTTGAGGTTCTTCATAAAAAAGCCTCTGAGGGTGTTGATGTCAGGCTTATATATGATGACTTCGGGTGTGCCATGTGGCTTCCCTCATGGTTCATTGCCGATATGAAAAGGCTTGGCATAAAGGCGGCCCCATTTAATCCGGTAACGGCTGCATTATCACTAAGACAGAATAACAGGGACCATAGAAAGATAACGGTAATTGACGGATATACCGGATTTACGGGAGGAATAAACATTGCAGATGAATACATTAATAAAGTAAACCGCTTTGGACATTGGAAGGATACAGGTATAATGCTCAAGGGGGAGGCTGTGTGGAACCTGACGGTCATGTTTCTTCAGACATGGAAAATGCTTACCGGTGAGGAGGAGGACTATCATTTATATGAGCCGTCAAAATTTGAGCATGAACCTGTAAGCTCTGATGGCTACATCCAGCCCTATGCCGACACACCTGTTGATGATGAGATTGTAGGGGAAAATATATACCTTAATATGATAAATAAGGCGAAACGGTATGTTTATATAACAACGCCTTATCTCATAATAGACAACGAAATGTTTACTGCGCTCACTCTTGCGGCAAAAAGCGGAATAGACGTGCGGATAATAACTCCGGGTATACCCGATAAAAAAACCGTATATATGGTAACGCAGTCCTATTATTATCATCTTATAAAGTCAGGCGTGAGAATATATCAATATACCCCCGGCTTTATTCATGCAAAAACCTTTGTGGTGGATGATAGGATAGCAACGGTTGGAACTATAAATATGGATTTCAGAAGCCTGTATCTTCACTTTGAATGCGGTGTGTGGATGTTTGATTCGGGCGTTATAAAAGAGATAAAGGATGATTATGTAAATACCCTTGAAAAATGCGATGAGATAACACTTGAGGAGGCTGAACAGACAAGCGTTGTAAAGCGGTTTTTCCAGAGTATTTTAAGATTGATTTCACCATTGCTTTAAAATTTAAAATCGCTGGTAATTTGCTGGTAATTTGCTTGACGCAGTCCACGCTTTATTGTAAAATATTATGTAGAGTGGGTGGACTGCCTTTTCTTATATTTTAACTGGATTTTTTTGTTAAAATATAAGGATATGCGGACCCGGAAACGGATAAAAATATTTAATTTCAAGGGGGAATGACGAAAGATGAAAAAAGAAAAAACGAAAGGCGGATACATAGTACAATCTGTAGCTTCGTTAATTGCGGCATTGTTGATTGCACTGATTTTAATTGCGGCAGGTTCGGATGACTTGAAATATCTGTTTGGAAAAGCCGAAAACATGAACAATGTGCTTGCGGAAGGGGGACCTGAAAAGGGTGAATATGTATCCGTAGGGGTAGATGCAGTTGTTGACTGGTATGCAGAGACAACATACAAGATAAACGGAATTATACCGGCAGGTTCAAAGTGGCACTGCCTGATATGGTTGGATGATGACTCCTTCATATCGCTTTCGATTAAAGGAAAGAAGAACAAAGACATAATAAACGGATTAATAAACGATACGGAAAAATATATGAACTACCAGACGGATGAGTTACCTGCACCTGTAGTGTTTGAGGGCAAGATAACAAGCATCGGAAGTGAGGTGGATGAGTATTATGATGATGCCATAAGATATTATGGAATAACCGGTATGGAGGTCCATTACCTTACAATAGATACCTCATATTCGAAGACGTCAATCATAATATATGGAATCATATTCCTTGCTATTATAGGAGCGTTTATAGGAGCATTCATAGGCGGCATAAAGGGGGTAAAGAGATTGAAGGCTGCTGAAAGACTTGCTTCTTCATCTGCACAGAACTACAACACATATGGCACTGATCCAAATTACAATGCACAATATGATAACAGTCAGACCTACAATACATATGATAACAATCAGGGCGGAATTTAAGATAAGTGCGATAAAATAATTAAAAAAACAATAAAAAATAAATGATTATGAAAAACTAAAATTTATAGAAGGGAGAATGTAAAGTGATGATGAAGAAATTTGTAAAAAAGAATAGTTTTACAAAAAGAATGGTTGCACTTATGCTTGTGTTACTTTTGCTTACTACGCTTATTCCTTCAGATTTGAGCTTAAAGGCGGAGGGTGAAAATACCTTATTTGACGGAACAAGCATCATCATGTCAAGCATGATATTTGATGCCACATATAAAGATGAAAATGGTAAGGATGTAACAGTTACCGTAGTTCCCAGCGATACGACGGAGCTTCCTGCAAATGCAACGATTAATCTTATGATGAATTTCCTGCTTCAGGATGGAAGCTTTGTGAAGGCGGACACACCGTATGTCTATAACGTGCCTAAGGGAATAAGGGTTGACGTCAATACAACGCTGCCCCTTACAATAGCCGGAAAAGAAGAGGCTATCGGTAACGTTGTTATATCAAAGGATGGTACGCTGACATTCTATTTTGACACGGATGTAATTGGAGACAGTAAGGGTGTCGGCTTCTATGTAGGCTTTGGCGGCGGTTTAAGTGAAGACCTTGAGGAGAAGGATGAGGAATTAAACATACAGTTCCCAACCGGAGGAGGCTCCTTTGATTTTAATATAAAGTCTAAGGGCGATACCACTCCTGACAGAGAGGATGATGGCTCAAATGCCGTTATAAACAAATCGGGAAACTTTGTAACAGGAGATGACGGTAAGCAGTATGTAGAATGGACTGTTGCTCTTAGAAACAAAAACGGAGATGTAATAGAGGGAGACATTACTGATGACTTGCCGGAGGGACTTACATATGCGGGAAATGTAACTGTAAATGGTAAAACTTATCCGAGCATATCAGGCAATTCATGGGGCTATAATGCAGAACATGGCGCTCCGAGAATGGATGTTACAACACCGGAGGGTGGTACATCCGTAAATATCCATGTGGAAAACTGTAAACCGGATTGGGAGACACAGGTTACATTTTTGACAGTCATGGATGCAAATAAGATATATGGGGATAAGATTGACGCAAATAGTTCCGCTGAGATTAATAACTCGGCAACCTTTAATCCACGTGATGATGAGGAGGGCGTAAGCAACTCTGTAAAGCTTACAAAGAAACCGAATGCACTGAGTAAGTCAAAAAGTAATGTAGATGCTGACGGAAATGTTGAATGGACCGTAACGGTAAATGCAGACAAACTTGATATAAGTGGTACGGTTGTTATGGACAACTGGGAAAACGGAACCCTTGTTGGAGATACTATCATTGTACAGAAGGCTGATGGCTCCAAATTTGGAGAAGCAACGATAACTGGTAATGGCTTTCAATATAACGTACCTGAAAACTGTAATGAGACACTTATCATAAAATACAAAACACATGTAGATGACATTGAGAAGGAGAGCAAGAATAAGGTAACTATTACGGGCGGAAAAGATCCTGAATTTGACCTTGAAAGCTCTGCTAGCGTACCAGGTGCTAATTTGTTAAAAAAAGAAGGAAAGGGTTATGACCCTATATCCCAGAGAGCTACATGGGTTATAACTGTGAATGAGAGCGGAATACTTCTGAAAGGGGTTACCGTTGAGGATGTTTTTCCGGGAGAGTTTTTTGATAAGGACTCAGTTATCGTAAGTACCAATCCTTCTGTGGGTTCGGTTGGAAATGTTACTGCGGCGTCAGAAAATCCCAATGGATATAATGACCCACAGGGTATTACCATTAACTTAGGAGATATCCAGGACACAGTTTATATAACGGTTTCCATGAAAATTAACGAGAGTGTGGCGGAAGGAGGGACTACATTTAGGAATACTGCAATCCTTCACTCCCCTACAATCAATGATAAAAAAGTACCGGGGGATTTTTGGGGAACGGTTGAGAAAGTAAAGCTGTCACAAAAATGGGGAAAGAAAACAGACAATAAGGAAGGCTATATTACATGGACCATAGAGATTAAGGGACAAAAGCAGAGACCGGAAGGATACACATTAAAGGATTATCTCCCTGAAAATATGGAGTATGTTCCGGGAAGCTTCCGTGTGCAAAACCAGTATTATGATGGCAATCCGAGCTATAAGCCGCAGGTAACTGTGGTTACAACCGGACAGGATGGACTGTCGATTGACAAGCCATACATAGAATACACCTTTGACCCTGCGGCAGATGCCCGTTTCTTAGATATGATTGGCAATGGAACCGCTTTTTGGGTTCAATATGAAACAAGAGTAAAAAATGTGGAAGATGCCCAAAAGGAGACTACATATGAGAACAGCGTGGATGTAACAGGAAAGTTCCCTGGTGGCGTAACTGTAACACAAAAAGAAGATGCAAAAGTAAAAGAAACTCTTGGCGGTATTCTCGGTAAGGAGTATGCCTATAAAGAGGGAAACAGAGAGGTTACATGGACTGTTAAGATAAATGAAGCAAAAACTGATATGAGTGCAATCAAAAATCCTACCATAAAGGACCAGCTTGAGGATTACCTTGAATACAAGTCAGGCTCGGGAAAACTTTATTTGGTAAACGCTGATGGCACAAGGACAGAAGTTCCGACTACAAATTATCAGATTGCAGTTGTAAATAATCTTGTAACCGTAGTGCTTCCTAATATTTCTACAAACTATTATGAATTTGAGTTTACTACAAGCTTTCTCAAGGGCGCAGGCGATATGCAACAAATTAAGGTAAACAATAAGGTTGACCTTGTGGGAGACGGACAAATAGCCCACAAGCAGACCACTGACGTAACAAATATTAATTTTAGCTCTAATTCGGCGGGCTCATCTATAAAGCGTCAGATACGTGTAAGGAAGGTGGATGCATCCTCAAATAAACCGTTGGAGGGTGCTACCTTTGAGCTTTACCTTCCGGGTAAAACCGCAGACAGAGACATATTGATAGGTAAAGCAGTTACGGGTAAGGACGGATATGCCGTATTTGAGGAAACTGATACACTGCTTGATGCGACCTTAAAGCTTAAGGAAACGGACACACCACCCGGCTATGAGTATTTGGCAGGTACAACCAATACAGGGGATATAACCTCTGAGGATGGTGTAACGACAATTAAAAACTTTACTGAGTCAAGTCTTCAGTCTGATATAAATGGATTGTATTACGAAATTGTTATACCGAATAGAAACGAAAATGATGTTACAACTGCTGACATCAAGCTTAAAAAAATGAATGCCAATAAGACAACCGTACTTCCAAATGCAGTGTACGGACTTTACACGGATGAGGCTTGCACTACACTTAAGGGTGTAACAAAGGCTACGGATAGTACCGGCTATGTTACCTTTGGAAATATTCCTGAGGGAATCTATTGGCTTAAGGAGGTTACGCCGCCTGACGGTTATAAGCTTTCGAGTCAGAAGGTAAAGGTTGAGGTAATCGTTGATAAAACCGCAACACCTGCAACGGTATCAGTAAAATATGACAATGACGATGCTTATGAGGTTACGGTTACAGATGATAAGGCAACAGGAAAATTCACTATAACTAAGGTAGAATCAGGCAGCAAAACCAATGAAAAGATTGCGGGCGTTAAGTTTGAAATCTACAAGGATGAGGCGTGTACCCTTTTGGTGGCTTCTGCAACAACAGATGCAAATGGTATAGCTGAATTTACTAATCTTGATCTTGGAAGAACATATTGGTATAAGGAGGCAAGCGCTCCGGATAAGTATGTGCTTGATGAAACAGTGAGAAGCGTTAAGGTAGGTACAGGAACAGAGACTACCGACCAAAGTAAAAAGGAGACGATATACAATAGTCTTAAGCTTGGAAATATCGTTCTCACAAAGCAGGATGACAGCATTCCTGCAAGAAGGCTTGAAGGAGTCGAATTTACTCTTTGGACTGCAGATGACGATGGCAATGCTATAGCTGCTTACAAAAAGAGTGATGGCACTAATTACATTGTTACCACCGATAAAAATGGTATGGCAACCTTTGAGGACATTCCTTTTGGCAATTATGTTGTTAGGGAGACAAAAGGAAAGACAAACTATGTTATGGCTGCCGATACGGCAATTACTGTAAATAAAACAGGTGACACTACCAGAACAATTATAAATAAGGCGGAAAGGTTTACCGTTACCATTGATAAAAGGGGTAATGATGGCAAACAGCTTCGGGGAGCAGAATTCACCTTGTACAATAAGGATGGAGTTGCCATAAGGACCGGTATTACGAATGCAAACGGAAGGCTTGTCTTTGAGGACATCCCGCTTAGGGATTATACAGGAAACTATACATTAAAGGAGACACAGACGCCTGATGGTTATATTACGGCGGCAGACAAAACAATAACATATACAGAAATAAAAGCTGCCCCACAGGTCAATAATGTATATCAAATTAATTTAACCAATGCAAATGCTATTATTGATGAAAAACAGGCAGGTAAAGTGCTTCTTCGCAAGGTTGATGAAGATGGTAATAATCTTGCTGGTGCTGAGTATGTCATTATGGATGAGGATGGCAATATAGTAGATACCACAATGTCAGCTGCGGACGGTTCTATATACTTTGAGAATCTCAAGTGGGGAACCTACTATATCGTTGAGACAAAAGCACCTGTAACTGACGATAATAAGGTTTATATACGTGACGAGAAAAAATATAAGGTCATTATCGATTCAAATGGTGACCCTGTGGAAACTACGGTTGCATATGTGGATGAAAACGGCGTTGAACAAAAATATGAAACGAATGTTTTCACAAATATGCCACAGGAGGGAGGACTTCCTTTTGTAAGCTTTAAGTTTAAAAAGACAGATGATGCTACAACTGCAAATCCGATAAATGGTGCAGTTTTTAAGCTGTATAAATATGACCCTGAAGTTGATGCTGACTTTGTTGACACGGGCATAACGGGAGTCAGCGGTGGTGGTAGCATCGGCACCACGAGTGCAAACAATGGAATGGTTTATTTCAGACGTATATCTGTGGAGGATGATTCTGATGGCACAATTTATAGAATTGTGGAGACGGAAACCCTTTTTGGATATAAAAAGAGCGACATAAAATACGAAATTACAAAGGCAGAGTTTGAGGCCAATTATGACATGTATGTAGATGCTGATCCTGATGACCCTAAGGCAAATCTTAGGGATGATGCTGAGATTTATTATCTTCCTACAGCAAATGCCACAGGACATCTTACCGGTTTGGCAAATGTCAGCACTACAAGCGGTCTTACCGTTATAAACGAAAAGCTTTACGGAAGCATACAGCTTACAAAGCAGGGAGCTACGACAAACGTTAAGCTTGCAGGTGCAATATTCTATATATGTGATGAAAACGGAACTCAAAAAAGAGTACCGGGTGAGAGTACCTATCGTAGAGTAACTACCAATGCACAGGGTATTGCTCTGTTTGAGAATTTACCGTTTGGAACTTATTACATAAAGGAGGCGGCTCCTACCCCGGATGGCTATATACTGAACGATAAGATAATACGTGTCGAGGTAAATCAGGAGTCTTCGAAGGGTGCAATTCCTGTTACTGTTACGGATGCAAGAATTGGTCTTTATATAAGTAAGCAGGACCTTGGTATTGGCACGGAGGTTCCAGGTGCAACGCTTGTTCTTAAGGACAAAGCAACAGGAACGGTGATTGACCAGTGGGTATCAGGTGTGGACCCGCATCATTTAGACTTTAGCAAATTGAAAATTAACACAAGGTATACGTTGGAGGAGACTGCCGCACCGGATGGCTATGGTTATACAAAAAAAGTGGATTTTCGTATAAAGGAAGATGGAACAATAGAAAGGTATTCTGTGATGGATGATCCCGAGTACGACGCAAACTATAATGCAGTACAAGGCGATGCCATTATTCTTTACGACGGTGCAGTTGATTTAACTGTTATAAAGGTGGAGAAAAACACAAATACTCCTATATCCGGCGCCAGACTTGCGATATATGATGATGCCGACAATGAGGTATTCAGATGGACGACGGGCGAGACCGGTGACTGTGCTGTGGGGCCGAAGCTTACTGTACCAAAGTCGGGCTATAAGGTATATACCATAAAGGAGCGATTTGCACCTTTGGCTTACATGCTTGCGGAGCCGATACAGTTTGCAGTCGATTCTGAGGCAAATGTATATGAGTATGCAAATGGAGCCGTAGGAGCTAAGATTACAGATGGTAAAATTCTGATGGAGGATGCGAAGAAGTCGGGTGCATTCTTTAGAAAGGTTGATGCGGAAAACTATGCTGATATTAAGGGAGCAAGGCTTGCCATATATGATATGACAGGTGGAGGAACCTTAGTTAGACAGTGGACCAGTGACGGAACGCCTGAGCATTTTGCCGTTACAAGCAGCACTCCTTCTGCGGATGACGATTTGGTTGTGGGCAATACATATGAATTCAGGGAGCTTGCAGCGCCTGAGGGATATGCAGAGGCGATGACCGTTACATTTAAGATAACAAGCATCGATGCGGAAGGTAAGGCAGTGATAGAGGTGCTTGAAAACGGAAACGACGATTCTCTGAACCATGACAATGATACCCTTCTTATGCATGACAAGAGGGTAACGCTTAAGATTAAGAAACAGGATACATTTGGAATGTATCTGCCTGGTGCGGAGCTTGAAGTATATGAATATAACTTTGATGCCAAGAGGGCAGGAACGAAGCTTCAGACTATAACAACAGGTAAAACTGTAATTGAGGTTGATAACACGAAGCTTAAGCTGGGAGGCTATTACCTTATCAAGGAGACTGTTGCACCGGACGGCTTTGGATATGCGGATGATATTGTTGTTCACATTAAGGAAGACGGTGTGGCGGAAGCAGTCATGACCATATCAAGAAATGACGGAACATTTAATTATGATGAGCTTCCTGTTGTATATGAAAATGTAGTTTATGTGACTGACATTGATAATGTTGTAAGCATTGGAAAGCTTGATGCAGATGAGCTTATGAATGGAAAAAATGTACGTGTTGCAAATTCCGTGCTTAAGCTTACCTCCGATAATGACAGATTCTTTGAGGAGGTTGTGTGGAGCAGCAGTGACAGAGGCTCAGAACCGTTTGATATGTTGAAGTTTACACCTGGATGCACTTATACTCTTACTGAGATTGGAGCACCGGACGGATATGCATATACGGATCCGATTAACTTCAGAATTGATGCAGACACAAGAGAGGTTTATATTTTAAATGATGACGGCACGGAAGAAATTGCAGATAATCGTACAGTTTACATTTCGGATGCCAAAATAAACCTGAATGTGGCTAAGGTGGATATGCTTTCAGGCGAGTCGGTTGCAGGAGCAAAATTCCGTATCGTTGATGCTGATGGAGCGGTAGTTGTATCCTGGACCAGCAAGGATAAGGCTGACGCAATAGACACATCAAAGCTGAAAGCTGGAGACCCTGAATATTTGGCAGTAAATGCCGATTACAAGAAATATGCCGAGTACACGATACAGGAGGTTGAACCACCTGTAGGCTATGAGAAGGCAGAAGACGTTACATTTGCCATAGACGGAGACGGTAAGATGTATAATGTTACCGTGGATGAAAATGGACAGAAGCAGTACACATTATTTACTGTCACTGCCGGCGGTGTGAATATTAACCTTATAAGAGTTTCGGATGAGCCGAAGCTTAAGATAAGCAAGGTTGATATAATGGGTAAGGAGATTCCTAAGGCAACACTTACCATATATGCCAAAGATGGCAGCGTGGACTTTGAACCTATTACATGGTCTACGGGAGAGACTGTAGGAGAGCCTAAATATATAAGCAAGAATGTGTTTACACCAAATGTAGAATATGTGGTTGAGGAGAATGTTGCACCAAACGGATATGCATATGCTCATAACATCACCTTCTACTTTGACGAAGAAGGCATGCTTTATGTTGACGGTGTTCCTATGGATGACTCAAGAAAAATCAATATGGTTGATGAGTCTATAAATGTAGTTGTAAGCAAGCAGGATGAAGAAAACGCAAATGAGATAAAGGGTGCGTCTCTTGCAATAAGAGACAGCAAGGGCGAGGTAATCTATACATTTGAAAGTGATGTAAGACCTACGTTGCTCCCATCAGACTTGTTTGTTGTTGAAAAAGGTAAGCTTTCATACTATACCCTTGAGGAACTTATGGCACCTGAGGGCTATCTGATGGCTGCACCTGTGAAATTTGCAATAGATGAATATGGAGTGATATATCTTGCAAACGAAAATGGTGAATATCAGCCAGCGACAGCTACAAATGGTTCGGTTGTCATGAAGGATGCAAGAGACCCTGATTACTCAGGTCGATTTAAAGGACCGAATACAGGTGATAATATGCCGATAATACCAATTGTTATATTGGGTATTGCAGCGCTTGGAGGAATAATTATACTTATAATAAGAAGAAAACGTGTACGATAACTAAAATCCACGTTCATTTGATTATATGTCTGAAAGACAATAACGTAACGGTGCTGAGAGTTGATGCTTGGGAATGTTTCTCAGGTGGACAAAAAACCGTTTGAGGACGTTGGTACTTAAATTGCCGGCTTAAGGTGGTATCCTAATTTATTAAAGATACCACCTTAAGCCGGCGATTTTTAGTACCACTACGTCCGAGACGAGCGAAAGCGGGTTTTTTGCTTCATCTGTGAAAACATTGCCAAGTGTCAACTCAAATGTACCCTAAAAGTATGGTTTTGCTAAAAAAAAGCAAAAAAGTGCTTGCAATATACATTTCCCTGTTATATAATAACCCTTGCTGTGACATTGATAGCGTGGAAGCGGAGGTTGCTGCGCAATATGCAGGTCATTTCGTGGAGCGAATGTCAATTAAAAATAACTGGCGACAAGTCACTGTACTTATATCATCCGTTATGGATTTCGATTTACAAAGTAAACCTGAAACTCCGAAGGACGGAAATGACGTGTGATATGTCTAAAAACATGACACACACGGGAAAGTTGTACAGTCACCGCTTGTCGTACTATTAACAAAGTGCGAAAAGGAGGCGACTTTTTTTATGGCAAGTCAAATTATGAGAATCACATTGAAGGCATACGACCACAAGTTAATCGATCAGGCTGCAAAGCAGATTATCGAGACTGTAAAGAGTACAGGTGCAAAGGTAAGCGGACCTGTTCCAATGCCTACAAAGGTTGAGAAGATTACAATTCTTCGAGCTGTTCATAAGTATAAGGATTCCAGAGAGCAGTTTGAGCAGAGAACTCACAAGAGACTCATTGATGTACTTACACCATCACAAAAGACAATTGATGCATTACAGAAGCTCGATATGTCAGCAGGTGTATACATTGACGTAAAAATGAAGTAAAAATTGATATGCAGTACCTAATTACATTTTAAATGACTTCCTTATATATATGGAAGATTGATAACGTATAGGAATATTTAAAATGAATTTAGTATGATTACGATGGGTAATCCGCTGTGAATTAAAATTAGGAGGAAATTTTAAAATGAAGAAAGCTATTTTAGCAACAAAAGTCGGAATGACTCAAATCTTCAACGATGACGGTGTTCTTACACCGGTAACAGTATTACAGGCTGGTCCATGTGTTGTAACTCAGGTAAAAACAGTTGACAATGACGGTTACGATGCAATTCAGGTTGGACTTGGCGAAAAGAAGGAAAGAGTTACTACTAAGGACGTTTCAGGTAAGAAGGTTATCAGAAACCCACATGGCGCTACTAAGGCAGAGACAGGACATTTCAAGAAAGCAGGAACAACACCTAAGAGATATGTAAGAGAATTCAGAATTGAAAATGTATCTGATTACAATCCGGGTGATGAAATCAAGGCTGATATCTTTGCAGAGGGTGACAAGATTGATGTTACTGCTAAGTCAAAGGGTAAGGGATATGCAGGCGGTATCAAGAGATACGGCATGAGGTCCGGTCCTTCAGCTCACGGTTCAAAATACCATCGTCATGCGGGCTCAAATGGTTCTGCAACTACTCCGGGTAGGGTATTCAAAGGTAAGAAGATGCCTGGTCACATGGGTAACGTAAGAGTTACTGTTCAGAATCTTGAGATTGTTAAGATAGATGTTGAAAACAATGTAATCTTGGTAAAGGGCGCAGTTCCGGGACCTAAGAAATCATTAGTAATGATTAAGGAAACAGTAAAAGTCGGTAAATAGCCGGTTTTTCAGGAAGGAGGAACATTTAGATGGCAACAGTAGCTGTTTATAACATCGAAGGCAAGGAAGTTGATAAGCTTGAGCTTAATGATAACGTATTCGGTGTTGAAATAAATGAACAATTAGTACACAAGGCTGTAGTTACCCAGCTTGCTAACAAGCGTCAGGGAACACAGAGCGCAAAAACACGTTCCGAGGTATCCGGCGGTGGAAAGAAGCCGTGGAGACAGAAGGGAACAGGCCACGCAAGACAGGGTTCGATAAGAGCACCTCAGTGGAAGGGCGGCGGAGTTGTATTTGCTCCAAAGCCAAGGGATTATTCTATGAAGATGAACAAGAGAGAAAAGCAGATTGCTATGAAGTCAGTGCTTACCTCAAAGGTTCAGACTTCAAAGCTTATAGTTGTTGATGAGCTTAAGGTTGATGAGATTAAGACTTCAAAGTTTGTTCAGATTCTTGATAATCTTAAAAGCCCTAAGGCATTAGTAGTAACTAAGGAAAAAGACGAAAAGGTTTATCTTTCAGCAAGAAATATACCTACAGTTAAGACTGCTTTGGCAAACACAATTAATGTGTATGATATCCTTAAGTACGATTCACTTGTAATTACTAAGGATGCCGTAGCTGCAATCGAGGAGGTGTATGCATAATGGCAGATATTAAATATTATGACGTTATCTTAAAGCCGGTTCTTACAGAAAAGAGCATGAACATAATGGCAGAAAAAAAATATACATTTTATGTTCATCCGGACGCAACTAAGACTCAGGTTAAGGAAGCTGTTGAAAAGATGTTTGACGGAGTTAAGGTGGCAAAGGTTAATACAATGAATATTGCAGGCAAGACAAAAAGACGTGGCATGACATACGGAAAGACTGCAAAGAGAAAAAAGGCAATCGTACAGCTTACTGCTGAGAGCAACGACATTCAGTTGTTCGAGGGACTGTAGAACATGCATTAGGGTTTCTATGAAACCAAATATACGCAATAAGGCGTGATAATCGAAAGGAGAAACAAAATGGGAATTAAGACTTATAACCCATATACACCTTCCAGAAGGAATATGACCGGTCTTGATTTTTCAGAGATTACAAAGACTACTCCTGAAAAGTCACTTCTTGCCAAGAAGTCAAAAAATTCCGGACGTAACAATCAGGGTAAAATCACCGTAAGACATCACGGTGGTGGAAATAGACAAAAATATAGAATTATTGATTTTAAGAGAAGAAAGGATGACATACCTGCAAAGGTTGCTGCAATCGAGTACGACCCGAACAGAACTGCAAATATTGCACTTCTTCACTATGTTGATGGCGAGAAGGCATACATTATTGCACCTGTGGGACTTAAGGTTGGGGACATGCTTATGAGCGGTCCTAATGCAGAGGTTAGAGTTGGTAACTGCCTGCCGCTTTCTGACATTCCGGTTGGTACTGAGATTCACAACATTGAGCTTTATCCGGGCAAGGGCGGACAGCTTGTTCGTTCAGCAGGTAACTCAGCTCAGCTTATGGCAAAGGAAGGAAAGTATGCAACACTCCGTCTTCCTTCAGGCGAGATGAGAATGGTTCCTATCGTATGTCGTGCAACAATCGGTCAGGTTGGAAATATTGAGCACGGACTTGTTAATATCGGTAAGGCAGGACGTAAGCGTCACATGGGAATAAGACCTACAGTAAGAGGTTCCGTTATGAACCCTAACGACCATCCACACGGTGGTGGTGAAGGTAGAACCAGTATCGGTAGACCAGGACCTTCTACTCCTTGGGGTAAACCGGCACTGGGACTTAAGACCAGAAAGAAGAATAAGCAGTCTAACAAGCTGATAATAAGAACAAGAGACGGTAAGAACGTTAAGTAAGGAGGTAACATATGGCTCGTTCATTAAAAAAAGGACCATTTGCAGACGAGAGTTTATTAAAGAAAATAGATGCACTTAATGCGGCAAATGACAAGCAGGTTATAAAAACATGGTCACGCCGTTCAACTATCTTCCCTTCATTTGTAGGTCATACAATAGCAGTTTATGATGGAAGAAAGCATGTTCCTGTATATGTAACTGAGGATATGGTTGGACATAAGCTCGGTGAGTTCGTTGCAACAAGAACATACAGAGGACATGGCAAGGATGAGAAAAAGGGTAAGAAGAAATAAGTGAGAGGAGGAGACATTCATGGCAAAAGGACATAGATCCCAGATTAAGAGACTCAGAAATGAGAATAAGGATACAAGACCAAAGGCTACAGTATCTTATGCCAGAGTTTCAGTGACAAAGGCATGCTTTGTATTAGATGCAATAAGAGGCAAGGATGTAACTTCAGCACTTGGTATTCTTGCTTATAACAACAGATACGCTTCAAGGGTTATTGAGAAGCTCTTAAAGTCAGCTATTGCAAATGCAGAAAACAACAACGGCATGAAGGCAGAGGACCTTTACATTGCTGAATGTTATGCAAATAAAGGACCAACAATGAAAAGAATTCAACCAAGAGCACAGGGTAGGGCTTACAGAATCGAAAAGAGAACAAGCCACATTACAATTGTGCTGGATGAAAGATAGGAGGTAGGCAATGGGACAGAAGGTAAACCCACATGGTTTAAGAGTCGGAATAATCAAGGATTGGGATTCAAAGTGGTATGCTGAGACAAAAAACGGAGAATTTGCAGACAATCTTGTTGAAGATTATAAAATAAGAGAGTTTATAAAGAAAGAGCTTTATCAGGCAAACATTTCTAAGATTGAGATTGAGAGAACCGCAGACAGGGTAAAGGTTAGTGTTTATACTGCAAAGCCTGGTGTTGTAATAGGTAAGGGCGGAGCCGGTATAGAGAAGGTTAAGGCTAAGGTTCAGAAGCTTACCAAAAAGAAGCTTATCATTGACATTAAGGAAATTAAAAAGCCGGATTTGGATGCACAGCTTGTAGCAGAGAATATTGCTGCACAGCTTGAGAACCGTATTTCCTTCAGAAGGGCAATGAAGTCATGCATGGGAAGAACTATGAAGGCAGGAGCTCTTGGAATAAAGACTGCATGTTCAGGAAGACTTGGCGGTGCAGATATGGCAAGAACAGAGTTTTACAGTGAGGGTACTATACCTCTTCAGACTCTCCGTGCCGATATCGACTACGGTTTTGCTGAGGCAGATACAACATACGGTAAAGTCGGTGTTAAGACATGGATTTACCATGGAGAGGTACTTCCTACTAAGGAAAATAAGGAAGGGAGCGATAAATAATGTTAATGCCTAAGAGAGTTAAGCGTCGTAAGCAGTTCAGAGGCTCTATGAAGGGAAAGGCGCTTAGAGGAAACAAAATAACAAATGGTGAGTATGGTATTGTGGCAATGGAGCCTGCATGGATTAAGTCAAATCAGATTGAGGCTGCTCGTATTGCTATGACACGTTACGTAAAGCGTAATGGTAAAGTTTGGATAAAGATTTTCCCTGATAAGCCGGTAACAGCTAAGCCAGCTGAAACTCGTATGGGTTCCGGTAAGGGTTCACTTGAGTACTGGGTTGCAGTTGTTAAACCTGGAAGGGTGCTTTTTGAGATTGCAGGTGTTCCTGAGGAAACTGCAAGGGAGGCGCTCCGTCTTGCGACACACAAGCTTCCGTTGAAGTGTAAGATTGTGTCAAAGGCAGACTTAGAAGCTAGTGAAGGAGGTAAATAGCAGTGAAGCTTAAAGAATATAAAGAAGAATTAAAGGCAAAATCACTTGAGGAATTACAGAGCGATTTAGTAGCTGCTAAGAAGGAATTATTCAACTTGAGATTCCAGAATGCCACTAATCAGCTTGAGAATACAAGCAGAATTAAGGATGTCAGAAGAAACATCGCCAGAATACAGACTATGATAGCCCAAAAGGCTAACTAATTATCGTAAAAGGAGGAATTATTGTGGACAGAAATCTTAGAAAAACACGTGTAGGCTTAGTTACAAGTGATAAAATGGATAAGACAATTGTTGTTTCAATCGTTGACAATGTAAAGCATCCTCTTTACGGTAAGATTGTAAAGAGAACTTACAAATTGAAAGCTCATGATGAGAAAAATGAGTGCAGGATTGGCGATAGAGTAAAAGTTATGGAGACAAGACCACTTTCAAAGGATAAGAGATGGAGACTTGTTGAGATAATTGAGAAAGCTAAGTAAAGGAGGCATAAGCAATGGTTCAGCAGGAAACAAGACTTAGAGTTGCCGACAATACAGGTGCTAAGGAGCTTCTCTGCATCAGAGTATTAGGCGGTTCAACCAGAAGATATGCAAACATCGGTGATATCATAGTTGCCTCCGTTAAGGATGCAACGCCGGGCGGAGTTGTAAAAAAAGGTGACGTTGTAAAGGCTGTGGTAGTACGTTCAAAGAAGGGTGCACGCCGTAAGGACGGTTCATACATCAAGTTTGATGAGAATGCAGCAGTTATTATAAAGGATGACGGAAACCCAAGAGGAACCCGTATATTTGGACCTGTAGCAAGAGAACTTCGTGATAAGAAGTTTATGAAGATTGTTTCTCTTGCACCGGAAGTATTATAGGAGGTAGAGACTGTGGCAACAATGAAAATTAAAAAAGACGATCTCGTCAGAGTGATTGCCGGTAAGGATAAAGGCAAAGAGGGAAAAGTATTAGCAGTTGATACTAAAAATAATAAGGTGCTTGTTGAGGGTGTTAATATTGTTCACAGACACAGTAAGCCGAGCATGCAGAATCAGCAGGGCGGAATTATTGACAAGGAGGCACCTATTGATATATCTAACGTAATGTACCTTTACAAGGGTAAGCCGGTTAGAATCGGTTTTGTAGGTGAGAAGAAAGATAAGACGAGAGCTGCCAAGGTAAACGGTAAGCTTGAGGCTATTGATGACTAGGAATACTAAGAAAGGAGGCATAGGAATTTGAGCAGACTTAAAGATATGTATAGCACCGAAATTAAAGATGCTATGACAAAAAAGTTCGGATATAAAAATGTTATGCAGGTGCCAAAGCTTGAGAAGATTGTAATCAACATGGGTGTTGGTGAGGCAAGAGAAAATGCTAAGGTGCTTGATGCAGCTATAAAGGATTTAGAGATTATAACAGGTCAGAAGGCTGTTGTTACAAGAGCAAAGAAGTCGGTTGCAAACTTCAAGCTTAGAGAGGGTATGCCTATCGGATGTAAGGTAACTCTTAGAGGAGAGAAGATGTATGAGTTCACTGACAGACTTGTTAATCTTGCGCTTCCTCGTGTACGTGACTTCAGAGGTGTTAATCCTAATGCGTTTGACGGTAGAGGAAACTATGCGCTTGGCATTAAGGAGCAGCTTATTTTCCCGGAAATAGAATACGATAAGATTGATAAGGTAAGAGGTATGGATGTTATATTTGTCACTACGGCAAATACTGACGAGGAAGCCCGCGAATTATTAACTCTTTTCGGTATGCCATTTAAGAAGTAATAGGAGGGATTAACATGGCAAAAACATCAATGAAGGTTAAACAGCAGCGTGCTCAGAAGTTTTCAACAAGAGAGTATACCCGCTGTAAGATATGTGGTCGTCCACATGCATATTTGAGAAAATACGGAATCTGCAGAATCTGCTTCCGTGAGTTAGCATATAAGGGACAGATACCAGGCGTTAAGAAATCAAGCTGGTAGTTGTCGTAAGAAGGGGCCCACGCAGTGGGAAGATTTCTTAGGACCGACCCACGGAGAAGGACCCACGTAGCAAGTCTAAATATAAATAGGAGGCAAAAGAATTATGTCAATGAGCGATCCAATTGCAGATATGCTTACAAGAATTCGTAATGCAAATACTGCAAAACATGATACAGTAGATATACCGGCATCTAAGATGAAGCTGGCGATTGCGGATATTCTTCTTAAAGAGGGATATATTAAGGCAGTTGACGTTGTTGAGGAAGGAAACTTCAAGACTATAAGGATTACACTTAAGTATGGTGCAAACAAAAATGAGAAGGTACTTACCGGACTTAAGAGAATTTCTAAGCCTGGACTTCGTGTGTATGCATCAAAGGATGAGCTTCCAAAGGTTCTTGGAGGACTTGGAACGGCTATCATTTCAACGAACAAGGGTGTGCTTACTGATAAGGAAGCAAGAAAAGAGAATGTCGGTGGAGAGGTTCTCGCTTTCATTTGGTAAATACACATTAAAAATTATAAGGAGGATAAGGCGAAATGTCACGAATTGGAAGAATGCCTATCGCTGTACCGGCAGGTGTTACTGTTGATATAGCAGAAAATAATAAGGTGACTGTAAAGGGACCAAAGGGAACTCTTGAGAGAGTGCTCCCTGCTGAAATGGAAATCACTAGAGAAGGTGAAGAAATTTTAGTAAAAAGACCAAATGACTTAAAGAAAATGAAATCACTTCACGGTCTTACAAGAACACTTATCAACAACATGGTTGTTGGTGTTACGGAAGGATATACAAAGACTCTTGAGGTAAACGGAGTTGGTTACAGAGCAGCAAAGCAGGGCAGCAAGCTTACTCTTTCTCTTGGATTTTCACATCCTGTAGAGATGACTGACCCTGAGGGAATTACAACTACCGTTGACGGAAATAAGATTGTTGTAAGTGGTATTGATAAAGAAAAGGTTGGACAGTACGCAGCCGAAATAAGAGAAAAGAGAGCTCCTGAACCATATAAGGGTAAGGGTATCAAGTACGATTATGAGGTTATCAGACGTAAGGTTGGTAAGACCGGTAAGAAATAATTAAGGAGTGTAAATGAGATGATTAATAAAGAATCAAGAAGCGTTAGACGTGTTAAAAAGCATTTAAGAGTTCGTAACCGTTTCAGTGGCACAGCAGCCAGACCTCGTTTAGCAGTATTCAGAAGTAATAATCATATGTACGCTCAGATTATTGATGATACGGCTGGACATACTTTAGTGTCTGCTTCAACTGTTCAGAAGGATGTAAAGGCTGAGCTTGAAAAGACAAATGATGTGGCAGCGGCTGCTTATCTTGGAAAGGTTATAGCAAAAAGAGCCCTTGATGCAGGAATAACGACAGTTGTTTTTGACAGAGGCGGATTTGTCTATCATGGTAAGATTAAGGCATTAGCAGATGCAGCAAGAGAAGCTGGATTGGAATTCTAATAAGGAGGAAAAGCGACATATGAAGCATGAAATCATAGATGCGAGTAAGTTAGAATTAGAAGAAAATGTTGTAAACATTAAGCGTGTTACTAAAGTTGTTAAGGGCGGACGTAACATGAGATTTGCTGCTCTTGTGGTTGTCGGAGACAAAAACGGCCATGTAGGCGCCGGCGTAGGAAAGGCTGCGGAGATTCCGGAAGCCATCCGCAAGGGTAAAGAGGATGCAATAAAGAAATTAGTTAAGGTTAAAATTAATGAAAACGGAAGTATCCCTTATGATTGGGAAGGCAGCTTCGGCAGTGCTAAGGTATTGCTTAAGTCTTCTCCAAAGGGTACTGGTATAATTGCTGGAGGTCCTGCCCGTTCAGTGCTTGAGCTTGCAGGCTACAAGAATATCCGTACAAAGTCCTTAGGTTCAAATAATAAGCAGAATGTTGTTCTTGCTACTATTGCAGGACTTGCTGAGATTAAGTCTCCTGAGGAAGTTGCAAAGCTTCGCAGCAAATCTTTAGATGAGATTCTTAACTAAGGAGGGATTTAAAAATGGCAGATAAGTTAAAGGTTACGTTAGTTAAGTCACCGATTGGAGCTATTCCAAAGCATAGAGCAACCGTTGCAGCACTTGGACTTAGAAAGCTTAATAAGAGTGTTGAGCTTCCAAATAATGCAGCAACATTAGGAATGGTAAAACAGGTTAGTCACTTAGTTAAGGTAGAGGAAGTTTAATAGTATTTGAATTAGGAGGTACAGTCATGGATTTATCGAACTTAAAGCCGGCTGAAGGCGCTGTGTCAAGCGGTAATTTCAGAAGAGGCCGTGGACATGGTTCAGGAAATGGCAAGACCGCAGGTAAGGGACACAAGGGTCAGAAGGCTCGTTCAGGTGCACCTAGACCAGGCTTTGAAGGTGGTCAGATGCCACTTTATAGAAGAATACCAAAGAGAGGATTCACTTGCAGAAACCACAAGGAAATCGTTGCAATCAATTTGTCTGTTCTTGAAAGATTTGAGGATGGTTCTGAGGTAACCGTTGCAACTCTTATTGAGGCAGGTATTGTTAAGAATCCTAGAGATGGTGTTAAGATATTGGGAAATGGAGAGTTAACTAAGAAGCTTACTGTTAAGGTTAACGCTTTCAGTAAAGCTGCCGCTGAGAAAATCGAGGCACTTGGTGGAAAAGTTGAGGTGGTTTAGGTATGTTCAAAACCTTGAGAGACGCTCTTAAAGTAAAGGATATACGAAATGGTTTGCTTTTTACATTCTTTATAATGGTTGTTATAAGACTTGGATCACATATTCCGGTTCCAGGTCTTGACACAGAGGGCATAAAGGCATATATGGACTCCATGTTTGGCGATTCCGGTGCCGGCAATCTGCTTGCGACATTTACGGGCGGTTCATTTACACAGATGACCATATTTGCCCTGAATGTAACGCCATATATCACATCCTCAATTATAATACAGCTTCTCACTATAGCCATTCCGGCTCTTGAGGAGATGCAGAGAGATGGTGAGGATGGACGTAAAAAGATGACTGCAATAACAAGGTATGTAACCTTACTTCTCGCTGTCATTGAAAGCATTGGTCTTTCCATAGGCTTTGACAGAGGAAATTTTTTCACCATAAACACGACACTTGGGTATTTTACTGTTGTTGTTACACTTACGGCAGGTAGTGCATTTGTTATGTGGCTTGGAGAAAAGGTTACGGATTACGGTGTTGGAAACGGTATATCAATTATACTTTTAATAAACATTGTTTCAAGGATGCCTAGTGATTTTTATAATCTTTACGTGATGTTTGTAAAGGGTAAGGATATCGTAAATCAGACTATTGCTGTCGTGATTGTCTTGGCAGTTGTAATAGTTACTATCGTTCTTGTAGTTCTGCTTCAGGACGGTGTAAGAAAAATACCTGTTCAATATGCACAGAAGGTTCAGGGTAGAAGAATGGTTGGCGGACAGTCAAGCCATATTCCGCTTAAGGTTAATACCTCAGGCGTTATTCCTGTAATCTTTGCATCGTCAATACTTTCGGTGCCGTCAGTTGTTGTAAGTCTGTTCAGCATTAAGGTATCGGGAACATGGGCAAAGATTTTTGAGGGCATGAACCAGTCATATTGGTGTAACCCGGATCATCCTTGGGCAAGCATAGGACTTTTGGTATATATTCTTTTAGTTTTCTTCTTTGCTTATTTCTATACATCGGTTACGTTTAATCCGATGGAGATAGCAAATAACATGAAAAGAAGCGGTGGATTTATACCGGGTATCAGACCGGGTAAGCCTACACAGGACTACCTGAATAAGATACTCAATTATATAGTGTTTATTGGTGCCGTTGGTCTTATAATAGTAGCTGTTATACCGATATTCTTTAACGGTTGGTTTGGCGCAAATGTGTCCTTTGGTGGAACATCGCTTATAATCATTGTCGGTGTAATCGTTGAGACAATAAAGCAGATAGAATCAAAGATGATTGTCAGAAATTATTCGGGATTTTTAAATAGTTAGGGATAAGGGTTGCTGTGAAAATGCGGCAGCCCAATTCCTGGTTTTATAACTTGTTTTGCAAAACCGTACATGAAATGCGGATATGTTCAAAAATATTAGGAGGTAATGTTTATGAAGATTATTATGTTGGGTGCACCTGGTGCAGGAAAAGGAACACAGGCTAAGATGATAGCGGAAAAATATTCTATTCCACACATTTCAACAGGTGATATATTCAGGGCAAATATAAAAAATGGAACAGAGCTTGGAGCAAAGGCGAAAGAATATATGGATAAGGGACTCCTTGTACCGGATGAGTTGGTTGTAGACCTTATTATGGACAGATTTAAGGCTGATGACTGCAAAAACGGATATGTGCTTGACGGCTTCCCAAGAACAATTCCACAGGCAGAAGCATTAGACAAAGCACTTTCAGCGGCTGGTGAGAGCATAGATTATGCAATAAATGTTGAGGTGCCTGATGAGAACATTGTAAACAGAATGTCAGGAAGAAGAGCATGTGTAGGCTGTGGAGCAACCTATCACATTAAGTACAATCCTACAAAGGTAGAGGGTAAATGCGACGCCTGCGGTGAGGAGCTTATTTTAAGAGATGATGATAAGCCGGAGACTGTTCTTAACAGACTTTCAGTTTACCATGAGCAGACACAGCCTCTTATTGATTATTATACAAAGAAGGGTGTTATTGCTGAGGTTGATGGAACAAAGGATATGCAGGATGTATTCAATGCAATTGTAGACATTTTGGGAGAGTAAGAAAAAATGGCTATTATTATTAAATCCCATAGAGAAATCGAATTGATGAAGGAGGCAGGCAGAATACTTGCCATAACTCATGAGGAAATCAGGAAGATAATTAAACCGGGCATATCAACCTATGACATTGATAAGCTTGGAGAGGAAGTAATAAGAAGCTATGGGTGTGTACCATCATTTTTAAACTATAATGGTTATCCGGCATCAATATGTACCTCCGTAAATGATGAGGTTGTGCACGGTATTCCTTCAAAGGACAGAATCCTGCAAGAGGGGGACATCATAAGTCTTGATGCAGGCGTAATATATAAGGGCTATCATTCTGATTCCGCAAGAACCTATCCTGTAGGAAAGGTAAGCGAGAAGGCTGAAAGACTTATGAAGGTCACTAAGGAAAGTTTTTTTGAAGGACTTAAAATGTGCAGGGACGGAAATCATGTAAATGATATTTCAAAGGCAGTATTTGATTATATTACTGCAAGAGGTTACTCTGCGGTGAGAGATTTGGTAGGCCATGGTGTAGGTGCAAATTTACATGAGGCACCAGAGGTTCCGAATTTTACAAGACCGAGAAAGGGTCCGAAGCTTAAAGCAGGAATGACGATAGCGGTAGAGCCCATGATTAACATAGGAACCTATGAGGTAGAATGGCTGGATGATGACTGGACAGTTGTTACGGCAGATGGGGAGCTTTCCGCCCATTATGAGAACACAATTCTTATAACGGAGGGCGATCCGGTTATTTTGTCACAGGCAGAGGGAATTGAACTATGATTAGGAGGATTAATATATGCCAAAAGCAGACGAGATAGAAATGGAAGGTGTAGTTCTTGAGAAGCTTCCAAACGCAATGTTTCAGGTTGAATTGGAGAATGGACTCAAGGTTCTTGCACATATAAGTGGAAAACTCAGAATGAATTATATAAAAATTCTTCCGGGAGATAAGGTTACGGTTGTACTTTCACCATACGACCTTACAAAGGGAAGAATAACATGGAGGGCTAAATAGCGAAAAGCCCTAAAAACAGCTAAATTGTTGATAAATTAATTAAAAAACTGCTTGCATTATATTCTGGAAAATGTTAGAATATCAATTTGTAGCGGACTTTTTTAAGTTGTGAAAGGAGTGCATTTTAATGAAGGTTAGAGCATCAGTAAAACCAATTTGCGATAAGTGCAAAGTCATTAAAAGAAAAGGCAGTATTCGTATAATCTGCGAAAATCCAAAGCACAAACAGCGTCAGGGTTAATAATAAGCTTAATTCATGACAGGTTAGAACAAGGTATGTAGGATGATGGCCCATCTGTGAGTATGCCTTGTATTTGTGCACGTGATACTATTCCATATCACGTTACTAACCAACTAAAATTTAGCGGCTGTAGCATTTGATATGCTAATTATATAACAATGTATTGATTTTTTGTCAAAGCCGATATGCATTTCACCTTTGTGATTTGGTACGAGCGCTAACCGGAGTACAAAGGATATCGGAAAGGCGAAAAATGAGCGCAAAAGAAAATTTCGGAGGTATATTTAGAATGGCTCGTATTTCAGGTGTTGATTTACCAAGAGAGAAGCGTGTCGAGATAGGTCTTACTTATATTTATGGTATAGGCAGGACTTCTTCAGCAAGAATTCTTAAAGAAGCAAATGTAGATCCAGATACAAGAGTTCGTGACCTTACTGATGATGAGGTTAAGAGAATCAGTGAAGTTATCAATGAAACTCAGGTTGTAGAGGGTGATTTACGTAGAGAGATAGCTCTTAATATTAAGCGTTTACAGGAAATTGGCTGTTATCGTGGAATCCGCCACAGAAAGAAATTACCTGTTCGTGGTCAGAAAACTAAGACAAACGCAAGAACCCGTAAAGGTCCTAAGAAGACTGTAGCTAATAAGAAGAAGTAATCAGGGAGGTTTAGGTTAATGGCTAAGAAGGTTACTACTAAAAAAGTGACAAAGAAGCGTGTCAGAAAGAACGTTGAACGTGGACAGGCTCATATTCAGTCATCATTTAATAATACAATTGTTACATTAACAGATGCCGAGGGTAACGCATTATCCTGGGCTAGTGCCGGTGGATTAGGCTTTAGAGGTTCAAAGAAGTCTACTCCTTATGCTGCACAGATGGCAGCAGAGACTGCAGCAAAGGCTGCTTTACCATATGGTCTTAAGACTATTGACGTTATGGTAAAAGGACCGGGTTCAGGCAGAGAGGCAGCTATACGTGCTCTTTCCGCTTGTGGTCTTGAAGTTGTTAGTATAAGAGACGTGACTCCTGTTCCACATAACGGATGCCGTCCGCCAAAAAGAAGAAGAGTTTAATAGGAGGTACAAGGAAAATGGCAGTAGATAGAACCCCAGTTCTTAAGAGATGCAGATCTTTGGGTATGGAGCCAATGTATCTCGGCGTAAATAAAAAGTCAAAAAGAAAGTTAAACAGAGCAAACAGAAAGGTAAGCGAGTATGGCATGCAGCTTCGTGAGAAGCAGAAGGCTAAATTTATTTATGGCGTGCTTGAAAAGCCTTTCCGTAATTTATTTGAGAAGGCACAGAAGATGCCCGGTCTTGCAGGTCCTAACCTTATGATGCTGCTTGAGCTTAGACTTGACAACATCGTTTTCCGTATGGGCTTTGCGAGAACAAGAAGAGAAGCAAGACAGATTGTTGACCATAAGCATGTATTAGTAAATGGCAAATGTGTCAACATTCCTTCCTACAGAGTAGAGGCAGGAGACAAGATTGAAATAAGAGAAAAGAGCAAATCACTTCAGAGATATAAGGATATAGTAGAGGCGAATACGGGACACACAACCCCTAGCTGGATGGAATCAGATCTTGAGTCTTTAAGCGGAACAGTATTGGAAAGACCACTTAGAGAGCAGATTGACGTTCCTGTAAATGAGACCCTTATTGTCGAGTTATATTCAAAGTAAAAGCTAATGTAACTTATAAACGATAGGAATATTCCTATCAACTAAAAGGAGGGGCAATAGTGTTTGAATTTGAGAAACCTAAAATTGAAATCGCTGAAATTTCTGAGGATAATAAGTACGGCAGATTTGTAGTTGAGCCTTTGGAAAGAGGCTATGGTACAACACTTGGTAATTCGCTTAGAAGAATTATGTTGTCATCATTGCCTGGAACGGCAGTGAGCCTCATTAAAATTAAGGGTGTATTGCATGAGTTTTCTTCAATTCCGGGAGTTAAGGAGGACGTAACTGAAATAGTTATGAACATAAAGGAACTCTGCATTAAAAATAATGGCGTTGTCAGTGAGGTAAAGCAGGCATATATAGATGCATCAGGTGATTGCGTGGTAACAGCAGGTGACATTCAGTTGGATGGTGACCTTGAGATATTAAATCCGGACCTTGTTATAGCTAATTTAAGCGGTCCGGAGGCAAAGCTTGAGATGGAGCTTACCATCACAAATGGCAGAGGCTATGTGGGCTCTGATAAGAATAAGGAGCTTGATTCATCAATTGATGCAATAGCGATTGATTCCATATATACGCCTGTTGAACGTGTAAATCTCACTGTTGAGAATACCCGTGTAGGTCAGATTACAGATTATGACAAGCTTACGCTTGACGTATTTACCAATGGTACGCTTCCGCCTGATGAGGCTGTAAGCCTTGCGGCAAAGGTACTTAGTGAGCATCTTAATCTTTTCATTGATTTGTCTGAAAATGCAAAGGCGGTCGATGTAATGGTAGAAAAGACCGATGATGCCAAGGAAAAGGTACTTGAAATGAACATTGATGAGCTCGAGCTTTCCGTTCGTTCATATAACTGCCTTAAGAGAGCAGGCATCAATACTGTGGAGGAACTCACAAACAAGACCTCTGAGGATATGATGAAAGTTAGAAATCTTGGTCGTAAGTCTCTTGAGGAGGTTCTCGGTAAGCTTAAAGAACTTGGATTATCACTTAAGACAGGTGATGATTAGGACAATATCCACTTAAGCCGAAGGATTCAGTAAGCAAAGTGAAGACCCTAATGTAAATTAGAGGTAAGGAGGATAATTTAACATGGCTATGTATAGAAAGCTTGGAAAGAAATCAGATCAGAGAAAGGCGTTACTTCGTAATCAGGTAACTCAGTTGCTTTATCATGGAAAAATTGAAACGACTGAGGCTAGAGCCAAGGAAGTTCGCAAAATTGCAGAGCATCTTATCACACTTGCAATTAAGGAAAAGGATAACTTCGATGAGGTTACAGTAACTGCAAAAGTTGCAAGAAAGGATAAGGACGGCAAGAGAGTTAAGGAAGTTGTTGACGATAAGAAGGTAACTGTTTACGACGAGGTACAAAAAACAATAAAGAAGGATCAGCCTTCAAGACTTCATGCCAGAAGACAGATGCTTCAGATTCTCTATCCTGTAGTTGAGGTTCCTGTAGAGGCTGCCGGAAGAAAGGCAGGAACAAAGAAAGTTGACCTCACTGCAAAGCTTTTCGATGAGTATGGTACAAAGTATGCATCCCGTAAGGGTGGATATACCAGAATAATCAAGGTTGGCGAGCGTCGTGGTGACGGTGCTATGAAGGTTATACTTGAGCTTGTATAAGCGCAAATTAAAGTAGAGGATGTAAAAGGGGCTGTTGCACCAAGAATATTTATATCATAATATAAAAATCTTAGTGCGATGGCCCCCTTTTATTTGTAAATTATGATAGAAATACGCAACCTTACATTTGAATATTTTGACAGGGATGATGATGGACACCTGACAGAGATGATAAATGCCATACGGGGCATTAATTTTGATGCAGAAAAGGGCGAGTTTATTGCTATCGCAGGGAAAAACGGCTCGGGCAAGAGTACCTTTGCCAAGATATTAAACCGTCTTGTAGTTCCGATAGAAGGTACTGTGTTAATATCGGGACTTGATGCGATGAATGAGGATAATGTAATTGAAATACGAAAAAATGTTGGAATGGTATTTCAAAATCCGGATGATCAGCTTATTGGAAGTATTGTTTCCGAGGATGTTGCGTTTGGAGCAGAAAATATCGGAGTATCGCAGATAAATCTTTGGGAGCGGGTTATATCCGCAGTTGAAATGGCAGGACTTGTGGTATATGATGATACCAACAAGCCAAACAGTAAAAAGGCTGCATCGGATATGAAAAAAATTCTTTATAAAAGAATAAATGATTTGTCAGGAGGGGAAAAACAGAAGGTGGCACTTGCGGGAGTCCTTGCAATGAAGCCTAAATGTATAGTTTTGGATGAGGCCACCAGCATGCTCGACCCGCATTCAAGAAAAGAGATACTTGATGCAATAAAGCGGTTAAATGAGAAGCTGGGTATCACGGTTATTATGATAACCCATCTTATGGAGGAGCTTTCCTATGCGGATATGGTTTATATTATGCATAATGGAACAATTGCCATGAAGGGAAGACCAAAGGATATATATGAAAGGGAGAAGGAGCTTCTTTCGCTTGGGCTTGATATTCCTAAGTGTGCAAGGCTTGGAAAAATGTTGTTTGAGACAGGAATTACCGCTGCACCGGACCTGTATGGGATAAATGATATGGCACAATCCATAAAATCAAGATTTCCAAACAGATTTTTTTTGAATACAAAAATGCCGGAAAAAAGAAAGTCCCATAAAGAGATAAATCCTATGCAGGCTGTGCTGGCAGATAACATAAGCTTTTCTTACGGTAATAAAAAAATATTTGAAAATGTTTCGTTTTCCGTTTCAAAGGGAGAGTATGTTGCTATAGTTGGAAGAACCGGAGTGGGAAAAACAACTCTTTTGCAGCATATTCCGGGTTTGCTTAAGCCACAGGAGGGACATATATATGTTGATGGTGTGGACTTATGGGATAAATACACGGATTTAAGGAAGATAAGATGTAAGGTAGGATATGTATTTCAGTATCCGGAACAGCAGCTTTTTGCAAAAAATGTATACGAGGACGTTGTGTTTGGACCAAGAAATATAGGGATATCTGAGGTGGAGGCAGAAAAAAGAGCCTATGACTCCATCAAGCTTGTAGGGCTTCCTGATGATGTGTATGACCTTCCCCTTGACAAGCTTTCGGGAGGGCAGCGCCGCAGGGTTGCGCTTGCAGGAATTTTGGCAATGCAGCCGGAATATCTTATTCTTGATGAGCCTGTTGCTGGTCTTGATCCTGAAGGTAGGAGACAGATGCTTGAGATAATAAATGCTCTTAATAAGGAGGCAGGCATTACGATAATAGCCGTAAGCCATGATGTGGAGAGCGTAGCGGAGTATGCGGATCGGGTTATTGTATTCGAGGATAAAACCGTTGAGGATTTTAATGATGTGAGAGAGGCATTTTACCATATGTATATGAAATATGGAGCCATGGAATATCTGCCTGTCGGAATGCAGCTGCTTGTCGTTCTGCGAAGTATGGGGCTTGAGGTTGACTGCTTTGAGACGGATGTGGAAGGGGCAGTAAATGCCATTAAGGCTGCGTTAAATTACATGTAGCATCAGCTTTTGCTGAAAGTAAATTATAAATGATCTGATGTTAAAGGGGAGGTGGTATTATAATGTTAAAGGATATTACACTGGGTCAGTATTGTAGTGCCGACTCATGTATTCACAGACTTGATCCGAGAGTTAAGATTAGATTTGTTATCGTATATATTATAATGCTGCTTATCGACAGAAATTTGTATTTATTCGGAATGCTGACAGCCGTATATTTGATTACGGTATTACTAAGCAGGGTAAATTTCAGGACGATATTAAAGGGAACAAGAGGCATATTTATTTTTATTTTGGTTTGCTCAGCCATAAATATATTTACCACATCAGGACAGACATTATATCAGGTTGGCAGTCTGTCGGTAACTCTTGAAGGAGTAATAAAATTCGGTTTTGTATTTTGGAGAATGGTACTTATCATACTTATGTCATCAATGCTTATGTACACTACAACTCCGTCAGAGCTCACTGACGGACTGGAAAAATGCTTTCATTTAAGCGGTGGTGTTGCAATGGGAATAACCATTGCCCTTAGATTTGTTTCTGTTTTGTCAGGAGAGCTTGACAGAATATTAAAGGCACAGTATGCAAGAGGGGTGGACTTTAAAAGCGGAAGTCCAAAGGCAAGAATAAAAAAAATGGGAAATGTTATAGTGCCCCTTTTTCAAAATGCCATTGACAGGGCAGGACGCTTAGGTGATGCAATGGATGCAAGATGCTATGTGGGAGGTAAGGAAAGAACAAAACTCAGGCCTCTTATTTATGATGTGAATGATGTTATAGGGTATTTGGTATTATTGGCTGTAACAGTGGCTTCAATATGGCTGGCAGTGACTTTTTGATGAATGAATGGCTGACGTTCAATGATGCACGAGGAAATTAATTATGAGAGTTAAGCTTATTGTTGCCTACGATGGCACAAATTACTGTGGATGGCAGATACAGGACAACGGAATAACGATTGAGGAGGTATTGAACCGAGAGCTTTCAAGGCTCCTCGGGGAGGAGATAGCGGTAATCGGTGCAAGCCGCACGGATTCAGGGGTACATGCTCTTGGAAATGTAGCCGTTTTCGATACGAATACAAGAATACCTGCGGAAAAAATTTCCTATGCGCTTAATCAGAGACTGCCCGATGACATAAGGATACAGGAATCCTGTCAGGTGGCGGACGATTTTCACCCTAGGTTTTGTGATACGATAAAAACCTATGAATATAAAATATGGAATGCAAAATTCCCCAATCCGATTGTCAGGCTTTATTCCAAGTTTGTTTACTATAAAATTGATATTGACAGGATGCAGCAGGCAGCAGACTACCTTATAGGAGAGCATGATTTTAAGTCATTTTGCTCTACGAGAACTCAAGTTGAAACTACGGTTCGGCACGTTACGGACATAAGCTTTCGGCATGAGGGAAGCATGATAATCATGCAGATTAAGGGCTATGGCTTTTTATACAATATGGTAAGAATTATAATGGGTACACTTTTAAAATGTGGAATGGGTATGTATGAGCCGGAGCACGTTAAAGAAATTCTCGAGGCATGTGACAGGAGCTGTGCAGGGCCAAAGGTGGAGGCGTGCGGACTTACCCTGGTGGGAATTGAGTATTTGTAAGGATAGAAGATATATTTTTGTTGATTATTTTTAGTTAAATTTTTTCCAACATTTTTGATAAAAACATTGACACACTTGGACTAGTGTAATATAATATCTAATTGTGTAAAAGGAAAGCTTTGCGTAGTGCCAAAGCCCCGGCGGTATGTAAGGCTTATATTTTTCTGTTTTCATCTGAACTCCATTGATTTTGAAAGCAGAGAGATAAATTACTTTGAGGGACATGAAAAGCTGTTTCGGACATTTCAGCATTTATACATGTTCAGGATTAGTTTTATTAGTTTTAAGGAGGAACCACAATGAAAAGTTTTATGGCAAGCCCATCGAACATTGAAAGAAAGTGGTATGTAGTTGATGCCACCGGACATACATTAGGTCGTTTATCATCTGAAATAGCAAGTATTTTAAGAGGAAAGAACAAGCCGACATTTACACCTCATATTGATACAGGTGATTATGTAGTTGTAATTAACGCTGATAAGATTAAGGTTACAGGCAAGAAGCTTGAGCAGAAGATTTATTATCATCATTCAGATTACGTTGGCGGTATGAAGGAGCAGACACTTAAGGAGAAGCTCGCTAAGAAGCCTGAGGATGTTATTTATCTTGCAGTTAAGGGAATGCTTCCAAAGGGACCGCTGGGCAGACAGATGATCAAGAAGCTTCATGTATATGCAGGACCTGAGCATAAGCAGCAGGCACAGAAGCCTGAGGCTTTAGAGATTAAGTATTAGTAAGGGAGGAAATGTTCGTGGCTAAGAGTACAAGATTTTACGGAACAGGTAGAAGAAAAAGCAGTATCGCACGAGTATATCTCGTACCGGGTACCGGAAAAATAACTATAAATAAAAAGGACATGGATGATTACTTCGGATTAAACACACTTAAGGTAATCGTTCAGCAGCCATTTGCAGCAACAGGTACTACAGGAAAGTTTGACGTGCTTGTAAATGTTCATGGCGGTGGATTTACCGGTCAGGCAGGAGCAATCAGACATGGTATTTCAAGAGCACTTCTTCAGGCAGATGCAGATTACAGACCTGCACTTAAGAAGGCAGGCTTCTTAACAAGAGACCCACGTATGAAGGAAAGAAAGAAATACGGTCTCAAGGCTGCAAGACGTGCACCACAGTTCTCGAAGAGATAATATTAAAACATATAAGAGATTTTATGAAACCCTTGAAAGTTTGGACTTTCAAGGGTTTTCTTTATGTCAGTGTTTTCTGGAATTGTGGTAAAAGGTACTGAATTTTGAAACGTAGAACACAAGTTGCACGTTTGGAAATTTGTAGATGCAGACCCACAGGTGACATTTATTGACAATATAGTTTTAAAATGTTATATTTTGTCTATAAGCATGATAGGGGAAGTAAGTTCCCTATCGATTCCAGAATATTATTTTACAAAATGTAGCTATACGGTGGAAAATTAATATAGAGGGGAGGATATTAAGGGACGAATTGTCCTTGACACTGTAAGAATGCACAGATACATCAACAATAGTTTGTTCAAACTAAGAATTCCATCGGTATACATTTCATAAAAAAAGAAAATACAAAGGGGAGATTTTTAATATGAAAAAAAACACGTTTAAGAAAAGAATCATAGCAACTATGATGGCAATGTTTATGGCTGTAAGTATGGTATGTATCAAAGCGGATGCTAAGTCCGTTGGAACGGGCACTATTTCAACGGTGGCAGCGGGATATACTTTACATGTGAGGGAGTCAGGTAATACAACTGAGCTTGGAGTCATGTATATGCATAAAAACTCAAAGGGTGTTTATAATAAATTTACGGCAAGCAAGAAATGTGGTGAAACAACAGTAAGAGTATCGAATGTGGATGCATGGTATGCGACAAGTACAATAGCGGAACTTCAAAGCGGTAAATATGTTGAGATATCGAAAGAAGCTACAAACCCAACCAAAGTATATGGTTCATGTACGGTGAATTACTAAATTAACAGAGTAGGGATACCCAATTACATGTATAAATGTAATTGGGTGTTCCTGCTTTATTTTTTAATTTCTAAAGTAAAGGGTGGATAACATGAAACGAATAATCAAATATATGGCATGTCTGCTTGCAATCGTAGTGATAGCAGCGGCTGTGTTTATAATAGTAAAGCTAAACAAAAAGTTCCCTGATGAAATTGTGTACAGTGAATATATGCAGACATTCAGCGATAACGGAATGTATTTTATCAATAATAACCGGCTATGTTTTATTGATAATGCAACAGGGAAGGATGTTGTAGTCTGTAACCGGGCAAACTGTGAGCATAAGGACAAAACATGTAATGCCTATATTCCGGGTCATGGTATTGATATGTTGGTTTATGATGGATATATATATATATCATTCTTTGAATCTGAATGGTCTTTTGGTGAAGATGGAGAAGAAACAAGGGAAACTCTAGTTACATTAACAAGGCTGGGAATTGACGGAGCACATAGGAAGGATATATATTCCGCAGATTCAGGGGCGGTTTTAAGCATGATGGCTGTGGGAGATACGATATATTTTACAGCATACACTGAACATGGTGAACATGAGGCAAATGTATGGAAAGAAGATAATGCCATATATGCATACAATATCCGTTGGAATAAATTAAAATGTATAAAAAACTATGATTATACTGAAGGAAGAATTTCGGAAGGGGTAGAAATTATCGGAAGTAGCGATAAGGGCACATTATATATTAATTATGGCTATATAAAAGGTGATCCGGCAACGGGAGTAGTAACGGATATAATACAGGAAGTAAATATAAATACAGGAGATGTGGTTGAGCTAAGAACATTTGAAGATGCATATCCGAGATTTTTCACAGAAAAAAATAAAAAATATATACAGACCTCGGATTTTGAAACAGATACACTTACGATGTTAGAGTGTGATGACAGCTTCGTTGAGACAAAGGAGCTGTTTACTGCGAGGGATGCAAGAGTTGACTGGCTTGGCGGATACATGCATATCGTGACGTCGGATTATCTCAAGGCATTATATGATTATGAGGAAGACCGATGGTATATTGCAAAGACATCGTTTACGCAGGAGGGAACCTATATATCGGATATAAAGAAGGTGGACCGTGATAAAAATGTTGTTTACATAGATGCAACAGACTATACAGGCTATAAGCCGGGCGATATGCTGCCAGGAGACATAAGTAACAATGCCGTAAGAGACTGGGGCGTATTCCTTGAAGAAAATTTTGTCCCTTACGAGGACTTGACAGATGAACAGTTAAAGAGTCTGACATGGATTGATATTAAGTAGGAGATATTTTTAAAACATATAAGAGATTTTATGAAACCCTTGAAAGTTTGGACTTTCAAGGGTTTTCTTTATGTCAGTGTTTTCTGGAATTGTGGTAAAAGGTACTGAATTTTGAAACGTAGAACACAAGTTGCACGTTTGGAAATTTGTAGATGCAGACCCACAGGTGACATTTATTGACAATAGAGTTTTAAAATGTTATATTTTGTCTATAAGCATGATAGAGAAAGTAAATTCTCTATCGATTCTGGAATATTATTTTACAAAATGTCGCTATATGGTGGAAAATTAATATAGAGGGGAGGATATTAAGGGACGAACTGTCTTTGACACTGTAAGAATGCGCAGATACATCAACAATAGTTTGTTCAAACTAAGAATTCCATCGATATACATTTATTAAAAATAAAAAATACAAAGGGGAGATTTTTAATATGAAAAAAAACACGTTTAAGAAAAGAATCATAGCAACCATGATGGCAATGTTTATGGCTGTAAGTATGGTATGTATTAAAGCGGATGCTAAGACTGCAGGAACAGGGATACGCGAGTCAATAACAGCATATACCTTATATGTTCGGGAAAATGAAAATACTAATTTGCTTGGAACAATGCGTATGACAATTCATTCTTCATATGTTCAAAATGAGTTTACGGCAGCAAAAGCTTGCGGATATACCACAGTATCTGTATCCAATAATGGTATTGATTTTATATCCGGTGCTAAGCCTAATTTGTCAGCGGGTGATTTTTGTGGAGCAGTGAAATATGCAAATAATCCAAGTAAAGTATATGGGGCATGTACAGTAGATTATTAAATTTATGAGGCAGGAATGGCTGTCGCAGTAAGAATATTTATATTGCGGCAGCCCATTCCTGCTTTTTGTTTCTAATAGGTGTAGTTCGAAGGCAAATAAGGAATAGCTGACGTTCAAAGAGTAAAGGAGAAAAGGTATGAAACGAATAATAAAATATTGTGTCTGTCTGCTTGTTACAGTTGCTTTGGCTGTTGGGATATTCGTAGCAGTGAAGCTGAATCAAAAATTTCCTGATGAAATTGTGTATAGCGGATATCTACAGGCATTTAGTGAGGATGGAATGTATTATATGAAAGACGAACGCTTATATTTTATGGATAATGCTACAGGGGAAAAGGCGGTAGTCTGTAACCGGGCAAACTGTGAACACAATGACAATTCATGTAATGCTTATATTCCGGGGATGGGCAGCGAAATATTGGTTTATGGGGATTACATATATATATCGTATTTTGATAGTGATGTTTTTATAAATGACGCAGGGGAAGCCATCTATGAAGGTGATATTAAATTAATAAGGATAGGCATTAATGGAGAGGGAAGGAAGGAAATTTATACGGCAGATTCCGGCGCAGTTATAAATATGATAGCTATGGGGGATACAATATACTTTGCGACATGGATTCTTCATGGAGAATATCAGATGAACAAAAGTGAAAGTGATTGTGCCATATATGCATACAATATCCGCTGGAATAAATTAAAATGCATAAAGAATTATCCTCATATGGAAGAAATGACTTCGGAAGGGATAGAAATTATCGGAATCAGCGATAAGGGGACGTTATATATTGATTATACGTATGTAAAAGGTGAGGAAAATACTACAGAAAGTATTACTGTTGCAGATGATGAAGAACTCGAAGATATACTTGAAATAATAAAGCGTAAAAGCAAGGCAATAGTAGTGGACAAAATAGAAGAAATAAATATAAANACAGGAGATNCNGNNNNGCTTAGAACCTTTGAAAATGCTTATCCNCATTNTTTTGNAGACAAAAATAAGAAATATNTGNANNTTNNGGANTTTGAAACAGNNATACNTACGATGTGGGAGTGTGATGACCGNTTTGCTGACGGAAAGGAGCTGTTTNNTGNTGAGNATNCANGNNTTNACTGGCTTGGGGGATATATGCATGTAGNAGTNTCGGAGTATCTCAAGGCANTNTANGATTNCGAGGAANACCGATGGTATATAGCAAAGACAGCGTNTACGCAGGANGGAACCTATATANCGGATACAAAGAAGGTAGACCGNGATAAAAATNTTATTTANATAGATGCAACGGACTATACNGGCTATAAGGCTGGCGATNTGCTGCCGGGCGANATAAGNAATTNNGCGGTAAGNGACTGGAGCGNATTNCTTGAAGAAAATTATATCCCTTATGAGGATTTGACAGAGGAGCAGTTAAAGAGTCTGACATGGATTGATATTAAATAAAAGGCAGAAATGNTTAGGATAAGGGTGGAAAAATAATATGCAGTTAGAGATTGAAACATTATCAAAAAAATATAAAAATCTACTGGCACTCAATATGGTTAGCTGCCAGCTTACAGAGGGAATNTATGGGCTTCTGGGACCAAATGGTGCAGGCAAATCTACGCTTATGAAGCTTTTAGTGCAAAATATACGTCCTACCTCAGGACGTATTTGCATGGATGGNACGGATATTTCCAGAATGGGNGACNAGTATAAAGGAATGATTGGTTATATGCCCCAGCAGCAGGAATTATTNCCNTTNTTTACNGGACGGAGATTNCTTAATTATATGGGNTTNCTTAAGGGTATGAANAAAAATGAGTTGCCGGNGGCTATAGAAATAATTGCGGGTAAGGTTAATTTATTGGATGTTCTTGACAAGAAAATAGGTGGATATTCAGGAGGAATGAAACAGAGGCTTCTGATTGCACAGGCATTTTTGGGAGACCCTAAAATTGTAATATTTGATGAACCTACGGCCGGGCTTGACCCAAAGGAACGTATTCATGCAAGAAATCTAATTGCAGAAAATGCGGAGGACAAAATTATACTGATTGCAACTCATGTTGTACAGGACATAGAATACATTGCAAACAAAGTAATATTACTGAAAAAAGGCGAAATTGTCGAAATTGATTCGCCTGAAAATATGCAGCAGCAGCTTGAGGGAAAGGTATGGGAATTGACNGTTGATACTGCGAAAGCAGGAGAGTATATGAATCAATATTTAGTTTCCAGTGCTGTTCGTTATGGTGATAATACCAAAATACGATTTCTGTCAGAGAANGCTCCGNAGGNTGATGCAGTAAANGTNAAACCTGATTTGGAAGATGTATATCTTTATGTGTTTGGNGGGTGAAGCNNTATGGGNGGATTTGTNGGAAATGAAATATTTCGGATTTTTAATAACCGAAAATTATGGCTGATTATGTGTGGTATGCTGTTACTAAATATCGGAATTTTGCTTCTTTCTTTTTCGNTGGATGAAATCAGNCCGTCAGAGTACAGGCAGGCGAAAAAAGAAGCAGAGGAACAGGANGATACCGTTTTTGAACATTACATGAATGATATGGAATCNCNCTTATATAAAAGGTTATTTGATGAATATATATCTGTACAGGAGTATGGGATGTATGTGCAGGGAGTTATGGATAATGCAGANGAAAGCAGTCAGGTTTCTATTTTTCAGGATGAATTTTCAAAAAATAATCTCAAAAAAACAAAAGNGGATTATTCAAAGTNNAAGGNGNTTGTACCACAATTTGTAGGAAGCTATGGTTTGGAGCTTGCAATGAATTTTTTTGCAACAGATATCGTTGTGTTTGTTGTAATAATAATAACAGTCAATCTTTTGATTATGCAGGATAAAAAAAGCGGAGTGCTGAATCTGCTCAAGGCAACAAGATATGGTGATGGAAGACTGATACTTACAAAGACATTAGCCGTATTTTTATATGTCGGGTTATTTGGAATTGTTGTATATGCTGTCAATATTGCTATGGCTATAGGATTGTATGGTGAAATTTCNTTTGATGCACCAGTGCAGTCTATGCTGGGATATGCAAAAACTGCTATGGGTCAGAGCATAGGATGGTTTGTCATAAGTGCGGGGGTCCACAAAATATTTACATATGGTATTCTTACCGTATTGGCTGTGTTATTTGCAATTCTTTCATCAAATGAAGTCATAATGTATGTGCTATTTGGTATATTATGTGCTGTAGAGTTTTNGGCATATGTTTCCGGAAGATTGCTTAATAACATGTTTTTGAAGCGTACAACAATCATAAANATGCTAGATATAGATGATTTTTACCAATATTACAACTATAACATATTGAATAAACCTATATCGGCAATTTTTATGGACATTTTACTTTTTACCGTATTCATAGTTGCTGTTTTATGTATTTGCATGTATGTTTTTGCACGGAAGGAAACCGAATACAGAAATGTTGCAAAATACAGGGGAAAGGGGCAAAAAGGAAAGATTTATGGACTGACCACGCTGGACGGGTATAAATTTTTATTTGGGTATAAGGTTATTTTTGTACTTATTGCAATTTTAGTCNTTCAATTTGTTATGTATAAGGACAAACATGCAAGGTGGTATGACAGTGAACTGTATTATCGTAGTTACATGAAGCAGATAGAGGGCGAGGTTACGGATGACAAGGTNGAATTTATCAATTCGGAAGTTTTAAGAATGCAGGAATTGCATGAGAGGTTGGAGGAANTGGATTATGAATACAACAATGAAATTATATCCTATGCAGAATATGAAAGTCTTAGTGAGCGAATTTGGAGTGAATTGAAAAAGGAAAATGCCATTTTAAGATGCAAAAAATATGTGGATTATATATTGTCCCGGTCGGAGTCTGATGTTGAGTTTGTATATGACAGAGGATGGAACTATATATTTGGAAGTGATGCATATAGAAATGATGTTAAAAATGCAGTAATATTGATGCTTGCCGTGCTTATTGCCGTTGCATTTATGTATGGTGAGGAATACAGGTATGGAATGGACAGGCTTATAAATATAAGTGCGAAGCATAAACAGNNTAAANNNAAAAAAGCATGTATTGTATTGTTGTATATTGTTGTAATGTTCCTGCTTATCTACCTGACAGAATTGTTATGGGCAAATTGGGAATTTGGGCTCACAAATGGAAACATAAGCTGTGTTTCTATTATGCGTCTTTCGAATGTAAATGGAAACATAAGTATATGGGGATATTGTGCGTTGCTGTGGATGATAAGACTTGGGACGATTTGTGTAATTAGTCTTCTGACTGCCTTTTTGTGTAAATGTATAAAAAACAGCAATTACACAATGATTTTAGTATCACTTATTGTCATTTTGCCTTTACTGTTGAATTTGCTGGGAATACATGCATTTGATAAATACAGCTTTAATCCTTTATTGTCAGGGAACATGCTGTTGCAATAATTTTGGGAATGCAGACGCTATCCAATTCTCCTTTACTTTCCAAACAATTCATAATATAATTTTAAATATATATATTATTAGGAGAAGGTTGAATATACTTATGGAAAATAAAAAAAGAAATTCCTTTGGCGGTTCACTTGGCTTTGTGTTGGCGGCAGCAGGAAGTGCAGTTGGTTTGGGGAATATTTGGAGATTCCCATATTTAGCAGCAAAGGATGGAGGAGGATTATTTCTTCTTGTCTATATTCTGCTTGCGCTTACATTTGGATTTACACTTCTTACAACGGAGATTTCAATAGGTCGAAAGACAAAGCAAAGTCCTCTTACCGCATATGGAGGGCTTGATAAACACTGGGGGTTTGTGGGGATTTTTGCAAGCCTTGTTCCTTTTATAATCATGCCTTATTATATAGTAATCGGGGGTTGGGTGCTCAAATACTTTATAGCCTTTCTTACAGGGGTAGGAGCTGATGCTGCGGAGGAAGGATATTTTGAAGGCTTTATTACGGGAGATACGGAGCCTATAATTATGATGGCTATATTCCTTGCTGTTGTTGCATTTATCGTTTTCAGGGGAGTAAATAAGGGGATAGAATCATCGTCAAAGATTATTATGCCTATATTACTTTTGATGGTTATCGGCATTTCTATTTTTGCACTTACAATTTCACATACCGATGCTGAGGGAGTTACGAGAACGGGACTTGAAGGCTTTAAAATATACGTTATTCCTGATTTTAAGGGGATTACCTTGGGAAAGCTGTTTATAGTTCTTATTGATGCACTTGGACAGTTGTTTTTCAGCTTAAGCGTTGCCATGGGAATAATGATTACATATGGCTCTTACGTTAAAGACGACGCTAACCTTGGAAAATCTATCAATCAGATTGAAATATTTGATACGGTTGTTGCTTTTTTGGCTGGAGCAATGATTATTCCTGCCGTATATATTTTTATGGGTACTGAGGGAATGAGTTCAGGTCCAAGTCTTATGTTTGTATCTTTGCCAAAGGTATTTAAGGCAATGGGAGCCTCAGGAAATGTTATCGGTTGTGTATTTTTTGCAATGGTTCTTTTTGCGGCAATAACAAGTGCCGTGTCCGTTATGGAGGCTGTAGTTTCATGTATAATGGATAAGTTTCATACCTCGCGAACTAAAGCCGGAATACTGGAAGGGATAGTTGCTCTGATAGGAGGAATTATAGTATGTCTTGGCTACAATAAGCTTAGTTTTGAGGTTAAGCTTCCTAATGGCGCTGGTGCAAATATACTTGACATAATGGATTATGTCAGCAACAACTGTCTTATGCCTGTTGTTGCATTTCTTACATGTATACTTATCGGCTGGGTCTTAAAACCTAAAACCATTATAGATGAGGTTGAGAAAAATGGTAATAAAATGGGCAGGCAAAAGCTTTATGTCATTATGCTTAAATATGTTGCCCCGATTTTTCTTATACTGCTTCTGCTTCAGACTCTGGGGATACTTAAGCTGGGAGAGTAAATTTTTTACATAACCTGTAAGGAGGTGTGCGCCGTGGACATAAAAGAACTTCAAAATATGCTGACAATGCATTTATATATGGCAGATTCCTTAAGCTGCGGAGTGTTTGCATACACTCTTCCCGAGCATGAAATACTAATTTTAAACACTGAGGCTAAAAGATTGTTTGATTATAACGATGCCGAGGGGAAAACTATTGGGGAAATTATGCAGGAACAGATTGCTCCCGAGGATTCAAAAAAGGTATATGAGGTTACGTCAGGTCTTAAGAACCCGGGAGACAGCTGTGAGTATAAATACCATGTCTATAGGGGAAATGCCCTCCTCACTGTTGAATGTAAAACGAAGCTTCTTGACTTTGATGACGGTAAGCGGTTTATTTTAAGTGTAATGCAGGATGTCACGGAAAAAGAAAATATGGAATATATGCTGAAAAGGGAACGTAAGCAGTATCGTGAGGCTGTTATTGCAAACAACCTGTTTGATTTCAGCTTTGATGTCACTGACGGTATGGTGTATTATGACGTGAAGTACAGTGACGGAAAAACCTTTAGCGAGGTTTTTAACATTACATTTCCTATAAGCTATGATGATCTGGTTAAGGCGTGGAAAAAGGTAAAAAAGCCTGAGCTTTTGACGCCTGATTTGCACAATCAAAATACTTCAAAGGAGCTTATCGGGCAATTTGAAAAGGGAAATACGAATATTGCCTGTGAGTATTATATCACGGAATCCAACTGCTATTACAGAAGAGTAACGCTGCTTTCAAGAAATGATTTAAATGGTCATGTTATGGCTATCGTATTTGCAAACGATATTACTGACGTAATAAGGGAAAGCTCAAGAAAGAGAAATGAGCTTGCCATGATTAACCGCAATCTTACAAAACAGATTGAAATAACAAAATCCTTCAGCAGCTTATATTTTGCCTCATGGGAAATCAATTTGAAAAGCAGACAGATATTTGAAATATCTGTCCCTGACTGGGCTCATCTGGTGCATGAAAGGTCAGAGGGAAAATATAGTGAGGCAGTTAATGTTATACTTAATGAATTTGTTTCAATTGAGTATATGCATGCCATGCGCGCATTTATGGATATAAGTACATTACAACAGAGAATAAGCAATGAAAAGGTTCTTACATATGAATATCTGGATATAATGAACGGATGGTGTTCTGCAACATTTATTCCATCAAAGAAGGATAGAAAGGGAAATGTAACTAATGTTATTTATGCCGTAAGAAGTGTTGACACTGAAAAACGAAAGGAATTAAACGCCACAAAGGCATTACATGATGCCTATGAGGCCGCCAACCGTGCCAATAATGCCAAGACGGATTTCCTTGCCAGCATGAGCCACGATATAAGGACACCTATGAATGCAATTATAGGAATGACCAACATTGCAAAAAGGCATTTGGAAGATAAGGAGCGTGTAAATGATTGCCTGGATAAGATAACGGTGGCATCAAATCATCTGCTTGGATTAATTAATGAGGTTTTGGACATGAATAAAATCGAGTCAGGCAAGCTTGAGCTTGTTGCGGAGGATATAAATTTGTCGAGCCTTATTGACAACATTATCACAATGTCTAAGCAGCAGATAGAGGATAAGCACCATAATTTTACGCTTAGCATGAACAATGTTGAACATGAAAATGTTATAGGGGACAGCATGCGTATACAACAGATTTTTATGAATCTGCTTGGAAATGCCGTCAAATATACTCCTGATGGAGGAGAGCTTAAGCTTATAGTTAGTGAAAAACCTACGAATAATCACAGGGTAGGATGCTTTGAATTTATATTTGAGGATAACGGCATCGGCATGAGCGAGGAATTTCAGGAAAAATTATATGTGCCATTTTCAAGAGCAAAGGATGCCAGGGTTGAAAAAGTACAGGGTACGGGACTTGGGATGTCAATCGCAAAAAATATTGTCAGCATGATGAACGGCGACATTAAGGTTGAGAGTAAGCTTGGCGAGGGTACAAGATTTACGGTTACGATATTCCTTAAGCTTCAAAATAACAGAGGTAAGGCTACCGGAATATCAGGTAATAATGCAAGTGACGAGTCACATACACTTGAAGAATTGCAAAAAAAGAATTTTAACGGTAAGCGTGCACTTCTCGTTGAGGATAATGAGCTTAATGCGGAGATTGCAAAAGAAATTATCGGAATGACGGGATTGGAGATTGAAAGAGTTTCTAATGGCAAGCTTGCTGTTGAGAAATTAAAGCAGGTGGAGAATGGCTACTATGACATTATATTTATGGATGTTCAGATGCCTGTTATGAACGGATATGAAGCGACACGTGCAATCAGGGCAATGTCAGAAGATTATGCAAAAAATGTACCTATTATAGCCATGACAGCTAATGCATTTGCAGAGGATGTTCGTGCGGCAAAGGAAGCGGGCATGAATGAGCATGTTGCAAAGCCTTTAGATTTGAATCAACTTCTTACTACCCTTGGAAAATGGGTTGGATAGTTTAAAACAAGAAAAAACTGATTTTTTAAATGTATAAATCCCCATTTCTTACAGATACTAACATCACATTGAAAAAAGAATATGATGGAGGTATGACAAGAAATGAAGGCTACGGGAATTGTCAGAAGAATAGATGAGCTTGGAAGAATAGTAGTGCCTAAGGAGATAAGACGCGTTCTTAGGATACGTGAAGGAGACCCGCTAGAGATTTTTACTGATAAGGAAGGCGAGATAATTTTAAAAAAATATTCACCTATAGGTGAGCTTGGAACATTTGCACAGCAGTATGTTGAGGCTGCGGCACAGATACTTGGCTGCGGCGTATGTGTATGCGATAGGGATCAGATTATTGCTGTCGCAGGTATCCCTAAAAAGGAGCTGCTTGGAAGAAGTCTTCACAGGGAGCTTGAGGATGCTATTAATGACAGGGAATCCATTTTTGCCAAGAAGGGTGAGAAGAAATTTATAAAGATAACCGGAAACGGTGAAAATGAATATTCAGGTGAAATTGTTCAGACTATTATAAGTGAGGGCGACGCAATCGGTGCCGTTATTTTACTCAGCAAGGATGGAGATAAAACTGTAGGGGAAAGTGAATGGAAGGCTGCTATTATAGCCGCAAATTTCCTAGGAAGACAGATGGAGGGCTGATTTACTCTGCTTTTTTTGAAAAATGTTGCTTTTGCAGGCTTTTTTACTTGACAATTATTGGTTAAAAGGGTATAAATATGCGTAGGGCTTTTTAAAGCTTAAGTAAAAGGGGATTACCAAAATTAAGTGAGTAATCAAAAACGTTTTTAATTATAGGAGGAATATTTCGATGAACAAGAGTGAATTAGTTGCAAGCATGGCTGAGAAAACTGGACTTAAGAAAGTTGATGTTGAGAAGGTACTTAAGGCTTTCACTGAGACTGTTGCAGATGAGTTAAAGAAGGGCGAGAAGATTCAGTTAGTTGGATTTGGTACATTTGAGGTAGCTGAGAGACCTGCAAGAGAGGGAAGAAATCCTAGAACAGGTGAGACAATGAAGATTGCTGCATCAAAGGCTCCTAAGTTTAAGGCAGGAAAGGCTTTAAAGGATTCTATCAACTAAGATACTGACAATTAAAGTATAAATTAATGGGTCATCTCACGTTAAGTGTGATGGCCTATTAATTTTTTAAATCTATAAAAGGAGATTAACATGAGGCTTGACAAATATTTAAAGGTTTCACGTCTTATTAAGAGAAGGACAATTGCAAATGAAGCGTGCGATGCGGGACGTGTCATGGTAAACGATAAGGTTGTTAAGGCGTCCTATGATGTTAAGGTAGGTGACATCATAGAGATTAGCTTCGGAAATAAATCCGTTAAGGCTGAGGTCACAATGATAGCTGATACAAGCAAAAAAGAAGAGGCAAAGGAAATGTACAGGTATCTGTAGCCGTAAATCGGCATATAATATTTTATATGCTATGTCTTATAGGCGGGGGAATGCTATGGAACTTGCAGGAAAACATGGGATTTGCCTTAACGAGAGAGAAAGAGGCACTGTTACAGGTGTAAAAAAGGTTTTGTGCTTTGGCGAAAAAGAGGCTGAACTAAATACTGAGCTTGGAAAGCTTACCATAAAGGGTGAGGATTTACATATGGAGAAATATGACAGCGACAGCGGTGATTTAGAGTTTCAGGGCTGTGTAGAAAGCATTACATATTCGGAGATTATGGAGCCGGGAAAAGCTGCATCAAAACTATTCGGAAGGTTGTTCAGATAGATGTATGAATTTATCAGCGGTCAGTGGAATATGATGATTATCAGTCTTCTGTTAGGTACATCCATGAGTTTTATTTATGATTTGATAAGGTGCTTCAGAAGGCTTGTCAGCCACAATAATTTTTTTATTGCACTTTCGGATTTAGTGTTTTGGCTTTTTGGCGCATGTGTTACAATAGCCTGCATTAACAGATACAATTATGGGAGTTTAAGATGGTACGTGCTGTTTGGTATGTTTCTTGGCTTTCTGGTTTATCATTACACGGTAAGTAGGGTGTTTATGTTTGTTGCTGATTATGTGATAGCATTTATAAGAAAAATATGCAAAAAATGTAAAGTACTGTTGAAAAAAATAAATAAATGGGGTAAAATGTGTCCTAAGAAGGGACCCGGCAAAGCCGGGAGGATACCTTAGGACTGACCCGTATTATTTTATAGTAGGTGTGCTTATGGCAAAGAGAAGAAAAAAATCAACAAGAAGACAGTCCAGATTAGCCAGTATGTTTATCATTGTGGCTGTTGTTGTTGTGTGCACGGCATCATTGTTTAAAATTTCTGACCTTTATAACGAGAGCAGGGAGCTTACATATACGGAAAAAACACTTGAGACTAAGCTTGAGCAGACGGAGCTTGACAGGCAGGAGCTTGAGGCAAGGGAGCAGTATATGAAAACAAAGCAGTATATAGAGGATGTTGCAAAGGAAAAGCTGGGTCTTGTATATCCGGATGAGATTGTTATAAAACCTGAGGAATAAAAGGGGCTGCCGATGGCAGCTCTTCTTTTTTGTCTATAACATTTAAAAAATCCCACTAAGATTTGACAGACAATATACCTGTGGACAAGTATAATCTATAAACGCCGCTTGTTAAATCGTTATTTTAAGGGCGGGCTATGCTTTATATTTGTATAGGAGGTAGAGATGGATATTGCAGGTGTTGTCGCAGAAGATAATAATCCGGTTGAGAGGTTGCTAAAGAGAGCATGGCTCATTGTGGCAGCTTTTTTTGTTGGAAGATGCCACATTTACGGAATTAATCCTTTTATGGCAGGATTTTTAATTGCAGCATGCAATTTGGGTGAAAGAGGACTTGCATGTGGGATAAGCCTTGTGCTGGGTGTGTTTTCTTTTATGGGTGCAGGCGAGACTGTCAGGTATATGATAATAGCCGTTATGGTTTATCTTGTCATGAATATGAAAAGGGATAGAAGCTTCAAGTGGCAGGATTACGGGATTATATTTTTTGCATCAACGCTTGTTTTTGTTCTTGATGCGGTATGGGGAATAATTTTTCCTGAAAGCATGTCCATAGGGGAGGCATTTGCGGAGGCAGCGCTTACATTTTCGGTTGCCGTTATCTATTCCTATGCCATAAGGACAATAATAAATGACTATGTAAAAATTGCAATTGAAAATCAGGCTGCGCTCAGTGCAGTGGCTCTTGCGGCCACCGCTCTTGCAGGAATGCCTGTCTCGGTATATGACAGTATTGTAGTTGCAGAGTGCTTTGCACTTTTTAGTATCCTGTATGCAATGTATCGATTTGGTTTCGGAATCGGTATAAGCTGGACAGCCATTGCGGGGGCGGTAATGTCCCTTAAGACAGGGGATGACTATTATCTTACAAATTGGATTATTGTGGCAATCGTTTCATTTGCCATACTCTGTGTATTAAAGGGAGGGCGTATTGCCTACGGAATTACCTTTGCCGCAGTGTATTTTGCCGTGGGCTATAGTTTTTACGAAAGTATGCTTGTTGAGAATTCCCTGAAAGCTGTTGTAACCGCACTTTTTATTTTTTTTCTTCTTCCGGCAGGCTGGGTTGCGGCTGTTGATGAGAGGGTAAAAAACGGAGAACTTGAGGGAACGTCCCCGGAGTGGGCGCTTCTTGTTATAAAACGTATAAAAACACTTGCAAAGGCATTTAAGCGGATTGATTACACTATGGCTAAGGAATCTGGAACAGGGATTGGGTTTTCGGATGTGGGAGAAATTATAGACGATTTCACAAATCAGCTTGCCAATCCGGTTCCTTTGAAGAAAACAATTGAAGCTAAAATTATAGAAGATTTAAACAGAATGGAAATAGCGGTGAGAAGCCTTGTACTCACAAAAAATAGGAATGACAGATATGAGGTTTATATTACCCTTAAATGTAATAGGGGACGTCTTGTTGTCTCGGATAATGTGAGGAAGGTTGTTGAGGAGCACATGGGTATCCGGCTTGGCTTAAAGGAGGACAGTCGTTCCATTGTTGGAAGAAATTATGATATACTCTGTCTTGAGCAAAGACCTGAATTTAAGTGCGAGGTTGCCGTCCGGTCCTTAAGCCGCTATGAGAATCAGGTGTCGGGTGATAATTTCTATGTGGGCGATATATGGGATGGAAGAATGCTGCTTATGATTGCTGACGGCATGGGAAACGGTGAAAGGGCTGCCTCGGACAGCAGAAATCTTCTGGATGCCCTTGAGGAGCTTTTGCTTGCAGGCTTTGATAAGGAAATGTCTATTAAGGTTGTCAATTCTTATTTGTCGAGGCACAATAAGGGTGAGAGATATGCAACGCTGGATATGCTTATACTTGATTTGCATACAGGTTATGGCACTATGTATAAGCAGGGAGCGGCGGCAACCTATATAAAGAGGGATGACAGAATGGAAATTGTTAAATCCACCTCCCTGCCTGTGGGTATCGTTGAGGGAGCTGAGTGGGAAAATTGTGAAAAGAAGCTTTATGATGGTGATTTGGTCGTTATGGTAAGCGATGGTATTTTGGAAAGCATAGTTTTTGAAAATAAAGAGGAATATCTCCGTGACATGATTATGTCGTGTGATGATATGGAAAGCGAAGAAATAGCCGAGAAGGTTATTGAGGAAATAAAAGGAATATCGGGAAACAGGCTTAAGGATGATGCAACGATAATTGTGGGAAAACTTGTTAAATCTTTGTGATAACTATGTACATCCCCAAAATCGTGATTTATAATATAACACATATTTTTAGGTTGTGTCGGGTTTTAACAGATGGATAAATTTATTTTTAACGTAAAAAAATATATTGAGGAAAACCATATGCTGGAAAATACGGACGGCTTGGTTATGGGACTTTCAGGAGGACCTGATTCCGTATGCCTTCTCAGGGTTATGTGTGAGCTTGCCGGCTGCTTTGGCATTGGAAAAGACCGGATTTACTGTGTGCACGTTAACCATATGATAAGAGGCGAGGAGGCGGATGCCGACGAGGAATTTGCCGGTCGGCTCTGCGGTGAACTTGGTCTTCCTTTTGTATGCTTTAAAAAGGATATAACGGCTTATGCAGGGCAAATCGGATGCTCAGTTGAGGAAGCGGGAAGAAAGTACAGATATGACTGCTTCCGCCAAGTTATGAAGGAGAATAATATAAATAGGCTTGCAGTGGCACACAACAAAAATGATGTAGCAGAAACAGTTATATTTAACATGCTTCGCGGAACCGGAATTAAGGGCATGTCAGGGATAAAACCTGTAAGAGATGATGTTATAAGACCGTTGCTTTTTTGCAACAGGGAAGATATAGAGAAGTATCTTGAAAGTATCGGACAGGATTACAGAACGGATTCTACAAATTTATCCACTGATTACGACAGAAACAGAATAAGGCATATGATTTTGCCTGAACTTAAGGAAATTAATTCCAATGCCATAGAACACATTTATAATTTTGCTGCTGAGGCGGAAAAGGTTTATGAATATGTCCACAAAAGGGTAGAGGAGGATATGAGGTTCATCCTTTCAGATGAAGAAGTTTGGGACAAGGATTGTTCGGATGAGGCTGGCTTGACAATAATCAATATTGATATAAACAAGCTTGAAAAATGTGATGACGTCATAAAGGAGCATATTATTCATGAGGCCATTGCACGGATGGCAGGGAGCCGTAAGGATATAAGCAGAAAACATATTTTGGCGGCTTTTGAGCTTTGCAGGGCTGATACGGGAAAGCAGGTTATGCTGCCCTATGGAATATGTGCAAGAAGAAGCTATGACAATATAATCATGACAAAAAGCCGTGATGCAAAGGAAGCGTACAATGTTGACATAAATGGGGATGGAAGCTATGAAATTGCTGATGTCGGTACATTTTCCATAAGTGTGGAACCGTGGAAAGCCGGCATGGAAGTTTCAAAAAAAATATATACTAAAATGGTTGATTATGGTAAAATTAAAGGCAATATTTGTATAAGAACACCCAAGTCAGGGGATTATATTATAATTGACGGCAAAGGCAGTTCTAAGAAATTGTCCAGACTGTTTATTGATAAAAAGATAGACAGAGTAAAAAGGCTTACGTGGCCTGTTATCGCCTGTGGTAATGAAATTATTTGGGCGGTGGGTCTTCGGTACAGCGAAGCTTACAAGGTGGATGAGAATACGTACAATGTTATGTGTATAAATTTCAAAGGAAAAGGAGAGTAATATGGCGGAAAAAATAGGCGTACTTATAAGTGAAGACAAGGTTGTGGAAAAAATCCAGGAAATGGCAGATACCATAAATAAGGATTATGCAGGAAAATGCGTGCATATAATTGGAGTATTAAAGGGAAGCATCTTCTTTATGTGTGAGCTTGCAAAGAGGATTGAGGTTCCGATTACAATGGATTTTATGTCTGTAACAAGCTATGGCAATGGTACAAAGTCATCAGGGGTTGTGCGGCTTATAAAGGATTTGGATGAGTCCATAGAGGGCAGGGATGTCATTCTTATTGAGGATATTATGGATTCGGGCAGGACACTTTCATATCTTGTGAAGATACTTAAGGAGAGAAAACCTGCAAGCTTTAAGATTTTAACCCTTTTAGACAAACCGGACAGAAGGGTTGTTGACATAGAGCCGGATATGACAGGATTTGTAATTCCTGACAGGTTTGTAGTCGGATGTGGTTTAGATTGTGCGCAGAAATACAGAAATCTGCCGTACATTGGAGTTATAGAAGAGTAAGATTAGAAGGGAGCGTAAAATGAGAAGTGCCATGAGGAAAAGTTTGGGCTTTTATCTTTTGCTTTTCGTAATCGGTTTTTGTATCGTGCTTTGGATGTCAAAGCAGGGGGCTCAAACGGATGTTGATTATACAATAGATGATTTCCAAATTGACATAAGGGAAAATAGAATAAGCGAGGTATATATCCGCCAAAACAGCGAGGTTCCGACGGGTGTTGTAACCTTTACTTACAGAGATACAGGGGAAACAAAGGAATTTTATGTTTCTGATGTAAATGTCGTTCAAGAGTATGTTATGGAGTACGGTGACGGTATGATAAGCATGCGACTGTATGATGTTCCAAGGCAGAGTACATTTTTGACATGGCTGCCGGTGATATTGGGCGCAGTGCTTATGGTAATACTTATAGTTGTAATGACGAGCAATGCTTCGTCCGGTGCAGGCGGAGGCGGAAAGGTCATGAACTTTGGCAAAAGCCGTGCCAGAATGCTCTCCGATGCAGACAACAAGCTGTCATTCAAGGATGTTGCGGGACTCGAGGAGGAAAAGGAAGAATTAAGCGAGATAGTAGATTTCCTCAGGGACCCTAAAAAATATAATACATTGGGAGCACGTATACCTAAGGGCGTTTTGCTCGAGGGCCCTCCGGGAACAGGTAAGACCCTGCTTGCAAAGGCTGTTGCAGGTGAAGCAGGTGTTCCGTTTTTCTCAATATCAGGTTCAGATTTTGTTGAAATGTTTGTGGGTGTCGGTGCGGCAAGAGTGAGGGATTTGTTTGAGGATGCCAAAAGAAATGCTCCGTGTATCGTCTTTATTGATGAGATAGATGCTGTTGCAAGACAGAGAGGTTCCGGTCTCGGCGGCGGACATGATGAGAGGGAGCAGACCTTGAATCAGATGCTCGTTGAGATGGACGGATTTGGAACAAATGAAGGAATTATTATACTTGCGGCCACAAACAGAGTTGACATACTCGACCCTGCAATACTGCGTCCGGGACGTTTTGACAGGAAGGTTATGGTCGGCAGACCTGACGTAAAGGGAAGGGAAGAAATATTAAAGGTACATGTGAGAAACAAGCCGCTTTCCGATGATGTAGACTTACATGAGATTGCAAGAACAACATCAGGCTTTGCCGGAGCTGATTTGGAAAACCTTATGAATGAGTCAGCAATTAATGCTGCAAAGGAAAACCGTCCGTACATTTCAAAGGAGGACGTTGACAAATCATTTATAAAATTAGGCATAGGCGGAGAGAAAAAGAGCCGTCTCGTACCTGAGAAGGATAGAAAGATAACTGCATATCACGAGGCAGGACATGCAATTTTGTTCCATGTTTTAAGCGAGGTGGGACCGGTTCATATTGTTTCAATAATTCCTAACGGACTTGGAGCGGGTGGTTATACGATGCCGCTGCCTGAAAATGATAATGTATTTACCACAAAAACAAAGCTGCTTCAGGATATTCAGGTGAGCTTTGGAGGACGTATTGCGGAGGAGCTTATATTTGGTGATATAACAACCGGTGCGTCGCAGGATATAAAGCAGGCAACGAAGGCTGCGCAGGATATGGTGGTTAAATACGGAATGTCAGAGCATGTTGGTCTTATAAACTATGAGGTTGACAATAGCGAGGAGGTATTCCTCGGAAGGGATTTAGGACATTCAAGAAGCTATAGTGAGAAAATGGCTGCCATGATAGATAAAGAGGTAAGAAAAATAATAAATTACTGTTATGATGAAGCAAAACGCATTTTAACGGAAAATATGGAGGTTCTTCACAAGTGTGCGGAACGTCTTCTTGAAAAAGAACGTATTGATAGGACAGAATTTGAGGCATTATTTGAGGCAGAGTAAGGGATAGAGTAGTAAAAATCCACATGAAACATTTTGGTTTTTGTAAATAATATACAAAAAAAACGTTTTTTGAATTGTTGATAGTTTTTTTATTATCATTTATGCACAAAAAATAATAGAAAATAAAAAAATGTTTAGACACACTTTTTAATAATGTCTGCTATAATAATACTTGTAACCCCCCAATACATTATATAGTTTTTTGCTACACCCCATAAGTAACAAAATACCTTCTCCGAAAAGGACAGTCGTACGTTGGCTGTCCTTTTCCCTGTTTTTCTTCTTGTTAAAATCCACAAGTTGTATTAAAATATTGAATATATGTTTAGAATTGGAGGCTGAAATAATGTCATACAGAGCTTCGGCGAAAAAAGTATTTGATTATGTTTTTAATACAAAAACGGCGCTTAATATAAATGCTTTGTTTTCTGACGGAACAGAGTATTACAGAACACCGGCTGAACCGGAATTGGGACAATCGGTAACCCTGCGTTTTAGAACGAAGTTGGGAAATGTCGATACGGTTTATATTGTCTATAATGGCGAGAGGCGTGAGATGAAAATCGGACGTAAGGATTCGTTGTTTGACTATTTTGAACATACAATTGCCGAAGTAAATGATGATATCGAATATTATTTTGAAATACATGCGGGAAGCGTAATCTGTTTATATAACAAGCTGGGAGCACAAAAGGTACTGAATCCGGAATATAATTTCCGAATTGTGCCTGGCTATAAGGTTCCGGAATGGGCAAAGGGTGCGATATTTTATCAGATATTTGTTGACCGTTTCTGCAACGGAGATGAATCCAACGATGTACTGGACAATGAATATTGTTATATAGGTGAGGGCACGAAAAGGGTAACGGATTGGTTTAAAAATCCTGATACAATGGATGTACGTTCATTTTATGGTGGTGATTTGCAGGGCGTAATGAATAAGCTGGATTATCTGAAGGATTTGGGCGTTGACGTCATATATCTGAACCCTATATTTGTGTCACCATCAAATCATAAGTATGATATTCAGGATTACGATTATGTTGATCCGCATTTTGGTGTGATAGTCAATGATGAGGGTGAGTGCCTTAGGGATGGCTCGGTAACAAACAAAGAGGCATCCAGATATATAAAGCGAGTTACTGATAAGGAAAATCTTGAAGCAAGCAACCGGCTTTTTGCCAAGCTTGTGGAAGAAGTTCACAAAAGAGACATGAAGATTATTATTGACGGTGTGTTTAATCACTGTGGGTCCTTCAATAAATGGATGGACAAAGAGTGCATATATGAGGGACAAGAGGGCTATGAAAAGGGTGCATACATTGACTATGACAGTCCTTATAGAAGCTTCTTTAAATTTCAGGACCCTTGGCAATGGCCGTACAATACAACCTACAACGGATGGTGGGGACATGATACGCTTCCTAAGCTCAATTATGAGGAATCGGAAACGCTTTATGAATATATTATGAGAATAGGCGAAAAATGGGTATCGCCGCCTTATAATGCGGACGGATGGAGACTTGACGTGGCTGCTGATCTTGGTTATACGGAGGAGTTTAATCATAGATTCTGGCGTGATTTCAGGAGCAGGGTAAAGGCTGCAAATCCAAATGCAATCATACTTGCAGAGCATTATGGAGATCCAAAGTCATGGCTTTTGGGGGACCAGTGGGACACCGTTATGAATTATGATGCATTTATGGAGCCGATTACATGGTTTCTTACCGGTGTGGAAAAGCACAGCGATGAATTTCGGGGCGACCTCCTTGGTAATCCGGATGCATTTACAGGTTCATTAAGGCATCATATGTCCAAATTTAATCAGAATTCCCTTGAGATAGCCATGAATGAGCTTTCAAACCATGACCATTCAAGATTTCTGACAAGGACAAACAGGCGTGTCGGCAGGCTGCATACAATGGGCGCTGAGGCAGCAAATGAAAATATAAATTATGGCGTGTTCAGAGAAGCGGTTGTATTCCAAATGACGTGGCCGGGTGCGCCGACCATATATTATGGAGACGAGGCAGGACTTTGCGGATGGACAGACCCTGATAACCGAAGAACCTACCCATGGGGCAGGGAAGACAAAGCTCTGATACAGTTTCATAAGGAAATAATTAAAATACATAAGCAGCATGAAGCATTTATAAAGGGCTCAACAGTTTTTCTTTATGGAAAGTATAAGGTTGTCAGCTTTGGACGTTTTACAGACAGACAGGCGGCTGCGGTCATACTAAATAATGATTATGAGGAGCATGAGCTTAATTTATATGTAAGACGGCTTGGCGTTCCTGACGGAAACTATATGACATGTCTTATGCAGACTACAGAGGAAGGGTATGTCATAAGCAACGAGACTTATCAGGTAAAGAATAATGCACTTACAATTAAGGTTCCGAAGATATCGGCAACGGTGCTTATCTATAATAAACAGTAAAACTCATAAAAGGGCTGTCGCATCAAAATTTGAGTGGATGGCTCGCCCGTGGCTGTCATATACTGCTATATACACATAAAATTGTTTGAAGACGTCGGTACTTGAGCTGGGGGTTCGATGCATAGCTGTATGGCATATAAAAACACGCTTTCGCTCGTTTCCGACGTAACGGTACTAAAAATTGCCGGTTTAAGATACTTCCATATAAAGGAAGCTTAGACCGGCAATTTAAGTACCGACGTCTCCAAACGGTTTTTATATGCCATACAGCTATGCATTGAACCCCTAAGCTCTTAGTACCGTTACGTCGGAGACGAGCGAAAGCGTGTTTTATGTGTATATAGCAGTATATGACAGTCACGGGCGAGCCATATCGAATTTTAGTGCAACAGCCCTTTTTAAGTTTTTCTGTTAGTCAGAGAACAATATCACCCAGTAATCATAGTAGCCGTAATCGCATGAGATGTGTGCAACACCACATTTAGTAAAGTTTGGATTAAGTATGTTTGCCCTGTGTCCGTCGGAGGACATCCAATCCGATGCTGTGCCTGCAGATGTACAGTATCCGGCGGCAAGGTTTTCGCCCCAAGCAGACGGGTATATGCCAAGCTCCNCATAAACAGTGCTACAGCTTCTGCCGTCAGGTCTTGTGTGAGACATACTGGCTAATAATTCATTGCATCTTACTGCCGCAGCATGGTCAAGCTGACTGTCTTCAGAGAGAGCNGATAANCCATAACTGCTTCGATAAATATTAATCTCAGCAATCAAATCGGAAGGGTAATACAGAAATACATCTGTAGTGGNTTCAACTTCCGTGGAAGCTTCAGCAACAGGTGCAGTCGGTGCTTCCGTGCCGGTGTCGGTAATGGGTGCAGTTTCAGCTTTGCCGGTGACTTNAGNAANGGGCGCNGNTTCAGNTTTNCNAGNGNCTTCAGCAANGGGCNNAGTCTCNGNNTTGCNNGNNGCGTCGGTAACGGATATANTTGGTGNTTCGTCAGTAGTTTCGGTAACTGCTTCGGTGGTGACTTCNATTTGCGTAGCAGGGTGGGGCTTGCAAAAATAAAAGTCAAATACATAAAGTGCCAATGTACAAGGAAGAATAAATAGTGGTATGAGTTTGTTCATAAGCATCACCTCATAAAAACAAACATCNGTTCGATATAATAATAACATATTGCGCNCTTGATTGCAATCAAAAAAAAGAACAAATGTTCATATTATATCTGTACAATTATTCGTTGTTATGATATACTGTACTATGTCGTAAGGAGGGACTTATGGATAAATTTGAATTGGTATCAGAATTTGCACCTACAGGTGACCAGCCCGAAGCTATACAGGGGCTTGTGGACGGCTTTAAAAGCGGCAAAAAACAGCAGACACTCCTTGGCGTAACAGGCTCAGGCAAGACATTTACAATGGCGAATGTAATAGCAGCCATAAATAANCCGACAATTATTCTTGCACACAACAAAACGCTTGCGGCACAGCTTTATAGTGAATTTAAGACATTTTTTCCCCACAANGCTGTGGAGTATTTTGTAAGTTATTATGATTATTATCAGCCTGAGGCTTATGTGCCTTCTACTGACACGTATATTGCTAAGGATTCGTCCGTAAATGACGAGATAGATAAGATGCGCCACAGCGCTACGGCTGCACTTATTGAGAGGAAGGATGTTATTGTTGTGTCCTCTGTTTCATGTATATACGGTATCGGTGACCCTGAGGATTACAAATCCATGATGCTTTCCCTTCGTCCGGGTATGTCTAAGGACAGGGATGAGGTTATAAGACAGCTTGTTGACATTCAGTATACAAGAAATGAGATGGATTTTTCACGTGGTTGTTTCAGGGTTAAGGGAGATGTTGTTGATGTCCTTCCTGCTTCCACATTTGAGGCGGGAATACGAATAGAATTTTTTGGGGATGAGATAGACCGACTGGTAGAGTTTGACCCTCTTACAGGAGAGATAAAGCGAACGCTTAATTTTGCATGTATATTTCCGGCTTCCCACTATGTGGTAGCAGAGGACAAGCTGGAACGGGCACTTGTGGAGATTAAGAGGGAGCTTGACGAGAGAGTCAAGTATTTCAAGGAAAATGACAAGCTTCTTGAGGCGCAGAGAATAGCTGAACGAACTGAATTTGACATAGAGATGTTGAGAGAAACGGGATTTTGTTCAGGCGTGGAGAACTATTCACGAATTCTTGCAGGGCTTGAGCCGGGAGCCACCCCTAATACCCTTCTCAAATTTTTTGATGACGATTATCTTCTTATTATAGATGAGTCCCATATGACGCTGCCGCAGGTCCGCGGTATGTATGCCGGTGACAGGGCAAGGAAGCAGACGCTTGTTGATTTTGGCTTTCGACTTCCGTCAGCACTTGACAACCGTCCCCTTAATTTTGAAGAATTTGAGGAGCGTGTTGACAAAATACTTTATGTGTCGGCTACTCCTGCCGAGTATGAGCGTTCCCATGAGGAGAATTTTGAGGAGCAGATAATCAGACCTACAGGGCTTCTTGACCCTGTTGTCGATGTAAGACCCGTTAAGGGACAGGTGGATGACCTTGTTGCAGANGTTAATAATGAGACAGCCAAAGGACATAAGGTACTGGTTACAACACTTACGAAGCGCATGGCTGAGGATTTGACGGATTATATGAGGCAGCTTGACATAAAAGTTAAATACCTNCATTCTGATATAGATACACTTGAGCGTATAGAGATAGTTCGTGACCTTAGAATGGGAGTTTTTGANGTCCTTGTGGGCATTAATCTTCTTCGTGAAGGACTTGATATTCCGGAGATTACACTTGTAGCCATTCTTGATGCTGATAAAGAGGGCTTTCTCCGTTCAGAGACATCTTTAGTCCAGACCATAGGACGTGCCGCAAGAAATGTAGACGGTCATGTTATTATGTATGCCGATACGATTACAGGCTCCATGCAAAGGGCGATAGATGAGACAAACAGAAGAAGAAGCATACAGGATGCTTACAACAAAGAGCACGGCATCACTCCTGAAACAATAAGGAAGGAAGTCAGAGATATAATTTCCCTTGAGNTTCCTGATGAGACAGAGGAGAAAAAGGCTGATAAAAACAAAAAGGACCCTGAATCCATGACTAAGAAGGAGCTTAANGAGGAAATTGCAAGACTTACCAAGCGTATGAACAAGGCGGCTGCNGAGCTTAACTTTGAGGAGGCAGCAGTGCTCAGGGATGAGCTTAAAAAATTAAAAATAATTCTACGTGATTATGATGCCTAAAATGTTGTATACTATATAATACAAATTAAAATATTAAAAGGAGGACAAGATTATGTTGAGAGATGAAATGGTTGCAGAGATTTCCATGAGANGTGATATTCCTATGGAAACAGTTGAGGAGGTTCTTGAGGAGCAGGACGAAATTTTTGATGAGGAATGTAAGTGCAGAAAAAAGAAAAAATGTATAATCAGCATTTGTTTTACAACAGTCTTTATTATGGGGGCTGCATTTGCACTTTATATTTTGGATAAAAAAGAGAAAATTGACATGCAGAATACTATGAAGAAGTACATGGAAAAGATAAAAAGTATGGAATTTAAAAAGGCATGTAAGGACTGCTGTTAAAAACAAAGTAACATAAGATAGGCGGATACACATGAGTGAGCATAAGTATATTACAATAAAGGGTGCCAAGGAGCACAATCTGAAAAACATTGACATTAAGATACCGAGGGATAAGTTTGTGGTTTTGACGGGACTTTCAGGATCAGGTAAGTCNTCGCTTGCATTTGATACCATTTATGCCGAGGGACAGAGGAAGTATATGGAATCTCTTTCCTCATATGCAAGACAGTTTTTGGGACTTGCCGAAAAGCCTGATGTGGAAAAAATAGAAGGGCTTTCCCCATCNATATCCATAGACCAAAAATCAACAAACAGAAACCCAAGGTCTACTGTGGGTACTGTTACAGAGATATACGATTACCTNAGGCTTCTTTACGCAAGAATTGGAATTCCTCATTGTCCAAAATGCGGCAGGGAAATTATGAANCAGACCGCNGACCAAATGACGGATGAGATTATGAAGCTTGCGNCAGGNACAAAGTTTCAAATTCTTGCNCCGATTATAAGAGGCAGGAAGGGCGAGCATGCGAAGCTNCTTGCACAGGTTAAGAGAAGNGGATTTGTACGTGCCATTATTGATGACAGCATGTATGATTTGTCTGAGGATATAAAGCTTGANAAAAANAANAAGCATAATATTGATATTGTTGTTGACAGANTGGCAGTTAAGGANGGNATTGAAGGACGTCTTGCNGATTCGATAGAGACGGCNCTTAAAATGTCGGAAGGCATACTNAAATGTGATGTNNTTGACGGTGACACCCTTGTTTTCTCCGAAAGCTTTTCNTGTCCTGACTGTGGAATAAGCATAGATGANATAGAGCCGAGAAGNTTTTCNTTTAANAATCCTTACGGTGCATGTCCNTGCTGTACGGGACTTGGCTTTAAGAGTGAATTTGACGTTGACCTTATGATACCTGATACAAGCCTTTCCCTTAATGAGGGCGCGATTTCCGTTATAGGCTGGGCATCAAGCGGTGATAAAAAAAGCTACACGCATGCCTGCCTTGAGGCGCTTTCAAAGGAATACGGCTTTTCCCTTGACGTACCATTTAAGGACTTAGATAAAAAATCAAAGGATATTATTCTTCACGGAACAGGGGATAAGCGTATAAAGGTATCATATCAGGGCTCTCGTGGCGGTGGTGTGTATATGATTGCTTATGAGGGACTTATCAAAAATGTTCAGCGCAGATATCGTGAGACGTCTGCGGAGATTATGAAGCAGGACTATGAGGCATATATGACTACTATTCCATGTGAGGAATGTAAAGGAAAAAGGCTCAAACCTGAGATACTTGCAGTTACGGTAGGCGAAAAAAACATTGCCGATGTTACGGAATGTTCCATAGGCACTCTTATAGATTTTATTGACAATATGGATATAACCGAAAGGCAGAGAAAAATCGGTGAGCAGATTATAAAGGAGATACGTGGAAGACTTTCCTTCCTCATGAATGTGGGGCTTGACTATCTTACCCTTGCAAGGGGAACTGCATCCCTTTCGGGTGGAGAGGCACAGAGAATAAGACTTGCAACCCAGATAGGTTCCGGGCTTGTTGGTGTTGCCTACATTTTGGACGAGCCAAGCATAGGACTTCATCAGAGAGACAACAGCAAGCTTATTAAGACATTAGAGAGACTTCGTGATTTAGGCAATACTCTTTTAGTTGTTGAGCATGATGAGGATACGATGTATGCTGCCGACCACATAGTGGATATAGGACCGGGAGCAGGCGTAAACGGCGGTGAGGTAGTGTGTGAGGGCACGGTTGAGGATATAAAGAAGTGTCCGGATTCAATTACCGGAGCATACCTTAGTGGCACGATGAAAATACCCGTACCTGTCGAACGTAAAAAGCCTGCAGGCTTTATAGAGGTAAAGGGCGCAAGGCAGAATAATCTTAAAAATATTAATGTAAAATTCCCTCTTGGAGTTATGACCTGTGTTACAGGGGTGTCAGGCTCAGGAAAAAGCTCTCTTGTAAACGAAATACTCTACAAGCGGCTTGCAAGGGAACTTAATCGTGCAAAGATAAAAGCAGGCGACCATGATGAAATACTTGGTCTTGAGCAGCTTGACAAGATAATAAATATAGACCAGTCTCCTATAGGAAGAAGCCCACGTTCAAATCCTGCCACATACACAGGCGTGTTTGACCTTATACGTGATTTGTTTGCCAACACAAAGGACGCAAAGGCAATGGGTTACACAAAGGGCAGATTTTCCTTTAACGTGTCGGGAGGAAGATGTGAGGCGTGTAAGGGAGACGGAATAATAAAAATTGAGATGCATTTTCTGGCAGATGTGTATGTGCCATGTGAGGTGTGCCACGGCAAAAGGTATAACAGAGAGACCCTTGCAGTTAAATATAAGGGTAAGAGCATTTATGACGTTCTTGATATGACTGTTGATGAGGCATGCGAATTTTTTGAGAACGTACCGTCAGTACTTAGGAAGATATCTACATTGCAGGATGTGGGTCTTGGCTACATCAAGCTTGGACAGCCCTCAACAACCCTTTCGGGCGGAGAGGCACAGAGAATAAAGCTTGCCACGGAGCTTAGCCGAAGAAGCACGGGCAGGACAATATACGTCCTCGACGAGCCGACCACCGGACTTCACTTTGCTGATGTCCATAAGCTTGTTGACATATTACAGAGGCTTACGGAGGGAGGAAATACGGTTGTGGTTATAGAGCATAATCTGGACGTAATCAAAACTGCCGACTACATTATAGACATAGGACCTGAAGGTGGTGAGCGGGGCGGCACAATTGTGACAAGTGGTACCCCAGAAGAGATATGCAAAAATAAAAAGTCCTATACGGGAGAATATCTGAAAAAATATATATAGTGAATCTTAAAAGAGGCTGTCGCACTCAAATCTTGGTGTAACAGCCTCTTCTTTTGTTTTTAGTATAAATAGGTCTTACTTCTCAAAAAAGCCTTTATTTTACAAATACGGCATTTTAAACTGCAAAAATCGCCAAATGGGTTGTGTTTTCCCAAAAGTATGATATATATAAATTATAGTATTATGATATATCACGCTCATAATTTGCTAGTTATGTTATGTTTTCTATGAAAATTTGACATGCAGTATGTCCGGTGACAAAGACACCGAGACTTAATATCATCGCTATAATTGCGGTAAGGTTAAAAAGGGGAGGATATTATATGATTATAAAAAAGAAAATAAAGCTGTTAATACCACTGGCTTTGCTAGGGTGTATGTTGTATTCCGTGATAGCTTTAGGCGCAGAGGATACAGTTGAGCGTAATAATGGTGAATATGCATTAACATGTACGATTAAATATGAAACAAAATCGGGAGGTGCAAAGACGAAGGGGGCTCCTTCTGGAAAATGTCAAACTGCTAATGTTACAATTTATGATGCCAATGGTGTTTCTTTAGGCGCAACCACCAATAATACGCCCTATAATAAAACTGCTTCAGCAAGTGTAAGCACTTCTAAGACAGTTAATAAGGTTGTAACGGGACATTTTGTAACAAAAGGCGAAGAAGACCACTTTGAACCGGAGTATCCATTATATCAACAAGTACAGTTGGTAAAATATCCAAAACAACAGTGATTTTTGGGCGTGATATATCATATATTACTTAAACCTGTTTTGGGCGTAGAAGAAAATTGTTTATATTAAAATAAAGCGTTTTAAGGGAGAGATTGTATTGAAAAAGAAAATTATTATCATTGTAACAACCTTGATGATTGCCGTTGTAGTGTGGGCTGTAGTTAATTACAGGCAAAACAAAACGAATGATGAGGGTGGACAAAATAATGAATCTCATAATGGTGAATTTTTAACAAAGGTTATCTATGAAATTGACGGACCGTATAATTCAAAAGCCGGTGGTCAAATGGATGTTTTTGAGGGTTATACAAACAATGTGCATTTGGATGTAAAGCATGAACAGGGTGTGATTCTAGTATTTTTTTACGATTGGACTGACCCTGAGGTGGATATTGATACGATGGAGGGCGACCCTGACAAATACTTACTTCGGACGGAGAAGATAACGGAGAGTGGAAGCTATGATTATAACATGGATTATCTTCCTGCCGGACGTTATTGGGTAATAATCAATGAAGAAAAGACAGATGACAGGGATAAAATGACAGTAGCGGAGGTAGATATCTGTTTTTCAAATTATAAGAAAGATATAGGTGATTAACAGATATGATAAAAAAGATTTCCAAGAGGATATTCAGAAAGGGAATAACAGCACTCATAATTTTTATGGGATTTACGCTTTCTTTTTTAATGTTTTTGTATTATGACACCTCAAAGCGTCTTGTTGACGCGGAAAAGCAGGATGAGAGCATATATAGATATAATTATGGAGTTTCGGCATTCGTGTTTGGTGATGATTTTGACCTTGGCATGATTCATGCGGATGATTTTTATGAGTGTGATATTATTGCCGCAGATATGAATTTTTTTGTGGGAGAAGTTGAAATGCCGCGGTTGTCAAATGTCGTTCTTACGGATAAGCCGTTGATTTNNCCNATTGTNAAGGGACATTATCCNAANNAGGNGGAGCTTGACAGCGGNATGAGCTGTGTTGTTCTTGGNAANGGNTTAAAGCGTNATACATATTCAANGGACGGAAAGGATTATATNAAAATTAATAAGGAGGAGTNNTNTGTAACAGGGTATGTGGCTGCCGCACATTCGCCTATATTGGACAATATNGTGCTTGTNTATTACANAAANATAGGNNAANNGGCAATNAAGGAANTANTNCTTTGGAANANNANGATGGGNNTTAANATTTTGTTCCAAAGTAATTTGNTGACGACNGAGGAAATAAATGAGAAATTAAGTGTTTATGANAAAAANNACAGNCCNNTTTTCAGTGCTTCCACAAACGAATATCCAATTTCGTTTTCCTCACATGCCGCAGAGGAAAGTCATGTTGATATTGCNGTCNTCATTTATGTTTTTTCNCTNATTCTTATTNTTATTACAATTAANTATTGGTATACGGTAAACAGGAAAGAATATGCAATAAGGCGNGCTTACGGNTATTCCTATGTCCGCCTTGTTTTNAGGACTGATAGGAGAATTTATNGTATACNTNNTTNTTTCAATCATNATNACGGAANNGGTGCTGNTGNTTACNGANGTTGCNGAGGAAAGNCTGATATTTGANATGATGGACAATATNAAGGGACATATAAATATACTNGGNAAATATATATTTATCACNNTGCCGATTATAGNNCTTGCNCCTGTACATTTNCTGACAAANACAGAGCCTGTAACCATTATAAGGAGGGANTAGTATATGTGTTTGTGGTATGCACTGTGCCANCTTTACAAAAATAAAATTCAAACCNTAATAACAACNNNNATGATNNCANTNAGNTTTATNGTNATAACATATNCCGGGATTACATATTTACAGTTCAGAGGGAANGAATGGAAGGCAAGNGAGGTANTNNANGGTGANTTTAAANNTNTNTATCATATAAATCTTNTNAATTATTTNGTCGCAGGAGGAAATGAATTNTACTTANTNAATGAATTGTATCAATGGATGCANNAACAGCCNGAGCTTAANTGGTGCGGTTTNTATTATTANTATGAGGAGGATAAAATACTGTATGNTTCGGGGCAGATTCTTGATATGTGCGGNATAGATGCGNAGAANACGGAAGTNAAAAGNGCATGGGTTGGATATAACAGGCAGGNGGATATACNGGTNGGAAGTAAATTTAAGGATGAANNNANNGAATTTNAGGTTGTATCCTGNCTTGACAAAAANNGCAGATTTATNGGTNATNCNTNNNCANNCGGNTTNGCNGNTNTNATTNCGNTNGATGATTATGTGATTGTTGATTTAGATGTCGTGATTGAGGAAAATCCTTCCNCAATTGNAAANGGNATTNTAAATAATTTATACTATGAGGTGGAAACAGGCAGTGATGCCAAGCTTTTTGAAAAAAANCTCAGAGAAAAGNCGGATGAGCTTGGTCTTGATATTTATGGAATCAATAATCTTAAATCTATATTTAAGGAAAATGTCCGTGATGCAATGGATAAGGCGGGAGAGCGGTATTTAATGCCGCTTGTTCTTGCATTGTGTGCCTGCGTTGCCCTGTGTGTCTGCTCCATGCAGTCTTATCAGATAAACAGGCATGATTCATCCGTTATGCTGTCCTGCGGTATGACAAGACGTGACATTTCAGNTATATATATGTGTGAAAATCTTATAAAGATATTGTCGGGATATTCATTGTCCCTTATNTACTGGGTACGGAAAAACCGTGAAATGAAGCAGGAGATGTTTATTACTTCGATGTATGATACATGGCTTGAATATTTAAGATACATGATATTAATCTGCTTTGGGCTTTGCTTTGTGTTCATGGTTTTATGCAGTATACCAGTCATTTTCAAAATAAGGAAAAATAAATTTATATTATACAGGGAATAATTATGATGATGTTTATAGTGATTAAGGGGTAGAGAAAATGATAAAATTAAAAAATATTACAAAAGAATATAGAGGAGCCTCATATAAAACCACAGCCCTTAACCAAGTAACCCTTGATATTAAGGAGGGCGATTTTGCATGTGTCATGGGAAAGTCAGGGTCAGGGAAAAGTACATTGCTGCATATCATCGGATGCATGGATATGCCAAGCGAAGGGGAATATTATCTTGACGATATATGTGTGCAAGAACTGTCACCATATAAGCTTGACAAACTGAGAAGGGAAAAAATCAGTTTTATTTTTCAGGGCTATGAGCTGATGAGCAGATATACCGTGTGGGAAAATATAGAGCTGCCGTTAAATGCAAAAAGAATAAGGGGCAAAAAAAAGAGAACAATAATTAAGGATATAATGGAAAGGCTGGAAATAACAGAGCTTAANGATAAATATCCCGGTCAGATATCGGGAGGAGAACAGCAGAGAGNGGCAATTGCAAGGGCATATGTTATGGATACACCCTACATTGTGGCTGATGAGCCTACAGGAGCATTGGATGAAGCAAATTCTGACCGTATTTTGAATTTGTTTGAGAGCTTACATAATGAGGGAAAAACCATTATTCTTGTGTCCCACGACATGGATGTGGCACAACGGGGNGATTACATAATAAATTTNCAGGATGGACATATTATAAAAGAAAAATAATAATGCCGTATAACCGNATTATTCANCATTGTAAAAGAATGGTTTTTATTGTATAATNTTTTGCGAAAGCAATTAACAGCGTGGCGTGACGCTGCGAATTACAAAAATATAATATAATGAAATGGAGGAATTACAAAATGTTAGTTTCAGCTACAGAGATGTTGAAGAAAGCAAAGGAAGGNAAGTACGCTGTAGGTCAGTTTAATATAAACAACCTTGAGTGGACAAAGTCAATNCTTTTAACTGCACAGGAGCTTAACTCACCGGTTATCCTTGGTGTATCTGAGGGAGCAGGAAAGTACATGACAGGTTTTAAGACTGTTGCAGCTATGGTAAAGGCTATGGATGAGGAGCTTGGTATTACTGTTCCTGTAGCGCTTCATTTAGACCACGGCAGCTACGAAGGATGCTACAAGTGTATTAAGGCAGGCTTTACTTCAATCATGTTTGATGGTTCTCATTATCCTATCGAGGAGAATATTGCAAAGACAAGTGAACTTGTTAATGTAGCTCACAATCTTGGACTTTCTATCGAAGCTGAGGTTGGTTCCATCGGTGGTGAAGAGGATGGAGTTGTTGGTGCAGGCGAGTGTGCAGATCCTGACGAGTGTAAGGCAATTGCTGATTTAGGTGTGGACATGCTTGCAGCAGGTATTGGAAATATACATGGTAAATACCCGGATAACTGGGCAGGATTGAGCTTTGAGACTCTTGCAGCAGTTCAGGAAAAGACTGGCATGATGCCACTCGTACTTCACGGTGGTACAGGAATTCCTGAGGATATGATAAAGAAAGCTATCTCACTTGGGGTATCAAAGATTAACGTAAATACTGAGTGCCAGCTTTCATTCCAGGAGGCAACAAGAAAATATATCGAAGAGGGCAAGGATCAGCAGGGTAAGGGCTTTGACCCACGTAAGCTTCTTGCTCCGGGTGCAGATGCAATAAAGGCAACTGTTAAGGAGAAGATGGAGCTTTTCGGTTCTGTAGGTAAGGCTTAATATGTCGGTAACTGAAAAGGTTATTACGGAAACATTCATGAAACTTTTAAATGAACGTCCGCTTGAAAAAATATCGGTCAAGGACATTGTTTGTGAATGTGGTATAAGCCGAAATACTTTTTATTATCATTATCAGGATATATATGCTTTGCTTGAAGATATATTTGAGACACAGGCACAGGCTATGCTTGAGGAGTATAGACCGTATGATTCGTGGCGTGATGCGCTCATTCAGATTACAGAGTTTCTGATTGAGAATAAGACGGCAATATATCATATTTACAACTCCGTAAATCGTGAACAGCTTGAACGGTATCTCTATAAAGTCACACAGGAGATTATGCTTGATTTTGTTAAGATTCAGGCTGAGGGCATGGACGTGTCTGATATGGATATAATGTATATTGCACTTTTCTATAAGCATGCGGTTGTAGGAATTGTTTTTGAGTGGCTGCAAAGGAACATGAAGGATGATGCGGAGACTGCCATATATGAGCTCAGCAGAATTTTTGATGGAAATATCAGGCTGACACTGGAAAGAATTAGCAAGACCAAATGATTTTTAGTACATTTTAAAGGGTGTGCACAAATTTTGTGCACACCTTTTTTTGTGTTTATTGTTTTAAGTCTGCTTTAATAATATATTTCCTAATGAAATAATACTTTTAGGGAAATTATAGTAAAAAAGAAAAGAGGTAATGGCTATGAGCAGATTTGGAAAAGCAATAGTAAAATGCAGAGTTCCTATTTTAATCATCGCAGTTGCACTCCTTGTACCTGCTCTTTTCGGAATGTTAAATACACGTATTAATTATGATATGCTGGATTATCTTCCGGGAGATATTGATACTATTAAGGGACAGGATATTCTTCTTGATGATTTTGGCAAGGGCGCGTTTTCTATAGTAGTAATTGAGGGAATGACCCCTAAGGAAATAGCAGAAATCAAGACAAGTGTTGAAGAAATCAACCATGTTGAAACAGTGATATGGTACGATTCCATTACAGATGTATCTGTTCCTATGGAGCTGCTTCCAAGTAAGTATTATGAGATTTTCAATAAGGATGATGCCACTTTGATGGCAATATTTTTTGACACGTCAACGAGTGCCGACGAAACTATGGATGCTATACGCGATATAAGAAAGCTTATGGGTAAGCAGTGTTTCGTAACAGGAATGTCTGCAATGGTAACAGATCTTAAGGATTTGTGTGAGAGAGAAGAACCAATTTACGTTGCACTTGCAGTTGCCTGTGCCACTATAATTATGATGGCGTTCATGGATTCATTTCTCATACCATTTATATTCCTTATGAGTATCGGAATGGCTATATTAATGAATTTGGGAACAAATATATTTTTTGGAGAAATATCCTACATAACAAAAGCGCTTTCCGCAATATTGCAACTTGGCGTAACTATGGATTATTCCATATTCTTATGGCACAGCTACACGGAGGAAAAAGAACGTATCACAAATGATAATGAAACGGCAATGGCTGTTGCAATAGAAAAAACCCTTTCTTCTGTAGTAGGAAGCTCCATAACTACGGTTGCCGGATTTTTGGCACTTTGTTTTATGAGCTTCACTCTCGGCAGGGATTTAGGAATCGTCATGGCAAAGGGTGTTGTATTTGGTGTAATCGGATGTGTGACAACACTTCCGTCAATGATACTTATATTTGACCGGGCGATTGAAAAGACAAGGCATAAATCGTTAATTCCTAATATGGATAAGTTCGCTGATGTTGTTGTAAAGCTGGCACCTATGTTTCTTGTATTGTTTTTGGTTATTGTAGGACCTGCATTTTACGGATACCAAAAAGCGGAGGTTTACTACGACCTTTCGGAGTCACTGCCTGAGGATATGGATTTTGTTATAGCCAATACAAAGCTTCAGGATGAGTTTGATATGGGAAGCACGCATATGCTTCTGGTGGATGCCAAAACACCTCAAAAGCAAATGAAAGAGCTGATAAATGAAATCGATGAGGTGGAGGGTATCAAGGCAGTTTTAGGATTAGAGTCAGTTGTAGGCTCAATCGTACCTGAGGATATGCTTCCGGAATCTGTACTTTCGGTACTCAAGAGTGATAACTATGAGCTGTTAATGATTAGCTCTAAGTACAAGGTGGCTACAGATGAGGTTAATGTACAGATTGATGCGATAAATGAAGTAATCAAAAGATATGACCCGAACGGCATGCTTATTGGCGAGGCTCCTTGTACAAAGGATCTGATTGAGATTACGGACCATGATTTCATGGTAGTTAGCTGGTTGTCAATCGCTGCAATATTTATAATTATATTGTTTGTATTCAAGAGTGTGTCACTTCCGGTACTGCTGGTGTCCGTCATTGAGTTTGCAATATTTATAAATCTTGGACTGCCATTTTATACCAATACAACCCAGCCGTTTGTAGCACCTATATGTATCAGTACAATCCAGCTTGGGGCAACAGTCGATTACGCCATATTAATGACAACAAGATATAAGCGTGAACGGCTTACAGGCTTAGTGAAAAAGGAGGCGGCAAAAAATGCTCTTTCGGCCTCGATACCATCCATAGTAGTCAGCGCATTTGGATTTTTTGCAGCAACCTGCGGAGTAGGTATTTATTCAGAGGTTGATATGATAAGCTCCATGTGTCTTCTTATGGCAAGGGGCTCAATGATCAGCATGGTTTCAGTTATACTTGTGCTTCCATCGCTGCTCATATTGTTTGATAAATTAATTTGTGTAACAAGCATTGGTTTTAAGCCTATGCAGCAAGCTATAAACCCAAATTAGTTAGATAGGAGGAATTGTAATGAAAGATAAATACATGATGAAAATAACATCTTTAGCTGTAGTAACCGCATTAATTACAAGTACCGTAGGAGCAATATCATTTGCCGCAGGAGTAAATAGTGTTAAATCAACAACAAGCACTGCGGCGGAGGCTCCGGCTATAACAGACAACGTAATGTCTGCAACGTCAACAGATGCTGTTACATCTATTATTGATGAGCAGTTTACTGTCGGCAAGGAGGAAACCGTATACGTTCTTGCAAGCGCTGACGGTACAGTAAATAAAATAATAGTCAGTGACTGGCTCAAAAATCCGAATCACAGCCAAAGTATAGAGGATGTGTCTGAGCTTGATAATATTGAAAATGTAAAAGGTGATGAGAGTTATACTATTAATGCTGACAATATGAAAATTTGGGATGCGCAGGGAAATGACATATATTATCAGGGTACAACCAACAAGGCACTTCCTGTAGATGTATCCATAAGCTATAAGCTGGATGGAAAAACGATATCAGCAGAAAACCTTGCAGGGAAAAATGGTAAGCTTACAATAAGATTTGACTACAAAAACAATGAATCACAGACGGTTGAGATTGATGGTAAGAAACAGGAAATGTATGTACCCTTTGTCATGGTTACGGGTATGATAGTTGATGATACAAAGTTTTCCAACATAACAGTTTCAAATGGTAAGGTAATTAACGATGGAGACAGATGTGTTATTATGGGCCTTGCATTTCCGGGTATGCAGGAAAATCTGGGCTTGGATAAATCAAAGCTTGAGCTTCCTGACTATGTTGAAATTACGGCGGATGTTAAGGACTTTTCACTCACTACAACTGTTACCCTTGCAACAAATGATGTATTTAATTCGCTTGATTTAGATAACGTAACTACAATGGAACAGTTGAAGGATTCATTAGACACATTATCTTCATCCTCAATGCAGCTTGTTGACGGTTCTTCAGCACTTTATGAAGGGCTTGCAACTTTACTTGAAAAATCGGAAACACTCGTATCAGGCATCAATGATTTGTATACGGGTGCAGGGACATTGAATTCAGGTGTTACTGTGCTTTCTACGGGAACAACCCAACTCTCCGCAGGAACATCCCAGCTTGATACGGGAATCATAGCTTTAAATGATGGATTGAAGACGTTAAATGACAACAGTCAAATGATGAGAGATGGGGCAGAGCAAGTATTTAATTCCCTTCTTGCAATGGCTGACAGTCAGCTTGAGGCAGCAGGGTTAAGCGTACCTAAGCTCACAATTGAAAACTATAAGGAAATATTAAATGGTGTAATCGGTTCATTAAATAGGGATACCGTTTACAGTATGGCATATAACACTGCACTTTCACAGGTTACTGATGTGGTGAATGCACAGAGACCGACAATACGTGCCGAGGTTGAAAAGGCTGTGCGCAGAAGCGTATTGGAAGCAGTTCTTGCACAGGCTATGCCGGGAACATCTGTAGATGACTACATGGCAGCAGTAGCCGGCGGTCTTATTGATGATGGCACAATAGCAGCAGTTGATCAGGCAGTAGAAGCACAGATGGCAACGGCTGAAATTCAGGCAACTATAGATGCAAATACGGAGGCAAAGGTTCAGTCTCTGATAGCTGAAAATATGAACTCTTCAGATGTCACAACAAAAATAGAAGCGGCAGTAAGTCAGGCGGAATCGGGAGCAGGAAGTGTGCAGGCACTGATGGCACAGCTCGACAGCTACAAAACATTTTATGATGGAGTTTTGGCTTATACTTCAGGTGTTGATACCGCTTATGCCGGAAGTGAGAAGCTTGTAGAAGGTTCGGCACAGGTTAAGGAAGGAGCAACATCACTTTCAATCGGTGCGTCATCACTACAGACAGGAGCAGAAATACTTTACGGCGGTCTTGGAACACTCAAGGAAGGTTCCTCGGCACTTATTTCGGGTGAAACCGAGCTGTTCTCGGGCTCCTCTAAGCTTGCTGACGGAATGAAAGAATTTAACGAAAAAGGCATTCAAAAGCTTGTGGAGGCAGTTGATGGAGATATAGATGTCCTTATTACGAGAATAAAGGCAATGATTGATGTTTCAAAGGATTATCAGACATTTGGAGGAAAGTCCGATGATGTAAATGGAACTGTCAAATTTATTTACAGAACGGACTCAATCGAGTAAAACCTAATATATCAGGTGTATACATGAAACGGAAGGGACTGCCGCACTATCAGTGCGACAGTCTCCTTCCGTTTTATGTTTGACACATATAACTGTATATGATACTATATAGACAGTTATATACGGAGGCGGATATGGTAATTGTAATAAAAAATAACAGTAGCGAGCCCATTTATGACCAGATAAAAAAACAGATATTGGATGCAATTATGTCAGGGGATATAAAGGAGGGAGAGTGTCTGCCGTCTATCAGGAAACTTGCAAGAGACCTGAAAGTCAGTGTAATTACAACAACAAAGGCGTATAACGACTTGGAGCTGGCAGGTTATATTACTGCTGTACAGGGAAAAGGTTATTATGTTTCAGAAAGAAGCAATGAAATATTGTATGAAAAGTTGCTGGAACAGATAGAATATCATTTTGACCAGGCTATTTCTATTTCAAAGAAGGCTGATTTGACGGAAAAGGATTTAATGGATATTTTGATAAATTTATTAAAGCAGGAGGATTCGTAAGTATGTTGAACATAACAAATTTATGTAAGGAATATGAAGGGTTTAAGCTTGATAATGTTTCATTTTATCTTCCGAAAGGATACATAATGGGATTGGTCGGCAAAAATGGTGCGGGAAAATCAACGACAATAAAAAGCATTATGAATATTTTGGATTTTCAAGGTGAAATACTGGTAAATGGGCACGGAAATATTGCGGATGAGATGATGGTAAAGCAGGCTGTGGGCGTAGTCGTTGACCTGCCGTTTTTCCCAATTACATTTACTCTTGAGCAGGTTGGAAAATATGCAGGAGCATTTTACGAGAATTGGGACAGGGACACTTATTATAATTTACTGAATAAATTTGGGCTGAGTTCTAAGAAAAAGGTCAGTGAATTGAGCCGTGGAATGGGAGTCAAGCTTCAGCTTGCAGTGGCGCTTTCCCATAAAGCAAGACTTTTGGTGCTTGATGAGCCTACCTCAGGTCTGGACCCTGTTGCAAGGGATGAATTGATGGATATTCTGATGGAATTTATTGAGGACGGCGAAAACAGTGTCTTGTTTTCAACACACATCAGCGCCGATTTGGAGAAAATAGCCGATTATGTCACAATATTAAGTAATGGCAAAGTATTTTACACAGGGGAAAAGGATATCCTGATGGAGCAGTATGACATTATCAAAGGTGACTACAGTAAAGTGGATGATAAGATGAAAAAGGATCTGATAGGATTACGCAGATATGGTGACAGCTTCGAGGCGATGATTTCCAAGGAGAATTATAAATCATATGATGCAAATTTGTTTCAGACTGAAAGTGCAAAAATAGATGATGTCTTAATATATGCAGAGAGGAGTGACGGCTAATGAAAGGTGTAGTCAATGTAGTAAAGATGGATATGGCAGTGTGCAGAAAGTCAATGACAATTATGACTTTGAGTATGCTTATAGCAGGAATTTGCTGTCTGTTTTTTCTTACCCCTCTGTTGCTGGGATTGTTTGTTGTCGGTTCAACAGCAGTGATATCCATAATATTTTCGATTGAAAATAAATCAAACATGGAATTTTTCTATGGCTGTTTTCCTATAAGAAAGTGGGAGTATGTTGTGGGAAGAAGCATAACAAGCTTTTGTGTGATGGCAATACCATCCGTTATAAGCATTGTATTTGTACAAATCGGGATGCACTTTTCATTATGTAGGAATGAGGATGTGCGTACGATTATGGAGATGGCTGATAAATATCAAATGGTTATTATGTGTGCTTTTATTATGCTTGGTTTTGCAGGGTGTGCAAACCTGCTTCTGGCTTCCTACGTCGGTAAAATAGAATCACGGGAGTTTTTTGAGGTGGTGTTATTGCTTGCAGAGGGAGCGATTGTGGCCGTTATTTTCTTTATTATACAAAAAACAGCGTATCATGGAGACAACCAAAAGTTTGTGGCGGATATGACCGAATTTTTCTTAAAGCATGAAGTGATTTCCTGTGTTTTGCTTGTAGCAGTGGGACTTGTATTTCTTGTTGTAGGAGCTATGATTTCACTGAAAATATTGAAGAAAAAACGAATTTAAAATGTTCTTATTTTGAGGGAACGATTTTGGCATGATGCTATCGTTCCCTTTTTATTTTTATTCCTGATTTGTGTACATATGTCTTTTTATACTTGTTTTATTCGACGAAATATATTAAAATTTAATTAATTATGCACAATATTTTGTGGCTGAATTGTGCATTAGGTGAAATAAAACGAAAAACAACAGGAAAGATATTGTTAGAAGCGTATTATGGCATTAAAACATGTGATGATTAATGAAATAATATCAGAGCACAGTACAAGAATGCAGAATCTTAAAAAGTATTATCCGTTCTTTGTGCTAAGCGAGACTACGTTTTCCCAATATAAGGAGGGAAAATATAGTCTTCTTGACATGGGCTATATCACCATGGCATCTTTAAGATTTTTCATAAACGAAAATAATTTCCATGAAAAGGACATAACTTACGAGGAGTACGAGAAATTTCTCATGGAGCTGCTTCGGAGAGATTTTGGCATTGACGAGGAGCCGGAGGAGGAAAAGCAGCTTGTGCTTTATATATTTGACAAGCTGAAGAATGACGGAAGGGCATTTGAGTTTAAATTTTATGACCCTGAGGCCAAAACCAGCAAAATAGCGAGAGTTAAGCTTATTGACAGCAGGGTGGAAAATGGAGCGGTTTACTATTACATAACCTCCGAGGGTATAGAGTTTTATCTTGATACAAAAGAGATAAAGGACGAGAGCAGGATTAATGTTTCCCAGCTCCTTTTGGAGAAGCTTATAAGCTCAAATAATTTTAAGGGCGGTATAGACGTTGTAAAGCGGATTAACAGTCAGGTAAAGCAGCTTTCCCTTGAAAAGGAAAATGTGTTAAAGCTCCTTGGTGTAGATATATTTGAGGGTACAAGGGCATACGAGCAGTACATGGAAACTACTGCAAAGTGGTTTAGTGATGAGCAGAAGCTTTTTGCAAAAAACAAGGCACTGGTGGATAAGGCCATAGAGCGTGCAGGCTATGAGAAAAGCGGAGAAGGGATGCAGGGCCTAAGGTCGAAAACACTTGAAGATATAAGCAGCCTTGAGACGGAGCTTAAGAAAACAATATATAACCACAGCCAGCTTATTTCCGAGACTGTGGAGCTTACAAAGCTTGCCGATTCCATAATTAGCAGGGCAAAGCTTAGGAAGCTTAGACCCGTATTTGATTTTAGGCAGACGATGTCTAAGCTGATGGAACATGACAAGCCCGCAGATATGGAACATATACTGATGCCTTTTTTCGCACCGAAGCTTAACAAGTCATTTTCCATAAAAAGCATAGACAATATGCTTTCGTTGAAAAATGATGATAAGGATAAAGGGGAAAAATTAGAAAAAAATGCTTTGGACCCTGATTTTAAATATGATGACGAGATATTGGATGAAAAGATTGGAAAGAATTTCTATATGATATTTATGGAGCTTCTTGACCAGATTAAAAAGTGGGACAAAATAAATCTGAGGCAGTTTAACGGTATTCTTGAAATAAAGTTTGGAAATGAAATCTATTCAAACAGGGATTATTATTCCTTTTTGGCACATTTGGCGGGGAAGACCGGCTACGATATGGAAAAAATGCTTGAAAAGCAGGATACCATGCTTGAGGAAATGATTGCCATACATATGACGGAGGAGGATGTAACAAGATTTGGAGATATGTCATTTTCCATAGAGCTGCACAGTGATGAGATTATAAATCTTATGCCTTCGGACGCTTTGGGTGAGAATGCGGAGGATAATACGTTTGTAACGGATATGGTTTTTGAGAGGAGGAATGGGTAGACATGGAGGAAAAAAGTCTTGAAAAAGCACTGGATATATATTCCACACTTATAACAGGACAGGAGATATCCCGTTCCAATGCAGATACAAGGGAGCTTTATGAGGAATATTACGGTAATCAGGCGGTCTACGACATTACAAACCGGCTTATGAAAAAGCTGAATCTTAATGTTTACGAGTATGAGGATTCCATATACATAACGGCGGGGGACGGAAATCGTATATTTGGGTACACGAATGACGATATGAAAAGGCTGTTGGGACTCAGGGTAAACAAGGAACTTTACATGGCGTATTTCATTATGTACAATGCCCTGCTTTCATTTTATCAGGATTCTGCCTCGTATCAGGTTAAGGAGTATGTGAAGCTTTCTGATATGCTTGAGCAGGTAAGCTCCTATCTTTCAAGAATAACGTCTGATTTGTCGGTTTATTCCATGAATGAGCTTGAGGAGGACAGCTTTAAGACAATTGCCCTTCTGTGGGACGAGCTTCCTGCCGTAACCTCTGACGATAAGGATAAAAACAGGGCGTCAAGGGCATCACGCATAGGCTACATTAAGCTAACCTTTAATTTCCTTGTGGCGCAGAAGCTTTTTGTGGAGGTTGAGGACCGGTATTATCCTACAAAGAGATTTAAGGCTATAGCCGAGAATTATTTTGAGGAATATAAGGGCAGGATATATAAGGTGCTGGGAGGTGAAGCGGATGCCTAGTATAAACAGAATAAGGGTAAATAACGTAAAATACAATTTCGGCACCCAGTTTTATGACGATTTCACCATGAGAATGTACGGAAAAAACACCCTGTACGATTTGGCAAACGGCGGAGGAAAAAGCGTGCTTATGCTTCTTCTTATGCAGAATATGATACCGAATTGTACATTGGATGAGAAGCAGCCTATAGAAAAATTATTCAGGACGGGAAACGGAAATACGACAATCCACTCACTTGTGGAATGGAGACTTGACAAGGAGGACAGTACAGAGGGCTATAGATATATGACTACGGGCTTTTGCGCCAGAAAGGCAAAGGAAGCAGGGGACGACACCGAGACGTCAAAGGACGTTGCCTCGGTGGAGTATTTTAATTACTGTATTTTTTATAGGGAGTACAATAAAAATGACATTATAAATCTTCCCCTCGTAAAAAATGGGGAAAGGGTCAGCTTTCAGGGGCTTAAAACCTATTTAAAGGACCTTGAGCATAAGGACATGTCCCTTATGGTAAGAGTATTTGACAGAAAGGGCGAATATCAGAGGTTTATAAGCGGTTATGGGCTTCACGAAAGCCAGTGGGAGATTATAAGAGGAATCAATAAAACGGAGGGTCACGTAAGAACATATTTTGAAAACAATTACAAAACAACTAGGCGTGTTGTTGAGGATTTGCTTATAGAGGAAATCATTGAGAAGGCATTTATGGTGAAAACCCAGCGTGAGGATACAGGCGACGATGTCATGGCAAAAATGCTTATGGATATACGTGAGCAGCTTACAATACTTGCCAAAAAGAAAAAGGACATGGCAGGCTATGACCGTCAGATGGAGCTTGTAGGCGTACTTTCCGATAAGGTAGGCTCATTTATGGATTTATATGAGGAAAAAAGCCGTCTTGAAAATCTTATGGCTGCCATATGTGTCACCGGCGAGGAGTTCGCAAAGGATGACGAGGAAAAAATGGCGGAGCTGGCAGGGCTTAGAGATGAAAAACGTGCAAAGAAGGATGAGCAAAGAAAATATATGGAATGCCTTAAGGTGGCAAGGGATAAGAATAAGCTTTCTGAAATGTACGATAATCTCGGGCAGATGGAGGCTGCCTTAAAGGAAACGGAGGATAAGCTTAAGGAGCTTACCGACGATTTGAATTTTAAGGAGGCCATGAACGAATATATCGATTATATGGCGGACAGAAAAAAATATCACAGGCACGATGCCGTATTAAAGACGATAACGGCACAGTCGCCTTTTGACCAGGATATGCTTCATACATATGCATACAACATCAAAATGCGGATGGATGCCTCCATGACCATTGTGCGGGAAAAGATTGACGTAATTAAGAAGCAGATGCAGGAGAAAAAGGAAAACGTTGAAAATAAACAGAGGCTGCTTCAGGAGGCAAGGGTGGAGCAGGCAGTTTCCGTAAGCACAAAGAAAGCCTGCGATGATGAGATTGTCTCCTTAAGCGAACAGCTTGCAGGGCTTAAGATGTCCATGAGCAACTTAAGCTTTGCTACCTTTGGAGAACACAGGGAGCAGGTTGAGGAGGATATAAAGGATTTGGCATGGAAGCTCTCTGATAAGTCTGCAAAAATTAAGGAGAGCAATGAAAAGCTTAGTGAGGCAAGGCTTGAGCTTTCAAGGCTTGAGGCTGCCAAGGCTGAAAATGATAAGCTGATAGAAACTCTTGAGGCAAAGGAAAAACAGTATAATGAGGCAAGCAAGAAGCTCGACAACATAAAGACGGTTTATGCTTCAGGCGGTGAGGAACTTCTTACGGTAATCACGGAAAGGATAACCTCCACCGTGCTTGAAAATGCTGCCATTGCCGATGAGATTAAGCACCGCAGGAAAAGAGTAAAGAGCCTTTCGGAAGGCAGAATCATTCCAGTCTCCTCCGCAGTTAAAAAGCTTATGGATTATCTTGAAACAAGACACGGCATACAGGCTATGTATGGTATGGATTACATTTCTGCACTTCCGCAGGATAAGCAGATGGAACTTTTGGAAATTAATCCAGAGCTTCCATATGGTTTGATTGTCCGGGAATATGATATTATAAGGGATGACCCTAATATTTCAGGGGTTGATACGGGCAGTGAAATGGTTCATATATTTGACATGGACGCCATTATGGAAAAGGCTTTCATTGTGGGAGAAAATGTCTTAAGCATACATGCAGATGCAGAATTTCTCACAAGCGAGGATACAAGGGTAAGACTTCTGGAGGAAGAAGAAGGCAATATTAAAGAGCTTGAGTTAAAGCTTGAATTTAAGGAGGAAATGCTTGAAACCTACAGGCAGGACCAGCAGTTTATAATCCGTATGCAGGAAAGTGAGCTTATGGATGCGGCTCGCAAACTTCGTGACGCAAGACGTCTTATGTACGAGCAGGATTCGGAAATTGCTGCCTGTCAGGAGAAAAATAAGGATATAAAGCATGGGATAAAAAATCTGGAGCAGGAGCAGGAAAAGCTTAGAGAACGTTATGAGGAAAAGCTTGGAGATGTTGGAAGGCTTGACACCATAGCCAGACTTTCCGACATGGTGGACGAAAAGGAAAAAACCAGCGCTGAATGTAAGAAAAATATAGACAGACTTGAGGGGGAAATAAGAGAACTTACAGCTGCCATTGAGGATGGCTCAAAGACGGATGAGGAAGCCNNTGCAAATCTTGAGGCACTTGAGAAAAAGCTTCAGGATNTGGTNACAGAATGGGAAGTAAATTATAAGCCGTACTATAATATTGATAAGCCTTGTGANGTNCTTACATTAAGTGATGATGACATAAAGGCAAGGTTTACGGCAATGCTTGACGAGGGTAAGGATGAGATAAAGACCATTGAGGATAAAAAGCTTGTTATGGAAACTCTGAAACACTCAATGGACAGAANGCTTAANGCAATTGAAAAAAGAGGAATAAGCGTTGATACCTTAAAGGAGTATGAGAAAAACAACCAGATATATTCGTCAAACGATAAAATGCTGACAGANTGNAAGGATAACATTGAAAANCAAAAAACGAGACTTAAGACNTTTCAGGATAAGAAAAAGGAATTGGAAGCTTCGGCAAGCAGGATGGAAGGCAGCATTGAATATGCNATAAGCAATATTGAGGCGGCATTTGGAAGCTATGAGGAGCAAAGTGCAACTGCGTCCGAAATAGTCACAAACCTGAAAAACGGTCAGGAGGTGCTTGAACGCCTTGAGACGGAGGCGAAGCAATGTGATGAGCAGTATCGGAATTACTCAAAGCAGCAGGGGTATATGCTTGATTTGTATAAGGATGTTAAGCGTATCATTATTACAAATGATATAAGCCTGGAGCATGCTAAGCCTGTTTCGGAGAATAAGGACAAGCTGAGAGGGGTATTTGAGGATAACCTTTTGGCATACGACAGAAGCCGTAAGTCGTTGGAAAAGGCTAAAAACGAACTGCTCAAGTTTAAGGGCAATACTGCCGTGTCACTGGATGAGATGGAGGTTTACGAGCTTGCGGCGACCATAAGAAAGGATGTTATCATACCTGATACATATGATGCAGCCAAGGAGCTTATGGACAACCTGAAATCCATAGTCGATTACATAAGGCTTGAAAGAGACAGGATTGAAAAAAGCCTTGTTGACATGGAAGCCATAAAGGCAAACTTTGAGGAGCAGTGCTTACAGAGATGCATGGATGTCCGCACTGAGCTTGACAAGCTGCCTAAGCTTTCAAGAATTATGGTTGACGATGAGGCTGTACAGATGGTTGGGCTTACTATACCATATGCCAAGGATGAATTTTTGAAGCAGAGAATGTCCGACTACATTGACGGTATTGTATCGCAGGCTGACGACTATGAAAATGATAAGGACAGAATTAAATTTATAAGAGGAAGCCTTGCACTTAAAAAGCTGTTTGGAGTTATAGTGACGGACATGAACAAAATAAAGCTGAGTCTTTATAAGCGTGAGCGCATAAAGGAGCAGAGCAGGTATTTAAAATATGAGGAGGCTGTTGGAAGTACGGGACAGTCTCAGGGTATATACATACAGTTTCTTGTGTCCATTATAAACTATATTTCCGGCATGTATCAGCTTGGCAATGAGGAGATAAGGACAAAGACCATATTTATTGACAACCCATTTGGAGCTGCAAAGGATGTGTATATATGGGAGCCTATATTTGCACTGCTTGCTGCAAACAACGTGCAGCTTATTGTTCCGGCAAGAGGGGCAACGCCTGCAATTACGGGACGTTTCGATGTAAATTACATTCTCGGGCAGCAGATGGCAGGCGGTAAACAGCTTACGGTTGTGTGTGATTATACGAGCAGAGCAGACCAGGAGGAACTGGAATACAAGGATTTGGAGTTCGAGCAGGTAAGCTTTGATTTTATTTAGATACGTTAAAGGATAAGGGGACGGTGTTATGCACTACAAGGAAGTTAAGGCGATTTTATCACCTCAAAACGGCATGAATCTGTACAGGGGCTGTACACATGGCTGTATTTACTGCGATTCAAGAAGTAAATGCTACAGAATGGACCATGACTTTGAGGATATAGAGGTTAAGGCGAGAGCGGAGGAGCTTTTGGAGCATACCCTAAAGCGCAAGCGCAGAAAGGGAATGATTACAACAGGCTCCATGACTGACCCCTATGTGCCTATTGAGAAGGAGCTTCTTGTGACGAGGCGATGCTTAAATCAGATAGAAAGATTTGAATTTGGACTGGTAATACAGACAAAATCAAATCTTATATTGAGGGATATAGACATACTTGACAAAATAAACCGCAAGACAAAATGTATTGTAGCCATGACAATGACTACATATGACGAAACACTCTGTAAAATACTTGAGCCCAATGTGAGCACCACAAGGGAGCGCTTTGACGTTCTGATGGAGATGAAGAAAAGGGGGATACCGACCATTGTGTGGCTTTCACCAATNCTTCCTTTTATAAACGATACCGAGGAAAATATAAGAGGTATCATGGAGTACTGTAAAGAAGCGGGAGTATATGGTATAATATATTTTGGCTCCGGAATGACGCTCCGTGAGGGCAATAGGGAATATTTTTATGAGCAGCTGGATAAGCATTTCCCGGATATGAAGGAAAGGTATATTGAGACCTTTGGCGATTCNTATGANGTNGTAAGTCCCCNNGATAAGGANCTTACGGCANTGTTTAACAGTATCTGTGATGAAAATGANATTGTCAGGGATCAGGAGGAGCTTAANCGCTATATGCGTGAATACAAAAATAAAACAACCTGCGACCAGATAAGCATATTTGACTTTGGAATGGAAGCGTAGGCTGAAAAATAAAAAATATATTATGAAAGGATGATTTAACATGGCATTTAANGATTTTGTGCAGTCAGTAAAAAATGAGGCAGGAGACGCNGTNGGCATAACAAAGCAAAAGACGAAAATAAGCAAGGAGAAAACAAAGATTAAGGAAAACTACGAGCAAATAGGAAAATATTATTATGACAGNTATGTGCAAACCTCTCAGATAGATGATGCTGTTATGCAGTATGCNAGCGCAATTACAGAATCAAAAAANGTTATAGATGAATGTAATGNGGAGATTGAAAAAATAAAAGAGGTTTAATCTGAACTNAAAAATAATAATNNAAACAAAATTTTGTAATTGCAAAAAATGATACAGTTTGGAGGAACATATGGATTATAATCAGCTTAGTTTAAAAATGCATGAGGAAAATATGGGCAAGCTTGAGGTGGTGNCAAAGGTGGAGCTTAAGACGAGGGATGATCTTAGCACCGCATATACCCCGGGAGTTGCAGAGCCATGTAGAAAAATAAGGGACAACAAAATGGANGTCTACAAATATACCTGCAAGTCAAACACCGTGGCAGTCGTTTCAGACGGAACGGCGGTTTTAGGNCTTGGGGANATCGGTCCTGAGGCGGCAATCCCTGTCATGGAGGGNAANTCAATTTTATTTAAGCAGTTTGGNGGTGTGGATGCATTTCCTATATGTCTTGANACAAAGGATACGGAGGAAATAATTGAAACCGTAAAGAGAATTGCACCTGTATTTGGCGGNATAAATCTTGAGGATATAGCGGCNCCAAGATGCTTTGAAATTGAGAGAAGGTTAAATGAGGAATTGGANATACCTGTATTCCATGACGACCAGCACGGAACGGCAATTGTCGTTGCGGCAGGACTTATAAATGCCCTTAAGCTTGTNGGNAAGAAAATGAGTGANATNAACGCNGTTATAAACGGAGCNGGCTCNGCAGGAATATCAATATGNAGGCTNCTCATGAGGCTTGGAATAGGNAACGTGGTTCTTATGAACAGCAAGGGAGCACTGTGTCCGGGNGTGGCNGGCATGAACCCTGAACAGGCAGCTATGGCAGAGATAACAAACAAGGATAGACAGACGGGAAANCTTGAGGANATTATAAAGGGCAAGGANGTGTTTATAGGAGTATCNGTGGCAAATGTTGTTACTGCTGATATGGTTGCCTCNATGGCAGCAGACCCTATCGTTTTTGCAATGGCAAATCCTACCCCTGAAATTATGCCTGAGGAGGCAAANAAGGGTGGCGTAAGAGTAATGGCAACAGGNCGCTCCGATTTTCCNAATCAGATAAACAATGTTCTTGTGTTCCCGGGAATATTCCGTGGGGCGCTTGATGCAAGGGCTACAGCNATTACGGAGGAGATGAAGGTGGCAGCAGTAAANGCCATTGCGTCCATAGTAAGTGATGAGGAATTAAATGAGGAGTATGTTATACCGGACCCATTTGATGNAAGGGTTGCAAAGGCAGTTGCAAAGGCAGTTGCAGACTGTGCGGTAGAGCTTGGAATAACGAAATAAGAAGGAAGATTTTATGAAAGAAAAATTAAATCGTATAAAGGACGAGGTTAATAAGGTCATAAAGGGAAAAAGCGATATTGTGGAAAAGGTGCTGGCGGCAATTATTGCAGGTGGGCATATTCTTATGGAGGATATACCGGGNGTTGGAAAAACAACGCTGGCAACAACCTTNGCAAAAACCCTTTCCATGGAATACAAGAGGGTGCAGTTTACGCCTGACGTTCTCCCAAGTGACATACTTGGCTTTTCCATGTACAACTCCGCCACAAAGGAGTTTGAATANAAGCCGGGTGCGGTATTNTGCAATCTTTTCCTTGCAGATGAGATAAACAGAACGTCACCTAAGACACAGTCNGCACTTCTTGAGGTTATGGAGGAGGGNACTGCAACCGTTGACGGNGTTACAAGAAGACTTCCNGAGCCNTTTGTTGTAATTGCAACNGAAAATCCTTACGGCTCATCGGGTACGCAGATGCTTCCCGAATCACAGNTGGACAGATTTATGGTATGTCTTTCCATGGGATATCCTGAGCATGAGGATGCGGTTGAGATTTTGAAGGGNAANGCCTTAAGTCTGGTTGATAAGGTGGAGCAGGTCATATCAGTAGATGACCTTACGGCATTAAGAAAAAGNACAAACGATTTACACGTCCATGACGAAATATATGAGTATATAGTAAATATNGTTGAAGCTACNAGGAAGCTGGCTGTCTTTTCAATGGGAGCAAGCCCAAGAGGAACAATNGCCCTGCTTCGTATGGCTAAGGCGATGGCNGTCATAAACGGAAGGGATTTTGTCACTGCGGAGGATGTCCAAAAATGTGCCAAGGATACTCTTGGGCACAGAATAAAGCTTTCTGCAAGAGGTAAGGCTCAGGGAATAACCGTAGCTCAGTCAATTGAAATGGTGCTTACGAATGTACCTGCACCGAGAATTTAAAGGATGCACAGAAATTTGGATTGGAAGAATGGAATGGATGATTAGATGAGAGTTGAAAATATAGTCCGTATAATTGGGTATTTGATATTGTATGCCATTTGCGGTGTGCTCTATTATTTTCTTCACAGTCATTTTTACTTTATAGTTATGGTTATAATGACTGTGGCTCCCTTTTTGTCCGTTTTTATGGCATTTATGCTTAAGAAAAAGCTTACTGCACAAATTGTTCATGGCACCTTGTCCATGGAAAATGCAGATAAGGCCGCTGTAAAATGGGAGCCGTATGGAAGGCAGGGCGAGGAGCTTTTTTTCTGCCTTAAGCTTAACAATCCCACACTTTTCGTTTCCCTTGATGTAAAGCTCACACTTGAAATTGAAAATACATTTTTTGAAACGTCAGGTAAACGCATAATATCCGTTCCTGTAAGGGCAAAAAAAGGCTATGAGCTTTCCATTCCACTTATGCCTACGCTTCCCGGAATCGTTAAAATTTCCTTGAAAAAAATATACATAAAGGATTTGATGGGCTTTTTCTTCTTTGGAAAAGAAATAGAGGAAAGCGCTGAAGCAACGGTGCTTCCGAAAGTCTCGGAGACAGTGCAGTATGATAAGTCAGCTGCACAGGCGGGTATGCTTGAAAGCGAGGAAAGCAACAAGCGGGGCAATGATTTTTCGGACGTTCAGGAAATCAGGGAGTACATTCCGGGTGATAAGCTAATGAGCATACATTGGAAGCTTTCGGCGAAAAGGGATATTCTCATGGTTAAGGACAGAGTGAGCATGTCGGATAAGCAGCTTGTTATTGTGCCGGAGCTTTACGGAGCAGATGTGCAGGGACTTAATATGGTTGTATCGGCAGCATACAGTATAATTTTACAGATGCTTGAGGAGCATACAACAATAAGGCTTCTTTTTTGGAGCAAAAACAGGTACGATTACGGTGACGCAAAAATTGAGTATAAACACGACGCAGACGAGGCATTTGCAAAAATGTTTTACGAAAAAAAATATGACGTTTCGGATGAGGCGGCAAGCCATATGGCAACAGTCCATCCTGAGATGAGGGCATATTTATATATAAATGCGGATAACAGGAAGGTTAATGTTCAGGTTAAGGAGAACGATTAGGTGGCAAAGAAGAAACCGGAAAAACAAAATAAGGTGCTTTGCGAGGGTATAGAGCTTTCCTATGATTTTTTTGAACAGAAGGAGAGCCGCTTAAAAACCCTTTTGCTTAAGGGCTTAATAGTCTATCTTATTTCAATGGGAAGCATAGGCTTTTATTTGTCTGCCTTTAACATAGAATACAATGCACAGCTGTGCCACGTTGTTATTTTTGTGATGGCTATAATATGTGCCATGCTGTATTACCGCCTTTTGGTGGAAAACCTTGGCTATACTGTTCTGTTTTTAGGATTTACCGGACTTGTTATACTGTTCAGACTTTACATAAACAGTGGTTTTTATGCCATTGTAAATATAACCGTTGAAAATGCATCCGAATATTTTAATGTTGACATACAAAGGCTGTATCAGGAGCAGATATCGGACAGGTATGTAACGGTTACGTGTGTTGCTTTATTTATCGGAATCGTGCTTGATATATTTATAAATGTATACATTTCCCGTAGAATGCAGTATGTAACGGTTGCATTTGTCGTTATGTTCTTTAATCTTGTACCACTTTATCTTGTTGAGGAGCCAAATCTTTTTTATGTGGGAATGCTTATGACCGGAATGGTAATGGCGTACATTTTTAAGTCAGGTAAGCATTACAGTCCGCAGGTAAACACAAAACGAAATGATAATGCCTTTATAGAAAAGGGGAGGGATGTACGGAACAGGAAAAGTGAGCTTTTTTACGTTTCTGACATAAAGGCAATGGTTCAGGCAGGTGTAACTGCATTTATATTTGTTCTTCTTGCGGTTCTTGGTGTAAATGCCTTCCGGCCTCAGGAAAGCTTCAATGCAGGATATGCGGGGAACAAATACAAAAATGTTACAATGGCGGCAATGACTACCATACTTTTGGACGGCTGGCAGGGCTTTTTCGGACAGTCCTATGATGTAGGAGGAATGAACAGCGGTAAGCTTGGCAATGTATCGTCAGTCAAGCTTGATTATCAGACTGATTTGATTGTTGAGATGACGCCATACTGCTATGACAGAGTATATATCAAAAATTTTGTAGGTGAGTTATATAATCCGTATCAAAATGAATGGACGGAAATTCACGGGACAAATTACCGGATAGACGGTGTGGATTTGGAGCCTTTTACCCATGGCTTGGGGGATAAAGAAAATCCGGGAGCGGATTACGCCTCTGCAAATTACGGAGAGTATAAGGCATTAAAAGAGTCGTATGATGAAAACAGGCAATACAGTGCAAGGGGAGTGATGAATATTCGCCTTGCTGATTATGCGGTAAGACTCACCAATGCCCCGTATTATGCGACAAAAATTGAAGATGATAAGTCCTCGCCGTATATGGAGGACGCCTATGTATATTATCCTTATTTTGATGCAAACAAAATAAATATAAGGCCNGAAACTTATTTGTATCTGGATTTGGATGTACCNGAGGAAAATGTTGAAGCAATAAGGGAAACAATTGCGGCNGCAGGTGCGGCAGGCTCCGATGANCAGGTTATACAGGCAATAATAAAATATTATCAGGAAAATATACCTTACACCATACGTCCGGGACGTACGCCTGATAAAAAGGATTTTGTAAACTATTTTCTTACGGAAAATAAAAAGGGCTACTGCGCCCATTATGCAACTGCGGCAGTTTTGATGTTCCGATATATGGGTATTCCTGCAAGATATGTGGAGGGGTATGCAATCGATTATATTCAGATGGCTGACGGTGACCTTGTTACCGGTGCGGAATATGNAGATTANTACGACGGNTACTCGGAGCTTGGTGAGACGGCTCTTATAAGGGTGAATGTAACCGATGCGGACGCACATGCATGGGTAGAGGTATACACTGCCGGAAAGGGCTGGCATATTGTTGATGTTACCCCTTCGGGAGAAATGGAGGAGGTTGAGGATTTCTGGACNCTGTTTGAGCAGTATATGAATGANAATGGGGATGNTAATAATGGNCCTNACNTTNATTTAACAAATNTGAAAATACCNGATGAGCTTGTGAGAGGNTTNTTCTATTTATTNCTNGGTGTGTCAGGTGCAACAATCCTTTTCTTTGTCATAAGAAGTGGCGGAAGAAAGGNCGTAGCATANGTAAGGTACAAAAATTCAGGAATCAACGACAAGCTTATATNTAAATATTCGGAGTTCCGAAGGGGATATACAAGAAAACATAAGGATTTTGGTCAAAAGCTTAACTACCATGAGCAGGTAGAATATATAGCAGATGCAGAAAGAAAATCGGAAACTCCATCGGAAAACATAATAGCTGACTGCAATACAATAATTGACATATTGGAACGTGCAGGATTTTCCGCCGGGGAAATAACCATGGAGGAATATGATAAGGTAATACAGTGGCTTGCGCAGGTAAATTAGCTTTTATTCGGCTATGATTCCAAAGCCATACCCTTGAGGTTTCTGGTACTGAAATATTGAAAAGTTATTAAACTGCGTGTTGGTTGTTCTAAGCTGTATGCTGTAGACATTAAGTGGGACAGCGAAGCTTAGGTCCAGCTGAGTGTACGTATTATATGGCAGAGTGCTTTCCTTTGTTGATGAACCTAAGTCAGTATGAGTATCATTTATCATTTGTGCGTAATTGGTTCTGTAAGCAGAATAATAAATATTCGAAGGCCTATCAAATGTCATATTTGTATCTGCAGCAAGAATCGTTCCGCTTTCTGACATAAGCAGGGTGTGGTAGGTAGAGGAGTCAAATTTTGTAAATGTAATTTCCCAAAGATATGCAGTGTATGTGTTAAAAGAGTTGTCAGTATATTTGTATAAATTACATTCAAAGGAATACCAGTTATCGTAGGATGAGTATAAAGACACTGGATAAAGNCCTGCCTGATAGTAAAGCTCCATCTGTGCTCTTGCTAGTGAAACAGCCTCATCCATAGTTAAAAACCCATCTGTAACATCACACTGCGTCATGGAACTGTCCCATACACCGCAAATTAACCGAATTTTATCAAGAGCGGAAAGCTTTGATGAGGCATTTCTTGCAGTTGCGGTTCGTGAGGTGAGATAATAACTGTCAGGAGCTTCTATAACCTGAGAAAGAGAGCCTTCGAACTTTTTATCAAGAAGAAGCTTTGGAACAAAAATTGCAGAAAAAACAGCAATAAGGGAAAACAATAAAAATAAAACTTTTAAAATGTATTTTTCTTTTTTCATAAAATGTCTCCTCTATCATTTGGAACATCACAGTCCTGAATTTTAAACATAATGGATATGCTTGTCCCCTCACCTAGGGTACTTTCTATATGAAAACCTGCACCATGCTTTTCAAATATTGCAGATGCAAGTGAAAGTCCAAGTCCNGCACCTCCCTCACTTCGGGAACGAGATTTGTCAACCATATAAAATTCATCGCATATTTTTGCCAAATGCTCCTTGGAAATGCCCATGCCGAAATCCTGAACCGTAAATACATAGCCGTCAGAGGTTATTTGCCCTGACAGTATAACCTTACTGCCTGAAACTGATGCCTTCCTTGAATTATCAAGAAGATTTATAAAGGCGGAGCAAAGTAAAGTAAGGTCGCCCATGATAAGACAGGGCTCCACCTTTACGTCAAGAGATAAATTATTTTGTTCGTACCCGGGCAAAACACTTTCGACCGCCCTTTTTGCAAGTAGCAGGGAGGAAATGGGGGAAAGGTCGATAATGTCATTTTTTGTGTGTATAAAGTCAAAAAGCTTGTGAGACATTGTCTCCAAACGCTTGCCTTCTTTAAATATATAGGAGGCTGCCATTATTTGGGTTTCTCTTGAAAGCTCCTTTGAGCGTATCGTGTCGGCATAACCGATAATTGTTGTCATAGGTGTTTTTATTTCGTGTGTAAAGTCGGCAACAAACTGCTCATGCCGTTCCATCATACTTTTAAGCTCATCAACATGGTCTGATACCGATTGTGCCATTTCATTGTAGGTTTCCGCAAGCATTCCAACTTCATCTCCCGATAAAACTCTGGCACGGGCATTATAATTTCCTTCACCAAAGCTTTTTGAAACTGAGTTTAGATGTTCAAGAGGCTTTGTGAGCAACATGCTTATGATAAACATAATGACAGAGCATATTATAAGCACAAAAACAAGCAGAATTCTGAAATAATTTGCCTGCCTGTCAATAAGCATGTAGGTTTCNGTTATGTCACGTTTATTAATAATATTAAGGGTTTTGTCAAGAAAAGAAGTNGATGACGTTGCAATTACATAGTTTTTATCATTTTCTCTTGTAAGGACGTATCCCTTTTTTCCNATACTCGTATTTTGCCACAGGGATGGCGGATAACCGGCAGTTTCNTCATCATTACAATACATAATNNCATCATTATATACTATCATCACGGATGAATTGTTTGCCGACATGTTTAACATGGCNTCCCTGCCTACTTCTTCAAAATCAATGCTGCCNGAATTTTGACTTGACATACTTAAAAGATTATATTCAACCAATGACTGAAGCATGTTATTTTCCTCAACGGCATTTTTAATCTGACTGTCAAGGGAAAGTGTAAAGCTTTTGTCAATCATCATATAGCCCACAATTCCGATTGCGATTGATAGCAGTATTATGTTTGAAAAAAGTACNTTATATCTGAATTTCATAAAAACTCCAACTGTTATCTGTTCTATACTCNCATTTATAGTTAGTCTTCAATNCTTTTTAATCTGTAACCCACGCCATATATTGTTACAAGCTGTTTGGACAGCCCTGCTTTTTTTCTGATACGCTGAATATGAAGGTCAAGTGTTCTTGTATCAAATGAGTAATCGGCTTCCCACACCGTTTCGTATATTTTTTCCTTGAAAAGGGTAATGCCTACATTTCTCATAAAAAGCACAAGAAGCTCAAATTCCTTTGGGGTAAGCTTAAGAGGCTCGNCGCCTTTTGTTGCCGTGCCGNTGCCTAAATCAATGACGATATCCTTGTAGGTGAGAATGGAGGAGGCTTTATTGTAACGGCGGAGAACAACATTAATACGGGCTAAAAGCTCCACAATCTCAAAGGGCTTTACTATATAGTCCTCAGCGCCTAATGTCAGCCCNTTTACTCNGTCCTCCAAGGCTGCTTTGGCAGTTATGAAAATAACCGGCATATTGCTCGGCCTAATATATTCTAAAAGCTCATANCCGTCAATTTCAGGAAGCATAATATCTAATAAAACAAGGTCAAAGCTTTGTTCCTCAAGCATATCAGCAGCTGTTTTACCGTCAAATGCGGTGTAGCATTTGTAGCCTGCATCGGTAAGATTAAGCCTTATTAAATCAGATATGGGATGCTCGTCCTCAACTATAAGAATTTTAATCATATAAATTGTTCCTCTCGTAAAATAACTCAATTATACTGAATACATAAAAATCTGTCAAAAATTTTTTTTTGATGCATTTTTGATACATTTGGGTTTTATAATGNCATTAAATCGTTAAGCTTGAAAATAAGGAATTNNGTAATTGACTACTTAAAAAGAGAGGAAACTTGATATGAAAAAAAATTCACATGTTAAAAATTAANGCNTTNATTNNNACATTGCTTATTGTAACAGGANTATTTACGGCATGCGGAAAGNCNGANAAGGAGGACATAGCAAAGGATTTGGGTGGAANTGNGNNCTCTGACTCTGCCACGAAAAGTGATGCAGTGCAGGAGCAAATTCCCGAAAACCTATCCTACTCCGTAACGTCAGGAGGCGACGGAGCAGTAAAGGTGGAGGCAGAGGTTTCTTATGAAGAATATGGACAGGTGCCTACATATAAGCTTAAGAAAAGGGATAAAAATGATGAGTGGGTTAAGTCATATGCAGAAAAGCTGTTTGATAATGGGGAATATATAAACGTAAAGCCATATGATATTTGCAGCAAGGATGAGCTTGAGACCGAGAAGCAGTTTTGGGAGGAACGGCTTGATGCTTTGGATGAAAGCAGTGCTGGATATAGTCATGTACAGTCAGAGATAGGTTATATTGAGTATCAGATAGAACATTTTTCTGAGAGTGATTATGTTAAATACCCGGAAGGTCAGCTTGTATTTACAGGAAGCAATTCCTACTATGGGGATGACTTCACATATGATGAAAGCTATGAAAGAGCACAGCTTAGAGGTGAGGTAGATGGCAATGTATGGCTCTTAAATTATGATTACACTGTGTATGGGTTCGAGGTGATTGCTGAGCCTGTTTTATACGGCTCCTGTGTTGAAAAAATGGATTACATTAGTGGTAGCTATGGCTTAGATGTTGGGATATATAAAAATAAATGTGACAGGGAGCAGGCAGAAAATGAAGCTGAAAGGCTCCTTGACAGACTTGGTTTTAATAATATGGAGTGTATTAAAATGACGGAAATTCATCCTAATCAGGCTACATATTGTGACGGATACGGTATCATTTATGGACCGTCATTAAATGGTATAAAAATGTTTTCCTGCTTCGGAGAGGGGATAAGTGTGGATGGTGAAACGATTGCCGTACAGCCTTATGTAATTGTATTTGTAAACAGTGAGGGAGCTTACAATTTTTGCATTATGGAGGATTATGATGTTGAGGAAATACTTTCGGAAAATTCTCAAATGTTAAGCTTTCAGCAGATAGACGGTATAGCCCATGGAGAATTTGAAAAAATGATGGATGAGCATCCTAATGCGAGCTACAATATAACAAAGATAAAATTTGAATATCTTTGTGTAACCTATGACGGGCTTTCCTACGCAATGATTCCAGCATGGACCTATTACATGGAATGGATTAATTATGGCGATACAGTTTTATATCCGGTTTTGATAGTAAATGCACTTGACGGAGCTATTATATCCAGTGAGGATGTATCCTGCAATTGGGAGTATTACGACACTATGCGATGATGACACGGTTAGGAACTTACATGGGACAGGTAAGCGATATGGTATAATATGAGGTGAGATATGATGAAACGCAATTGTAAACAATGGTATACGTTAAAAAACACGGCATTCATTTCCACATTGCTTATTGTAACAGGAGTATTTACGGCATGCGGAAAGTCGGATAAGGAGGACATAGCAAAGGATTTGGGTGTAAATGCGACCTCTGACGCAGCAACGAAAAGTGATGCAGTGCAGGAGCCAATTCCCGAAAACCTATCCTACACCGTAAAGTCAGTAGAAAACGGAGCAGTAAAGGTGGAGGCAGAGGTTTATTCTGAAGGTTATGGACAGGTGCCTACATATAAGCTTAAGAAAAGGGATAAAAATGATGAGTGGGTTAAGTCATATGCAGAAAAGCTGTTTGATAATGGGGAATATATAAACGTAAAGCCGTATGATTTTTGCAGTATGGAGGAGCTTGAGACTGAGAAACAGTTTTGGGAGGAACGGCTTATGACTTTGGATGAAGGCAGCGACGGATATGGTCGTGTGCAGTCGCAAGTTGCTTGGATTGAGTATAGGATGGAACACTTTTCTGAGAGTAATGATGTTAAATATCCGGAAGGTCAGCTTGTATTTACAAAAAACAATTCCAGCTATGATGATGGTTTAACCTATTATGAAAATTATGAAAGAGCGCAGCTCAGAGGTGAGGTGGATGGCAATGTATGGCTTTTAAATTACGATTACAGTGTGTATGAGTACGAAGGAGAATTTGGGGGCGGGACAATTTATGAGCCTGTTTTATACGGCTCGTGGGTTGAAAATATGGATTATATTAGTGCCAGCTATGGAATGGAGACTGGAATCTATAAAAATAAATGTGACAGGGAGGAGGCAGAAAGTGATGCTGAAAAGCTACTTGACAGACTTGGTTTTAATAATATGGAGTGTGTTAAAATGACTGAGCTCAAGCCGAGTCAGGCTGCAGACTATTGTGACGGCTACAGTATCACTTATGCGCCGTCATTAAATGATGTAAAAATGTTTTCCTGCACTGGAGAGGGTGCAGATGCAGATGGCGAAACGATTGCCGTACAGCCATATGTAAGTATACTTGTAAACAGTGAGGGAGCTTACAGCTTTTGTATTATGGAGGATTATGATATTGAGGAAACACTTTCGGAAAATTCTCAAATGTTAAGCTTTCAGCAGATAGACGATATAGCCCATACGGAATTTGAAAAAATGATGACAGAGCATCCGAGGGTGAGCTACGATATAACAAAAGTAAAATTCGAATATCTCTGTGTAACCTATGACGGACTTTCCTATGCAATGCTTCCGGTATGGTCCTATTATACGGAATGGATTTCTAATGGCGATACAGATTTATATCCGGTTTTGATAGTAAATGCACTTGACGGAGCTGTTATATCCTGCAGGTCGGTATTCTGCAGTTGGGAGTATGACTTCGTTCTAAATTAAATTAAGAGGTGAGATTTGATGAAACAGAATTGTAAAAAATGGCATATGTTAAAAAGTACGGCAGTATTTGCCACACTGTTTATAGTAACAGGAGTATTTACGGCGTGTGGAAAGTCGGATAAGGAGGACATAGCAAGGGATTTGGTTGGAACTGTGACTTCTGATTCTGCAATGGAAGATGATGCGGTGCAGGGGGAAATTCCGGAAAGTTTGTCCTACACTGTAGGGGCAGTAAAGGTGGAGGCAGAGGTTTATTCTGAAGGATATGGACAGGTGCCTACATATAAGCTTAAGAAAAAGGATAAAAATGATGAGTGGATTATGTCCTATGCAGAAAAGCTGTTTGATGATGGAGAGTATATAAACGTAAAGCCATATGACTTTTGCAGCATGGAGGAGCTTGAGGCTGAGAAGCAGTTTTGGGAGGAAAGGCTTATGGCTTTGGATGAAAGCAGTAACGGATATAGTCATGTACAGTCAGAGATACGTTATATTGAGTATGCTATGGAACACTTTTCCGAGAGTAATGATGTTAAATATCCGGAAGGTCAGCTTGTATTTACAAAAAACACTTCCGACTATGTGGGTGACTTCACATATGATGAAAGCTATGAAAGAGCGCAGCTTAGAGGTGAGGTAGATGGCAATGTATGGCTCTTAAATTATGATTACACTGTGGCTGAGTATGATGGAAGCGTGACAATTTATGAGCCTGTTTTATTCGGCTCCTGTGTTGAAAAAATGGATTACATTAGTGGCAGCTATGGAATGGACCTTGGAATATATGAAAATAAATGTGACAGGGCGGAGGCAGAGAGTGAAGCAGAAAAGCTCCTTGACAGACTTGGTTTTAATAACATGGAGTGTATTAAAATAACGGAACTCCATCCTGATCAGGTTACATGTTGTGACGGATACAGTATCATTTATGGACCATCGTTAAATGGTATAAAAATGTTTTCCTGCGTCATAGTGGGTACTGTGGTTGGTGAAACGATTGCCGTACAGCCGTATGTAAATATACTTGTAAACAGTGAGGGCGCCTACAGCTTTTGCATTATGGAAGATTATGATGCTGAGGAAACACTTTCGGAAAACTCTCAAATGTTAAGCTTTCAGCAGATAGACGATATAGCCCATGCAGAATTTGAAAAAATAATGAATGAGCGTCCTGATATGAGTTACGATATAACAAAGGTAAAATTTGAATATCTTTGTGTAACCTATGATGGGATTGATTATGCAATGATTCCGGCATGGACCTATTACATGGAAACGTATTACATGGGAGGGCGTGGTACTGCCAGTGTATATCCGGTTTTGATAGTAAATGCACTTGACGGAACTGTTATATCCAGCGAACCGGTAAACTTCAATTGGGAGTATTGCTTCATTATGCAATGATGACATGGTTATGGTTTTTGTGGATAGATTCATTTACTTTGGCAATTATACAACATGAGGTGAGATAGGATGAAACGGATAAAAAGCACGGCATTGATTTCCACACTGCTTATGTTAATAGGAGTATTTTCGGCATGCGGAAAGTCGGATAAGGAGGACATAGCAAGAGATTTAAGTGAAGACGTGACCTCTGACTCTGCCACCAAAAGTGATGCGGTGCAGGAGGAAATTCCGGAAAGTCTGTCCTACACTGTAGGGGCTGGTGGCAGCGGTGCAATAAAAGTGGAGGCAGAGATTTATTCTGAAGGGTATGGACAGGTTCCTACATACAAGCTTAAGAAAAGAGACAAAAACGGTCAGTGGGTTATGTCATATGCGGAAAAGCTGTTTGATAATGGGGAATATATAAACGTAAAACCATATGATTTTTGCAGCATGGAGGAGCTTGAGGCTGAGAAGCAGTTTTGGGAGGAACGGCTTAGGGATTTGGATGAAAGCAGCATAGCATATGGACGTGTAGAGTCACAATTATATGATATTGAGAATATCATGGAACACTTTTCCGAGAGTAATTATGCTAAATATGCTGAGGGGCAGATTATATTTAAAAAAAGTAGTTCCGGAGATGAGGATAATTTAACAAGCTATTCTGAAAGAGCACAGCTCAGAGGTGAAGTGGACGGCAATGTATGGCTCTTAAACTATGATTACAGGGTGAATGAGTACATGTTATATCAGAATGGAAGAGAATTGGGCTGGGGAATTTTTCCGCCTGTTTTATATGGCTCCTGTGTTGAAAAAATGGATTACATTAGCAGCTACTATGGAATGGATGTTGGTATCTATAAAAATAAATGTAACAGGGAGCAGGCAGAGAGTGAAGCTGAAAAGCTCCTTGACAGACTTGGTTTTAATAACATGGAGTGTGTAAAAATGGCTGAGCTCAAGCCGAATCAGGCTACAGACTATTGTGACGGATACTGTATCATTTACGGACCGTCATATGGTATAAATATGTTTTCTTTCACTGGAGTTGGAGCAAGTGCAGATGGTGAAACGATTGCCGTACAGCCATATGTATGCGTACTTGTAAACAGTGGGGGAGCTTACAGCTTTTGCATTCTGGAGGATTATGATGTTGAGGAAAAGCTTTCAGAAAATTCTCAAGTGTTAAGCTTTCAACAGATAGACAGTATAGCCCATACGGAATTTGAAAAAAAGATGGAGGAGCATCCTAACGTGAGCTACGATATAACAAAGGTAAAATTTGAATATCTTTGTGTAACCTATGATGGGATTGATTATGCAATGATTCCGGTATGGATTTATTACACAGAATGGATTAATCATGGCGATACAAATTTATTGCCGGTTTTGATAGTAAATGCACTTGACGGAGCTGTTATACCCATCGAGCCTGTATACTTCAATTGGGAGTACAGCTTCATTTGGGGGTATTACATCATTGCGTCATAGTATCACCATAAAAAGGGAGGTAAAACCACATGTTAAGAAAATTAAAAAAACTTTGTCTGATGGCAGGAACAGCCTTTTTTGCTGTGGCGTTTACGGGGTGTGGAGACGAGGAACACTACGAGAAGCCCAAAACCGCCATAGAGGAATATCAGCCGTGGACATATGATACGGTCGAGGTCGCACGTGGAGATATAGAGCCTGCCGTTGAGCTTAAGCTAAAAGCAACGGAAAATGAAAAGAAGACATACTATCCGCTGTTGGATGAAATGGAGGTTGAAGCCATAAATGTTTCAGTGGGCGATGCCGTATCCCAAGGTACGGTTATGGTGACCTTTAAATCCGGTGATTTGGGAGAAAAGATAGAACAATATAAAACGAGGCTGGAGGAGGATGAGCTTTTAATTAATCATTACGGAAGGCTTGCTGAGATTGATAAAAATACCGACTATTCCGAGGATATTAAGCTTATAAGGGATGATATGAATATTTGCCAACTGTATATACAGGAAATGGAGGCAAGGCTTGAAGGATATAATATTGTTGCAGAGGGTGACGGTATTGTGACGGAAATTGCACAGATTCTGTACTATGGAGTTGTGGGCTCACAGAACGGAGTTGTGACAGTGAAATATGGAACGGGAGAATTTGTTGCTTCCACGGAGGATGGTTTTGATTTTAAGGAGGGCGACATATTTGAGGCGACATATGCAAGTGCCGTTATAGACGTTCAGCTTACAAAAATTGAAACAGATGAGGAAAGTGAGGATGGCAGTGTGATGAAAAATCTTTACTTTCAGGCATTGAAGGATATAGGAAGCGTAGTTTCTTATGATACAGTTTATCTCAACATAAGGAAAAACGTAATTAAGGATGTTTTATATATTCCAGAGAAGGCTTTATTTAAGATAGGCGAAAAATATTATGTATATACAATGGATGACAGAAATATGAAACATGGTGTAGAGGTAACTGTAGGTGATACTGAGAACGGATACGCGATAATAAAATCCGGTCTTTCCGAGGGTGATAAGGTGGTGATTGACTAATGAAAAAGCTACATATGAGATTTATTGTCGGCATTCTTTTGCTTGCAACCATTATTACGGGATGTGGAACAAAAATTCCGGATGCCCCTGCTCTTTTAGAACCTCTTGCCGCAAATGAGTCCTTCCGGCCTGTGGAATATGGAGATATAGGCTTAAATGCAAAACTTTCAGGAGTTGCTATGGGTGTGGTTTCACCTGAGGAGTATTGTCATTTCTTCCTTACGACGGTTCGGATAAGCGAGATGTCCGTCAGCGTGGGCGATTACGTTTCAGAGGGGGATGTACTTGCCGTTGCAGATATTGAATGGGTACAAAAAATGATTGATGACGCAAACCGGCAGCTTGCAAATTTGACAAGCTGTCATGAGGCAGAGGAAAATATATACAGTCTTACAAGAAAAAAGTTGGAATATGAAAGGACTGCGTTTGCGGAAAGCGGTGACGTTACTCAGGCAACGGCAAAGGAAGCCGAGATAGGTATTTTGGATGAAAACAGAAGATATAACAACATGTTATATGAGCATAGAGTTAGTGATATAAGGGAGGACATAAGCAAAAAACAGGAAATTATAAGTGATGGCACCCTTAAGGCAAAGGTAAGCGGAAGGGTTGTTTACTGTAAGGATTTATCAGAGGGAAGAAATGCCACAGTAGATGAAAATGTTGTCGTGGTTGCAGACTTTGATGACTGCCATATTGAAGTGGCCGACATGCAGATGCTGCGTGCAGAGCTAGGTGCACTTGATGAAGATATTTCTCCTTCAAAATATAATGCAATTTATACCGTTCAAAACGGTGAAAAAAAATATCTTGACGAGTATGCTTACAGTAAGTCCGAGCAAATCGTTATAGAGAACAAAAAGAGTGAAATGCCTGTAAGGTTTTGTTATGCTGACGGCACTAAGCCTGAAAATGTAGGAGAAACAGTCCCTATATTTTATCTGAGACAGGGAAAGGAGGATGTGCTGCGCATTGAAATGGATTCTATTTTCGAGGACGGTGATGGAAATTATGTATATGTAAAAACAGAAAATGGAAAAGAAAAACGGTATGTGGAGTTAGGCTCTGCGGATAAATGCTATAGGGAGGTTGTAAGCGGTTTATCTGAGGGTGAACTTGTATATTACAGTGTGGAACAGGTTATGCCGGATAAATATGATGAGTACACGGTAAACATACAAAACTATGAGGAAAAAAATACAATTCAAAAGTACAATATAGAAACTACCATTGCGGCAGCGTATTATTCAGAGTATGAGGGTGTGTTTTTAGGTTCTAGACTTAATGCAGGTGATTATGTAAATGCAGGTGATGTAGTTTGTGAGATAAAAACAGATCAGGGAAACGCCATGCTTACAGAAATGAAAAATTCAATTGATAAATTAAGCTCACAGCATACCGCTGCAATAAAATCTTATGACGAGCAGATTGCGATTGTGGACTCACAGATATATGAACTGGATTATCATGTGGAACAGACAGTGTCAGAAAATGAAACAGCGACCTCAAGTGATGCTGCAACAGCTACACCTGGTGACGCTGAGGAGGAATATGTAAATCCTTATGCAAGGGATATACTTGCCTGTGAACGGGACATAATTCAGTGGCAAAAAAAGCTTGAAACTATAAATTATGAATATCAGCTTTCCGGTCTTAGTGAGGAGTATGAGAAGACAAGCAAGGGCAATGATGGCAATGGAAATATTTCCGTTTATGCAAATTCAAGCGGAACAATAACTGAAGTTTTTGGAGGTAATGGAAGAAACATTCAAGCAGGAACAAAGCTGTTTTCCATAAACACACCGTCAAGTCCGCGTGTCAGCATAGTAGGTCCGAATTCATTGAGTGTAGGACAGAAGGTTACATTTAAGGATGACAAGGGCAAAACATATTATGGGGAGACGACAAGTGTAGGTGCAGATGGGAAAAATTATGTAACTACGGTGAACGATAAGGTTTACATAACGACAAATATATCAACAAAAAACAAAGGAAAATGTTATATAAGCATGGAAGATAAAAGTTTCTATGAGCTTGATGCTGAAAGTGCAAAGATGAATATAGAATATTCGCTACGTATCATACCGGGGTGCGTCGTGCTACCGGGAAAGGGGTTTGTCTATGAAGAGACAATCAGTGGAAGTGCTGAAGTAAGATACTATGTTTGGAAGATAGTGGATGATACGCTTGTAAAGAAGTATGTAACCTTAGGTAGCCAGATAGGCGGAAAAGAAATTTGTGTCATTGAGGGCTTATCCGAGGGAGATATACTTGCGGGGGAACCATTAACCAAGGAGATGGAGGAATAACAATGTTAAAACTGATAAGGCAAAAGATGAAAAATAAACGCTGGCTTACAGCATGCCTTACACTTGGCATGACGTTTCTTGTGGCAGTTTTTGTGTGCCAGCCCATGTTCAGGCAGGGTGCATTAAATATGCTGCTTCGTTCAAGCTTTTATAATCATACTATAAGCGAAAACAAATATCCGGCGGTTATAGGGCGCGAGGGCACCCATGAAGGTGAAGCAGGAGGATTGGAGGCCGTTTTAAATGAAATAGACGGATATGACCGAACATGGTTTAAATATTTGGAGGATACGGATGCGCTGGAGATTCAGACGAGGGTTAAGCTCGCCAGTATGTCGGCATTGGGAACTTACACATACCGTTCAAGTTATTTGACACTAAGTTATATACCTGAATTTGGACAGCATATAACAATGGTTGACGGACAATTTTATGACAGTGAATTTGATACCGCGGCACCTGCCGAGGGAAATTATGAGCCTGCCATGACGCAGGTTATGTCTGCAATAAATGACGGATGCTATCCCTGCCTTATTTCCCAAAAAATAATGGATGATAGAGGCTTTGTGGTTGGGGAAACCCTTACCTTTGAAACGTGGAAGAATAAGAATGGGGAAAGACTTAAGCTTGTTGTTGCAGGTATATATAAGGCAAAGGATAGTTCTGACAGCTTTTGGTACATAGAGCCTGATGAATTTAAAAATGAGGTGTTTATATCAAGGGAAGCAATGAGTGCTATTTTGGAGGAATATCCCTGTTCTGAGATGAGCTACAGTCACTATGTCATGCTTGACTATGAGGATATAACAAGTAAAAATGTGGAAGACGTTAAGTATTATATAGAGCAGTTTGCTTTGGCTGACCAAAACTTTGTAGTTACATTTATGCCGCTTCTTGAAAATTACATGGCAGATAAACAGACAATCGGAATTCTGCTCTGGGTATTACAGCTTCCTATACTTGGCATGGTGTTTGCGTTTATATACATGGTTTCCTCACAGATAGCGGAAAGTGAGAAAAATGAGATAGCCATGCAGAGAAGCCGGGGACTTAGCAGATTTCAGATTATTGTTGAGTATATGGCACAATGCGGCATCCTCGCATTGTATGGACTTATACTTGGCGTGCCTCTTGGCTACGGACTTTGTAAGCTATGCGCAAGGACAACGGATTTTCTTACCTTTGATGGTGATGGCGCTTATCTTTATGGCTTTACACCTAAGATGCTTGCCTATGGAAGTATTGCGGTTGTATTGGGAGCCATTGTCATTATTATTCCGATTGTGTCATACTCAAAAATAACGATTGTGGAACATATAAATATGAATTCCACAAGAAATAAAGTATTGTGGGAGCGTTTTTTCATAGATATTGTTTTACTTGGTATGTCACTGTACCTGTTGCGCAATTTTAATATACAGAAGGATAGAATCAGGCTGGATGTAATGCTGGGAAATAAGATGGACCCACTTATATTTCTTGATTCCACCCTCTTTATAATAGGTTTTGGGCTTCTTGCCTTAAGACTATCACATTATCTTGTAAGGCTTGTATATAGGATTGGGAAAAATAAATGGCGTCCTGCCATGTACGCCTCCTTTTTGCAGATTACGAGAACCTTTGGAAAGCAAGGTTTTATATCGGTGTTTATGATACTTACCGTTGCGATGGGACTGTTTAATGCAAATACGGCAAGAACAATAAACCAAAATAATGAGGACAGGCTTGTATACAGCAACGGAGCAGATGCGGTAGTGACGGAGAAATGGGTAATGAAAACCTTCAAGGATGAAAGGAATATGTACGATTATAAATATGAGGAGCCTGATTATGCAAGGTTTGAACAGCTTACGGACAGCAGCATGGTGGTAGGTCAGACAAGGGTGCTTAGGCTTGACAATACAAAAATAACAAAGGCGGGGATAACTAACAATGTTACATTGATGGGAATTTACAGCAAGGAGTTTGGAGAGATTGCAAACTTTAAGGAGGAGCTTAATAAAGATGTACACTGGTATACATATCTGAATGAGCTTGCGGTAAATCCTGACGGCGTCATTATATCCTCCAATTTGGCTGAGGTATATGATTTTAAGATTGGGGACACGATATCGACCTCACGTACGGGTGATACGGATTTTTTTGCAGATAGATACAGGGGTAGCATGACAGGTGTTATATGTGCCATTGTGGATGACTGGCCGGGATATGAGCGCTACTACTATGAGGACGGCGAGGAAAAGGAAAGATATTTGATAGTTGCAAACTACCCAAAGGTTGTAAATGCATATCAGATTGCACCATATGAGGTTTGGATAAGGCTGAATGGTGATGTGGATATGGGGGAATTTACAGCGGTTCTTGACGCAAATAAAATTGTACCTAAGGATGTAAAGCTACTGAAAAAGGATATTTCGGACATGAAGCAACAGCCTCTTATACAGATTACAAACGGAATGTTTACCCTTAGCTTTATAATAGCCCTTGTGCTTTGTGCAATAGGTTTCCTTATATATTGGATATCCTCCATAAAACAGAGAGAGCTTTTGTTTGGTGTTTATCGTGCAATGGGACTTCCCGTAAAAGAATTAAATACAATGCTTACGAACGAGCATATTTTCTCAACATTTTTATCTGTTTTAGCAGGAGGAGCCGTGGGTATGGTGTCAACGCTGCTGTTTGTAAAGCTTTTTGGAATCGTGTACCTGCCGGAAAAGCATAACCTTGACATATATATTTATTTCCAGTTGGGAGATATTATGAAGCTGGCTGTTGTTATTGCACTTATGATTGTTGTGTGTATGCTTGTTTTAAGAAGACTGATTAAGTCATTAAATATTACGCAGGCTCTTAAGCTTGGAGAGGAATAGGAGGCACATATGGATAATATTATAATTGCAGAAAATGTAAAAAAGTGCTTTCGGATTGGGGACGGAGAAGATTTTTATGCATTAAAGGGTGTTGATATTGATATACCGAGAGGAGCACTTACCATACTTAAGGGAAGGTCAGGATCGGGAAAAACTACCTTGCTTAACGCCTTAAGTACCCTTGATACGCCTACTGAGGGAGAAGTCTTTTTTGACGGGGTAAGCTGTTTAGACATGTCGGAGGCTGATAAGGAAGCATTAAGGAGAAAGGATATAGGTTTTGTTTTTCAGTCAGTGGCGCTTATACCGATTATGAACGCTTACGAAAATGTTGATTTTTCCTTAAGGCTTGCACAGTGTGAGGAAGAACGGAGCAGCCGCATAAAAAGAGTGCTTTCCCTTGTAGGTATGCAGGAACGAATGCTTCATATGCCCGGGCAGATGTCCGGAGGCGAACAGCAGAGAATTGCAATAGCACGTGCAGTTGCCCCAAGACCAAAGGTAATATTTGCAGATGAGCCTACTGGAGCCCTTGATACGGATACAGGACTTAAATGTATGGCACTTTTTAAAAACCTTATAGCAAATGAAGGTGTGACAATAGTCATGACGACCCACGACCCGAACCTTATGGAGCTTGGGGATGTTATATATGAGATGGAGGATGGTGAGATTATTGACAGAAGAAGCAATATATAAAGAAAGTGATGCTTCTGAGGAGGCATTTATAAATTGTGATGGGGTTGTCAAGATATATAAGACGACTGACATAGAGGTTATGGCACTTCAGGGGCTTGAGCTTACGATTAACCGCGGCGAAATAATGGCTGTAATTGGCAAAAGCGGAAGCGGAAAAAGCACACTGATGAACATAATAGGAGGACTTGAAAAGCCATCTGCGGGAAAGGTAACTGTGGGTGGAGTCAGCCTTTCGGATATGTCCAAAAAAGAGATGGTCAGGTATCGCAAGAAAACTATCGGCTTTGTGTGGCAGAAAAGCGAGCGTAATCTTTTCAAGTATCTTACCTCCATTGAAAATGTGGAAGCACCCATGAACTTTTCAGGCATGAGTGCAAAGGAAAAAAGAAAAAGGGCAGAGGAGCTTTTAGAGATGGTAGGCATGTCCCACAAGGCATTCTCCTATCCGGCAGAGATGTCGGGAGGGGAGCAGCAGAGGGTAGCCATTGCCACGGCACTGGCAAATTCACCCGACATACTGCTTGCGGATGAGCCTACCGGCGCAGTTGATACAAAAACCTCAAACATGATACAGGACCTGTTCAGACGACTTAACCGAGAGCTTGGAATAACGATTATCATTGTTACCCATGATTTAAAGCTGGCAGGCAAGGTTGACAGGGTTGTTATGATTTCCGATGGTAAAATAAGCACTGAAAAAATAATGAAGGATAAATACCGTGCCGAGATAGACAAAATGGGAGAAGATGGCTTCGGAGATGACAGCCATGAAGAATATTCAGTGCTTGATAAGGCGCATCGGGTACAGTTTTCTGAGGATATGCTCGAGGCGGCAGGCATAGACAGCAATAAGGTAAAAATAACAGTTGAAGATGGAAAAATTGTAGTTGTGGGGGAAAATGCAAAATAGAGCTGTCGTATGCCATGCGGAGCTGTCGTTCTTTAGAACGACAGCTCCTTTTGTATTTATTGGCGGTTTTTTATATCAATGTTTGTATTAGCAGGAATAAAAGAATAAAATAAAGAAGTAATTGATGGTACAAATAATTTTTTTTATAAAAATTTTAAAATTACCCAATAAATTTGAAAAAATAGGCCTCTATATATATGAGACAATATTATAGAGCTAAGGAGGAAAAAAATGGATGAGAATCAGATTAGACAACTGGTTGAGGGAGTAAAACAGGGAGATCGTGCGTCGTTTGATGAATTGTACATGGTAAGCAGCAGAGCCGTGTATTTTATCTGTATCAGTCTTCTAGGCAATGAGGAGGACGCAAAGGATGTTGTTCAGGAGGTTTATGCAACTGCATATGAGAAACTTTGGCAACTGAATGATGGTGGGAAATTTGTTCCGTGGATTAACCGCATTGCAGTGAATAAATGCAAGAAGATATTGGTGAAAAAAACACCGAGCTTTGTGGATGTGGAAGACATGGACAGTCAATTGGCGGAGGAAAATGAGAATTTTCTTCCTGAGGAATACATTACCCAAAAGGAAAAAAGAAAGCTTGTTATGGATATTATGAGAAATACACTTTCGGATATCCAATACCAAACGGTAATCCTTTATTATTTTAACGGTCTTACCATTGATGAGGTAGCAGATATTATGGAGTGTCCGCCGGGAACGGTAACATACAGACTCAGCGTTGCACGTGCAAAAATTAGGAATGGCGTACAGGCATACGAAAGCAAAAATAATGACAAGCTTTATTCTGTTGTGGGATTACCGCTTTTGATGCGTATTCTGTACGAGGAGGCAAATTCCATGATTGTACCCGATATGTTGCCGGAGATTGTAGGAACCATCATGTCACGTTTTGCTGCGGGAAACATGTCGACATATGGAGCGGGTGTCGCAGGTGAAGCAGTGGGAAACGCAGTCGGAACAGTTGCAGAAAATGCAGTGGGAAACGCAGTCGGAGCAACTGCAGGAAATACAGTAAAAGGAGTTGCAGGAGGAATGATGAAAGCAGGAATAGGTGCGTTAAAGGTTAAAATAGCCATAGGGGCTGTCGTTGCGGCAGTTGTGGGAGTGGGAGCATTTGTTTTAATTAAAAACAGCAAATCAGATGAGGCTTCGGACAGCAAAACAGCGACTGATATGGTGGAGCATAGTGTCGGTAATGAATTGGTGGATACAGAGGAAACGACTGCCGACACGCAGGAGGAAACGACAGAGTTTTCCGGCGACTGGGACACAACCGAGGAGTATGGCTATTCTCCGTTTTGGTTAAAGTATGCCAATTTAGGTGCGCTGGAGGAGAAGGATTTAAGTGATGTGATGTTTTATGATAAGTTTACGTTCGGTACAGAATTGAAGGATATGTTTGCCTCGTATAACTATTATTGGTTTAATACTTTTTTGGGAGAACACATAGAAAATTCTTTGGATTATGTAATGAATTATTCCGATGAATTGATATCATCGGGAAGTTACTGGTCTATATGGTTACAAGAAGAAGAGGAAGACTCTGAGCATGACATTAATATATATGTGTATAACCTGACGGATTCACCACTTACATTGGGAGAATGTATAGAGAATAACCAATTTGTATATGAAAGCAGCTTCGATCATACGGGATATGAAATTTTGAATGTGGAATACGAGAAAGATGAAATCCGAACGGGACTGTCATTGGTAATGGATATATTGGGAAAGCCGACAAAAGTATATGTTCAAGGAAATAGTATCCCTACGGAAAGAAAAGAGCAGGACGAGGAATTTGCTGATACGGTGCAAAGGGGAGGAGGACAACTAATATACGATTTATTTTATGATAAAGGAGATTATATGCTGGATATTTGTGTAATAGAAACAAATAGTGCTATGTATAAAGGGTCGTGTAAGGTGATGTATTTTACAAAAGGTGTCTACGAGTATGACAAGACAATCTTGGGTCTTTATGATAAGTTCCCGGAATACGAATTTGAATAAAAGAGAAAAACCACCCCAAAACTTTGACCAACGGGGTGGTTTTCTATTCTCAAAACGGTTAACCCATCTTGTGGGCGGTTGTTCTTTTTGTGTTTTTACTATAACTATCTTTGCTTGTTTTTTCAAGAACAAATCATCGCTTCTACAACGATACAAAGGAGGAGCTGTTCATATATTTTGCAAATTTAACCTTATTGTAATCGATAAAGGTGGAATCTCCAACCACTCTTGTATAATCAGGTATGCCGTTATTTGTTGTACTCCAAAAACCCATAAATTCCTGTGTATCAAGGGCTCCGCTTAAAAAATCCCTCCAAAAATTCTCATGGGAGGCAAATCTTAAGTTGTCGCCGGAGTTAAAATTGTTTAAGAAATTCGTAACCTTTTCGTATTGGCTCGATTCGGAATATTTTATGCTCCAAAGAAAGCCCTCGGTCTGTCCCTGCTGTCTGCAAAAAATGCCCTCCTCCGTATAGCAGGTTATGTATAGAGTCTGCTCGCTCTCGTTGTCTGAATAGTAGCACATTGAGATTTCAGATATAAGGGATTTGAGAGTTGCAGTGGCATTATCATACAAAACATTTCCATTTTCGTCTAAAGCGTAGAGTTTTTCATTCTTTACCGCTTGTTCCTGCTCCTCTCTGGCAAGCTCCCTGATGTCCTCCTGTATATTATCAAATTTTGCAAGGAGCATTTCCCATTCCTTTTCGGTCATGCTTTCCCCACCTATCTGATAGGATACCTCCGTATCTCCGCTTATAAGCTTTTGATATATTTCCTCAATCTTTTCCTGTACCTTTTTCATATAATCAGCTTTAGAAGAATCGGATGCGGACATATCGGTGTCGTAGTCATCTATCCGGTCATCGTTGGAGGTCTTGGTTGCATCAGAAGCAGAAGCTTCTTCAGATACGCCGTTTGCACTGTCGGCAAGTCCGCCTACAGTTTCGTTTATCTCCTCATCAATTTCATTTTGTACCTGCTTGCTCTTTGCATCCTCGGCAATTGCCCTCATAATTCTGCTTATGTCCTCAGGACTAAACATGCCGATAGCCTGTGAAATGGAGCCGATATTATTTCTGTTGAAAACAAGATTTCCACCGCCGGAAAGAGGTACGTTTATGCAGTTGTCAGGATTGGAACAATCGCCCAGCAAAAGGCGCTTGTTTTCCGCATCGCATACAAACATTACGCCATGATATGTAATTACTCCGTTATTTGCTAAATACCCATAGGGTACGTCATTATCCCTTTTTCCAAAAAGCTCCTCTGTATTGTCCGCAGATTGACCATTTTTTACTTTGTCTGCTTTGTTTGTGTAGTATTCGTATTTGCTAGTTGCTGCATATGCTGCAATATTCATATTCGTAAACCTCCTAATAACGATAATATTTCCGTAAGCTTCCATCCGTGGAAATATGTCGCTATCCGTAGCTTGATATATTTATTGTCAATCAAGTTATATATCGGTGTCAGTTTTTGTTTTATTTATAAAAATGTGCCTTCCTGTTACGAAGGACCCGCAAAAAATAAAAAATGCATATCGGTATTGAATTAATAAAATTTGCCGTATAATATCATATGGAAAAAATAAAGCTTAGGATTTCAACCTTTCAGATTATTTTATTGGGATTTATGCTTGTCATTGCAGTGGGAGCAATTTTGCTGTCGCTTCCTGCCGCCTCAAAAAAAGGCGAGGGCTTAAGGGTAATGGATGCCGTGTTTACCTCAACCTCGGCAGTATGCGTAACGGGGCTTGTAGTTCATGATACCGCCACCTATTGGTCATCCTTCGGACAGGCAGTTATTGCTGTTCTTATACAGATAGGCGGTATGGGCGTGGTGATGGTAGCCATTGCAATTGTTATGCTTACGGGAGGCAAAATTGGAATTATGCAGAGAAGCACACTTCAGGAATCCATAGCCGCACCTAAGGTTGGAGGAATTGTCAGATTTATCGGTTTTATATTAAGGACCATGGTTATAATTGAGCTGATAGGGGCGGCAGTGATGGCTCCGGTTTTTGTTGCCCGCTTTGGAGTGAAGCGGGGGCTTTTTTATTCACTGTTTCATTCTGTTTCAGCATTTTGCAATGCAGGCTTTGACCTTATGGGTTCGGAAGGTGAATTTTCCTCCCTCACGGCTTTTACCTCACAGCCCTTGATAAATATAACGGTTATGCTTCTTATAATATTTGGGGGACTGGGATTCCTGACATGGGATGATATAAGAACAAACAAAATACATTTTAAAAGCTATCGAATGCAGAGCAAGGTTATAATTATATATACTTTTGCCCTCATTATACTGCCTGCATTATATTTCTTCTTTGTGGAATTTAGCAGGCAGCGATGGAGTGGGTTGTCAGAAGATGAAAGGGTATATGCATCACTTTTTCAGGCGGTTGCACCGAGAACTGCCGGTTTTAATACGGTAGATATGTCCAAGTTAAGTGATGTGGGACAGGCAATGACAATAATTTTAATGCTTATAGGCGGCTCACCCGGCTCCACTGCGGGAGGAATGAAAACTACAACGGTTGCAGTGCTTTTAGCCTCCGCCGTATCAGTATTTCGCCACAGGGAGGACCCACAGTGCTTTGGAAGAAGGATTGAGGGGGCTGCTGTAAGAAATGCTGCCGCAATATTTACAATATATATTGTCCTTTTTTTGTCAGGAGGCTTCATAATAAGTGAAATAGAGGGACTGCCCCTTGGGACATGTCTTTTTGAAACTGCCTCGGCAATAGGTACGGTTGGGCTTACATTGGGAATAACACCGGAGCTTGGGATGTTTTCACGGGTCATACTGATTCTGCTTATGATTTTAGGGCGTGTGGGAGGACTTACGTTTGTCTTTGCCACCGTATCGGGCAGAGGGATGGGTTACTCAAGATATCCGCAGGAGAAAATAACCGTAGGCTAAATAGTATCAGAAAATTTGACGGAGGGGTATATGAAAAGTATACTGTTAATAGGTTTAGGGCGTTTTGGATACCACATAGCAAAAAAGCTTGATGAAACAAGGCATCACGTTATGGCCGTAGATAAAAATGATGAAAGGGTAAATGCTGTGCTTCCTTATGTGACAAATGCGCAGATTGGTGATAGTACAAGCAGTGAATTTATGGCTTCCATAGGCGTGGGCAATTTTGACATATGTATTGTAGCTATAGGGGATGATTTCCAAAGCTCTTTGGAAACGACGCTGCTTTTAAAGGAGCTTGGCGCAGGCTTTGTTCTGGCAAGGGCATCTCGTGACATACATTCAAAGTTTCTTCTTAGAAATGGAGCTGATGAGGTGGTTTATCCTGAACGACAGCTTGCATCATGGATTGCGATACGATATACTTCAAATCATATAATCGATTATATTCAGCTTGATGACGAGCATAGCATTTTTGAAATACCCATACCTGCCTCGTGGATAGGGAAAACCGTGGGACAACTTGATATAAGAAAAATGCATGGCATTAACATTATGGGTATAAAGAGGGATGGGGAGATGAACTGCTCCATAAACCACGAAACCCTTCTTACGGAAAACACAACAATGCTTGTGCTTGGAAGAAATCAGGATATACACAAATGCTTTAAGATATAAACGGAAGAAATAAAAGAAAGAAACGGTAGAAAAATGAACAGGCAAAATACAAATTCGGAAAATAAAGGAAAAGGACTTAACCAGCTTATAAGATTCGGAATGGTAGGGCTGTTTAATACATTTCTATCAATGGCAATATACAATTTGCTTTACCATTTGTTCGGAACTTCATATCATTTTGCAAATGTAATGCAATTTATAATAAGCGTTTTCAGTGCATATCTTTTGCAGAGCACTTTTGTGTTCCAAAAAGAAGAATCGGAAAAACGTGTGTGGTGGAAGGTGCTTATTAAGACATATGTTTCATATGCCCTTACGGGACTTGTGCTAACGGAAATCTTACTCACCTTATGGATAGACGTTATTCGAATTGAAAACTATATCGGATTTTTGGTAGAACTGGGTTCCCGTTTTGGAGTGAATATGACAGCCCATGATATGGCGGTAACAGTGGCGCAGATTATTAACATTTTCTTTACGGTTCCAATTAACTTTTTGCTTAATAAAAAATGGACCTACCGTAAGGGTAAATCAACAAAGCAAATCTCAAACGAGTAACACCAAACTTAGTAAAATCAATTCTTACGAAATTGTAATTTTTCTGTCACGCCCATGTAATATAAACGGTTTATACTGAGCATATTACATGGGCGCAGTTTGTTTATGAAACATACTAAAATAATTATAAAATAAAAGAACAGGAGCAGGGGAATACATGGAAAAGTACGGAAGTCTCGCAAAGCTATATCTTAAATATCAGAAGAAACGAACAATTCTTACAATATGCGGTGTTGCATTTGCAGCAGGAGTTTTGTTTGTAATTTTAAACCTGTATTTCAGCAACTATATAAATCAAAGGGACGACCTTCGGAAGGAGGGGGACTANGAGATAGTCTTTTTNNNAAAAACGGANGNACAGGCGGCAAATATNANANATGATGANAGCATAAAAAGCGCATATGCAGGCGGGTATTATTCAAGTGACGGGTATTCAACCTACCTTATTGANAATGCAATTTTTGTAAATACAAAAAANCCNTATAAAATGAATGCAGTTTATGAAAAGCTTACNGCCNAATACGGTGTTGANGCAGAAATAAACAATGACCTTGCCTCCTATTATCTACAGGGTGACAGAGGAGATTTCACATACATAGTTCTTNTATTGTTCCTTTTTNTTNNNGTNATNATTGCAATTATTGCNGTTGGTATNATAAGAAATTCAATCCAGNTAAATACCCTTGAGCAAATCAAGGANTATGGTATTTTAAGATGCATAGGNGCCACNAGNGGACAGCTTAAAACGATTATTTTCCTTATGGGNTTTTGGCAGGAGCTTGTGGGACTTATTTTAGGTATGGTGCTTGGNCTTCCNATTTCCATGATGATAGGNGCNTTTTTACGNATAAAAGTCAGTCTTCATATTGTGCCTGTTGNATTTTTGCTTGTTGCATTCTTTGGCGACCTTTATTTTGTTATGAAAGAGAACAGTAAAACCGTAAAAAAGATAACACCTGTTGAGGCTGTAAGGGGAAATTTAACTACAAAGGTGAAAAAGCTTAAGGCAAGAAAACGCAGTGTTTTTGGACTTATTTTTGGAACCTATGGAGATTACGCATATAAAAGCCTTATGAGTAATCGGGGAAGATTTTATAAATCCGTTGCGGTATTCGGACTTGGAATAGCTGCTTTTATTATACTTTCCGTGTTTTCCCGTTCCNTAAATGAAACATACGCCTATGTCATGGAGGAATATGGAGATTATCAAATNTATTTTTATTCANNGCAANNNNANNNGNNAGATACAGAAACATCAAAAAGTTATCTGCCTTCTTATGATTTGCTTGAAAAAATTGCAAGGGACAGNTGTGTAAAGGATGTAAAGCAGNTATATAANTCNNNTNTGCCTATGGTTGACNGTGANAGTCAAATTGNAAAATACAATGAGGANTTTTTAAANAANACNATTANTGGNACAATGATTANAAGANATATNAGTNAAAATGNTNCAGATAGCATGGGATTGTTATNCGGNGTNNATTTNGATGTGTACGGATATGGNGATGAGGAGCTTAAAGACTATAGTAAGCTTTTGATTGAGGGAACCCTTGATGTAAGTGAAAATGGTATTGTAATAGCNANAAAAATGCANTCTTNTCCTGAATANGANGATNANGNNGAGNATNTACCATCCGNTGAAGANCTGTACGGAAAAATGTATGTAAGTAATGATTATAAGGTTGGGGACAAAGTAGATATTATTGTCAATATGAAAAGAATGCAGGAAATATATANAGAAGAATTTGAAAAGGGCGATTATGCTAACGTAAAGGATTTTAATTTTGAGGTACGGGACGNNCTTTACAAAAAATGCCGGAAAAGAATGNTGGANGAAGGACAGTANAAAACNTATNTTGTTGAGGGAATTGTGGAGTATGAGAAGGATAAGCTTAATNATGGNGGCATTGCCGTAATNCTTCCCCTTAAAAATTATTGTGAAATGACNGGNTTTAATGAGGAGGAGAGCACCGGAGTTAAATATAAAATNGAGGGCAGAATGACCGAGGACTTTATGAATNTTGTTNATGCGGCGGAAAACCAAGNTGGAGGNTCATTCTATGTAGAGGAATACCGTTTTGTTAATTCCATGAAAAATGTAAGCNGGTTCATTTTAATGTTTATCGTATTCGTTATTGTTATGAGCTCGGTNAATATTATAAACACAAGTGCAAGCACGCTTCATTTNAGAAGAAAGGAGCTTGCNCANCTTCGGGTTTTGGGNGTTTCNAAAAAGGGTATGTGCNNCATGGTTTTGCTTGAGGGCATAATAACGGCGCTTACGGCNAACNTTGTGGGNAATNTGCTTGGATTTTGCGNTCTTAGNCCGNTNAGTNAGGTATTTATAGGTTTGTTTAATATGAANTTTACTTATCCGTTTGGGGCGGCTGTTATCGGATTTATTATCTCAACACTTGTATTCTGNGNTTCGCTTTATGTGCAGATAAGGAGAATGGGAAATAGTGTGCTTGAGGGGTTGAATGCAGGCGGAGACTGAAAATAATGTCAAATGCGGCGATTTCAACGGGAGGAAATGGTATTATGGAAAAATACAGTGAGCTTTCAAAAATNTATTTAAAATTTCAGAAAAAACGCACCATTGTTACCATATTTGGTGTGTCCGTTGCTGTTGCGGTTTTGTTTGCAATTCTTACNTTATATTTCAGCAANTTTATCAATGNAAGNGACGAATTAAGGGAGCAGGGAGACTATGAAATTGTGTTTTTCCCTGAANGTTCCGAACAGGCGGCAGGAATTATAAATGATGAGTGTGTGAAAAGCGCTTATGAGGGAAGGTATTTTGCAAGATATAGTNCAAGCTACATTGATGGGGCATTATTTATTAANACAAAAAATCCGTACAGACTTGATAAGTATTTTAAGACACTTACCAACAGGTACGGTGCAAGAGGNGAGCTTAATCAGGAGCTTGCAACCTACTATCTTCAGGGGGATAACGGCAACGGCATATATTTGGGACTTCTNGTATTTCTCTTTATAGCATTTATATTTGCAATAGTNGCAGTTGGTATNATAAGAAATTCCATACAGCTTAACATGCAGGANCAGATTAAGGATTACGGAATTTTAAGATGTATAGGGGCAACAAGGNAACANCTTAATACGATTATATACCTTATGGGATTTTTTCAGGAATTTGCAGGTATTGTAATCGGAATGATTATGGGATTTATAGCGGCATTTTTTATAGGTAAAATGTCGGGAATAAAGGTGTGGCTCAATATTATCCCTGTTTTGTTTGTAATCGTGGCGTTTCTTGGAGACCTTGTCGCTGCCATGGATGAAATCGGAAAAATGGTGAAAAAGCTTACGCCTGTTGAGGCAGTAAGAGGAAGCAAGAAGCTTAAATGCGTTAAAGTAAAAAGAAGAAAGAAAGGCATATTTGGTTCCGTTTTCGGCGTGGAGGGAGAGTATGCATATAAGAACCTTATGGCAAATAAGGGAAGATTTTATAAATCAATAGCCTCCTTTGGACTTGGGATTGCAGCGTTTATGGCGTTATCAGTTAGTATATTGGCATTAAATCATCCGGTAAAGGAAATAGAAAAGAAATATGGGGATTATCAGCTTTATTATTATAATCCCATTGATGGATATAATGATGTAGATATTGCAAGAAGCTATTTGCCATCGTATGATGCGCTTGAAGTGCTTGCAAAGGACGGTTCTGTTATAGATGTTAAGCAAATGTATGTGGCGACCCTGTACATTGCAGATTATGAAAATTACCTTATGAATTATTTTGACTATAAGGATGAATGGTATTGGTATACAAAGTCGGATATGGAAACTCTCATAAGGAAGAATACACCGGGATTTGTTGTATTTAATGAGGCACGTTTTATGCTGTGTGGCTGCGATGAGGAGGAAATGAAGGAATATGAGGAGCTTTTGGTTGACGGAACACTTGATGTAAGTGATAAAGGAATTATTTTACCTGAGTATGCAATGGATGATGTGTTTCAGGAACAAGATGACGAAGGTGGATTAAAGTATTCCAGAATACACAATTACAAGGTGGGAGATACAATTGATATCGTTGATTACAAACAGCTTGTGGAGCTTTATAAAAAGAAACGGAGCGAGCCGGGATATATTCCGTCATTGTCTGCCGATGATACATTTGATTTGGCGCTTTATCAGGATTGTATTACCGAGCTGATTGAGAATGGGGCATATACAACATACACGGTTGAAGGTATCGTAAAGTATAACAAAGAGAAAATGGGTGGATTATCGGCGATTCTTCCCCTTGATAAATATTGTGCAATTACGGGTGTGGGTGAGACGGACAGTAATGGAATTAAGTTGAAGGTAAAAAAAAGGCCGACTGAAAAATTTTATGAGAAGGTTAGTATGGTTGAGATGTCAGCAAACTGCCTGCATTCATGGTATATACAGGATATGAGACAGGTCCAAAACATAAAAAAGGCAATACTATATGTNGGAATTTTTACGATATTTATGCTTGTCATAAGCTCCGTCAATATAATAAATACAAATGCCGGCAACCTATACATGAGAAGACAGGAGCTTGCACAGCTCCGGGTGATAGGAATGNCAAAGAAAAGGCTTTGTCGTGTTGTTTTGCTTGAAGGAATAATAACTACTATCGTTGCAAATGTAATAGGCTGTAGTTTAGGTTTCCTGTGNCTGTTTCCGTTACGCTCTACATTTGAGATTCTGTTTGATATGAAAATATCTTTTCCGGCAATCGGGGCTGTTGCAGGACTTGTCATTTCGNTNATNGTACTTTGCGGCTCGGTGTANTTCCCGATTAAAAGNCTGAGCAACAGTTTGCTGGATAATCTTAATGCAGGAGGAGATTAGACGTTTATATAAATTCAATANAATATTACGAAAGNGNGTGTATTATGGAAGGATATAAGGGACTTTCAAAATTATATTTAAAATTTCAAAAGCAACGTACNATTCTTACAATTATGGGAGTATCCATTGCGGTTGCTATTTTATTTACAATACTTACATTATTTTTCAGTAATTTTATTAATGAGAGGGACCGGTTAAGGGAACAGGCGGACTATGAGATGGTATTTTTTCCTGAGACGGATGAGCAGCTTGCAGGTATTGTCAATAGTGAACTTGTAAAAAGCGTTTACAACGGAAGATACTATGATGTGGCAAGTGCAGGTTATGTTGACGGGGCGGTATTTGTAAACACAAAAAATCCTTTTAGAATTAATAAATATTACGAGAAGCTTACGGAAAAATACGGCATAAAAGGCAATATAAATCAGGAGCTTGCGGCTTACTATTTACAGGGTGACACAGGAAATGATGTTTATATAACATTTATTTTGTTCTTCTTTGTTGCGGTTATATTTGCGGTGGTGACTGTTGGTATAATAAGAAATTCCATACAGCTGAATATGATTGAGCAGATTAAGGATTACGGAATACTGAGATGCATAGGTGCAACGAAGTGGCAGCTTAGGACAATTATATTTGTTATGGGCTTCATACAGGAAATTACAGGAATTATTTTTGGAATGGCGCTGGGGTTTATGACGTCATTTATTATAGGAAAAATNTCAGGCATAAAGGTTGGATTACATATTATNCCCATATTGTTTGTGCTTGTGGCATTTCTTGGAGATTTATATTTTGTNATGGATGAAAACAGTAAGACAGTCAGAAAAATATCTCCGGTTGATGCNGTAAGAGGAAACCNAAAGGNAGGNCAAAGTAAGATTAAGAGAAGAAANGGAAGTATATTCGGACGTNTATTTGGTGTGGATGGNGANTATGCATACAAGAGNCTTATGGCAAACCAGGGAAGATTTTATAAGTCCGTTGCCACCTTTAGTTTGGGAATCGCNGTATGTATTATATTATCAGTGGTGATTGCATCNGCAAACAGACAGGAAAAGCAGCTTGAGAAAAATTATGGAGAGTATCAGTTATATTTTTATCAGCCGCTGGCGNANTATTGTGANATTGAANNNGCCAAAAGCTGGATGCCGAACTATGATTCGCTTGATTCAATAGCAAGAGANGGNAGTGTNTNGGCAGTTAAGCCTATNTATCNTGCGATNCTTTATGTGGCGGATTATGAGAATTATATTAGTAAATATAATAAGGAATATCTTAAATATATTAATGAGAAATTAGACTTTCNGTTTATATCAGANNATTNGGAAACCNCNGANGANATGNTNNNTTNCAGTAATATAAATATATATGGCTGTGATGAGGAGGAAATGAAAAAATATGAAGACCTTTTGCTGGAAGGAACCCTNGATGTAAGTGAAAATGGTATTGTAATAGTAAAACAAAATCTTCTGCCNGAGGGTGAAGATGGTGAATGGATANANGTATGGGAGTCGGATTATNATAATGTGACCGATTATAAGCTGGGAGATACAATAAGCATNGTTGATTATCAAATGGTAAGAAANTCGTATGTNGACTTTTTAAAAAANCTTCCAAANGANGGCACACNTNNTGANNATNNNTTTGNANAANAAGTTTTAGANTTAATTGATAAGGGNATGTANAAAACTTATGTGGTTGANGGTATTGTGGAATATAATAAGGACAAGCTTGAGCTTTGGCANGGCGGTAATGCCNNACAGTTTTATTTATCAGCANTGTTACCTCTTGACAGTTATCTGGATGCCATGGGACTTGGTAAGGAGGACAGCAACGGCGTAAAATATAAGTTGGGNAGCAAATTAAGCGANAACATTATNAATTTNATGACAAACGGACCTGTAACGTATTCCTATTGTAATTATATATCGGATTATGTACAGGATAAAGCCTTCACAGATAATACAAAGAAAAAATTGTTGTATATACAGGTGTTTGCGGTATTTATGTTTATTGTTGTTACAATAAACATAATAAATACAAGTGCAGGCAATCTATACATAAGAAGACAGGAGCTTGCTCAGCTTCGTGTAATAGGAGTCTCAAAGAAAAGGCTTTGCAGGATCGTTTGGTTTGAAGGGATAATTACTGCAATTATCGCAAATGTTATTGGCTGGATTTTGGGCTTTGGATGTCTTAACCCGATACGGAGTGCATTGAATGCGATATACGGAGCAAAGCTGTCCTACCCTGTAATTACGGCAATTTTGGGACTTGTTATTTCGGTAATCGTACTTTGCGGCTCAGTGTACTTTCCGATTAAAAGGCTGAGTAACGGAGTGCTGGATAATCTTAATGCAGGAGGAGATTAAAAATTTTCCGTGTTGTAAACAAATTAAGAAAAAATGCAGTGATGATTAATAAGGAGGAAACATTATGGAAATCGTAAAAATGGAGCATGTAACAAAAATTTATGGAGCAGGTGATACAAGGGTATGGGCTTTGGATGATGTAAATCTTACAATAGACAAGGGAGAAACCCTTGCGGTCGTAGGTGCATCAGGTTCAGGAAAATCTACTCTGCTTCATGTTATGGGTGGTGTAGATACCGCTGACAGCGGAAACATAGTAGTTGACGGAAAGGACATAACAACACTAAGTGATGATGAAATGTCAGTGTTCAGAAGAAGAAAAATCGGCTTTGTATTTCAGGCATATCATCTTATCCCGGTGCTTACGGTGGAGGAAAATATAAGGATGCCGATTCTTCTTGACCACAAGAAGCCGGACAGGGAATATATTGACCACATTATAGAAATGCTTGGGTTAAAGGACAGGAGAAAGCATCTGCCAAACCAATTATCAGGTGGACAGCAGCAGCGTGCAGCCATCGCAAGGGCGCTTGCAAACAGACCTTCCCTCATACTTGCAGATGAGCCTACGGGAGCACTTGATTCTGCAAACGGAAGCGAGGTTATGACCCTCTTGCATGACTCTGTAAAAAAGCTTAATCAGACACTTGTGCTTATAACCCACAATATTGACCTTGCAAGGGAGTCTGACAGAATTATAAAGCTTGCAGACGGAAAAATAATAGAATAATTCCGTCATGCAAAGTATGATTGTGTATGCTTGCATGAAACAATCATACTTTATATGACGGGTAAACGAATATGAGCATGAAGCACGAAGTGCGGGAATGCGAATATTTGTTTCGATTATGGAAGTGTGAAGCACGGAATAATCGTAATTATTCTAATTAATTATAAGGAGAAAAAATATGAAATTAAGAAAAATAAAATATAAAATTTTCATAAGCATAATATTATGCGCTGTCGTGTGCTTTTTGGGATGCTTTAAAGCACTTGACATTAAGGCGGCAGAGCCAAAGGTCATGGTTGCAGATTATAAATTAAATCCCACTGAGGTAGTGTCAGGAGAGGATTTTAAGATTACGATTACGCTTAAAAACACTGCTTCAAGAAAGGTCAGAAACATGAAGCTTACAGTTACGTCAGCGGAAGGAGAGTTTATTCCCGTAAATGGAGCGGGCACTGCATACATAAGCGAAATGGCAGCAGAGGAGGAGCTTGAGATAACCTTTGACATGACGGCGATAAGCGGACTTCAGGAAAAATCCTATAAGCTCACGATTAAATCTGAATATGAGGATACTAACGGTTATTCCTATACTGTTGAGGATAATATTTACATTCCCATAACACTTGAGCAGAGAGTTTCAGTAACGGATATCATGTCGGATTCATCAGTTAAGCTTGGCGATGACATTGAGATAACGGGTAGAATCAATAATATCGGAGAAGGTACCCTTTATAATGTAACTGTGGAAGTTGAGGGTGAAAATATAGATACACAGATAAGCTATGTTGGAAATATAGAATCAGGTAAAAGTGGTAATATTGATGTTCTTACACATACAATCCACCCCGTGGAGGAGGGGGTATATAGCAAAAATCATATGATTGTTACATATGAGGATAAGAATAAGGAAAAGCATAGTCAAAAAGTAGATTTATATCTCAGCATTGAGGCAACAAATTACAGTAATCTTGAAATACTCAAGGAGCCGGAGGAAAAGGAAATATCCTCGGAAACAATTATAATAATTGCGGTCGTTGCAGTCGTGTTGGTTGTGATAATTCTTTCTGTTATGAAATGGAGAAAGAAGAAAAAGATATTGGAGGAATTTTAATGGGATGGATGTTCCGATTAAGCCTGCTTAATATGAAAAGAAGAAGGGCAAGGACCGTTCTCACGATACTTGGAGTGACAATAGGTGTAATCTCAATTGTATCACTTCTTGCACTTGGACTCGGAGTAAAAAAAGAGCTTTTATCACAGTTTGAGGATGAAAATACTGTAAAAAACATTACGGTTTACGGCTCTCAGAGTTATAAGGAAAAAAGCAAGCTTATTACCGATAAAACACTTGAAAAATTTGAACAGATTGACAAGGTTGCATATGTATATCCTGAGTATGAGATTTTTGTGTCGCTTTCTATGGGGAAATATATGGCATATACAAATATAGTAGGAATACCAAGAGAACAGCTTGAAAAGCTCAAGCTTGCCGATGGTTCTTCCTTGGGAGAAGGCGGACAAAAGCCGCAGCTTATTTTGGGCAATTCCATGGGACTTATGTTTTATAATTACAATACCGGTTTAAACTTTTCGGAGGGTGAAAACAAGGAGCTGACATCCGTTGTCAATACTTCCATCCCTGCTGAGTTTGGTTACGGCGATAGTGCAGTTACGACAAAATTCAAGGTATCAGGAGTACTTTATGGAAGGGAGGAGGATTATTCCATGCAGTCACAGAGCGTTTTCTGTGATTTGGAGGTCCTAAAAAGGTATTTGAAATATAATGCAAACGGAGCACCCGTATATGGACAGCCTATGGATGAAAATGGAAATACATACAGTGAATGGGTATATACAAGTGCGGTTGTCACCGTAAATGATATAGAGGATGTGGATTTTGTCATAAAAAAGCTACAGGATATGGGCTTTCAGATATCAAACGATAAGGAGTACCTTGAAAGTGCAAAAAGGGAAATAAAGATAATACAGGTATTGCTTGGGGGAATAGGAACCATAGCCCTTGTGGTAGCTGTTATAGGTATAAGCAACACTATGACAACCTCCGTGTATGACAGGGTAAATGAGATAGGTGTACTTAAGGTAATCGGCTGTGATTTGGATGAGCTTCTCATGATGTTTCTGTTTGAGTCAGGTGTGCTTGGCTTTGTTGGAGGAGTGCTTGGTGTAGGGCTATCCTTTGGAATAAAAGGAATAATAAATAAAGTTGCCATTGGTCTTCTTGGCTTTGCAAAGGGGACAAGCCTTGCGGTAATACCGATATGGCTTATATTTGTATCAATAGGAGTATCAACGCTGTTGGGGATACTTGCGGGATACTTTCCTGCAAGGTGGGCATCAAGGCTTAATCCTCTTACGGCAGTAAGAAAATAGAAAAAACGGACAAAATCCACGAAAAATATTGAAAAAAAAGATAGGAAGGCTCATAATTGATTAAGATCGGAGGAAAGTATGGCATACAAAATTTTAATGGTGGAGGATGACTTCGCCCTTGCAATGGGAACTGAATATGCACTCCTGTCTGAAGGCTACGAGGTTGTAAAAGCCGCAAATCTTGAAACCGCAAGAAAGCTTTATGACCAATCAATAGACTTAATCCTTTTGGATGTTATGCTGCCTGATGGAACGGGCTTTTCCTTCTGTGAGGAGATTAGGAAAAAAGGCAGCCGTATACCTATTATTTTTCTTACTGCCGTTTCCGAGGAGGTAAATATTGTTCAGGGACTTGAGCTTGGTGCTGACGATTATGTCACAAAGCCTTATCGTGTAAAGGAGCTTTTGTCACGGATAGCTGCAAATATAAGAAGAAATGCCTATAATAAGGGTTCGTATGGAAATGCATATACATTTGGACATCATTGCTTTTATCCTGAGGAGTTTAAGCTTTTGAAGGATGAAAAACCGGTTGATTGCACCACAAGCGAGCTTAAGCTTTTGCGTATTCTTCTTGTAAATAAGGGAATGGTTTTGGAGAGAAGAATACTGCTGGAAAGGCTTTATGACATAGACGGAGAATTTATAGATGATAATACATTATCGGTCTATATGAAACGTCTTCGTGACAGATTAGGGGAGGACGGCAGCTTTATTGAAACCGTAAGGGGTGTAGGTTACAGATTTAGGATATGAATAAACACAGCTATGAAATAGGAAAATTTAATAAATGGTTTGCAATTTGCGCAAGCATTCTTTTGCTTGCGTTTTTTTGCTGTGCTTATGCTGTTCTTCAGGAATTTGGGAGGCCACTTTGGATTTTAACCGGCCTGTGCCTTTTCATAGAAACTGTAATATACATTTTAATCAGATATGAGCTTGGAATATTATGTAGTGAAATTTCTTATGCATCAGATATAATGGTAAAACTGGTGGAGAAGGGGGATATACCCTCTGAGCCTTATAAGCAGGGGGAGATGGGAGAGCTTTACACAAACCTTTACAAGCTTGTAGGAACGCTTACGGAAAGCAAGCAGAAGGAGCATGAGGAAAAAATATTCCTGCGGGATATCATGTCCGATATTTCCCATCAGCTGAAAACACCGCTTGCATCGCTGAATGTGTTTATTGATTTGCTCTATGATGACATGGTTATGGAGCCTGAAAAAAGAAAGCAGATGCTTGCGGAGTCAAAAAACCAGCTCAACAGAATGGAGTGGATGGTGCTTTCCATGCTTAAGCTGGCAAGAATAGAGGCGGGAGCCATACAGTTTGAAAAGGAACCAAATAATCTAAAAACACTTTTGCTTCAGGCTGTGGAGGTTGTAACATATCTCACTGATGGCAGAGGACAAAATATAGCTGTGGATTGTCCGGAGACCATAACGCTTGTGTGCGACTCCGGATGGCTTGTGGAGGGCATAATAAATCTTTTAAAAAATGCTTCCGACTATTCTCCCGAAAATTCAGAAATAAAAATAGAAGTAGAAAAGACCCCTGTATTTACAAGAATTTATGTAAAGGATAACGGAATGGGTATACCGGAGGCGGATTTGCCTAATATATTTAAACGTTTTTATCGTGTAAATAAAGAGGTAAACCCCAACAGTGTGGGAATAGGACTTTCCCTTACAAAATCAATTGTGGAGGGCATGGGTGGAAAAATAACAGTCCGCAGCCGCCTCGGTGAATATACTCACTTCATATTGACATTTGTACATTAAAAACGAGGACTGACTGCCCGATAATTTTATACCACAATACAAGAAAACCGTTATGAAGACGTCGGTACTTGAGTTGGCAGCACGACCAGACTTATACAGTGACATAAAAACACGTTCCCACTCGATAAAGACGTAACGGCACTAAAAATTGCCAATTTAAAGCAATCCCAAACAAGGATATTTTAGATTGGCAATTTAAGTGCCGACGTCTTTATAACGGTTTTATGTCACTGTATAGGTCCTGCCGTGCTGCCAACTCTTAGTACCGCTACGTCTTTCATCGAGCGAAAGCGTGTTTTCGATATTGTGGTATAAAATCATTGGGCAGTCAGTCCTCGTTTTCTTAGTAGTAACCTGCAATGTAGAAGATGTTTTATCCCAAGTCTTCTCCGTTTGTTGCAATTACCTTTTTATACCAATAAAAAGAATCTTTCCTGTATCTGGCCATATCTTTAAGGTCAAACTCATCACGGTTTACATAAATAAATCCGTATCGCTTTACAATTCCCTCATGGGTTGAAATAAGGTCAATGGCAGACCAAGGACAGTATCCCATCATATCAACGCCCTCTGATACTGCAAGCTTTATCTGCTCAATATGTCTGCGGAGATATTCTATGCGGTAATCGTCATGTATTTTTCCGTCCTCCGTAAGCTTGTCATATGCGCCAAGACCGTTTTCCGTAACAAGCATGGGGAGGTGGTATCTGCTATACATTTCACGCACTGTAGCTCTGAAGCCGTCAGGGTCAATTTCCCAGCCAAATTCAGTGTGTAAAAGATTCGGGTTTGAAAAATTTTTATAAACTCCCGGTTCACATGAGCCTCCCTGTTGGTCACCGGATGAGGCTTCCGCATTTGCCTCATTCCACTCAACCGTAGCGGTGGAATAGTAGTTAAAGCCGATAAAATCAGGATGTCCCTGTGCCATAATATCCATATCACCCTCCTCAATGTCAGGAAGGGCATCGTGTTCCTCAAGGAATTTCCACACAAGATTATTGTAGCGTCCCCACACTGCCATATCAAGATAGAGCCAGTTCCTTATGGCATTGAAATTTTGTGCTGCCAAAATATCCTTAGGCTTGCAGCTTGCAGGATAAACAAGAGAAATGTTAGGTGCAGGACCGATTTTTGCACCCGGCACCATGTCATGGCAAAGCTTCATAACCTTTGCCTGAGCCAGCAGCATATGATGATTTTCCTGATAAAGCTTTTTGTATTTGTTTGTTACACCGCTAAGATTGCAAGTACCGATAACATCACCCACAAGGGTGAGCATATTTTGTTCATTTATGGTAAGCCAGTATTTTACCCTGTCACCATAGTTTTCAAAAAGTATTTTTGCAAAATTAACAAATTCATCAACGCTTTCACGCCTTGACCAGCCACCTTTTTTTTCTATTTCATATGGAAGGTCAAAGTGAAACATTGTAACAAGAGGTTCAATGTTATATTTTAGACATTCATCGATAACATCACTGTAAAAGTCAATTCCCTCCTGATTTATTTCACCAAAGCCTTTCGGCAGTATTCTTGTCCATGCAACGGAAAAGCGGAAGGTTTTAAAACCCATCTCTGCCATAAGGGCAATATCTTCCTTGTAGTGATGATAAAAGTCTGCACACACGTCAAGCTCACTTGTGCCCTCAGGGACTGTTTTCACATCCTGTACGCTTGGGCCTTTTCCGTGAGTAAGGTTTGCACCTTCCACCTGATATGCACTTGTTGATGCACCCCAGAGAAAATTCTCAGGAAGTTTTTTGCTTTTTGTTATAATCATGAGATACCTCCTTATTCATTAAAAAGTTGGTTGTAATTCATCATAGCTCCGTAAAGGTTCGAACGGTTGTTATATTTGCATGTTCCGATTTTTATATCCGTAAGTATCTTTGATATGTTTCTCAGTTTGTCAACGTATCGGCATATTCCCTCAAGAACAAGGGGCTGTACGCTTATTCCGCCGCCTATAAGTATAATTTCCGGATTAAATATAACGTATATATTTACGCACAATTTGGCAATTGTAAAGTACCAATCTTCAAGTATATTCTGTACTCCCGTATCACCATCTGACGCCCATTTGAAAATGTCCTCGCCCTTTACGTCATGGTAGCTTAAGCCTTTATATTTGGCAACCTTGCAGCGAAGTCCGAGCGTAGAACAGCATGAGCCTGCAATATACGGAATTATATCAATGGTATGACCAACCTCATCAATGGTTTCAATTGGTGTAATTGTCTCGACCTGGGCTCTGTCCATGTTATGCAGCGTATAGGAAACTTCACCGGCTATAAGGCTGTTGCCGTGATGAACGTGGTGGTTGATTATCATGCCTCCGCCTACGCCCGTGCCTAAAACAAGAACATATGCATCTCTCACATCGCTGGCATTACCCTTCCACGACTCGCAGAGAGCGGCACATTTTCCATCATTTTCAAGGGCTACGGGAATGTTGTCACATTTTTCCGACACTAGCCTTCCAAGGGGCACACCTACAAGAAATTTCAGCGCTCCGCCATTATGAACAAAGCCGTTTTGCACATCAATAAGACCCGGAAGTGACATTGCAATTCCTTCAATATTTTTAGCCTTATACTTTGTGTAAATCTCAAAAATGGAATTTACAAGCAGTTCCAATCCACAAGTGTTGTCAAGTTGTGTGGGAAATTTGTCGGTTTCGCCTATTTCACCGTCTTTATCCATAAGGGCATATTTGATAAATGTACCACCGACATCAAAAACAAGATACATATTTTTTCACCTCATATTATGCTCAATTTACAGATGAGTAAAACTCAATCTTCAACTTGATTTATATGGTAAATCAAGAGGATTTTCTTTCGTATACTTAATTATAAAATTTATATGCAGTTACTGCAATATAAAATTTTATATTATATTGAAGAACCATCCTAAAAATGGTATTCTGTTAGAAAGATTTTTTTAATCAGGCTTATAAAAGTCTGACAATCAAATAACATCGGAGGAGGATTATTATTTTATGGGAAATTATTTTCAGCCTGAGATAGAAACTGCATCTCAGGAGCAAATCAGGGCATGGCAGGATGAAAGGCTTGTAAAGCAGGTTAAGCATGTGTACGACAATGTTGCCATGTACCGTGAGCGCATGGATGAGCTTGGGATTAAGCCGGAGGACATTAAGGGTGTGGAGGACTTACATAAGCTTCCTTTTACGACAAAGGACGACCTTAGGGACCAGTATCCGTACGGACTTTTGGCAAAGCCACTCAGTGACTGCGTGAGAATACAGTCTACAAGCGGAACAACAGGACGTCGTGTCGTTGCATTTTACACACAGCATGATATTGATTTGTGGGACGAATGCTGTGCAAGGGCAATTGTGGCGGCAGGCGGTACAAATGAGGATGTAGTACATGTATGCTATGGCTACGGATTGTTTACAGGAGGACCGGGATTGAACGGAGGTTCCCACAAGGTAGGCTCGCTTACACTCCCTATGTCATCGGGAAATACGGAAAGACAGATACAGTTTATGACAGACCTTGGTTCAACAATACTCTGCTGTACACCATCATATGCCGCATACCTTGCCGAATCGATTATTGAGAGAGGGGAAAGGGATAACATAAAGCTTAAGGCAGGCATATTTGGTGCGGAGGCTTGGACTGAGGAAATGAGACATGATATTGAGGATAAGCTTGGAATTAAGGCTTACGACATATATGGTCTTACGGAAATTTCAGGACCGGGCGTTTCCTTCGAGTGCGAGGAGCAGACAGGAATGCACGTAAATGAGGACCATTTCATTGCTGAGGTAATTAATCCAAAGACAGGAGAGGTTCTTCCTGACGGAGAGAAGGGAGAACTTGTATTTACAAGCATCACAAAGGAGGCATTCCCATTACTCCGATACAGAACAAGAGACATATGTATTTTAAGTCATAAGAAATGCTCCTGCGGAAGAACCCATGTTAAGATGACAAAGCCGCTTGGGCGCAGTGACGACATGCTTATTGTAAAGGGTGTAAATGTATTCCCGTCACAGATTGAAACCGTGCTTCTTAATAAGGGCTACGCTGCAAATTATCAGATAATCGTAACCCGTGTAAACAACAGCGACAACCTTGAGGTACAGGTTGAAATGACGCCTGAAATGTTCTCTGACTCAGTCGGTGAGATTGAGAAGAAGGAAAAAGAGCTTGTGGGAGCACTTAAGGCAATGCTTGGAATATATGCCGACGTAAAGCTTGTTGCACCTAAATCAATTACAAGGAGCGAGGGCAAGGCAGTAAGAGTAATAGACAAGAGAAATCTTTATCAGAACTAAAAATCGGCCCTTTGCTGAAAGCAAATTATAAATGGGCTGGTGTTCATAGTGAAAAGGAGGGTTATATATGGAAATAAAGCAGATATCAGTATTTGTTGAAAACAAGGTTGGAAATCTTGCTGAGGTTGCAAAGGTTATGTCTGAGGCAGGCATCAGCCTTCATGCAATATCGCTTGCGGACACAAGAGATTTCGGTGTTCTTCGTCTGTTGGTGGATGATACCTACAATGCGGTCAACGTACTTCGTGACAAGGGATTTATATTTGCCCTCACGCCTGTTATTGCAGTGTCAACAACTGACGAGCCGGGAAGTCTGTGTGAGATACTTAACATATTTGACGAGGCAGATATAAATCTTGAATATCTCTATGATGTAAACACAGGTAAAAAGGGTGAGGTCTATATTATATTTAAGGTAGGAAATATTGAGCTTGCAACGGATATACTAAAGAAGAAGGGCGTGAAGCTGCTGACTCAGGAGGACTTTAAGGAGTAGGGATAAATAAAGGGGCTGCCGCATTAAGCCTGCATGATTACAGTATAAGCTGCAATCACGTAGGCTTAGAGCGGCAGCTCTTTTATTTATCCTTTATCATTGCGTGATGCTCCTGCAATGAAGCAATTGCACCATCTCCGTTTTTATTGACATAGTTAATGCCTTTTGCCGTTGCTCTTGCTGCGGCAGTGGTGGTCATGTAGGAAACCTTTGCCTTTATGGCTGCCTTTCTGAGGTAGCTGTCGTCGTTTACACTATCCTTACCAACAGGAGAGTTGATAATAAGGTCAATCTGTCCATTTGTAATAGCATCAAGTATATTTGGACGACCCTCATAAAGCTTCTTGATTTTCTCTGCTTCAATGCCGGCCTCCGTAATAACTTCGTAGGTGTTTCCGGTAGCAAGAATTTTAAATCCGTCATCTTTCAGGTATTTTGCTATTTCAACGATTTCAGCCTTGTCCTTACGGTTTACAGATAAAAGTGCAGTTCCACCAAGCGGAAGCGGAGATTGTGATGCTTCCTGTGCTTTGTAGAATGCTTCACCATAATAGGTTGAAAGTCCAAGGACCTCGCCTGTTGAACGCATTTCCGGTCCGAGAATCGGATCAACCTCAGGGAACATATTGAATGGGAATACAGCCTCTTTTACACCGTAATATGGTATATCCCTTTCCTTAAGCTGAGGAACAGGTGAAGGGCGTCCCGTAATCTCCGAGGTAATAATATCTGTGGCGATAGGCACCATTCTTACATTACATACCTTTGAAACAAGAGGTACGGTACGGGATGCTCTTGGGTTAGCCTCAAGAACATAAACCTTTCCGTTTTCGATTGCATACTGCATGTTCATAAGACCCTTTACATGCATTTCTTCAGCAATTTTTCTTGTGTATTCCTTTATGGTTTTAACATTTTCCTCCGTAATGTGTACGGAAGGAATAATACATGCCGAGTCGCCGGAATGTACTCCTGCAAGCTCTATATGCTCCATAACCGCAGGAACAAATGCATGGGTTCCATCGCTTATTGCGTCTGCTTCACATTCTAATGCATGGTTAAGGAAGCGGTCTATAAGGATTGGTCTGTCAGGCGTAACGCCTACAGCCGCATTCATATATTCAACCATGCTGTCATCATCATACACAACCTCCATACCGCGTCCACCGAGAACGTATGAAGGACGAACCATGACAGGGTATCCGATTTTAGCTGCAATTGAAAGCGCCTCGTCAACTGTTGTAGCCATACCTGATTCCGGCATCGGGATTTCAAGCTTATCCATCATTTCTCTAAACAAATCCCTGTCCTCCGCAAGGTCGATAACAGAAGGGGAGGTGCCGAGAATTTTGACACCGTTTTTCTCAAGCTCTGAGGCAAGGTTCAAAGGTGTCTGACCGCCAAACTGAGCAATAACTCCAATAGGCTTTTCCTTATAATAAATACTTAAAACATCCTCAAGCGTAAGTGGCTCAAAGTAGAGCTTGTCGGATGTATCATAGTCGGTTGAAACTGTTTCAGGGTTACAGTTTACAATAATTGTCTCAAAACCAAGCTTCTTTAATGCAAGGGATGCGTGGACACAGCAGTAATCAAATTCAATACCCTGACCGATACGGTTTGGACCACCGCCAAGTATCATAACCTTTGGCTTGTCAGAATTTACAGGGTTTTTGTCAGGTGCATTGTAGGTTGAGTAGTAGTAAGCATTGTCCTGTGTACCGCTTACATGTACACCCTCCCATGCCTCAACAACGCCAAGGTCNTTACGCTTAAATCTGATTTCATCCTCAGGTATCTCAAGAAGCTGGCTTAAATATTTGTCNGAGAAGCCGTCNTTTTTAGCCTNTGTAAGCATTTCATCAGAAGGNAGNCNGCCTTTACATGCAAGTAANGCCTCCTCCTCATCAACAAGCTCCTTCATCTGCTCTATAAAATAATGCTTAACCTTTGTAAGCTCATGAATCTCATCAATTGTGGCTCCCTTGCGGAGTGCCTCGTACATNACGAAATGGCGNTCGCTGGAAGGTGTAATAAGAAGCTTTAAAAGCTCCTCCTTTGAGAGCGTATCAAAGTTCCTTGCATGTCCAAGACCNTAGCGTCCTGTCTCAAGACTTCTTATTGCCTTTTGGAAGGCNTCTTTATAATTCTTTCCGATACTCATAACCTCGCCTACGGCGCGCATCTGAGTACCGAGCTTATCCTCAACGCCCTTAAACTTTTCAAAAGCCCAGCGTGCAAATTTAATAACAACATAATCTCCGTCAGGAACATATTTATCCAAACTGCCGTATTTTCCGCAAGGTATGTCTGCAAGCGTAAGACCGCACGCAAGCATTGCCGAAACAAATGCAATAGGAAAGCCTGTGGCCTTTGAAGCAAGTGCCGAGGAGCGGGAGGTTCTCGGATTAATTTCTATGACAATAATTCTGCCGTTTTCAGGGTTACGTGCAAACTGTACGTTTGTACCGCCNACAACCTGTACGGAATCNACTATTCTGTATGCCTGCTTTTGAAGCTCCTTNTGNACGTCCTCNGAAATGGTNAGCATAGGGGCGGAACAGAAGGAATCGCCTGTATGAACNCCGATAGGGTCAATGTTTTCAATGAAGCATACGGTAATCATATTACCCTCTGAATCCCTGACTACTTCAAGCTCAAGCTCCTCCCAGCCAAGCACCGATTCCTCAACGAGAACCTGTCCNACAGGGCTTGCCTGAAGACCTCTTGCGCATACAATTTTAAGTTCTTCCTTATTATATACAAGTCCGCCACCTGTACCGCCCATTGTATATGCAGGACGGAGCACTACNGGATAGCCAAGACNGTCAGCAATGGTAAGTGCCTCCTCAACNCTGTAGGCAACATCACTTCTTGCCATGTCAATATNNNTTGCGTTCATGGANTTCTTAAATTCNATTCTGTCCTCACCGCGCTCGATAGCGTCTATCTGAACGCCGATTACCTGAACGCCGTATTTGTCAAGTATGCCCTTGGAAGCAAGCTCTGAACAAAGATTAAGTCCCGATTGTCCTCCAAGATTTGGAAGCACTGCATCAGGACGCTCCTTTGCAATAATCTGCTCAAGCCTCTTGGCATTAAGGGGCTCAATATAAGTAACATCAGCCATTTCNGGATCTGTCATAATTGTTGCAGGGTTTGAATTGACAAGTACAATTTCATAACCAAGCTTATGAAGTGCCTTGCATGCCTGTGTGCCTGAATAATCAAACTCACATGCCTGACCTATAATAATAGGTCCGGAGCCGATAATAAGAATTTTATTAATGTCTGTTCGCTTTGCCATATTTGTCCTCCCGGTATTATCTCATCTAAAATTACATTCTCTATATTGTATAACATAAAGACAAAAAGTGAAAGAGAATAATTATTTTTTTTATTTATTTTTTTATATAAACGCTGCTATCATTATGAGATTGGTATTATTATGAAAAAACAGGTAATTGTTATGAAATAAGGCTTGATATTTTAAAATCCGTATGATATTATCTATCTCTGTGATATATTTTACTTCATAGGAAGCATGGCTGCCTGTGAAGTCGGTTTAACAAAAAACCGTAAAAGGTTCAAACATAAGTTTAAGAACTTGTGTTTAATTCCTTGCTTCGGACGCAGCTCCGAAGCCATTAGACCATAAGGAGGTGCAATGACATGAACAAGTATGAATTAGCGTTGGTTGTTAGTGCAAAGATTGAAGATGATGCCAGAACAGCAGTTGTCGATAAGGCTAAGGCTATTATCGAGAAGGCTGGCGGTACAATTACTAACGTTGATGAGTGGGGCAAGAAAAGACTCGCTTACGAGATTCAGAAGATGAAAGAGGGTTATTANTATTTTATAGCCTTTGATGGTAATCCTGAAAGCCCGGCTCAGGTTGAGGCCAATGTTCGTATTATGGAATCTGTTCTCAGATATCTTTGTGTCAGACAGGACGCAGAGTAGGATAAGGAGGAATTCCAAATGAACAAAGTTATTTTGATGGGTCGTTTAACAAGAGATCCTGAGGTTAGATACTCACAGGCGGCAGAGCCTTTAGCTATAGCAAGATATACCCTTGCAGTTGACAGACGTGGAAGAAGGGATGCAAGCGGCAATGACCAGACNGCAGATTTTATTCCGTGTGTTGCTTTTGGACGTGCAGGGGAATTTGCAGAAAAATATTTCAGACAGGGNATTAAGATCGTAGTCTCAGGAAGAATTCAGACAGGAAGCTATACCAACAAGGATGGAGTAAAGGTTTACACAACAGAGGTTATAGTTGAAGANCAGGAATTTGCAGAAAGNAAGAGTGCCAGCGAATCAAACAGTATGCCTCAGGGTGAAAGACCTGCCCCTTCAAGNGCAAGTGCCGATGGATTTATGAGTATTCCGGAGGGAATAGAAAACGACTTACCGTTTAAGTAAAATATATAATGGAGGTAAGAAAAATGGCTTACAATAAGACAGAAAAAAGCGAACACGCAGATGCTCCTATGAAAAGAAAACCAATCCGCAGAAGGAAAAAGGTCTGCGTATTCTGTGCAGAGAAAAATTCTGTTATTGACTATAAAGATGTAAATAAGCTTAAGAGATATATCTCAGAGAGAGGTAAAATTCTTCCTAGAAGAATTACCGGAAACTGTGCAAAGCATCAGAGAGCTTTAACAGTTGCTATTAAGAGAGCAAGACACATAAGCTTAATGCCATATGTAGTTGATTAATTAAGAGCAATGGAGCTCCGACCGTAGGACGGTTGGAGCTTTTTCATTTATTTAAAAAAATGTGGTATATAACATAAGTTGGTGGTATTATGTTATAGAAATTTGAGTTGTTGTTGCACCGTATATGCGGTGGTATGTAAGTTTATTAAGGGGAACGCTTATGAAGTTTACGAAAATGGAAGGTCTTGGCAATGACTATGTGTATGTAAATTGTTTTAGGGAGAACGTGGAAAATCCAAGTGAGCTTGCGAAAAAAATAAGTGACAGNCATTTTGGANTCGGCTCAGANGGACTTATNCTTATAAAGCCGTCAGANACAGCGGATTTTACTATGGAAATGTACAATGCAGACGGCTCNCAGTCGGAAATGTGNGGAAACGGTATTAGATGCGTTGGAAAATATGTGTACGATTANGGGCTTACGGATAAAACAAGCATAACAGTTGAGACATTNGCNGGNATAAAANATCTTGATTTTAANATTGNCGATGGCAGAGTNNATNTGGTAACCGTAAATATGGGTGAGCCAATTCTTACACCGCAGGATATTCCTGTAAGCGTGGATGAGATTATGAAAAACTGTGCTGCCGTGAATGAGTTTCCGGAAAAAATCATAGAATCGGATATTAAGGAAAACGGCATGATAAAGGACTGCCCTATAAGAATAGCAGGAAAGAAGTGGAATATAACCTGTGTTTCCATGGGTAATCCNCACTGTGTCACATTTGTAAATGATACGGATACATTTCCTTTAGAGGAAATTGGTCCTCGGTTTGAGANAAATCCAATATTTCCTAACAGGGTAAATGCGGAGTTCGTCCAAATAGTAAACAGAAAATATGCAAAGATGCGTGTTTGGGANAGAGGAAGCGGCGAAACCCTTGCCTGTGGAACCGGAACCTGTGCATCCGTTGTTGCGGCAATTTTAAACGGACTTACGGAGGATGAGGTAACGGTAAAGCTTTTAGGGGGAGAGCTTATAATAAAATGGGACAGGGAAAGTAACAAGGTTTATATGACAGGACCTGCAAGGGTTGTGTTTGATGGTGAAATAGAATAAAAATATGGAGGATTAAGACATGTTTAAAGTAAATGAAAACTATTTAAAATTACCGGGAAGCTATTTATTTTCCACAATAGGGAAAAAAGTAAGGGAGTTTCAGGCTGCAAATCTTGACAAGGAGATAATAAGACTTGGAATAGGAGACGTGACCCAGCCACTTGCGCCTGCCATTATAGAGAGGCTTCACAGCGCAGTTGACGAAATGGGCGCAAAGGAAACATTTAAGGGCTATGCACCTGATCTTGGCTATGAATTTTTAAGAAGCTCAATATCAAAAAATGATTACAAGGCAAGAGGCGTTGACATTGCTATAGATGAAATATTTATAAGTGACGGTGCAAAATGTGATTCAGGAAACATACAGGAAATATTTGCACTTGACAACAAAATAGCCGTCTGTGACCCTGTATACCCTGTTTATGTTGACTCCAACGTAATGGCTGGAAGAACGGGAGAATATGACAGTGAAACGGGACTTTGGAGCAATGTGATATACATGTCATGCAAGGAGGAAAACGGCTTTGCCCCTGAGCTTCCAAATGATACGCCTGACATCATCTATCTCTGTTTTCCAAACAATCCTACGGGAGCAACAATTAAAAAGGAGCAGCTTCAGATGTGGGTTGACTATGCAAACAGGGTTGGTGCGGTAATCATATATGACGCTGCATATGAGGCATACATAAGCGAGGAGGACGTACCTCACACTATATATGAATGTGACGGAGCAAAGACCTGTGCCATTGAGCTTAGGAGCTTTTCTAAAAATGCAGGCTTTACGGGAACAAGACTTGGTTTTACGGTAGTGCCGCACGAGCTTAAGGCGGCAGACGGCACAGCGCTTAATCCTCTCTGGGCCAGACGCCATGGAACAAAATATAATGGTGCGCCATACATCGTACAGCAGGCAGGTGATGCGGTATATTCTGAGGAAGGAAAGAAACAGACTGCCGAGCAGATAGCATACTACATGAAAAATGCAAAATACATATACAGCGGGCTTCAGGATGCGGGATATTCCGTTTCAGGCGGAGTGAATGCACCATATATATGGCTTAAAACCCCTGACAACATGACCTCTTGGGATTTCTTTGATTATCTTCTTGAGAAGGCAAATGTTGTGGGAACACCGGGCTCGGGCTTTGGACCAAGCGGTGAGGGGTATTTCAGACTAACTGCATTCGGAACCTATGAAAATACGGTAAAGGCAATTGAGAGAATAAAGGGAATGTAGGAAAATATAGAATGTCTGATGTTCCAAGATAGGAGAGAACATTAATGTTTATAACAGTAAAACAAGCTGATGCAAGGTGGGGTGTTTCTGAATGCAAAAAAATGCACAAAAAAAACTAATGGCTCTTGTAATGAGCTTTGCTTTGTTCGGCTTGGTGCTTGGCATTGACATAAAAAGTGAAGCAAAAGAAGCATTATAGACACAGCTTGTTTCAGAGGACAATACGGAAATTGAGGGAAATCAGAATACTATTTATGACGGAAAAGATTACAGCGCAGTGTATGATTACGAATATTATATAAGTAAATATGCTGATTTAAAAAAGATTTATGGTAATGATGAAAAGGCGGTCTTGAAGCACTTTGTCAATTATGGAATGAAAGAAGGCAGACAGGCGAAAGAAACCTTTGACGTAAAATCATATAAAAACAGATACAGGGATTTAAGAAATGCATATGGAAATAATTTAAAAATGTATTATATGCATTATATAAATTACGGACAAAGGGAGGGAAGAAAGGCAACGGGGCCTGTTGAAATACAGAATCCTGTAACAGTATATAATGGCATTGATTACAGTGCAGTATATGATTATAACTATTACATAAACAAATATGCAGATTTGAAGAAGACATCTGACGGCGATGATGTTGCGTTGCTAAAGCATTTCGTAAATTGTGGAATGAAGGAGGGCAGACAGGCAAAGGAAAGCTTTGATGTAAAGTCATATAGAAGCAAATATCAGGATTTGAGAATTGCCTATGGTACGGACTTGAAAAAATACTATCTGCACTACATTAACTATGGTGTAAGGGAAGGTAGACAGGCAACTGGAACTGTAAGCATACAAAATCCTGTAACTGTATATAATGGCATTGATTACAGTGCAGTATATGATTATAACTATTACATAAACAAATATGCAGATTTGAAGAAGACATATGACGGCGATGATGTTGCGTTGCTAAAGCATTTTGTAAATTACGGAATGAGAGAGAGCAGACAAGCGAAGGAAACCTTTAATGTTTCGTATTATAAAGGCAATTATGCTGATTTGCAAAATGCATATGGAAACAACTTAAAGGACTATTATATGCATTATATTAGATATGGACAGAATGAAAGACGAGAAGCTGTGGCAAATCTAAAGTGGGTGTTAAAACAGTATGCGGATGACAGCGGACGGCAGGGAATGTTTTATACATTGAAGAATACTACTGATGGTACGTTAATTATAATCGATGGAGGAAATCCGGAAAATGAGGAGCAGGTGCGTAGAATTATTATGCAAGAGGGAGGTGTTGTGACGGCATGGTTTTTAACCCATTATCATCCGGACCATATCGGTGCATTTAACGCAATTTATCACAACCCTAAAGGTATTGTTATTAATTCGATATATGCAACTCCATATAATCAGGAGTTATTTACATCAATTGCTCAATATTGGGATGGGATTGAGTCTTTTGAGACTTTTGTTGAGGCAACGGCAGAAGATGCTCGTGTTAATTATATTAAGAGAGATTTTGTGTTTAAGTATAAGGATATGAGTATTACATTTTTTAATTGCTTTGATAATCTGGTGTTAGAACAAGTGAATGTCGACATCCTTAATAATGCATCGTTAGTGTTTAAGGTAGAAACAGAGAAAAATAGCATATTGTTTTGTGGAGATTGTCATGGCAATAGAATGGCGGATTTGTTAATAAATCGATATGGTGTGAGGCTGCGGGCAGATTATGTTCAGTTGGGGCACCATGGAAATGCTTCGCTCCCGACACGATTTTATGACATGGTTCAGCCTGACGCAGTATTTTTTGATGCGCCAAAATGGTTAATGTCAGGAGAAAAATATGATGCAAAAGAGCTGGCGGATTATTTCAGAAAACAGGGTATTTCTTGTTATGATTATACTACTCCTCCGAATTGTATACTTCTTTATTAACGTATTGAAATATGATACTAAATCCTAAAGAAAGAGGTAGAGTAATCATCTATAAATATACAAATGTTAAAAAAATGTTAAATTAATTAAAAAAATATTAATTTTTGTTGCATTAAAATTAAATATATGCTACAATCCCATTTTGTGTGCGTGCAAAACATTAAGAACAATTTAAAAGCACATGAAAGATGAGGAGAATTAGCATGTTTAAAAGATTAAAAAAGCAAATATACATAACATTCTTAGGCATTGCGATGCTTAGTGGAGTGTTCTTGACAGGAAAAGAAGCAAGGGCAGAGGAAAATTCACAGTCTGACAGTACGTCAAACGAAGTAACGGTAGAGGTAACAGGTATCACATGCAACATAACAGAAGCAGGACCTTATGCGGTCGGATGTGCATTTGGTGTGTGTGGCGAGGATTTGGACCCATTGGGTTTTTCCACAATATCAGCTGAGGAGGCATATGAGAGGATGATTGTCTTGGAGGATGAGTACCCTACCGGTACCTCTTGGACAAATGTCAATTCATATGCATGGAGCTGCGGATGGTCTGCATCGGGCTGTATGGGCTTTGCACATATGATAAGCGATGCCGCATTTGGAAATGCTGACTTTCGCACAATAGAAAATGACGGCAGCGGAAACATGTATGACAAAATTAAGGTTGGAGATGTTGTAAGAACTGATTACAACAGCCACTCCGTAATCGTCCTTGAAAAAAACAGCGACTATATAGTTGTTGCCGAGGGAAACTGGGGCGGTCAGGTTGTATGGGGAAGAACCATATCAAAGGAAAAGATAAACAGTGACTGTGCTTATATTGAGACAAGATATGGAAGATAGTTGCATAATCAATAAGAATATGTTAAGATTGTGTTACAAATTAGTGATAAAGGCTTAAATAAACAATTCTGATAAACCTATAAAAGGAGAAAGACCATGAGAAAAAATGTAAGCAAAAGATTATGCGCTCTTGTAATGAGCTTTTCTTTATTTGGCTCAGTTTTTTTTACTGAAATCCCAAGCGAAGCAAAAGTAGTAAATTCACAGCTTGTTTCAGAAGACGAAACGGAAATTGAGGAAAAATCTCTTGTACAGGCAGGGTATTCGACCATATCATCAGATGAGGCATATGATAAAATTGTAGCAATGAAAGCAAAATACCCTGTGGGAACAACATGGACAAATGGCAATACATATGCATGGGAGTGCGGATGGAGTGCAGCAGGCTGTATGGGCTTTGCACATATGATGAGCGATGCTGCATTTGGCACAAAACAAACAACCGGTGTTGTTACAGGATTCAGAACAATACTTCCTTCTGAAGTGGACAATATATATGATATAATCAGAATTGGCGATGTAGTTAGGGTTCCAAGCAACCATTCCGTTGTCGTGCTTGAAAAGCATTCTGACTATATTGTTATATGCGAGGGTAATGCCAGCGGAACGGTAAAATGGGGCACGATAATATCAAAGGATACAATACTCAATCAGTGTACATATATTGAGACCAGATATGATGCAGATGCTGTTACCATGTCTGTCGATTCAAGGGAGATAACCGTGGATAAGGATGATACATATAAGCTTGAAGCTGTTATAACTCCCGTAAATTCCGATGCGGTAATTGAATGGTCATCAAGCAATCCTGAGGTGGCAGAGGTGGCAGAGGATGGAACCGTAACGGGAAAGAGTGCAGGATATGCAATCATAACAGCTAAGTACAAGGAGCTTGGCATTAGTGCTTCATGTACGGTTGAGTGTATAGAGGAAGAACACATTCCGATTACTATTTATGAGGGAAAAGATTACAGCGCAGTGTATGATTATGATTACTATATCAATAAATATGCGGATTTAAAAAAGGCTTTTGGTGATGATGAAAAGGCGGCTTTAAGGCATTTTGTAAATAGCGGAATGAGAGAAGGACGCCAGGCAATTGAAGACTTCAACGTACAGTTTTATAAAAACAAATACGCTGACTTGCAAAATGCATTTGGAAATGATTTGAAGCTATACTATACACATTATATTAATTATGGTAAAAGAGAAGGACGAATAGCGGCAGGGGTTGTGGAAAATCCAGCACAGACAACGCCGTCAGAAAATCCTGAAAACCCTGAAGAACCGACATATACAAATGTATATGACGGCGTTGATTACAGTGCAGTGTATGATTATGAATATTATATGAATAAATATGCCGATTTAAAGAATGCATTTGAAGGTGATGATGAGGCAGCGATAAAGCATTTTGTTAATTATGGAATGAAAGAGGGCAGACAGGCAAAGGAGACCTTTGACGTAAAATCATATAAAAACAGATATAAGGATTTAAGAAATGTATATGGCAGCAATTTGAAAATGTATTATATACATTATGTCAACTACGGACAAAGGGAAGGACGAAAGGCAACGGGAGTCGTTGAGATACAGGACCCTGTAACGGTATATGACGGCATTGATTACAGTGTGGTGTATGATTATAAATATTATATAAATAAATATGCCGATTTAAAGAATGCATTTGAAGGTGATGATGAGGCGGCGATAAAGCATTTTGTCAATTATGGAATGAGAGAGGGTAGGCAGGCGAAGGAGACCTTTAATGTTTCGTATTATAAAGACAAATATGCTGATTTGCAAAATGCATATGGAAGCGATTTAAAGGGCTATTATATGCATTATATAAGATACGGACAGAATGAAGGCCGAGAAGCCGTGACAAAATAATAATTTTAACGTACATAAATCATTAAGCGGAGGATGATTTAATCTGTCCTCTGCTTTTGCTATACATATTAGTTCAAGTTTTGTTTATAAAAAATAACAATTTTGTATATTATTGCAGAAACACACACAATATGGTAATATGACGTGAGATTAAAGGGAAATAATGGGAGAAGGATAATGAGCAGAAAGCGAATTGTCATAAAGGCTTTTTTTGTCATTTTAATCATTGTGGCAAATATTTATGTTTTTTTTAATATAAAATACGATGTACGACAAAACACGGATGTTAGCTTAAACATAAATTTAAAGGCAGAAAAAAACTTTGATTTACAGCTATACTATTCAAGTGATGGGGATTTTTCTGAACAACAGTCTCAAATAAAAAAATACAGTGCGGAAAAACCGGATGAAAAATTTGAATATGAAATATTTTTAAATACGCCATATATCAGAATGGATTTTGGGGATTCTAAAAACAATATAGAAATATCAAATATATATTATGAATGTAAATTTGGAAGAAAAGAAATAGATATAAAAGAAATATCAGGTAACAAAAATACAAATGATATTTCTGTTACAGATACAAATAACAATGTAGTCGTTGTAAGTGCGGTAGAGCATGATCCTTATATGGTACTTCAATTGGACTTTTCGGACTTTGAAAATGACATAGAAGCACAGAATAGAAAAATATCAATAATATTGGATATTGTCATATGTCTTATTATTGATTTAGCAGCGCTTTTAATATATAAAAGAATAAATTTATTAATAGAAATCTGTGGTGAATTTTTTAGAGAAAGAGGACTTATATGGAGTCTTTCTAAAAATGACTTTAAAACAAAATTTGCAGGTTCATATCTTGGAATAGTATGGGCGTTTGTACAGCCTGTAGTGACGGTGCTTGTATATTGGTTCGTATTTCAGGTGGGGCTGCGTGCATCGAGAACAAGCAATCACCCTTTTGTTCTTTGGCTTATGGCGGGAATAGTGCCATGGTTCTTCTTTTCCGAGGCTTTAAGCGGGGGTACAAACGCACTTATAGAATATAGCTACCTTGTAAAAAAGGTTGTGTTTAAAATTGATATACTTCCTATGGTAAAGAGTGTATCCTCCTTATTTGTACATTTATTTTTTATAATGTTTGTGAGTATTTTATGCTGGTGCTATGGATATACGCCGGGAATCCATTCGTTACAGCTTATATATTATGTGGTTTGTAATTTCGTTTTGGTGCTCGGTTTGGTTTATATGACGTCTGCCGTAGTTGTTTTCTTCAAAGATTTATCACAGATAATTAATATCATATTACAGGTAGGTATATGGATGACACCGATAATGTGGGATGCAAACATACTGGGTTCAGGCGTGTTGCGATTCATTTTTAAGCTAAACCCTATGTATTATATTGTTGACGGCTTCAGGGATGCACTGCTTGGTGATTCGTGGCTTGGTGATAAGGTAATGTGGACGATATATTTTTGGGTGCTTGTAGCAGGTATATTTATGGCGGGAGCTACAGTATTCAGAAAGCTCAAAATACATTTTGCAGATGTGCTTTAGGAGGAACAAATGGGCGAGTACGCAATTGATGTCCGTCATGTGACTAAATTATATAAATTATATGATAAGCCGTCCGACAGATTTAAGGAATCTTTGGGACTATCAAAGGAAAAAAAATATAGGGAGCATTATGCCCTTCATGATTTGAATTTTACCGTAAAAAAGGGAGAATGCGTGGGTATAATTGGTACAAACGGCGCAGGTAAGTCCACAATTCTTAAAATTATTACAGGTGTGCTTAATCCAACGGAGGGAAATGTTGAAATAGACGGTAGAATTTCCGCACTCCTTGAGCTTGGAGCAGGCTTTAACATGGAATATACTGGAATGGAAAATATATACCTGAATGGGACAATGATAGGTTTTTCCCGTGAAGAAATAGATAGGAAGATGGACAGTATACTTTCCTTTGCAGATATAGGAGATTTTATTAACCAGCCCGTAAAGACATATTCATCAGGTATGTTTGTAAGACTCGCTTTTGCCGTTGCCATAAATATAGACCCTGAGATCCTTATTGTTGATGAGGCTTTGTCTGTAGGTGATGTTTTTTTTCAGGCAAAATGCTTTAAGAAGTTTGAGGAATTTAAAGATAGAGGAAAAACCATTTTGTTTGTGTCGCATGATATGGGAAGTATACAGAAGTATTGTGACAGGGCCATTCTTTTAAATAAGGGAACCAAGCTTGCCGAGGGAGAACCGAAGGAGATTGTTGACATATATAAAAAGGTACTGGTAAACCAATATGATGAGGCAGCGCAGGAAAGCGCGAATATTCATCAGGAGGATGATGAAAAGAGAGAGACATTGCCTGAGACTGATATATGGAAAGTGCATTTTGCCGTTAATCCTGACTGTATAGAGTATGGGGATAAAGAGATAGAGATAACGGATTATGGAATATTTGATGATGGGGGATTATATTCGAATTGTGTGATGAATGGAAGTTATTTTACGGTAAAATTCAAGGTGCGTTTTAATAAAAAGATTGATGATCCTATTTTTGCAATGACGATCAAGGATGTTCATGGTACGGAAATTGCAGGAACCAATACAATGTATGAAAAAATTGATATTAATAATATTGAGCAGGGCATGGAAAAGGAGATATCATTTCGGCAGATGTCCCATTTTAGGAATGGAGAATACTTAATATCTTTAGGCTGTACAGGTTATTTTGACGGAGATTTTGTGGTGTATCACAGATTATACGATATTCTTAGTCTGAATGTAATTTGTGATAAGGATTTGGTTGGCTTTTTTGATATGGGTTCGGAAATTAGAATTCAATAATAATATGTGAGGTGCTTATGCAGGAACTGATTGGAAATGTAAAACTAAATTATCAATTTTACAGTGGCTCTGATGAATATTCGGATGGTGATATTGAGGATGAGTTGTTGGAGATTGTTAAAAACAATGAGACGAAGGAATTTAATCATATTATTGCTGACAGAAAGAATTGGGCTGTTTTATATCATTTGTCAGAAATCCGAAATAATATTCTGGGTGTAATTGATTTTTGTGGAGATGAGAGTGTTTTGGAAATCGGTTCTGGGTGTGGTGCCATTACCGGAAAATTGGCAGCATCTGCTAAGACGGTAACTTGCATAGATTTATCAAAAAAGAGAAGTCTGATTAATGCATATCGAAATAAGGAAAAGGATAATATTGAGATTCTTGTAGGGAATTTTGAGACGATTGAGAAGGGATTGGAGGAAAAATATGATATTATAACGTTAATTGGTGTATTTGAATATGCACAGTACTATATCAGCAGCAATAATCCATATGGGGATTTTTTACAAATGGTAAAAAAGCATTTAAAGCCTAATGGAAAAATAATTATCGCAATAGAGAATAAGTTTGGCATGAAATATTGGGCAGGATGCAAGGAGGATCATTTAAATGAGTTTTTTGTGGGAATTGAGGGATATCAGAATGTAAACAGGGCAAAGACATTTTCAAATAATGAATTAAAGGACTTCTTAGAGGAGCAGAACTTGTCGGATTACAAATTTTATTATCCTTATCCTGACTATAAGTTTGCAACTTGTATTTATTCGGATGAATATCTTCCGCAATTAGGGGAATTAAGAAATAATATGAGAAATTTTGACAATGACAGATTATATTTGTTTGATGAGGGAAAGGCATTTGACAATGTGATAAAAAGTGGAATGTTTCCTTTCTTTTCGAATTCATATTTGGTAGTCTGTGGGGAGGATTTATAAATGAAGAAAAATATTTTTTGTAAAATTTCTAATGATCGTGCATTGGAATTTCAGATAACTACAAAAATTCAGGAGGATGAAGATGGCAAGAAATTCGTTTATAAATATGCAAATTTTGATGAAGGTGAAGCTCATATTAGAAAAATTGCTGAAAATTATGATAGATTATCAGAAAAGTATGCAGGGACTGAAATTGTATTTGCAAAAGCTTGTGCTTATGAAAAAGGCATACGTATTGAATATATAGAAGGAGAATCTTTTGATAGTGTATTAGCAGAGTTATTGAATACAGGGGAGACGGAGAAATTTGCAGAATTAGTAGATAAATATTTTGAGAGTTTGTTCGTTGATTCCACAGAGTTTATACCCACTGAACAATTTGAGAAGGTCTTTGGAAATGGTCAATATTTTGAGGGACAGCCGGCAGTTAGAAATATTGATATAGATGGTTTATTTGCTAATGTGATATATTCAAACGGAAAATGGATTTTTTATGATTATGAATGGGTATTTGACTTTTTAGTACCAATAGAATTTGTAAAATATAGGATAATTTTTCTGTATTTTATGCAATTTATAAGTAAGTGTGATAAAAGTATAGATTTCTATCGCAGATTTGGAATTGACAGGGAAAAAAATAGCATATATGAGAATATGGAAGATAGATTCCAGATGTATGTTTCGGGCGAAACAAAATCTTTGTGGAAGTTATATGCAGATAGTGATATCTGCGGAAGGGTTATTCCTGCAATAAAGGCAATCATGCAGGAAGATAAGCTAAATGTAAGAAAAGTATTTCAGGTCTTTTATAATCGTGGTGATGGATACAATGAGGAGAATTCTGCACTTATAGCATGCGATGAAGTGGAAGACAAGGTTATGCAGGTTGAGATTCCTGTGTATGAGGATACATTAAGCTTACGGATTGATCCAGCAGCAGGATTGGCTTTGATTAGAGTTGACGTACTGATAGACGATAGTGGGAAACCGTTATCCTATACGCACAACGGAATTGAACTTAAAAATTCAATTCTTTTCCTAGACTGTGATCCGCAGCTTTATATATCCTTAGCCAATACTGAAATTAAAAATATTACTATGAGATATGCATTGGATGTTTTGTTGAGCGAAAAGGAATTTACTGAAACTGAAATTTCCGATGTTGGAAGATATATAAATTGTAAGCTGAATGAGTTGGTGGCTTTAAAAACAGAGAAGGATAATCTGCTTCTGTGTATCAAAGATAAGGATAGAGAATTACAGGATAAGGATAGAGAATTACAGGATAAGGATAGAGAATTACAGGATAGGGATAAACAGATTACAGATATGTTATCTAGTAGAAGCTGGCGAATTACCAAGCCTTTGAGAAAACTTACCAATTTAATGAGGAAAAGTAAAGTACTAAGATATGGATGGAGTGCTTTGCATCCGGCAAGGGGAGAGAGCGACAGCCAAGTATCCGAAGTGACAAATGTTGATATTGTTGAAGGAACGGATAATCAGGTTGATGACTGTGGCAGGTTTAGTATGTGGACAGCGGAGAAGCTTGCAGAAGCAAAAGAGAAAATTCGTGCAGCAGAAGTCGTGTCATTTGATGTATTCGATACATTGATTGTCAGAATAACAAATGAACCCGAAGATGTGTTTGAACTATTGGAGAAAAAAGTTGGAATAAGGGATTTTGCTGCAGCAAGGAAACAACTTCAATTTGAAGCAAGTCAATTGGCGGAAAAAAACCAGAATAAACCACATGCTAATTTTGATGAAATTTATCAGTACATTGCCGAGCAAGAGCATGGAGACACAAACTGGGAAGCGGTCAAGCAGGTAGAAGTTGAAATTGAAAAAAATGTGATCCGTTGTAATTATGATATAAAGCCTTTATATGAATATGCAAAAAACTTAGGAAAACGCATTATTGTTACAAGTGATATGTATTTTAATGCTGAACAGATTAAGTCCTTTGTGGAGGATTGCGGATATAAGGATATAGCTCAATATTATGTATCTGCAGACGTAGGCAAGACAAAATATCAAGGAGATATTTTTGCCTATATCACAACGCAGGAGCATGTGCCTGCAGATAAAATTTTGCATATTGGAGATAATCGGGAATCAGATGTTAAGCTTGCAGCAAAATCGGGGTGGAGTACATTTGAATATAAACCTGTAAAAGTGCCAGGAGAAAATCAGGTAAAAGATAAGTTTGTGTTTCAGGATGGAATAGCAAGCTTTCTTTTGAATGACCGAAAATCCTTTTGGTATAATTTAGGGGTATATGTAGGTGGACCATTATACAGTGGATTCCAACAATGGTTTTCGCAGCAGATAATTAAAGATGATTATGATAAACTGTTCTTTTTGGCACGTGACGGATATAATATGCATCATTTGTGCACCAAACAGGGAATGGAAAAGATACAGTATATATATACATCCAGACGTGCTTTGCTTTTAGCGGGAATTACAGAGTTAGACGAACAGACTTTGGAGCTGCTGCCACCCTATACATTTGGACAGACAGTTCGTGATGTACTGGCTTATCTTGATATGGATGGATTGTATGATGATTACATACAGGATTCGGAGTTCGAATCACTGGATAGCATCATTGCAAATGAAGTCGATATTGTCAAGATGAGAAATATGTATGCCTTGAATGAGGAGGGCTTTTTAAAAAAATGCAGTGAGGAAAGAGAGAATGCGAAAAAGTACTTTGCGTCGATAGGATTTTTAGATGTCAATGCATTGGTTTTTGATTGTGGGTGGAATGGAAGCTCACAGTATTTGTTAAATCGTTTTTTAAAGACAATAGATTATAAGGGCAAAAATCACTTTATATATGTTGGAATAATGAATTCGCAGAAAAGCAAAACGCAGTTACTGGATTTATCATATGAAGCATATCTTTTTAATCAGAATACAAATGAGGATATTCAACAGAAAATAAAGCATTGTATAATCATTTTGGAACTGTTTTTTAGTGCGCCGGAGGAGTCGCTTCTAAGGTATAGTTCTGAGGGGCTGATTATGGAGCAATTGGGAACAGATAACATGTACAAAAAGGATTTGTTGGAAGGAATCGTTGCTTATACCCAACATTGTACCAAATTGTTGGAAAGGTATTCGGTACAAATTACTGTTGAACAGGCATTGGGAAATTATTTGAGGCTGATTGAGAATCCTTTGGCAATGGAAGCAGTTACGATTGGTAATTTGGAAAACACAGATGGATTTGTAGCATTACGGAATCAGAAAAAGTATATTGCCCGATTGGATTATGATACATTTGTGAAGAATAAAGTAAATGAAATATATTGGCCAAAGGGACTACTGACGCGACCTGATCTTGACACTCGCTTACGTCCTTATATGGAGGAATACATGGGGAATTGTGCTTCCAAAAACAATGTACAAAAAACTGAAATTGTACCACAGAATACAAGAAGATTAAAATTGTTTAGACGTCCATTTTTTGTTAATTGGAGAGATAAAGGATTCTACACAGCATGGTATATACGTCAGAACATTAGAAAACAATCCAAATTAAATGTGTATCATCGTTGGATTAATGAAGTAGAAAAAAGTATATGGGATACAAGTGAGCTACAATATAAGCCAATGTTTTCTGTAGTGATTCCTGTTTATAATGTGGTTGATGAACAGCTGATTTCGTGTATTGAATCGGTTTTGCGACAGACTTATAAAAATTTTGAATTAATACTGGTGGATGATTGTTCATCATGGGAGTCTGTTCGTAAAGTTTTAAAGAAATATGAGAACAAACCTAAGGTTAAGATTATTTATAGACAAGAGAACGGGCATATTGCGGAGGCTACCAATTCAGGTTTGCAAATAGCGGAAGGAGATTTTATTGCCTTTGTCGATTGTGATGATGTTATATCGAAACATGCATTGTATGAAATAGCAGTGAAGCTTAATGAAAATCCAGAGTTAGACTTTATTTACAGTGATGATGATAAATTGACAGAGGATGGAAAAGAACGGAAAATGCCGTTTTTTAAGCCTGATTGGTCACCGGATACTTTTTGGTCGTTAATGTATACGAATCATTTAGGAGTATATCGACGTTCTTTGGTAAATCAAATCGGAGGTTTGCGCTCAGAGTATAATGGAGCTCAGGATTATGATTTTACTTTGCGGTTTATGGAAGTATCCGATAATAGCAGGGTGGGACATGTTGCAAAGATTTTGTATCATTGGCGAGAACGTGAAAATTCGATTGCGTTAAAACCGGAAGCAAAGCAATATGCTTTGGATGCAGTGCGAAAACTGAAAGAAGATGCACTCAAAAGGAGAGACCTTCGTGGAACAGTGGAGTATGTAGAGGGGTTGTATCAATATCGTATTATATATGATGTTCCTGATGATGCGTATGTCAGTGTTATTATTCCTTCTAAGGACAATATTACATTGTTAAAGAGATGTATCAAATCCATAAAGCGAACGGAAGGTGTGTGCAAGTATGAGATTATCATTGTGGATAATGGAAGCACTGAGAAAAACAGACAGGCAGTTGTAAGGTTTGCGAAAGAGTACAATATAAAATATATATATATGCCTATGGAATTCAACTTTTCAAAAATGTGCAATATGGGAGCGGAGGCAGCAGAAGGAAATTATCTTCTGTTTTTAAATGATGATATTGAGGCTGCGCATAAGGGATGGGTGGATATTATGGTAGGACATGCTGCTCAAGCTCATACAGGCGCGGTTGGTGCAAAGCTTTTATATCCTAAATCTGATAAGATTCAGCATATAGGAGTGACGAATTTGCCGATAGGACCTTCACACAGCTTGATTGGACATTCTGATGACATGGTACACTATTTTTTTAGAAATCGAATGGAATATAATTGGTTGGCGGTAACGGCTGCATGTCTTATGGTTTCTAAAAGAAAATTTGAAGAAATTGAGGGCTTTGATGAAAAACTGAAAGTGGCATATAATGATGTGGATTTGTGTTTCAAATTATATGAGAAGGGATATTATAATGTAGTACGTAATGATGTGCAGTTATATCATTATGAGTCAGTAAGCAGAGGGAATGATCAGCTTGATTCAAATAAGGTAAAAAGATTACACAATGAACTTGTGTATTTATATGATAAACATAAGAGTTTATATGGAAAAGATCCGTTTTATAACAAAAATCTTATAAGTGATGGCGTAAATTACGAGATAGCTTTGCATAAAAAATATTCAGGGGAATTGCATGAATATAATAAATACGATAAATATGTCAGGAAATTTTTGATTTATGTGGATCGAATTGATTATGGAACGAATATTGCAATTAAAGGATGGTATTATACCGGAAAGCCCAAACGGGACAACAGTAGGAAGGTATGTGTCATGTTGAAGTCGGAGGATGGTTCTTGTATTTCTCTGAAAGCTGATAAGGTTATGAGACCGGATGTGGGGGAGGCTCTTGAAAATCATGCTTGCCTTGTAGGATTTGAGGCATATATTCCGGAAAGCATTTTGGATTTGAAGGAGAAACGCTATGAGATTGGTTTACGCATCAGTGGTGATTTTCCAAAGCGTTGGTTTGTTTGTTGGACGGATAAGTTTGTAGCACAATAAAATGTACCAAAGGAATAGTAATGAATACTTGAGGTCTTTGTTTGTGCTATATTCACACCATGGGAACATTACAATTCACAAATTCCATTTTTTGACAAATCCAATTTACCAGAAAAGTATAGTTTTTGAATTACAGTATGACATAGAAAATAAAATATACAAAATATAGGATTTGGGAGAGGATAAAACATGTTAGTGAAAAAAAGCCAAATGGAAAAAAAAGAAAGGCTACATGGAGCAGATTTCGTCAGAGGATATGCTATGCTCATGATTGTTTTGTTCCATGCTTTTGTTCAACTGCTTTCATTCAATATGGGTAAATATCCGTTTACTTTTTTTGCAAATGGAGACTTTGGACTTAAGGGTGTTACACTTTTCTTTGCTTGTAGTGGTGCAGTGTTATACTATAATCATGCTTCGATTAAATTAAATACAAAGGAGATTGGTGCTTTTTATAAAAAAAGATGGATGAGTATTTTCCCCGCCTTTTACTTGGTGTGGCTGGGGGAGTATATTCATCGGGTTTTGATAAATAGAAGCTTTTTTTTTAATGGCAATCCCTTGTCCATGATATTGAGCCTTTTTGGAATGGATGGTTATTTTAGCTATTTGGTGCAGAAAAATTATTATATAGTAGGAGAATGGTTTTTGGGAGCAATAATTATTTTGTATTTGCTGTTTCCTCTGATAAATGCATGCTTCCAAAAGAATGCACCTATAACACTTATCATTACGGCTTTATGCTCATATCTTCCGATTGGATTAAGCTTCTGGAAAATAATTATGGATAGAAATATTTTTATCTGCCTTTTGAGCTTTGTTTTTGGAATGTACTACATAAAATACAGAGAAAAAATTATAAACAGAATAACATTTATTATTGCAGTGATTTTAGATGTTGTTTTGCTGTGCGTTCATATCTCGGATTTTTATTATATAAGGCTTGTTTCGGGATATTTGGCGTTTGTTGTATTGTACGAGTTAGGCTCGTATATTATGATGAATGAAAAAATAAAAAGACCGATATGTTTTTTAAGTGGTATATCATATGAGGTTTTTCTCGTGCATCATCTCGTTATAGGAAACATAATTAGTGACCCACGCCCTATGCCATTATATATGCAATGGGCATTTGTGGCATATACGGTCATTTATTCCGTGGCTATGGGATGGCTTGTACATTCTATTGCCAAATATATTATAAAATATATTACAAAATGAGATAATTCTTATAGATACCATCAACATTGTATTGTGAAATAGAAAGTTTGGAATGATAAAGAAATTGAAATAGAGACAAAATAGCACTAAAGGAAAGGGGAAAAAATAAATGAACAGTTTGAAAAGGGTAAAAAAAATATTGTTTAGTGTTTGGACCATTCTGGTTATTTCAAACTTTCCTGCTCTTTTTATGTATTTTAAAAATGCAGGGGAAGCAGGGATAGCAGAAATTATCCGCCCGTTATTTATTTTTTCAGCAATGGGTATTTTTGTTTTGTTAATTTCGTTTCTTTTTATTAAGGACATAAGCAAGGCAACATTAACCGCAATTATGCTTATTGTTTCCTTGTGTAATTTTCGTCCGATTGAAGCTTTTTTTGAATTTTTTTTCAGGAGCATGAGATATTGGCATGTATTACCAGTAACGATTGTATTGATTATTTTTATAAGCATGTTAATTATTAAAACAATACCAAAGGATTTGGGAGAAATATTGGTAACGATGCTTGGAGTGGTTATAACTGCTCTGATAGTAATTAACGCTTTTATTGCTATTCCGAATATAAGAAAATATGTACAAAATCATAAAGTAAATTTATCAGCAGATACATCAAAGGATAGTATTGCTGTTGATGATAATTTACCTAATGTGTACCTTCTTATATTTGATGAATATGCCGGATTTGAACAGATGGAGAAGTATTATGGGTATGATAATGAGGAATTAAAGGATTTTTTGTCAGAAAATAATTTTAATGTATCAAAAAACAGTCATAATGAATGGTATGAAACACATGTCTGTATTAGCAATTTAGTGAATTTGGATTATGTTGTATCACCGTACATGACTGCGGCTGATGCGGAAAGCATCAGAAAAAATGGAAGGCTGTTTCTCTTAATGCAGGAATTGGGGTATAATGTTCAGGTTGTTGAAAATGGAGATTTTTTGGGACAATATTCGCCTACAAGAAATGCGTCAAATACAAATGCAGGAACAATAAATGGGGAAACTTTGGAGAATTTATTGTTGAAACGAACCGTGATTTATCCATTTTTACGAGAAAATGTTAATGCATTGATTGCGGATATTGTAAATCTGTGTGAATATATGGCGGATTCTAACAATATTCCGCAGATGCCCACCTTTACAATTTTTTATGTATGTTTTCCGCATCAACCTTTTTTTACAGATGAAAATGGGAACAGATTGTCTGCAGATGCGTTTGCAAATTGGGAAAACGATGAATATTATTTAGGACAATATAAATATTCAACCAAATTAATGATAAAAATATTAGAAAATTTAGTTAATAATGATCCGAATTCTATTATTTTTGTTCAATCGGACCATGGCGCACGTGCAAGCTGTTCTGAGCAGTTTCTTGTAAAGTTTTCGGAAAATGATATGACGGGAATATTAAATGTTGTTTATTGTCAGGGAAAGAATATTGAAAATATTGATGGAAAATCTGCTGTAAATACGATAAGAATTGTATTGGATGAATTATTTGACTTAGGGCTGGGGGGAATCGAAGTGCCACAGTATATTATAGGAGAGTGAAATCAAATGGATAAAAATAAAAAACGTAAAAATAAATATTATTTATGGTTTGTTTTTTCATTGATTTTTGTTCTTTGGATGGCATTGGGAACTGATATTATAGTTAAATTAAGTAGAACTCCTTCGGTGGAAAAATGTTCGTTTGTAGATTTTCAGGATAAAGATGATGTTGTTTTTTTTATTGATGATATTACTGAAACTGGTAATATGCTGGAAACTGTATGTATAAGAGGGTGGTCGTTTACGGAGACTGATACTGACAATACAAACAGAGAGATAAAGCTTGTTTTAAAAAATGAAAAGAAATGCTATGTGGTTACCATAATGGCAGACAGTTTGACTGCTCGTCTTGATGTTATAGCTGCATTTCCAGATCAAAAATTCGGCATTAATAATGCTATAGGATTTATATATGAATTTTCCACTCTTCAAATGAAGAACGGAATATATAATATATATATATACGTTTGGGAAAACGAAGAAAATTATGGCATAGTAGATACCGGCATACAGGTAAAAAAGGATGGGGCAAGTTTTAAAATATATATGCCCGAAGAACATAATAAAAGAAATATATTGGTCAGAGGACTGAACTATATAATGAACAAGTGCTACGCATTGGCAAATAATTATGGTTTGGCGATTATTTTATTTACATTAATCAGTAAAATAGTTTTACTTCCGGTTTCTTTGTGGACATATTTTAATTCAATTAAAATGATTAAAATTCAGCCGGATGTTAATATAATAAAGGCAACATACTATGGACAAAAGGACGTAATAGCTGAGCAGGAGTCAAAACTTTATAAAAAGGAGGGGTATCATCCGCTTCTTTCAACTGTGCCTTTGATTATCCAGCTTGTGCTTTTGATGGGAGTCGTCGAGGTTATTAAAAATGGTATTGCAAATCCTGCTATAGACATGAGTATGGGCTTTGTGAATTTAGGACAGGTTCCTGCTTCGAATGGAATACGCCTTATATGGTCGCCTGTTATTGCAGGTTTATCATCATGGATTTTATGTATATGCCAAAATGCAGCAAATGTATTGCAGTCTGAGCAGTCAAAATACAATAAATATGGAACCATGATTTTTTCTGTGGGACTGTCCTTATATTTAGGTTGGTTTGTGGCTATTGGAACGGCACTTTATTGGGTGTGTAGCAATTTGATGGCTGTTGCTCAGTTGTATATTTTAAACGGAATCATTAAGCCTAGAAGGTATGTTGACTATGAAAAGCTGAATAAGAGCAGGGAGGAGCTGGCTGCTCTACAGGGTATTGGCAAGAAAAAATGGGACAAGGAATTTTTTCAAAATAAAAAAAGAGAAAGAGAGGATTACAAAAGATTCTTTTCTGTTGTAAATAAGCACCTTGTTTTTTACTCGGAAAGCAATGGATTTTACAAGTATTTTAAAGATTTTATAGAATATCTTCTGGAGCATACAAACATTACAATACATTATATAACCAGCGACCCTAAGGACAATATATTTAACCTGGCTTATGAAAACCATCAAATCAGAGGATATTATATTGGAGAAAACAAGCTTATTACTTTAATGATGAAAATGGATGCGGATGTAGTTGTAATGACTATGCCTGATTTGGAAAATTTTCATATTAAGCGTAGCTATATAAGAAAAGATATAGAATATGTATTTGTTCAGCATGGTATTGGAAGTAATAATATGGGTATGCGCAAGGGCTGTATGGATTATTTTGATACGATATTCTGTGCAGGTCCACATCAGGTTGAGGAAATTGTCGAAACGGAAAAAATATATGAGTTGCATGTTAAGAAAACTGTGAAGGTAGGTTACCCTCTGATAGATAATATGAGGACTGATTATGATAAAGTAAAGCATGAACAGCATGAGAAAAAGAAAATTCTTATTGCTCCATCATGGCAAAAGGATAATATAATAGACAGCTGTCTGGAACAGATTTTAGATGAACTGAAGGATAAGGGGTATGATATTATTGTTAGACCTCATCCTCAGGAGGTAAGATTGAAAAAGGAATATATGGATGTACTAAAGGAAAAATATGAGTCGAATAATATAGAGATTCAGACAGATTTTTCTTCTAATAATCCTATACTTGAGGCTGACCTGCTTATTACGGATTGGTCCGGAATAAGCTGGGAATATGCATTTACGACAAGGCATCCTATATTATTTATTAATACACCTATGAAGGTTATGAATCCGGATTATAAGGAAATACCTACTGTTCCGCTTAACATACTTCTGAGAGATAAGCTTGGAAAAAATTTGGATTTGAATGAGCTTGATAAGGTTTTCGAAACGGCAGATTATTTATTAAATAATATGGAAAGCTATAAGAAGGAAATAGAAAATTTAGCCGAGGAATATTTGTACAATTTAGGGACGTCAGCAGAAGCTGGAGCAAAATATCTAATAGAAACAATAAAAGAAAAAATAGCACGAAAGGGAAAAAAGAATGATTAACAAAATTTTTAAGACATTATTGTTGACAGTATTTACGCTTTTTAGCGTAATGCTATTTTTTGGAGTAAACGGACAGGCGTATATTGACCCATCAGTTATGACATATGTCATTCAAGCAGTAGCGGGGGTGGTTGTAGCCATAGGCGCTACTGCGGGAATATACTTGAGAAAGGCTAAGAAAAAAATAAATGACAAGCTTGGACTTGAGGAGAACAGGAACAAGGAAGTAGAAACAGATGACATTATCGTGAAGTAAAGTAATATACGGGAATAAAGGAGGATAAATATGCAGGGACTGATATTGGCAGCCGGTATGGGTAAAAGGCTTAAGGAATTAACACATAATAATACAAAATGTATGGTAAAGGTGAACGGCATAACATTAATTGACAGAATGCTGCACCAATTAGATAGATTACATTTATCAAGAATTGTATTGGTCGTTGGGTATGAGGGGCAGAAGCTGATAGACTACATTGAAAAACTTGATATAAAAACCCCCATATGCTATGTAGAAAATGATGTATATGACAAAACTAACAATATATATTCGCTGTTCCTAGCAAAGGAATACCTGTTAAAGGAGGATACAATACTTCTTGAATCGGATTTGATATTTGAGGATTCAATTTTGGAAATTTTGATAAATGATCCGGGAAAAACATTGGCACTTGTGGATAAATACGAGTCATGGATGGACGGAACCTGTATACAGATTGGCTCTGATGATTCCATAGAGGCTTTTATACCGGGGAAGAAGTTTGTATTTGAGGATATTCCGAAGTATTATAAAACCGTAAATATATATAAATTTAGTCAGCATTTTTCGGAAACACATTATGTTCCGTTTTTGGATGCATACGTTAAGGCACTTGGCAACAATGAGTATTATGAACAGGTTCTAAGGGTTATTACTATGCTTGACAATCCTGAAATAAAGGCTAAGAAGCTGGATGGACAGCTATGGTATGAAATTGATGACCTTCAGGATTTGGATATTGCAGCATCAATGTTTGCACCTGATGTTGATAAGCGGTTGGATAGTATACAGGGCAGATATGGAGGTTATTGGAGATATCCGAGACTGCTTGACTTTTGCTATCTTGTAAATCCATATTTTCCACCAGAAAAGCTGATGAATGAAATGAAGGCAAGCTTTGAAACACTTCTGACTCAGTATCCGTCCGGCATGAAGATTAACAGTCTTCTTGCGGCTAAAAATTTTGATGTGCGCCAAAATCATATTTTGGTTGGAAATGGGGCTGCCGAGTTAATTAAATGTCTTATGGGGCATATTGATGGAAAAATTGGATTTGTCCGACCTACATTTGAGGAATATCCAAATAGATTTGGTGAGGCTTCCAGTGTATATTTTATGCCTGAAAATAGGGATATGTCTTATACTGCTGATGATTTATGTACCTTTTTTGCAGATAAGGAAATAAATACACTTATAGTAATAAATCCGGATAACCCAAGCGGAAATTATATTCCGTATGATGAATTGCTTCGGCTTATAGGCTGGTGTTTTGAGAAGAAAATCAAAATTATTGTGGACGAGTCGTTTGTGGATTTCTCTGATGAACATAAAACGCTTATTGATGAACAAGTAATCGGCAAATTCACAAATTTAATTGTGGTGAAATCTATTTCAAAATCATATGGTATACCGGGTATTAGATTAGGAGTTTTAGCTTCAGCAGATGAAGATATGATTGCAACAATGAAAAAGGATGTCTCAATATGGAACATAAATTCATTTGGCGAATTTTATATGCAAATCGCTGAAAAATACACAAATGATTATATGAATGCACTTAATTGTATACGTGAAACCCGTATGAAGTTTATTGATGCTTTAGGTACAATAAAAAATATAAGAGTGATTCCGTCACAGGCAAATTATGTTATGGCTGAAATATGTGGCGGTATGACGGCAAGAAATCTTACAAAAAAGCTACTTGCGGACTACAATATATTAATTAAGGATTTATCAGATAAGGTTAAATTTGAGGGCAGGGAGTATGTAAGAATTGCAGTCAGAAACGAAGAAGACAATCAAAGATTTGTCAGTGCACTGAAGGAGGTATGTGTATAAAATGAAGCATACAATTATAGGTGGTGGAAACATTGGTACACTGATGGCATGGAAATGGTATGAAACTATGTATATGTAACATGAAAAAACAAAAAAGAAAAAAATATATTTTTTTTATAATTGCTATTTCAATATTTCTTGGATATATCATAAGTAAATATTTTTATCAGTTTATGCTGATTCAGGGCGATTCCATGTACCCTGCATATCACAATATGCAACTTGTTCTTCTGAATAAATATGATAGGGATTACAGGGAAGGAGATGTAATCGCTTTTCACTGTGATAAATTGGATTGCGTATTGGTTAAACGAATAGAAAGAATTAATGATGACGGAACATACTATGTACTGGGGGATAACATAGAAAAAAGTGTAGACTCAAGAGATGACAGAGTAGGATATGTTAATAAACGCAATATTATCGGAAAAATTGTAAATTGGGGTGATGATTAAGCGAAAAATTGAAAAAAATGTGTTCCTTGGTACATTTTTACATGAATTGCAATAAAACTAAAAAAATGATAAACTAAAAAAAGATTCTAAAGAAGGAGAAAAACAAGATGAACAGGATAAAAAGAATATTGGCGTTACTGATGTGTATGTGTATGCTTTTTACATATGGCGACCTAACGGCATATGCCATGCAAAATACAGAAATTGCTGATGGGGAAGAACAAACAGACACAGGTCAGATGGATGCAACTGCAACAGATGCAGAATATACCGAGACAGCTTCCAGTGAGACTGCACAGGTCGGAATTAACTATCTAGTGCTTGGGAGCAGCTACATAGAAACGTCGGAAGAACAGTTTATACTTGTGGACATAGGTGACGGAAGTACATACATAGAAAATGCTTGTGTAAATTACATAAATGAAACAACCGGTGTGTCCATGTCACAAAACGCAGGTCTTATTGATGGCAGCTCTGTTGTGTTTTACATGAGCTTTCCCGACAGTAGCTATTCGGGCAGCTATAGGATTGTATCAGTAGATTATACAATTGCGGGACAGAATTATACCATTAGGCTAGCGGATTTAGAGATGAGTGCGGTATTTGGCGTTAATCAAGAGGTTGATGGTGATGTTCCTTACGCATGGATTGTGGATGACAGTGCATCCATATATGATCTTGCAACAGTGCAGATGTCAGATGCACAGGGAAACGAGCTTGATGGGATTTCACTATCTGCCCTTACAGATGATATAAGTATAGAAGAACAGGGGCTTGTTAAGGGCTATGATGGCAAGATAGTCATAACTCTTAATCCGGGACATGCTGCTGATGATACGGGAGCAAGCTGTACATGGAATGGTGTTACATACATTGAGCGTGACCTTAATCTTAAAATTGCACAGTATTGTAAGGCTGAGCTTGATAAATATGATAATGTTGAGGTGTATTTAAGCAGAACTGACAATGTAACGGATTGGAGCATTGCCGACATGGTCAGCTTTGCAAAAAGCAAAAAGGCAGACCTGTATATAAGTATTCATTTGAATTCTAATGAATCGTCATCTCCAAATGGTGCAGAAGTCTGGATACCGCATGGTGACAGTGAATATAAGGAATACGTTCACGATACCTCCGAGGGACTTGCCAATGAAATACTGAAAAAGCTTGTTGCATTGGGTTTGACAAACAGAGGCGTTAAAATAAGATATTCCGAAAGCGGAAAGGAGCCTTATCCTGATGGCTCGGTTGCTGATTGGTATGGTGAGCTTTATCAGACTAAACTTGCAGGTATCCCCGGAATGATAGTTGAGCATGCATTTATAAGCAATCAGCAGGACGCGGAAACCTATCTTAGTAGTGAGGAAAAGCTTAAAGCGCTTGGACAGGCTGATGCGCAGGCTATTATTGAATATATAAGCAATAATACTATAGAGCATCATCATAATGATATAGATAACTTTGAGGTTATCTATGGTGGCGTGAATTACAGTGCTGTATATGATTATAACTATTACATAAACAAGTATCCGGATTTAAAACAGGCTTTTGGCGATAACGATTATAAAGCATTAGTACATTTTGTAAATTATGGAATGAAGGAAGGCAGGCAGGCAAAGGAATCCTTTGATGTAAAGTCATATAGAAACAGATATCAGGATTTGAGAAGTGTCTTCGGTACGGACTTGAAAAAATACTATCTGCACTACATTAGCAATGGCGTAAAGGAAGGTAGACAGGCAACAGGAGCCGTAAGTATACAAAATCCTGTAACGACATATGGTGGAGTGGATTACAGTGTGGTATATGATTATAATTACTACATAAATAAATATCCTGATTTAAAGAATGCATTTGATGGTGACGACGCAGGCGCAATCAGACATTTTGTCAACAACGGAATGAAGGAAGGCAGACAGGCAAAGGAAACCTTTGATGTAAAGTCATATAGAAACAGATATCAGGATTTGAGAAAGGTCTATGGTATGGACCTGAAAAAATATTACCTACACTACATTAACTATGGCGTTAAGGAGGGACGACAAGCAACAGGGGTTGTAAGCATAGAAAATCCGATAACGACATACGGCGGAGTGGATTACAGTGCGGTATATGATTATAATTACTACATAAATAAATATCCTGATTTAAAGAATGCATTTGATGGTGACGATGAAGGTGCACTTGCACATTTTGTAAACAATGGAATGAGGGAAGGCAGACAGGCAAAGGAAACCTTTGATGTAAAGTCATATAGAAACAAATATCAGGATTTGAGAAGGGTCTATGGTACGGACTTGAAAAAGTATTATCTGCACTACATTAACTATGGTGTCAAGGAAGGCAGGCAGGCAACAGGAACTACCAGCATGCAAAATATTATAACGACGTATGATGGGGTGGATTACAGTGCGGTATATGATTATAACTATTACATAAATAAGTATCCAAATTTAAAAAAGGAATTTGATGGTGATGACGCAGGCGCAATCAGACATTTTGTAAATTACGGAATGAATGCAGGCGAACAGGCAAAAGCTGAATTTAACGTAAAATGGTATAAGGCTAATTACAATGATTTATATAAGACATTTGGTGACAATCTTCCGAGTTACTATCTGCACTATATCCAAAATGGACAGCGAGAAGGAAGAGTTGCGGATGGGGCAAGTGCAAATGCAACCCAGACTGCTATAATGGGTAAGACGACAACAAATGTACAGCAGATGGCAGCATATTATAGAGCAAATGCCAAATATCCTTCCTATTATGCAAATACGGATGCACCTACAATTGAAGCTCTTTGCCAAATTTACATAGAAGAGTGTACAGTTGAAGGTGTTGATGCGGAAATAGCATTTTGTCAGGCTATGAAGGAAACGGGATTTTTAAGATACGGTGGCGCAGTAAGAATAGAACAGTTTAATTTTGCCGGAATCGGAGCGACAGATGACGGAGGAACACCTGCAACCTTTGATACGGTGAGGCTCGGTGTAAGGGCACAGGTTCAGCATCTTAAGGCATATGCATCAAAAGACGCATTAAAAAATCCATGTGTTGACCCAAGATTTACTCTTGTTACAAGAGGCACGGCACCTTATGTGGAGTGGCTTGGCATTCAGGAAAATCCATATGGTAAGGGATGGGCGTCAGCTAAGAATTACGGTTACAGCATAATGGGCGATTATGTTGAGAAACTGTGGAGGTACTAAAAAAGGTTTAAATATTGTGTTTTAAAATAAATGGGGCTGTAGCACTATGCGGACGGTCCCATTTATTGTTTTTTAATGTGTATTTTCTTTGGCTGTTATATTGATGTTTTGCTTGATATTAAATGACGAATCTTTTATACTAATAATATATCTATAAAGGATGTAAATAAAATGAAAAAAATATTAAAAAACAATAAAATAATAGCTGTTTTCACGTTGCTTTGTATTGTTTTTTCGCCTTTGTCAGTTGTTATTGTTCACGGGGAGGAGAACATATATACAGAAGAACAGACAGATCAAAATATTCAAAACAGCTATATCGATATAGACGAGCATACGGATTATTATCATAGGCTTGACAGTGATTTGGTTACATATTCACTCATACCGACAAAGTATGACTCAAGAGATTACGGATATATAACATCTGTGAAAAATCAAAATCCATATGGCACATGCTGGGCATTTTCAGCACTTGGCGCGTTGGAGTCATCAATGCTTGTAAACGGATATGTTTCAGGGACTGCTGATATTGATTTATCCGAGTATCAGCTTATATATTTCTTTTATCACCATGTTGCAGACAAGCTTAATAACCTTAGAAATGATTCTGCCACCGCAAAGAACAGTCATTGGCTTAATATAGGAGGAAATCATTATTATACCATGTTTGCCCTTGCCTCATGGCTTGGAGGGGCGGATGATACAAAAGCACCATATAGTCTTGCAGGAAATAGCACAAGTCAGGCGGCTGACCTTAATTCAAGCTTGGCATATGATGATGTCTGTCATCTGCAAAATGCGTATATTGTATCCATGCAAAATACGGATGAGGTTAAGAAGCTTATTATGGATAATGGTTCTGTTGCGTCAAGCGTGCAGACCCAGGGTGCAACTTACAGTGACGTATATGAAAGCTATTCAAATGCTTATGCAGATTTGCAGTATCAGGCCGACCATGCAATAATGATAGTCGGATGGGATGATACCTTTTCAAAGAATAATTTTGTAAATGAAGCGTCGTCAGATGGTGCGTGGCTTATAAAAAACAGCTGGGGCAGTTACAGGGATTATTTTTGGATATCCTATGATGACCTTTGCCTTAAAAATCAGGACGCATTTGCATTTTACGGAGAACCGGCAGATAATTATGATTTTAATTATCAGTATGACGGAAGTGAGACAGTTGCAACAATAACAATTGACGATGGTGACTATATAGCCAATGAATTTACTGTGGCAGGAGCAGCGTGTGAGGAACTTAAGGCAGTTTCTATAGCACTGGCGGATGATAATATAGGCTACAGCATACAGATATACCTTAACCCTGAGGCAGGAAATCCCACAAGCGGAATCCCTGTCCTTGATGCACCGGTTCAGGGATACACCACATATAAGGGATATTACACGATTCCCATTGATGAAAAAGTGTATTTAGAGAAGGGTGACCGATATACCGTTGTTTTTACACTTGAGGATTTGGATTTGGGCGATTCAAGCGTAAAGTGTTATACGGATGCAACCTTAGATGGAAGTCAGATAGCATTTAACAGCTATACGGAGGAAGGCTGGTCATATGTATGCAGAAACGGAATCGTGTATGATATGACAACGAGATATACGGCAAATCAATGTGCAAGAATAAAGGCTTTTACCGATGAATGTGATGATGCACCTGTGTATTCGGCAGATGATTTTTCCGTTACCCTTGATCAAAGCGTTGTAAAATATACGGGAAGCAACATAATGAACAAGCCGAAGGTTGTGCTTGGAGGACGTATTCTTACTGAAAATACAGATTATATCCTCTCATACAGCAACAACAAAAAAATCGGTACGGCAACTGTTACGGTAACAGGTATTGGCAGATATTCAGGCTCCAAAAGTATTGCATTTAAAATCACAAGCCCCGTATCCAAGCCTGTAACGGTGTTGGGTGGAGTGGATTGCAGTGCAGTATATAATTATGATTATTATATACAAGCTTATGATGATATATGGAAGGCATATGGAGCTAATGATGCAGCCGTGCTTGCTCATTTTGTAAATTATGGAATGAAAGAGGGCAGACAGGGGTGTGCAGGCTTTAATGTACAATCATACCGTAATATGTACAGTGATTTGAGAAGTGTTTATGGAAGCGATTTGAAAAAATACTATATTCATTATATAAACTACGGAAAAAAGGAAGGGCGTAAGGCAACCGGTACGACAGAGCTTCAAAATGCGACTACAGTATATAGGGGTGTGAATTACGGAGCGGTTTATGACTATAATTACTACATATCCCAATATGCTGATGTAAAAAAAGCGTTTGGAGGGGATGAAAATGCCGTGCTTGCTCATTTTGTAAATTATGGAATGAAGGAGGGCAGACAGGCAAGGGTTGACTTTAATGTTTATTCATATGCATATAAATATGCTGATTTGCGCAATGCATATAAAAATAATTTGAAGTTGTATTATATGCATTATATTAATTGTGGAAAACGTGAAGGAAGAATTGCAACGGGAACTACTGAAATACAAAGCTGTGTGACAAAATATAATGGCAAGGATTACAGTGCCGTTTATAACGGAACTTACTATGCTTCAAGGTACAGTGATATTCGTAAGGTTTACGGACTTGACGATGAAGCAATGCTTAAGCATTTTATAAATTGTGGAATGAAAGAGGGAAGACAGGGAATATTTACATTCAATGTAAACAATTATAAAAACAGATATGTAGATTTGAAAAATGCATATGGAAACGACTTGACAAAATATTATATGCACTATATAAATTATGGTAAACGGGAAGGTCGTAATGGGAAGTAGTTAAAAAGCAAATATGGAATGGCTGACGTCCAAAGAAATAGGAGGTATAATATATGAACATGGGAAAACGCAAATTAATTAACAGACTTACAGGGCTGATATGCTGTTTGTGCATAGTGTTTGGAACGCTGTCCTACAGCATTCCTGCAAATGCGATGCAGATACCTTATGGAGGAATTAAAAATTATAATTATTCGGACATAGAGTATAATTATGCAAAGCTGCTTCAATATTCCCTGTATTTTTATGACGCAAACATGTGTGGAACAAAGGTTGGGCAGACAAGTGAGTATTCATGGAGAAATAACTGTCATACCTTTGATAAGACTACATATACGAGAAAAGATGGAGTTACGGTTTCCGTAGACCTTACAGGAGGTTTTCATGATGCCGGTGACGCAGTAAAATTCGGGCTTCCGGAAGCTTACTCAGCTTTTACGCTCGGCATGAGCTATGATGTTTATAAAAGTGCATTTGATGCGGCATCACAGACGGGACATTTACAAACCATAACAACATATTTTGCTGATTATCTTGTTAATTGCGCAGTGCTTGATGCACGTGGAAATGTTGAAGCTTATTGTGTACAGGTAGGACAGGGTGGCGGAGGCTACGACCACGGATATTGGGGTGCACCTGAAAATCAGTCAAATGCAAACAGACCGTTTTATTTTACAAGCGCCTCCGAGCCTTCTACGGATATAGTTGCCTTAAGCTCTGCGGCACTTACAATGCAGTACAAAAACTTTGGCGGAACAAAATATCTTGATATGGCAAAGAAGTTATTTGCCTATGCAAAAGCAAACAATAAGGGTACAAACAAAACCGCAGGCTCATTTTACGCTTCCTCTGCATGGGAGGACGATTACTGTCTTGCAGCGCTTATGCTCTATCAGGTTACAGGTGACAGCTCATATAAGGCAGAATTTGACAAATATAAAAACAGCGGAGATGCACAGAAGCCATATTGGCCGCTTTGTTGGGATAATGTAGGTCCTGCCGTGGCATACTATAACGGAAACAGCAGTGCACTTTCAACAGTTATGAATATAAGCAACGGAAACAGTAACTATGATGGTTACAAATGCGTTAATGACTGGGGTTCTGCAAGATATAATACATCCATGCAGTTTACCGGACTTCTTTATGACAAAATGACAGGAACAAACACATACAGAAGCTGGGCAGAGGGACAGATGAAATTCCTCCTTGGAAATAATGGGGCAAAGCAGTGCTTTGTAACGGGCTACAACAGCTATAGTTCCAAATATCCGCATCACAGGGCTGCATCAGGCTATACTGGAAGCGATCAGGGAACGAGAACGCAGGCACATACGTTAATAGGTGCATTGGTGGGCGGACCGTCCACAAGCGGATATTATGAGGATTCTGCAAGTAATTACCAATGCAATGAGGTTGCTATTGATTATAATGCAACATTGGTTGCGGCATCAGCTGCAATTTACAGCGGACATATGTCAGAAAATTCACAGTATATAGATCCAAATTATTATTCTGACGGACCGGTTACTGTTTATAATGGCGTGGATTACAGTGCCGTATATGACTATGACTATTATGTAACAAAATACAAAGATATATATGATGCTTTTGGCAGCAATTACCGTGCGGTTCTCGCTCATTTTGTAAACTATGGAATGAAGGAAGGCAGACAGGGATGTGAGACGTTTAATTTAGCGTCATATAAAAATGCATATGCTGATTTACGCTCGGTATTTGAATATGATAATCAGAAATATTACAGCCATTACATTAATTATGGGATAAATGAGGGACGAAATGCAGTAGGAACAACGCAGATGAAAAATTCCATTACAAAAAAGAATGGCATAGATTACAGTGCAGTATATGATTATAACTATTATATAAATAAATATCCTGATATTAAGAAGGCATTTGGAAATGATGATATAGCTGTATTAAATCACTTTATAAACTATGGAATGAAAGAGGGACGTCAGGCAAAGGCAGATTTTGATGTCATGTCCTATGCAAATCGATATGGAGATCTTAGGAGGGCATATAAAAATAACCTTAAAGCATATTACATGCATTATATAACAAACGGAAAACGTGAAGGCCGTAAAGCAACAGGCGATACAGCAAGACTGGGAGCCTCCACTGTATATAACGGCGTGGATTACAGTGCTGTTTATGATTGTAATTACTATTTTAATCAATATAGCGACATAAAGAAAGCATTTAACCTTGATGATGAAGCGGTATTAAAGCATTTTATAAATTATGGAATGAAGGAAGGCAGACAGGCAAAGGACACCTTTAATGTACAGAATTACAAGAACAGATATGCGGACTTGCGAAATGCATATGGAAATAATCTTAAAAATTATTACATACACTATGTGAGATATGGTGTTAGAGAAGGAAGAAACGGAAAGTAAGAAAATAGTGCTACTTGAAGCATAAGGAAGTAAGTGCTACAATTGTTGAAGCTTAAAATGAGACGGAAAGAGGAAATGCAGATGTTGCAAAAAAGTGCTGAATTATGGATAAAACGCTTATTTTTAATATGCTATGATGCCTGTGCGGTTTTTGTAGCAGCATTTTTTGCACTGTGGTTAAGGTACGAGTTTGCTTATCGGAATATTGAAAAAAAATATTTAGACAGATTGTGGAAATGCCTTCCACTTTTGATTGTTTCTGCGATATTAGTATTTGCGCTCTTTAAGCTTTATTCAAGCTTATGGGCGTATGCAGGAGCAATGGAGGTTTTTAATGTTACCGTAGCATGCGTATCAGAGGGAATATTATCCATAGGTATTGTTGGACTTGTACATCATGGAGTTGACACCCCGCTCCCACGAAGCTTTTATATATTGTATGGTGGTATTTTATGGATACTTATTTTACTTAGCCGTTTTGCATATAGAGCACTTCGCTCATTTGTAGACTGGCGACAATATAAAAATGAACAGAGGAAGGTGCTTATTGTGGGCGCCGGTGATGCGGGCAATGCTCTTATTAAGGAAATACGCAACAGTAGGCATCTTAACATGAATATAGTAGGTGTAATTGATGATGCACAAAGTAAAATTGGTAGTTATATTCATGGCATAAAAATTCTTGGAGACAGAAACAAAATTGTAGATATAGCTGAAAAAACAGGTGCTAAGGAGATAATTATAGCAATTCCGTCCGCTTCACCAGGAGAACTAAAGGAGTTATTGGATATATGTAAGCAGACTACCTGTGAGCTTAAAAGGCTGCCTGGTATTTATCAGTTTGTAAATGGTGATGTGAGTGTAAGCAAGCTGAAAAATGTTGATGTGAATGACCTTTTAGGAAGAGAACCGATAAAGGTAGATTTAACATCTATACTTGATTATGTATCGGGTAAGGTGATTATGGTAACAGGAGGAGGCGGCTCGATTGGTAGTGAGCTATGCCGCCAGATAGCATCACATAATCCAAAACAGCTTGTACTGGTTGACATTTATGAGAATACAACTTATGATATTCAACAGGAACTGCGAAATAGCTTTCCGAGGCTTAATTTGGTTGTGCTTATTGCTTCTGTCAGAAATACGAAACGTATGGATATGATATTTGAGAAATATAAGCCTGATATTGTGTATCACGCAGCAGCTCATAAGCATGTACCGCTTATGGAGGATAGTCCAAATGAGGCGGTAAAAAATAATGTTTTAGGCACATGGAAGGTTGTTCAGGCTGCTAACAGATGGAAGGTTAAAAGGTTTGTTTTGATATCTACGGACAAGGCTGTAAATCCTACCAATATCATGGGTGCTACAAAACGTATATGTGAGATGATAATTCAGACATATGATAAGCATTCGGAGACGGAGTTTGTGGCAGTACGATTTGGCAATGTTCTTGGAAGCAACGGAAGTGTAATACCGCTTTTTAAAAAGCAGATAGAGGCGGGGGGACCCGTTACGGTTACACATCCTGACATTATAAGATATTTTATGACAATTCCGGAGGCTGTATCTCTTGTGCTTCAGGCAGGAGCATATGCAAAAGGTGGAGAAATATTTGTCCTTGATATGGGTGAACCGGTAAAGATATTGGATTTGGCAAAAAACCTTATACGTTTGTCGGGGCATAAACCAGGAGATGATATTAAAATTGAGTTTACAGGGCTTCGCCCGGGAGAAAAGCTTTATGAAGAAATGCTCATGGACGAGGAGGGCTTACAGGATACGGAAAATAAGCTTATCCATATCGGAAAACCGATTGACATAGATGAAGACAAGTTTATGAAGCAATTGGAAGAGCTTAAGTCTTATGTTGTTGAGGAACCTGAAGATATAAGGGATTGGGTAAGGAAGATTGTGGCAACGTATCATCCGTAAATGTATAAAAAGAGGAGTCTGCAAATGAAACATATACCATTTAGTCCACCTGACATCACGGAGGATGAGATAAATGAGGTTATTGATGCTTTGAAATCAGGGTGGATTACTACCGGACCAAAGACGAAGGAATTAGAACGACTGATAGCAGAAAGATGTCATACAAAAAAGGCTGTTTGTTTAAATTCAAATACAGCATGTGCAGAAATGACACTACGCATTTTAGGTGTCGGTAAAGGTGATGAGGTAATTGTTCCGGCATATACTTACACTGCAACTGCAAGCGTAATTACACACGTGGGCGCCAAAATTGTCATGGTGGATTGTGCAAAAGGAAAATTCACGATGGATTATGATAAGCTTGAGGCTGCAATTACTGAGAGAACCAAGGTTATTATACCTGTTGATTTGTTTGGTATACCATGTGATTATGACAGAATAATGGACATTGTCTGTCGTAAAAGGGATATGTTTCAAGCGAGCGATAATCCTATACAGAAGGCTGTAGATAGAATTATAGTCATGGTAGATGGCGCTCATTCATTTGGTGCCACATATAAAAAGGAGCCTGCTGCAAAATTTTCAGATTTTGTAAATTACAGTTTTCATGCAGTTAAAAATTTAACCACTGCGGAGGGCGGTGCGGTTGTATGGAATGATATTGACGGTATAGACAATGATGAAATGTATCATCAATATATGCTTTTAAGTTTGCATGGTCAAAGCAAGGATGCACTTGCAAAAACAAAGATAGGGGCTTGGGAATATGATATTGAGGCTCCTTGGTATAAGTGTAATATGACAGATGTTCACGCAGCGATTGGGCTTGGACAAATCAGGCGATATGATGCGATTTTAGCCAGACGAAGAACAATAATAGAAAAAATGAATAGTGAATTTAGAGATTTGCCACTGACATTTGTACAGCATTTTTCGGATCAATATGAGTCATCGGGACATTTATATATTTGTAGTTTAAATGGATGTGGTGAGGAAGAACGAAATGCTTTTATTGTCAGGCTGGCAGAGTGTGGTGTTGTTGCAAATGTACACTATAAGCCGCTTCCGATGCATACAGGATACCAAAAACTTGGCTTTGACATTTTAGATTATCCTAATGCATATGATATGTTTAAAAATGAGGTGACGCTGCCTTTGCATACATGTCTGTCAGATGATGATGTAGAATATGTGATTGAATGTGTCAAAAGGTGTTTGTAGATTGTTAAGTGAGGAAATTGTAGTGGGTTTATCTAAATGGGAGGAACTGCCCGAGTACATGAGAACTGAGGCAGTTAAACCGTATTATGACGTTTTGAGCAGAAAAAAAGTAAGTCTTTTAGCTAAACGCAGCTTTGATGTTGTTATGGCAACCATGTTGCTAATTTTGCTTATTCCGATATTATTGATTATAGCAATATTAATAAAAATGGATTCTAAGGGAAAAATTTTTTTCTGTCAGGAAAGAGTCACTCAATATGGAAGAAAATTCAAAATAATTAAATTTAGGACAATGATTTCAGATGCGGAAAAAAAAGGTACCCAAGTTACAGTGGAAAATGATAGTAGGGTAACAAAAATAGGAAAAACGTTAAGAAAATATCGTTTAGATGAATTACCACAGTTGATTAATATTATTTTTGGAGACATGAGTTTTGTTGGAACAAGACCGGAGGTTGTGAAATATGTAATGAAATACAGACCAGAGATGATGGCAACCTTGTTGCTGCCTGCTGGAGTTACATCTGAAGCAAGTATTGAATACAGAGATGAGGATAAACTGTTACAGAACGCAGTTGATGCGGATTTGGTATATGTTGAAGAAATTTTACCTGAAAAAATGAAGTATAATTTACATAGTCTGATGAAATTTAGTATTGGCTCGGAACTATATATAATGTTTAAAACGATAGTTACAGTATTTAAAAGGGATAAATAAAGTATGGAAAAAGACATAAACAGAAAAAGAAAATTAATAGCTTTAGTTACTAATCATGATGATGATGTGTACTGTTTTCGTAAAGAGTTGATTGAGGGACTCATAAATGCAGGATACAATGTTTTAATATCATGTCCTCATGGTGAAAAATTGGAGTTGATGAGAGAAATAAAATTCTATTATGATGATGTTTTTATTGACCGCAGAGGGACTAATCCTGTTTCTGATTTGAAACTGCTTGTTCATTACAGAAGGTTATTTTCAAAAAGCAGACCGGATGTTGTGCTGACATATACTTCAAAACCTAATGTGTATGCGGGATTTGCTGCATATAGCTTAGGTATACCGTACATCAGTAATGTAACGGGGTTGGGAAGTGTATTAGGAATGAATAGGCTTATGCAAAAATTTGTGTTGAATTTATTTCGTATGTCATTTCGGCATTCTTCCTGTGTTATGTTTCAAAATAGTGAAAATATGTTGCTAGCAAAGGAAAGCGGGCTCGTTTACGGTAACTGTCAACTGATTCCAGGGTCTGGTGTTAATACAGAAAGATTTCCCCTTCAAGAATATCCTGACGGTGGAGATGGTTTGACAGGTGCAAAGGTTGTGTTTAATTACATTGGAAGAGTGCTACATGACAAGGGAATCGATGATTATATTGAGGCTGCCAAACGCATTAAGAAAAAATTTCCAAACACGGAATTTAATATTATTGGATTTATAGAACCAACTGAAGGTAAGTATGAGGAGGAGCTAAAGGAACTACAGGAGAAGGAAATATTATTCTACAGAGGTCAACAGAAGGACGTAAAGTCGTTTATTGCAAAATCGCATGCGACAATTCATCCGTCAACCTATGGTGAAGGAATGAGCAATGTGCTTCTGGAAAGCGCATCATCGGGACGGGTTTTAATAACTACTGACAATGCAGGGTGCAGGGAAACAGTAAATGATGGAGAAACCGGATTTATTTATCAGGGCGGAAATGTTGATGAATTGGTTGAAAAAATCGAAGTTTTTTTAAAAACGGAAAATAATATAAGAAAAGAGATGGGTATTTTGGGGAGAGGAAAGGTGAAAAAGGAATTTTCCCGAAAAATAGTAGTTGATGCCTATTTAGAAAAAATAAAGGAATTGGTGGTTTCTTATGAATAAGAATGCCTGTGTAATTACGGTTTTGGATTCTATTACGGAAACAAGTATGCCCTTCAATGAATTTGTATTATATAGGGCTGTCAATTATAAAAATGAGCTTCATATTGTTTTGGTTTGCGAATTGGACACTGTGATGCCTGAAATGCAAATTCCAGAGAATGTTCGTATTTATAATCTGCCTAAAAATACATTTGTTATCAGAAAAACAGTTATAAAATTAATAAAAAAATTGCAGAATAATAATATTCCGTATATTATTCATCTGCATCAGCCACAGTCAGCGTTTTGGTTTAACATAAGTATGTTTGGTACACATATAAGAAAAAAAGTTTTGTTTACGGTGCACAGCACCTTTACGGGTTATGCCGTACATAATAAAATTTTAAGTGCTTTTAATTCGCTTTGTTCGTATAAGGTGACGTGTGTAAGTAAATCCTCATATAACGGTTATTCTAAAATTCTAAAAAAAATAAAGGGTGAATATATTCTGCCAATACAAAATGGTACAGACTTAGAACGTATTGACAATGTTTTGAAACTAAATACACAAATAAATAGTGATGAACATAAATATAAAAGGTTTATTTATGTTGCAAGAATGGTGGAAATAAAAAATCATGATTTTTTGTTGGATGTTATAAGTAAGATTAACGGTGATGCAAAGTTTATTTTTATAGGAGCAGAGGATGCAAAGGGTGAAATCAGAAAAAAAGCAGAGGAATTGGGATTAAAGGAAAAGGTTGAATTTGTTGGTTTGATTCCAAGAAATGATGTATATAAATATTTGGAATCAGCGGATGTATATATTTCGCCATCTAAATTGGAGGGATTGCCTATATCGGTATTGGAGGCAATGTATATAGGGCTTCCGGTTGTTTTATCAGATATTGAGCCGCATAAGGAAATTGCAGAATATACGGAGGCAGTAAGAATTTTGCCGTTGGAGGATATTAATGCATGGGTGGCTGCCATAGATGAATATATTAAAAAACAGCATACAGACCTTATTGACATAGGAAAAAAATCAAAGATGTGTGTTGAAAAGGAATTTTCATTAAAAACAATGCATCAGCAGTATTCTGTTTTATATGAAGAAATATTGCAAATAAAGGAGCGTTAAATGTTAAAATCAATTCAATTAATGTTGGATAATTTTGAAGAAAACAATATAGAATACTGTCATTGGAAAAGTAATGAGCACATAGAAGATGCACTTAGGGGAGATACGGATTTAGATATTCTTTTTAACCCTGCCCAAAGAACAATTTTGGAATATACCTTGTGCAAATCGGGTTTGAAAAGATTTCGGGCAATGCCGCTTATGCAATATAACGCTATAGAGGATTATATAGGATTTGATAAGGAAACAGCAAAAATTTGGCATTTGCATCTTCATTATCGGTTGAGTATAGGTGAAAAGCATTTGAAAGGATATACGGTTCCATGGACTGAATATATCTTATCAAGGCGACTGCTTGTAGATACCACAGAGGGCAAAATATATTGTTCCTCGGCTGATGACGAATTTTTTTTGATACTTGTACGAATGGCTTTAAAGTTAAGATGGAGAGATTATTGGAAAAAAATAGGGAAAGATGATTTGCTTGAAATAGAGTGGCTTAAGGAACATACATCATCATCTTCAGTTATCAGTGTTGCGGAAAAAATGCTAAACGTATCCTGCGCCTGTGAAATCGAGAGGCTTTTACAAAAAAACCTAAATAAAAAAAGACAATTGTATAGCCTTCAAAAATATCTTAGAGCGGGGATGAGAAGATTTACGCCATACAACAGGTTTACGTCATGGTATAGAAGAACAGTGCGTGAATTGTATTGGTTGTTTGGAGGTATTAAACGAAGAATGGGTATGTCCTCAACTAAGGCAACCAGGAGAGTTTCACCCTCAGGTGGAACGGTGGTTGCCTTATTAGGATGTGATGGAGCAGGAAAATCAACGACACTGGCATATTTAAAAAAAGAATTTAATAAAAAAATAGATGTATATTCCGTGTATCTTGGAAGCGGTGATGGCAGCAGTTCGCTGATAAGAAAACCGATGAAAATAATTGCAAAACGTGTAGGAGGCAAAGGCGTTGGCAGGACTATGGAAAAGGAATTATATGAAAAGAAAAAGAAATCTATAAAAGCACGTCTTTATGCATTGTCAAAAATTATTTGGGCGGTTACTCTTGCATCTGAAAAAAGAAAAAAATTGAAAAAAATTACAATGGCACGAAATAACGGGTTATTGGTATTGGTTGACAGATACCCTCAGATTGCAGTTATGGGATTTAGCGACGGTCCATTATTAACAAGGTATTTGAACGGAAAAGGTTTTCTAAAAAAAATATCTCATTGGGAGTACCGTATTTATAAACATGCTTATGAAAATCCGCCGGATTTGCTTGTTAAGCTGATGGTACCTACGGATATAGCCATTCAAAGAAAACCTGAAATGACTGTGGAGGAAATTGAAAATAAAAAAGCGGCAGTCAGAAAAATTCATACTGGAAAGGCAGAGGTGGAAATTGATACGTCAAGGGATATGAAGCAGTCGTTTGGTGATGTTATGCAATCTATTTGGGAAGTGATTTGAAATGGTGATACTGGATTTTTATGGTTTGCCTGGAAGCGGTAAAAGCGAGATTTCTCATGCATTGGCCGAAAAGCTCAGGTATTCAGGTTATAGTGTTAAGGAGCCTTCGTGGATTTTGGATATGCGGTATGGTACATTAAAAAGATTAGCTGTGAAGCTTTATAAAGCCATATCTTATTCTACAGGACATTTAAAACAGTTAAGAAGGATATTAGCATTATCCAATATACCAAAAAGAAATTTATCACAGAGCTTAAAAATGTGGGTAAATCTTGCATACACATTAAACTATGAAAATAGTAACAATGTTGATTTTTTAATAATGGATGAGGGCATTGCACAGGCTGTAATTTCATTATATACGGAAGCAAAAGCAGAAAATTATAAAATATGTTATAATTATATTAGAAATTTAGTTAATAATAGCGTTATACCTGTTTATGTTAATGTGAAAACAGACGTGGCGTTGGCACGTCTGTCAAAAAGAAAAAACGGTAAATCAAGGTTAGATGAGCTTGACGGAAGTAAAAGGATGGAAATGACAGAGCGGATTAACAGTATTTGCAGTCATTTGGATTACGAAGCATTTGTTGTTAAAAATGATAAGGAAGTTGACGATGCAGTTGATAAGATTTCAGACTATCTGCAACGGAATGAGGAAAGCTGGTTAAGGTGAATATATTATTTTATATAAGTACAATTCGTGGTGGGGGAGCAGCAAAGGTTATGGTCAATCTGGCTAATACATTTAGCAGATGGGGGAATGCCGTTACTTTGGTTACTAATTTCCCTGACAGTCATGAGTATAATGTGGATTCACGTGTAAAACGCATTAATTTGGAAAAAGAGGAAGCTAAGACTAATGTAATTAAAAAAAATATGCTCCGTTGTATGGGACTGAGGAAGATACTCAAGGCTGTTAAGCCTGATGTTCAAATTGCATTTATGAGAGAAAACAATTTTCGTGCAATTGCAGCAGGTCTGTTTTTAAAAACAAGGACTATAGTTTCTGTGCGTAATGATCCTAAGCAGGAGTATTCTAATTTCTTATCTAAAATATTGGCAAAGGTTCTTTATGGAATAGCTGACGGATGTGTGTTTCAGACTGAGGACGCTAAGGTATGGTTTCCAAAAAACGTACAAAAAAAATCTTGTATTATTTTAAACCCTGTGGATGAGAAGTTTTATAAGGTACAGAGAAGCAATGCACCTGCCGGCATTGTTACAATCGGAAGATTGTCAAAACAAAAAAATCATAAATTGCTCCTTGATGCATATTTTTTGGCTTGTAAAAACATTACAGATGATTTGTTTATATATGGTGAGGGAGATAAGCTGGAGGAATTAAAAAGATATGCGCAGGAATTAGGAATA